>NZ_KB899697.1 GCF_000378445.1 Deinococcus aquatilis DSM 23025 | reverse complement strand
CATGACGCTCCACGATCACGTGGAGCGCCTGCTCTGCCTGCTGACCCTGGCGTATGTGTGGTGCGTGCTGGTGGGTCTTCTCCAAACATGCACCGTGAAGGTGCACGGTCGACGAAACTGGAGTGTGGTCATCTTGGGTCTCCGTACCCTGGTGCGCACATTCGCGCGCATCCACGAGCGTGGAGAGGTCGAAGCCCTTCAACTGATTGGACTCTTGGAGCCGTCTCAGACAGAAAAATTAGAAAGTGTCGGGTACTGAGGGCGTTGTGGCAACGCACAGTTTACAAGTGCAATATTTTTAATTTTAAGTGAACTTCAGTATGAAAAGCAGCAAGGATAGCCCTTCAAGTGTTGAGATAAACTGAATGGCAGTTGTGCATTCTATAAAAGGCTTCTGTATCCGATTTCGTCTGTTCAAGCGCACACTGACGTATGGCATTCATCCTAGTGATGGCTAGCATGACCATCCTCCTGATGGTTCTCGCCTTCCTGACCCTGACACGTGAAGACCGTGAGATCGTGCAGGAGCAACTGACATTGGACGCGGAACGTAAGCCAGCGCTGGCAGCAGTAACGGTTTCACGGCGAACAGGTTCTTTCCAGACCTCCCTCAATGATTGACCACACAGAAAGCTCTAATCCGCCCAGGCATCAGGCTGAGGCGGATTGTTTCTATGAGAAAACCGACCACACTCGATAGGTCGAAGTTCGTCTATAGACCAATCCAGCAAAGCCAACAGTCAAGAAAGCAGATTGTTGTAAAAAAATTTATTTCATTGTCTACCTGTGACTTATCTAGTAAGCCAGACCGCCTCGCTTGAACAGGAAACCCGTTTTGGTAAAAACGACCATGACAGTTCGGCCTTCCGCTTTGAAGTTCAGTTGCGAATTTTGATAGATGTTAGACGTGCTGACACAGGTTCCTTCAAGGCCATAGGTGGTCCCTTTGGCAAATTGCGGTACGGAAGCAGCGGTTCGGCCTACTGGTTTGACCTTTCCGTCTGGGGTGACCGTCACTTCCATTTTCAGCTTTGAATTCTCAAATACTTTGACGCGCACGCCCAGGCAGGGAGAAGGGGCATCATTGATGGCTAACAGTCCGTCCATTCTATAAGTTGAGGCGAGACCAGATGACCCCAGGACTGTCATAGCCAATACAGCTATAGAACTCAGAGGGACTCGCCGTCCCTGACCGGCCAACCGGCGAATAATTGTCATTTGCCATAGAATAGGTCACTGTTTCCAACAAATCTCTTACCATTTAATAGACAAATTACTGACGTACAGTTTTGGACCACTGTGGTTTGAGTGCTCTACACGAGGGTGTAAGGCAACCCCGTAGGATTGCTCTGGGAAAGTATGTATGTGCCTCAGAAATGGGTCAACCCAATGCTCTACGCTTGAGCCATGCGTCTTCCTCCCTCTGCCCAATCCGCATCTGGGCGTCTGAAGTTTGCTCCTTACGCGGTGCTGTCTACCTGTCTGTTGATCCTCACGGCCTGCGGCAATCCGGACGGAGGCGGGGGAGGCGGGACAGATCAGATCTGCCAGCAGGCGGTCTTGCCCGCCAGTGTTCTCGCCGCCTCTACCGTGCCCAGTACGGTCTCGGCACCCGACTGGAATGCCCCCCACGTACCGGGCGAACTTCTGGTGACACACGCGGCAGGCGGCCTGAGCGGAGGGAAACTCAGCGCACAGGCGGTGAGGGCACTTGGTATGGTCACGACAGAGGCCGTCACGCCCACTCTGACCATTGCTACCATCTCGAACGGTGAAACCGAGCAGGCTCTGGCCACAAAGTTGGAGGCAGCGGGGCTGACTGTGCAGCCCAATTTCTTGTATCAGCCACTGGCGGTGCCTAATGATCCGGGTTACAGGAGCGGGATACAGGTTAGCGACACCACACTCACGCAGACCTATCTGCCGCGCATCAAAGCCCAGGCCGCATGGGATTTTCTGGCTGCCTGTGGCAAAACGCCTGCCAGTGTCAAAACTGCTGTGCTGGACACTGGGGCTGACAGCAGGCATCCTGATCTGGCCGGAAGATTGATATCGGCACGCAATTACACTGGCAACACCGTGAACGCCGATACCAGCGATACGGATGGACACGGCACCGCCGTTATCGGTCTGCTGGGCGCGGCCACCAATAATGCCGCTGGTGTCGCTGCCGTCACCTGGAGCGGGCAAAACTTGATGCCGTACAAAGTGTTGGGTGCAGGTGGCGGTTCCACGGCGCAGGTGGCCCAGGCTCTCAACGACGCTGTTGCAGAGGGCGCGAAAGTGGTCAATATGAGCTTCGGCATCCAGCCGAGTGCGTATGGGCAGGACCCCGGCGACAGGATTCTTGATGCGGCCCTGACAGCGGCGGCCAAGAATGCCGTGTTGGTGGCTGCTGCTGGGAATACTGCTAACGACGGCGTCTACTACCCGGCCAGCAACCCCAATGTGATTGCCGTCGGAGCCATCGGTATAGGAAATTCATTGGCCTGCTATAGCGCCCGCCCCAACAACACCTATACCCGCTCCCTTGATCTGGTGGCTCCGGGGGGAGGCGGCGGCTGTGCAGGAACGACCCTGAAAGACAACATGCTGGTGCTCGGGCTGACCTCGGCTGACGACGGTCATTTGGGCAAATACAGTGTGAGTGCTGGAACCAGTGAAGCCGCCCCCCTGGTCAGCGGTGTGGCCTCGCTGATGCTGGCGGCCAACCCTGCGCTCACCGCGCCACAAACCCGCGCCCTGCTGCTCTCTACTGCCGACAAAGGCAGCGTGTCTGGATACGCTCTGCTGGATGCGTTGGCAGCAGTCAAGGCGGCCACGCAGTAACCTCGCATTCAATCTCTGTCAGTTCGTTTTGCCACCCAGCTTTGCCTACGAAAGCCGTCCAGTGATCGGGCGGCTTTTCGCATGGATCTCAGATCACCAGAGGACCTTAGCTGGCCTGAAAGGTAGGGGAGACCTCTGGAAAGTTCAGCCTAAAAGTGATATCACTTTGATACACATCTGATAGCCCATGATTCTTCTCTAGCTTCAGATGTCTGGGAGCCTACGATGAACAAACTCGAACAACCTCCGGTCATTCCCCCCTACCAGAGCGGCGTTTCTCCTGAATCCGGCGTGGCGAGTGTGGAGCGCCGCGCTTTCGGCCTGCCCGGCGTTCCTGCGGTGCTGCTGTGGCTGGTGCTGGCGGGGCTGACACTCTGGCTGCTGGTGTCGGAGCAGTTTGTGGCTGGGGCATTGGCAGGCGTTCTGGCCTTCTTCGGTTTGCTTGGATTTTTTATTGTTCAGCCAAATCAGGCGTCTCTGTTGACCCTGTTTGGCCGCTACGTGGGCACCGAGCGCCGCAACGGGTTTTACTGGACGAATCCCTTCACGGTACGCAAGCGAATTTCTCTGAGAATCCGCAATTTCAATTCGGAACGCCTGAAAGTCAATGATCAGATGGGTAATCCTATCGAGATTGCGGCGGTCATTGTCTGGCGGGTGGTGGATACGGCGCGGGCTGTCTTTGATGTAGAGGACTACATGGCCTTTGTAGCGATTCAGGCCGAAACAGGGTTGCGGCACCTTGCTTCCCAGTATCCCTATGACAATTACGACGACGCGAGCATGAGCCTGCGCGGAAATCCCGATGAAGTGGCCGAGGCTCTGGTGCGCGAGCTTGGAACCCGGTTGCGGCATGCGGGTGTAGAGATTCTGGAAGCTCGCCTGTCTCACCTCGCCTACTCGCCCGAAATTGCCGGGGCCATGTTGCAGCGCCAGCAGGCCAGCGCGATCATCGCCGCCCGCAGTCAGATCGTGCAGGGGGCGGTGGGTATGGTCCAGATGGCCCTGCACCAACTGTCCGAACAGAACATCGTGCAGCTTGACGAGGAACGCAAAGCCCAGATGGTGTCCAATCTGCTGGTCGTGCTGACCAGTGAGCGCGGCACACAGCCCATCGTGAACGCCGGGAGCCTGTATTGAGCGCCCTGACTGTGCTGTTCCTGACTGTGTTACCAGATGTACAGGCCGGGTGAAGGCGTGTGGCACGCAAAAGTTACCCTCTGCGGATCAGTCCGGAATTGTATGCCGCCCTGGAGCGCTGGGCCGCCGACGACCTCCGCAGCGTGAATGCCCAGATCGAGTTTCTGCTGACCCAGAGCGTGAAGCGGGCCGGGCGCTCTGGGCAGACGCTGAGCAAGGAGCTACCGGCTCCAAGAGCTACAGAAGATCCTGAACAGTAGTTCGGCCCCAACACATTCCCTGTCCAATTTCTTGGATGGGGAATTTTGCTGTCTGTGATGCTCTGGCTACAGATGACAGCTTCTGGTCTATCCCCGCTCTATCCCGCGCAGCAGCAGTCCGACAAAACTGTCCGCCACATCCGTCTGACTCAGGCGGCCCCCGGGTCTGAACCAGTTGGGCAGCCAGTTCGCCCCAGACAGGGCCAGCACTGCCGTCAGTTTCACATTGGTGTCGGGCGCAAAATCTCCCGAATCCACCCCGTCTTGCAGAATGCCCCGGAAGACCCGCTCCACGGCGTCGCGCCGCGCAGTCACGGCCTCCTGACGTTCTGGAGGAAGTTGCCGCCACTCGCTGAACAGCACCGCCGAAAATTCCAGATTGCGCGTGACCACATCGGTATAGGCTTCCAGTGCCAGCCTGAACCGGTCGGCGGGCAACAGGTCGGCGCGTTGGACAGGCAGCAGCGCTTCATCGAACTCGTCGGCCACGCTCTGCACAATCCCCCACAGCAGGTCTTCTTTACTCTTGATGTGCGAATAGAGGCTTCCTGCCTTCATGTTCAGGGCCGCCGCAATATCGCGCATAGAGGTCGAGCGGTAGCCTACTTCCGAAAAAAGGCGGGCAGCAACATGGTAAATCTGCTCCTTGCGGCCCCCTGTTGGTGCGGCGGGCAGATCAGCATCAATCATCGCAAGGATGCTAGCAGCCTGATTGCGAAAAGTGGTGCAACAGTCTGGGTTGCTTTTTTCACGGCACAACCGCACAGCTTGAACTTTTCTCACTGCTGGCGCGTATGCTGGGAGCGTTACACCACTCAAATCGTCTATCCCCGTCCGTCTAAATCTTGTGCTGGAACCCTGCTCTCTTTATTCAAAGATAGCATAGATATACATGGATTTATTCAAGAAAGCATTCTTATGTCACCTGAAATTGGTCGAACCAGCGAATTTTTCCGGCTGTCAAAGCCACAATCCTTGCCCTATTGCAATTTGTCATCTCTTGACGCTTCATAGAGCGGGGCTTAATATTATGCACATCGGTTAAATCGGCTCCCGTGAGGGCACGAACCGACCTCCTGCAGCCGGACGTGCCCGCAGCGTCCCTCCACTCCGAGGTCTGTCATGACATCCATTCCGTCAGGTTCGCCCAATTCGTCCGATTCTGCCTTCAATCCCGCTGAACTGTCGCCGGGCGGCAGCGCGTGGCAGGAACTGTTGCCGCCCATGACCGCGCATGAGGCCAGCGTGGAGGCCAACCGCTGCCTGTACTGCTACGACGCGCCGTGTTTGCACGCCTGCCCAACGCATATCGATATTCCCACCTTCATCCGCAAGATCGGCACCGGAAATCTACGCGGCAGCGCCCGCACCATTCTGGAGGCCAATTTTCTGGGCGGCACCTGTGCCCGCGTCTGTCCGGTGCAGGAACTCTGCGAGGGCGCGTGTGTGCTGGGCGCAGACCACAAACCCATTCAGATCGGCAGGCTGCAACGCTACGCCGTAGACCACGTGCAGGAGCGCGGTTTGCAGATGTTCGTGCCGGGTATGCCCACTGGGAAAAAGGTGGCGGTGGTGGGCAGTGGCCCCGCCGGAATCAGCGCCGCTGCCGAGCTGGCGAAGCAGGGCCACGCCGTAACCTTGCTGGAAAAACGCGAGCTGGCGGGCGGCCTCAGTACCTACGGCATCATCAGTCTGCGCGAGCCGATTGAGGTGGCGCAGCGGGAAGTGGAGGCAGTGCAGGCGCTGGGCGTGGACGTACAGACGGGCCACGAACTGACCGGGGCCGCCGAACTCGACATCCTGCTGAACGAACACGACGCGGTGTTTCTGGCGCTGGGATTGGGAGCGGTGCCCGCAATGGGCATTCCCGGTGAGGAGCACGTGCTGGACGGGTTGGAATTCATCGAGCGGGCCAAACTGAACCCGGCCAGCCTTCAGCCTGGACAGAAGGCGGTGGTGATCGGTGCGGGCAATACCGCCATCGACGCCGCCACGATGGCCCGCCGCGCCGGGGCCGATGTGAACATGGTCTACCGCCGCACCGAGCGCGAAATGACCGCCTACCGCCATGAATACGAATTCGCGCTGCACGAGGGTATTCACTTCACCTTCCTGACCCAACCGATAGAGGTGCTGAGCAAGGGCGGCAAGGTCACAGGCGTGAAATGCGTGAATATGGCCCTCGGTGCGCCCGACGCTTCTGGCCGCGCCCGCCCTGAACCCGTGAAGGGCAGCGAATTCGTGATCGAGTGCGACACCGTGATCAAGGCGATTGGGCAGGAAAAACCCGCGCTGGCTCAGGTTCTGGGTCTGGAACTGGAAGGCGGTTATATCAAGGTGAACGAAGACCTGCAAACCAGCTTGCCCCGTGTGTGGGCAGGCGGCGACGGCGTGCGTGTGCGTGGCAGTGCCAGTACGGTGATGGCCGTGCAGGACGGCAAAATTGCAGCGGCGAGTATCGGGGCGGCGCTGGAAAAAGAGGTGTCTCATGGCTGACCTGTCCATCAACTTCGCGGGCATTCGCGCTCCCAATCCGTTCTGGCTGGCCTCCGCGCCGCCCACCAATTCCGGCCTTCAGATCAACCGCGCCTTCGAGCACGGCTGGGGTGGAGCCGTCTGGAAGACCATCGGCGCACCAGTGCTCAACATTTCCAACCGCTACGGCGGCCTGAGCATCGGCGGTCAACGGCTGCTGGCGATCAACAACGTCGAGCTGATTTCAGACCGCCCGCTGGAAGTCAATCTGCGCGAAATTGCCGAGGTGAAACGGATGTGGCCTGACCGCGCCGTGATCGTGAGCGCGATGGTGGACGCCGACCCGCAGGCGTGGCGCGACATCGTGATGATGATTGAGGACACCGGGGCCGACGGTATCGAGCTGAATTACGGCTGCCCGCAGGGCATGAGCGAGCGCGGCATGGGTGCGGCGGTGGGGCAGGTGCCGGAAATGTGCGAGCTGAACACGCACTGGGTCACGTCTGTCACCAAACTGCCGGTGATCGTCAAGCTCACGCCCAACATCACGCACATCATCGAACCGGCCCACGCGGGCATTGCGGGCGGCGCACACGCCCTCTCACTGATCAACACCATCAATTCCATCATGAAAGTCGATCTGGACAGCTTCCAGATCACGCCCAACATCGGCGGGCGCGGCACACACGGTGGCTACGCGGGGCCAGCGGTCAAGCCCATAGCCCTGAACATGCTGACCGAGCTGATGACCGACCCCGGCGTACTGCGCTCGGGCGTGCCTATCTGCGGTATGGGCGGCATCGTGACGTGGCGAGACGCCGCCGAATTCATGCTGCTGGGCGCAACCGCCGTGCAGGTCTGCACCGCCGCCATGCACTATGGCTACCGCATCGTAGAAGATATGATCGACGGCCTGAGCAACTGGATGGACGACAAGGGCTTTGCCACCATCTATGATTTCGCCGGAAAATCGCTGCCGCAGGTCAGCACCTTCGGGCAACTCGACCTGAGTTATCAGGCGGTGGCCCGCATCAACCCTGACAAGTGCATTCAGTGCAACCTGTGTTATGTGGCCTGCAACGACACCGCGCACCAGTGCATCGATCTGTATTCCCCAGACGGCATCCGGGTAGACCCCGGCTTCGACCCGCGCATGAACGGGCGGCAGGTGGCCGACAGCCGCCCCACGCCTGTCGTGCGCGAACCCGACTGCGTGGGCTGTGCGCTCTGTGCCAACGTGTGTCCGGTAGACAACTGCATCGAGATGGTCAGCGTGCCCAGTGGCCGCGAAAGCGTGACGTGGGATCAGCTCACCGCCGCTCGGCCCGCCGTCACGCAGAGCTGGGCAGCTATGGAAGCGTACCGGGAAGAAGCTGGGATCGAGATTCACTGAGTAAAAAGAGCTGGAGCAATTGGCGGCAATAATGGGGTATCCATGGCTTATAGCTCACAGCCGTGTCTACTTTGCTAGAGGGGGAGATGTACTGAATGACATTGCCTAACAGTCTCTTGATCCAAAACGGTGAACTTGTATCAGATGGACGGCGCTACAAAGCTGATCTTCTGATTGAAGGCGAAACCATAGCCCAGATTGGCGAGAACCTGACGGCCCCCGAAGGCGCACGGGTCATTGATGCCAGCGGCAAATACATCTTTCCCGGCTTCATCGATCCGCATGTGCATATCCACCTGCCCTTCATGGGAACGCACGCCAAAGACACCCATACCACCGGGTCTATCGCGGCCCTGATGGGCGGCACCACCACCTTTATCGAAATGCTCGCCCCAGCAGGCAGCGAGGCGCTGAAAGACGGCTGGAAGACCTGGACGGAGATGGCGCAGGGCCACAGCGCCTCCGACTACAGCTTTCATATCGGCGTGACGCGCTGGGACGACGAAACCGAAGCCACCCTGCGCGAACTGGTGGCACAGGGCATGAAGTCTTTCAAGGTGTTTCTGGCTTATAAGGGCGCATTCGGCATAGATGACGCCGCGCTTTATCAGGTGTGCAAGCTTGCTGCCGAACTGGGTGTGGTGGTCACGGCCCACTGCGAAAACGCCGATCTGGTTTCTCAGCTTCAGCAAAAGCTGCTGGCTGAAGGCAAAACTGGCCCCGAATGGCACGAACCCAGCCGCCCTGAAGGCGTGGAAGCGGAAGGCACCGCACACTTTGCCGCCTTTCTGGAAATGACGGGCGCAAAAGGCTATGTGGTGCACCTTTCCAATGCCCGCGCACTGGAAGCCGCGCTTGCGGCCAAGGAACGTGGCGTGGATATCGATGTGGAAGTGGTGATTCCGCACCTTCTACTCGACAAGACCTATGCCGAACGCCCCGGCGTGGAGGGCGCAAAGTACGTGATGTCGCCGCCCCTGCGAGACAAGAGTAATCAGCCCGCGCTGTGGCAGGCGCTGGAACTAGGCCAGATCGACACCGTGGCAACCGACCATTGCCCCTTTGACGTGGCCCAGAAACGCATGGGCGACGGCAATTTCACCCTGATTCCCAACGGCATTCCGGCCATCGAAGACCGTGTGAATCTGCTGTATACCTACGGTGTCAGCCGGGGAAATCTGCGGCTGGAACGCTTTGTGGACGCGGCCAGCACCCGCGCCGCGCAGTTGTTCGGCCTGTATCCGCGCAAGGGCACGCTCTCGGTGGGCAGTGACGCCGATATCGTGGTGTACGATCCGCACTACCGGGGCACCATCAGCGCCGCCACATCGCACATGAACAACGATTACAGCGGCTTTGAAGGCTTTGAACTCGATGGCCGCCCGGAACTCGTGACCGTTCGCGGGGAAGTGGCGGTGGAACACGGCGAATTCGTGGGCACGGTGGGTCGCGGACAATTGCTCCGGCGCTAGCACTCGCCTTTTGCCCCTCTCTAAGGGGGGCCGTTGCAGAGCAACCGGGGGTTCGCCTTCCAGCTCAAGCACCATTTGCCACTTCTATCTGAGGTAATCCGTGACCGCATCCCGCCCAACTTCTGACGCTCCCATCGTTTCTGTGCGCGACCTCCAGATGATCTTTCCCACTCCCGGCGGGCAGACGGTGGCGCTTCAGGATGCCAATTTGCAGATCATGCCGGGAGAATTTATCAGCCTGATCGGGCCATCGGGCTGCGGCAAAACCACGTTGCTGAGACTGATGGCCGACCTGATCCAGCCCACAGGCGGCGAGTTGCTGGTCAACGGCGGCACGCCCCGCAAGGCCCGCGAAAACCGCGCCTACGGTTACGTGTTTCAGGCCCCGGCGCTGATGGAATGGCGCAATGTGCTGAACAACGTCAAATTACCGCTGGACGTGATGAATACGCCCAAAGCCGAGCGTGACAGCCGCGCCCGCGAGATGCTGAAGCTGGTAGGGCTGGAAAAATTCGAGCGGTCTTACCCGTGGCAACTGTCGGGCGGAATGCAGCAGCGCGTCAGCATTGCGCGGGCGCTTGCCTTCGATCCGCCGCTGCTGTTTATGGATGAGCCGTTCGGGGCACTCGATGAAATCACCCGCGAGAATCTGAATCTGGAGCTGCTGCGGCTGTGGCGTGAAACAGGCAAAACGGTGGTCTTCGTGACCCACTCCATCAGTGAGGCGGTGTTTCTCAGCACCCGCGTGGTGGTCATGACGGCCCGCCCCGGCAAGATCGAGGGCATCGTGGACATTGGCCTGCCGCACCCCCGCAGCGATGACAGCCGCGAAGACCCACGTTTTTTTGAATATGCGACCCAGATTCGGGAACTGCTGAAGAAGGGGCATTCGTGAGAAAGACGGGAAGTGGTGAGTGGGAAGTGGTGAGTGGGAAAACCACGGTCAGAAGGCCTGATCTGTCACATGCTGTTGCCACCGATCTACAAGCTCTATCTGGTGGCTCTCCATGACCGCTGCTCCCGCCAACCTGCCGCGCCCCGCCCGCCGCCCTTCCAACCTCCTTCCCATGCTCGGCGTCGCCCTCGCCGCCCTGCTGCTGTACTGGCCGCTGATGCTGTGGGCCAATTCGGGGCAGGCGGCCCGTTCACTTGCCAGCGGCGCAGATCTGGGGTGCACCACAGCTCTGGCCTGCGCTACACAGCTCCGCAATCCAGTCATTCCCGCGCCGGGGCAGTTTGCGACAGGATTTACCAGCCTCAGCGTGCCGCCGCTTGCGCCCACCAGTGCGCCCTACAACGCTCTCGTCACTGGCGGAGAAACCCTGCTGGGGCTGGCGCTGGCGTCCGTTCTGGGCCTTGTTCTCGCCACCTTACTTGTCCGTAGTCGCAGTTTCGAGCGGGCCACCCTGCCGTGGTTGGTGGCCTCTCAAACCGTGCCTATCGTGGCCCTCGCGCCCATGCTGGCGGTGCTACTCGGGCAATACGGCGTACAGGGATTCCTTCCCAAAGCCATCATCGCCGCTTACATCGCCTTTTTTCCCATTGCCATCGGTATGGCGCAGGGACTCCGCAGCCCTGACCCCCTGCAACTCGATCTGATGCGAACCTACCGCGCCTCGCCCGCGCAGGTCTTCGGGCTGCTTCAGGTTCCGGCCAGCCTGCCCTACCTGTTCACCTCGCTGAAAGTGGCGGCGACGGCGGCTCTGGTGGGCAGCATCGTGGCCGAGATCAGCACCATTTCCTTCAGCGGTCTGGGCAAGATGCTGGCCGAGAATTCGCGGGCGTCCGATACCGTGGCGCTGTGGGTCATCATGATCTACGGCGCGGCGCTGGGCATCGTGCTGGTGGCCCTGATCGGCGGGCTGGAAAGGCTGGTGACAAGATGGCGACCCCCAGCATGACGCAGGGCAGTATGCAGATAGCGGCCCTGCCTGTGCGCTCCGGCTTTGGCCTGCCGCTGCTGTTGTTGTCGGCAGCAGGTCTGCTGGGCCTCAGCGTGTTGCTGGCGGGCCAGGCGGCTCCGGCGCTGGCCTGGCCGTGGCTCTTGGGAGTAGTGGCGCTGCTGCTGGTGGGCGCGGTGGGCATCCGCCAGAGCGCACAGGGCGAAAGCCGCACCGCCCGCATTTTGCCCGCTGCGGCCACCCTGATTCTGGCTGTTCTGGCCGCCGAAGCTATATTGCGGGCCTACGCCGTTCCCACTGGCCTGATTCCCGCACCCAGCAAAGTGGCACAGTCGCTCTGGGCCGCCCGTACCGTGTTGCTGCAAGACGCCTACTACACCTTTGTGCTGGAGGCGCTGCTGGGCTTCGTGGTGGGCACGCTGGCGGGGCTGGGTTTGGCGCTGCTGGCCGTGCGCTTCCGCATTCTGGAGCGTGGCGTTTTGCCCTACGCGGCGCTGCTGTCCAGCGTGCCCATCGTGGCGTTGGCTCCGGTGGTCATCAAGGCGGCGGGGCTGGGCTGGCCGTCCAAAACCATCATCGTCGCCATCACGGTGCTGTTTCCTGTCGTCATCAACGCGGTGCGCGGCCTGCAAAGCGCCCAGCCCATGCACCTCGATCTGATGCACTCCTATGCTGCCTCGCCCGCTCAGATCTTCCGTGAGGTACGCTGGCCCTCGGCCCTCCCCTTCATTTTTACCGCTCTGCGCGTCAGTTCCACCCTTGCCCTGATCAATGCCATCGTCGCCGAATTTTTTGGTACAGAAGGGCACGGGCTGGGCTTCCGCATTCAGATCGAGGTGGGCCGTTTTGGGCTGGACATTGTGTGGGCCGCCATCGTGGTGGCCTCCGTGATCGGTATTTCCTTTTACCTGTTCATCTCGGCGCTGGAACGCTTTGTTCTGCGCCGCAACTGAGCTGCCGCAACTGATTTTTGCCGCACCTGCCCAAAGAATCCCTGCCCTGCACAGCACTTCCCCTCTCCCGGAGGTTTCAACATGAAGAAATTCGCGCTCCTGTCCGCTCTGCTCGGCCTCGCCATTCTTCCCAGTGCTTCTGCTCAGTCCGGTACGCCCGCCAAGCCCGTGCAGGTGCGGCTCCAACTGAAGTGGTTCCCGCAGGCCCAGTTCGCCGGATTCTTTGTGGCGCAGGCCAAGGGCTATTTCAAGGCCGAAGGACTGGATGTGCAGCTTTTGCCCATCGGGGATCAGTCGCCCATTCAGACGGTGTCTACGGGCGCGGCAGATTTCGGCACCACCTGGATTACCGACCTGCTCACCGCCCGTCAGCAGGGCCTGCCTGTGGTTCACATTGCCCAGTTGTTCCAGAAGTCCGGTTTTACGCTGGTGTCCCTAAAATCCAGCAAGATGACCAAACCCGCCGACTTTAAGGGCAAGCGCGTGGGGGTGTGGCCCAGCGGCAACGAATATCCGGCCATCGCTCTGATGAAGAAATACGGCCTGACCACCAGCCTCGATTCCACGGTGTCCAATCCCAGTGTGCAGGCCGTGACCTATCCCTTTGACCCCAGTATCGTTTTCCCCGATAAAGTCGATCTGGTGTCGGCCATGACCTACAACGAGGTCGATCAGATCGTGGGCCTCGGCTACAGCATGGACAAACTCCGCATTTTCAAGGCGTCCGACTACGGCATCAACCTGCTCGAAGACCTGATGTTCACGTCTCAGAAGGTGCTGGATGACAAGAACTTCAAAAATAGCGGCCTCAGCGGGCGTGAGGTGGCCGCCCGGTTGGTGCGGGCCAGCATCAAGGGCTGGAACTACGCCGTGAAAAATCAGGCCGAGGCCGTGAACATCGTGCTTCCTCTGTGCGGAAACACCTGCAAAGGCTCGGGCACCCGCGCCGATGCCAAGGGCCACCAGACGTGGCAGATGGCCGAAATCGCCAAGCTCTACAACAGTGGCCCCACCCTTCAGGGCCGCGCCGGATACCTTGACCCCGCGGTGTACAAATCCAACGTGACCCTGCTCAAGAGTCTGGGCATTCTGAAGGCTGATCCCGCTGCCGGAGCGGTGGATTACACGGTGTGGCAGGCCGCGACGGGCAAGAAGTAACCGCGCAAGAAAGAACAGGTCTGTCGACCCTGATCTGCGGGATACAGACTCCGAATACCCCACATCTGATCCGAAAAGTAATCTGTCAGGTGTGGGGCGTACACTCGGCCCTATGAACTTTCCTGCCGTACTGACCCTGCTGGGCCTCGCTGTTGCTGGCTCCGCCGCTGCCCAGAGCGCCACCATGACCATTCCCGGTATGGGTCAGATGTTGGCAGGCGACCACGCCGCCCGCGCCATGAAATGTGGCAACAACGCTTTCACCATCAGCGGCAACAGCAACAAAGTCACCCTGACTGGCAACTGCACGCAGGTGGTCGTGAACGGCAATAAAAATGTCGTGACGGTAGTGAATGTCGGCCAGATCGTGCTGAACGGCAAGCAGAACACCGTGACCTGGACCAAATCGCTGAAAGGGGCCAAACCCCTGACGCGTGTCACGGGAACAGGCAACAAAATCCTTAAAAAATAGTATGTAGTTCGTGTGCAGAAGCTCCCGCTGACCACAGTTTTCAGGGTTGGCGGGCTTTTGATCCCCCCAAAGGAGCCTATGACCACTCTCGATCCACGCCGAACCATAGATGAACTTAAAGCCCTGCGTGCGCTGACAGGCGACGAACAGGGCGCTCAGCGGGTCGCCTTTACCGAGAAATGGGTGGCGGCCCGCGACTTTTTGAAAGAACGGCTGGCCGAGTTGCCTGTAGAGGTTCATACCGACCCGGCGGGCAACCTGTGGGCCACCCTGAAAGGCGAATCCGAGCGAGAATTGCTGATCGGTGGCCACCTCGACAGTGTGCCCAACGGTGGCTGGCTGGACGGCTGCCTGAACGTGCTGGCGGGTCTGGAAGTGCTGCGCCGCCTGAACGAGCAGTACAGCGGCAAACCGCCCGTCACGGTACGGCTGGTGGATTGGGCCGACGAGGAAGGCGCACGCTTTGGCCGCAGCCTGTACGGATCAAGTGCGGCCAGCGGGCATTTCGATGTAGCACAGATGGCAAAACTGCATGACAGAGACGGCGTTTCTCTGGCCGACGCGCTGAAACAGGTGGGTGTAACGCTTGAAGATGCGCCGCAGGCTCAGGCCGAGCTGAAGAACGCTGCCGCTTACCTGGAACTGCATATTGAGCAGGGGCCGGTGCTGGAAGGAATGAGGCTGCCGCTGGGCGCAGTGCTGGGTACGGTGGGCGTGGAGCGGCATACCCTCACCTTTCACGGGCAGGCGGCGCATTCAGGCAGCACACCTATGAACGTTCGCCGGGATGCCTTTTTGGCGGCGGGCCGATTCGGGCAGGAAATCTACACCATTGCCGAGCGTCACGGCGGCGTCTGCACCATCGGCAGCGTCAAAACTCTTCCTGGCATCGTCACCAGCGTCGTCGAAACCTGCGAGATCACGCTCGATCAGCGCCACCTGAACGCCGAAAAACTGGCCGCCATGTGGCAGGACGCGCAGGATGCCGCCACCCGTTTGGCCGAGGAAGGCGGCTGCACCGTCTCGTTTGGCTACCTGTGGAACATCGAGCCGATTCCTTTCCATCCAGAGCTGATCGACGCCTGCGAGGCCGCCATTCTGGAAGTCACGCCCACCGCTCACCGCCTGCCCAGCGGCCCGCTGCACGACGCCGCAGAGGTGGCCCGCGCCGGGGTTCCGACAGAGATGCTGTTCGTGCAGAGTTTGCGCGGCATCAGTCATAACAAGATCGAAGACACACTGGAAGAACACATAGAGCTGTGCGTGGTGGCGCTGGATAAGCTGGCGGAGAAGACGATGGAGTGGATTGGCAACCGTGACTGAAAAAATCTCAGTACTGGCGCAAAAGCACTCGGGGAAGCGGTTATCCCCGAAAAGTTTGCTCTGCCGAGCAGTTCTCAACAGTCTATAGAGGAAAAGAAAGATGGAAACCAAACGGGAGAAATCTAGGCGAGAGAAGAGGATGGCGGCTTATCTGGCTATCGCCCAGGACCCAGTGGCAGAAGTGCGTTGCCCGAAGTGCCATGCGGGAACGCTCTTTATTCTTGCCGATGTTGTGGGTGAAGACCATATAGAAAAATGGATTCAATGTGATTCTTGTTTTGCCATGGAAACTCTTCTCTTGAGTACGCAGTCGAATTCTTAAGCTCAAGGACTTTCCCTATGCTCCCTACCCTTGCTGATCTACTCACGCTTCCGGCCTTCGCGGGCGCGGAGGTTTTGAGCGGTCAGGCGCGGCTGGGGCAACCTGTGACGTGGGTACATGTCTCGGAAATTGCCGACGCCGCCCGGTTTCTGAGTGGGGGAGAGGTCCTGCTCAGCACAGGTTCGCCCCTGATTTCCTTGAGCGATGCGGAGGCTGAAGCCTATCTACGCTCGCTGGCGGAAGGCGGGGCACATGGGCTGATCCTGGAACTGGTGCGCGATCTGCATGACCCACCCGCAGTTCTGGTCGGCGCGGCCCGCCTGTACGATTTTCCGCTGATCGTGTTCCGTCAGGAGGTCAGCTTTGCGGCCCTGACCCGTGCCGCTCACGCCCGTATTCTCAGGCCCCCCGCCGATGCCTCTGAACCCTCTCTGGCCCCATTGCTGGATGCCCTGAACGAAACGGGCCGCAGCCTGGGCTTCATGCAGGCGCATCTGGGCGCATTGTTGGCCCTGCCGCCGCGCCCCCGCGCCACCTTGCTCAGCACGCTGGGAGCGCTACTGGATCACAATTTCAATGTGGCAGAGTCGGCGCGGCGGCTGGGTGTGCGTCGCCAGACCATCTATTACCGACTGGAGCAGTTGCGGGCCATGCTGGGCGACCTAGACGATCCCCGGCGGCAACTGGGACTACAACTGGCCCTCGAAATCGCGCGTGGGGAAGCCTCGGCAGGGCGGGAACCCTAGACCAGCGTTTCAAAAGTCCTGGTCTCCTAAAGAATTGGTTTCCTACGGCCCTGTTCCGGTTCCCGCGCCTCTGTACTTTTCGCCGTTCGTTTCGCTCACGCCCGGCTGCAGGCCAGTGCAATTCCGTCTCATCCCACTTGGTGGCCCTGTTCGGCTCCGGCCAACCCCTGCGCCCGGAGTTCTTGCAGCAGCGGCGCGTAGATGTGACGCTCCCCACCTGGGCCGCAGCCATCCCATAACCCGTTGGGACAGTGGCGGTCATCGTCCCAGCCCGCATGATTGAGGATCGGGTACAGGCACACGCCTTCTACCGGGGTGCCCTGCGCCCGCGCCCGCCGGATTCCGTCCATCACGCCCCGGAACCATACGGAGCGGGCTTCCCCCTCCGTGCCTGTTTCCGACAGGAACAGTGGGCGGCCATAGCGGGCGTACACCTCGTTCAGAAGGTCGTCAAGTGGGCGGTGGAAAGCATGTTCAGTCGGCAGATGTTCGCGCTCGTGGGCGTGCGGGTGAAAAAACCACTGGTTGTAGGGGTAATAGTTCAGGCCCACGATATCGAGTGCGTCAGGAAAACCGCCCAGTTCGGGGTGGAGTCGTCCACTCAGCATGTCCAGCGTCTGATATTGCCCCAGATGTTCGGCCCGCGCCAGTTCTTCTTCGTGTGGACGGTCTGGATGCCAGCGACTGGACAGCAGCGGTTCGGCGTATACGATCCTGACATTGGGCAAGACCCGGCGCAGAGAGTCGGTGGCTTTGAGGGCTGCCTGCACCAGTTGCATCTTCAGTTCCAGCCCACGCCCGTGTGCGAATGGATTGAGGTACCCCACGTCACCCCCTGCCCAGGTCAGAAACGAGATCTCGTTGATCGGACAGACAAACGGTGTGGCGTCTGGGTTTTCCTGTGCCAGCACGGCAGCGCAGGCAGCAGCGTAGCGGCCAAATTGGTCAGGAAATTCGGGTGAGAACACGTCCACGAAGTCGGGCCAGCCGTAGTGACACAGATCCCAGATGATCTGCATACCAGTCTGACGGGCTGCCCGCAGCATGGGCAGGACACTGCGAAAGTCGTATTCACCGGGCGTATGTTCGATCAGGTGCCAGCGAAAACCATCGCGGGCAGTCTGCATCCCAATCTCTCTGAGCCGGGTGTAATCCTGCAGTGCAAAACGGTCATGCGCCGTGGCGTCTATCACGTCCAGACGCCGTCCTGCCCGCAGACGTTGGGTGGAGCATTCGAATCCGCCCTGGAAAAAGCTCCTGAACAGTTCCGAAACCATCGGCTGAGCGGCGACGTGGGAAGGATAGGAGACAGCCATATCCACCATTTCGCCCAGCTCTGCATTCATTTCCAGATGAGAACTGATGAATTGATGCTCACCTATTTCTCAGCCCACGGGCAAAGTTTATGAATCGGTCTTCGCTGGATCGGCACGGGCGAAAACCGCTGGGGCGCTAAATTCCTCTAATGTGCCTGCGCCCCATTCCATTCTCACGCTTTCAAGGAAGTGCACTATGACACATTCTGAATACGCCTCACAATCCTCCACCCTGCCCCCCCTCCTCTGTATAGCCCATCTGCGTTGGGATTTTGTCTTTCAGCGCCCTCAGCACCTCATGACGCGGGCAGCACAGACGCGCAGCGTGTATTACATAGAAGAACCTATGTTTGGGGAGACGGATGACCGGATGGCCGTACGCCGTGACCCCAGTGGTGTACTGGTATGCACGCCGCATATCCTGCACGGGCTGAGTGCCGACGAATCTCAGGCCCGCACCGCCAAATTGCTTCAGGAACTCGTCAGGAATGAGGGATTGACCGAGTATGTGCTCTGGGTCTACACCCCCATGGAACTTCCGATCACAGCGGGCCTCACTCCCTCACTGACCATCTACGACTGCATGGACGAACTTGCCAACTTCCGGTTCGCTCCGCCTGAACTGCTGACCCGTGAAGCCGAGCTGTTTCGCCGCGCCGATCTGGTCTTTACCGGGGGCTACCGACTCTGGGAAGCCAAGCGACACAAACACCCGCGCGTCTTCCCATTTCCGTCAAGTGTGGATGTGCCGCACTTTGCGCGGGCGCGTACCGTGAAGGCCGAACCCGAAGATCAGGCGGGACTGCCCGGCCCACGCCTCGGTTTTTATGGTGTGCTGGACGAACGGTTCGATGCGCCGCTGATGTCTGAACTGGCCGAGCGCCGTCCCGACTGGACCTTTGTATTGCTGGGTCCAGTGGTCAAGGTGTCGCGAGAAGAGCTTCCGCAGGCCAGCAACGTGCATTACCTGGGCCAAAAATGCTATGCCGACCTGCCCGGCTACCTGAGCGGTTGGGACGTGGCCCTGTTGCCCTTTGCCCGCAACGACGCCACGGAGTTCATCTCACCCACCAAAACCCCTGAGTATCTGGCAGCAGGCGTTCCTGTCGTGTCCACCGCCATTCATGATGTGGTGCGGCCTTACGGCGAGGCGAAGCTGCTGGAAATCGCCCACGATGCACAGGGTTTCGAACAGGCCATTCAGAAGTTGCTGGACGCACGCGGAACGCCGCAGGCAGCCGAGCTTCAGGGCCGGGCAGATGCTCACCTGAGTCAACTGTCCTGGGACAGGACATGGCAAGATATGGAAAACCGGATGGCCGAAGCTGCCGCCGAGCGCACGACCCTCGTGGTGGAGGCCGCCGATGACTGATTCTTCAAGCCGGAAAAAACAGGGATTCGATTATCTGATTGTGGGTGCGGGCTTTGCCGGGTCGGTGCTGGCCGAGCGCCTCGCCAGCGTGGGAAAACGCGTTCTGATCGTGGAGCGCCGCCCGCATATTGGCGGCAATGCCTATGACCGCCACGATGAAGCAGGCATTCTGATTCATCCTTATGGCCCGCATATCTTCCATACCAACTCGCGGCAGGTGTTTGATTACCTGTCGCAATTCACGTCCTGGCGGCCCTATGAACACCGCGTGCTGGCCAATGTCGACGGTCAGAAATTACCCATTCCCATCAATCTCGATACCGTCAACCGCTTGTACGGCCTGAGTCTTACGGCGGCGCAACTGGAAGACTATTTTGCCAGTGTTGCTGAGCCTGTCGAGCAGGTCAGGACCAGTGAAGACGTGATCGTGAACCGGGTGGGCCGCGACCTGTACAACAAGTTCTTTCGGGGCTATACGCGTAAGCAGTGGGGCCTCGATCCCTCCGAACTCGATTCCTCGGTCACGGCCCGCGTGCCCACCCGCACCAGCCGCGATGATCGGTACTTTACCGACACCTATCAGGCCATGCCGCGCCATGGCTATACCCGCATGTTTGAGGCGATGTTGGCGCACCCCAATATCAGCGTGATGCTGAACACCGATTACCGCGACGTGATCGAGATGTTGCCCCACGATCACCTGATCTATACCGGTCCCATCGATACCTTCTTTAATTTCCGCTATGGCCGCCTGCCTTACCGCAGCCTGAATTTTGAACACGTCACGCTGCCCCAGGAGCAGTTTCAGCCGGTGGGCACGGTCAACCATCCCAACGATTCCACCTTTACCCGCGTGTCGGAATTCAAGCACATCACGGGGCAGACGCACGCCCAGACCAGCCTCGTGTACGAATATCCAACCGCCGAGGGCGACCCCTATTACCCTGTACCCCGCCCCGAGAACGCCGAGCTGTACCGCAAATATGCTGCCGATGCCGACGCGTTACAGGGCGTGACCTTCGTGGGCCGCCTCGCCACCTACAAGTACTACAACATGGATCAGGTCGTGGCTCAGGCGCTCATGACCTTCAAGCAACTGGAACCTGAGTTGGCGGGCGTCAGAACCGAGGCGGAAGTTCAGGTCTAATTCAAGGCTCTAAATTTAGAGCTATATCTTCCAATCTAGAGAGCAGTTGAGAGGCGGCCCGCTTGTGTAGGGGCCGCGCTTGCGTGCGCTTTGAGCTGCCTGCCGCCAGACTCGCGCTACTCTAGGCACAGATGCAAACGCTAACGCTCTTTAATCATGCCGGTGGGGTGATGAAAACCAGTCTGACGCGGGATGTGGGCTACACGCTCGCACACTCGGGTCTGCGGGTGTTGCTCATCGACCTTGATCCTCAGGCCAACCTGACCGACTGGCTGGGTGTCGAGGGAGTGCGCCGCGAACAGACCGCCTACGATATGGCGACGCGGGGCGACCTCCTGCCCCCGCCTGTGCCTGTGCACGGCCTTCACCTGATTCCCAGCGACGTGTCTCTGGCTCTGGCCGAGGGACAGATGATGGGGGTCGTGGGCGCACACCTGCACCTACGGGGAGCACTCGCGCAGGTCGCTGACCAGTACGATGTCGTCCTGATCGACTCTCCGCCCAGCCTCGGGCAGCTTTCTATTCTGGCTGCTCTGGCCGCCGATCATCTGATCGTGCCGGTGCCCACGCGCCAGAAGGGAATGAATGCGCTGGCCGGACTGAGTGAGGCGATGGCAACGTACCGCAAACTGCGCCCTGACCTGACCGTCGGCCTGTACGTGCCCACCCTCTATGACGCCCGCCGTTCTCATGACCGTGAGGCCTATGCAGCGTTGCAAGGCATCCTCAAACCGCTGGCTAGCCCTATTCCAGACCGGGGAGCCGTGTGGAACGACAGCGCCAGCGCGGGTCAGCCTGTGGGCGTGTATGCGCCGGGTTCGCCCGTTCACGCCGATGTTTTGCGCGTGACCGCCGAAATTGCCGAGGTGATCGGGCTACCATTTCAACTGCCCGAAACCGACCCTGCCGGAGTCCAGCGATGAGCGCCAAGAGTCGCCCTGCTGTCCGGCCTGTGGTCGGCTCGCGGCTCAGTGGGTTGGTGTCGGGCGTAGAAACCCTGTCTCAGCCTGCCTCGACCACACTGCCTGTCTCGGCCCTGCAAGCCGGAACCTTTCAGCCCCGCGTGCATTTTGCGCCCGAAGCCCTGGAGGATCTGGCCCGCAGCATCCGTGAGCAGGGAGTATTACAGCCGCTGCTGGTGCGCCCGCTGACCGGGGGCCGCTACGAAATCGTGGCAGGCGAACGGCGCTGGCGTGCAGCAGGTCAGGCAGGACTCTCAGAAGTTCCGGTTCTGATCCGTGATCTGGATGATTCGCAGGCCCGCCTGGCCGCCGCCGTAGAGAACTTGCAGCGTGAGAATCTGAATGTGATCGAGGAGGTGCGGGCGCGTTTGCAGGTGGCCGCCGCCGCCCTGAACGTGCCGGAGGCAGAGGCGGTGGCCCGGATGTTTGCCCTTGACCGTGCGCCGGAAGCTGACCCGGAAGCGGTGGCCCGACTGGATACCACCTTTGGCGCACTGGGCCGCGAGTCGTGGCGTTCATTCATCCGCAACCGCGCCGCTGTCCTGAATCTGCCCGAAGACGTGCAGGCCGCCGTGCGTACGGGTCTGGATTACCGCAAAGCCCTGATCGTGGGCCGCGTGCCCGATGCTGCCGCCCGCGCCGAATTGCTGACGGCAGCTCTGGCCGGGGCCACGGTGCATGATCTCCGCGCCCAGCTTGCGCCCGCCTCTGCCCCCGCCGAGGGCTGGCAAGCGGTGGCCCGCCGCCTCAGCCACAAACGGGCCTTGGACAACCTCGATCCGGCCCGCCGCAAAAAAGTAGAGCGGCTGCTGGGGCAGGTACAGGCCCTGCTAGACGGCGAATAATTCCATCTTCCAAGTTGCTCGTCACGTGACGAGCACTTTTTTGGAGACTTGGAACAGAGAAATCAATCGGAATCAAGCTCTGGCCCAGATTCTGCTGAGAGCCTCAGCAGTGGCCCGCCGCCCGGAATCATGGCGAAGTCGCACAGGGACAGGAAGGCGGCGTCGTTCTGGCTGGCACTCACACCGACGGTCAATTCCACCTCCTCTTCCAACTCCGACAGGACGTAGTTCACGGCGCTTTCAGGGTTGATTTCACGCGGCAGCATGGTCAGGAGGTCGCCTTCGCGCATCAGGCGCAGGTCGCCCCGAAATGGGCCGTCTTCCAGCCAGGTTGCCCAGGTGAGGGCGGCAGCGTCCAGCGCGTAGTCCAGATCGTGCGGGTGACTGACGCGCACCAGCAGGGGGCGGCCTCCACGCTCGATCAGTTCCGCCTCGGTGCCCAGTTGCCCCAGTTGCCCGATGTGCTGCGCCGCCTGAAACGCCAGGGTCAGCGCGTCGGCCCGCTGCGTCAGCGTTTCTGCGGTCAGCCGCCGCCATGCCGGGTCTTCCTCTCCGTCCGGGTTCACCACGACTGCGCCGTGCAGCAGCACCTGCCAGGAAAAAAAGGCAGCGGGTACGTTCAACAACTCTTCCTCGTCCATGCCCGTGACCGGAATCAGGGTGGCCCCGTGCAGCAGCCCCGAAAGCCCCGACCTGCGGCGGTCAAATTCGTCTGTGACAAGAGCATCGGCAGGAAACCCGTCGGACGTGGGTGCGGCAGTCAGGGTATCCAGCGGGTTCAGAAAGGCAAAAATCATGCGGCCATGCTAGGGCAAGCACGCCGCATGAATCTGCTCGTCACGTGACGAGCAACTCTTAACCTGCCCTGAATTTGGCTGCCAGTTGCGTGCTGGAGCGGGCCAACAGCGTCACGTCCACCCCCACGGCCACAAAAGAGTAGCCCCAACTGAGATAGGTGCGGGCCACTGTTTCATCGGTGGCGAGGATGCCTGCGGGCTTGCCCAGCGTGCGGAGGCGGGCGGCGGCAGTCTGAATGGCCTGCTGCACGTCGGCATGGTTGGGGTTGCCCAGAAGCCCCATGCTGGCGGCGAGGTCGGCGGGGCCGATGAATACGCCGTCAACACCCTCCACGTTGGCGATCTCGTCCAGGTCGGCCAGTGCTGACGCCGATTCCACCTGCACGATCAGGCAGAGACCATCGTCGGCCTGTTTCAGATACTCCGAATTGCGGGAAAAGGCGCTGGCACGGGCCAGAGCGCTGCCCACACCCCGAATGCCTCGCGGCGGGTAGCGCGTGGCGGCCACCAAGGCGCGGGCCTGCTCCGCCGTCTCCACCATCGGAATCAGCAGGTTGCGTGCGCCGATGTCCAGCAGTTGCTTGATCAGCACCGAGTCACCCACCGGGGGCCGCACCAGCGCCGCCGAAGGATAGGGCGCAACAGCCTGAAGCTGTGCCAGCGTGGAGCGCAGATCGTTGGGGGCGTGTTCGCCGTCGATCAGGAGCCAGTCGAAGCCCGCGCCCGCGCAGATTTCGGCGCTGTAGGAGTCGGCCAGCGCCAGCCAGAATCCAAAGAGTTGCTCTCCGGCAATCAACCGGGTTTTAAAGGTGTTCTTCAAGCTGTCATTACTGTCCACGCGCTGCCCCCGCGAATCGGCAAGAAAAAGTTCCCAGTGGGCCGTAATCGAAGGTAAATACGTCGCCAGAGCCGATGTCCACTGGGCGCGTGAACGATCCGGCCAGCACCACTTCTCCGGCCTTCAGACCCTCACCGTGTGGGGCCAGCCGATTTGCCAGCCATGCGATGCCCGCCGCCGGATGACCCAGCACGCCCGCCGCCACACCCGTTTCTTCCACCACGCCATTCCTGATGCACAGCGCCGCCGCCCAGCGCAGGTCGATGTCGTCGGGGCGCACGGCTCGCCCACCCAGAATGATTCCGGCATTGGCGGCGTTGTCGCTGATGGTGTCCAGCACGCGGCGCGGCTTGCCCGTGGCACGGCTGATCCGCTCTATTCGGGCGTCGATAATTTCGGCGGCGGGGGTCACGTATTCGGTGGCCCGCAGCACGTCCAGCAGAGTCACGCCGGGGCCGTGCAGGTCGGCCTTGAGAAGAAAAGCCAGTTCGACTTCCACCTTGGGAGCCACAAACCGCGACAGGGGAATGTCTCCATTCGGCTCAAAAAACATATCGTCCAGCAGCGCCCCGTAATCCGGCTCGGTGATCTGGGAGGCCATCTGCATGGCCCGCGAGGTCAGGCCGATTTTGTGCCCGAGGATGCGCCGCCCGCTGCCCACCTTCTGCGCCACCCACGCCCGCTGCACCGCGTAGGCGTCGGCTATGGTCATGCCCGCAAACCGTTCGGAAAAAGGGGAGAGCATGACGCCTGTGGCCTCGGCTCCCTCCAGTTCGCTGGCGAGGGCGGCCAGTTGATCGTCTGGAATAACTCGTTCAAGCTCGGTCATTCTTTCCACAACCTACGGCCCACAGCCCACACCCTAGATGACATGAATGGGCATTCCCTTCAGTTCGCCTTCCCGTGCCTCCACCCAGCCGCCATCAAATGCCTCAAAGCTGGAGCCTTCCTCGAACCAACTGCGCGGCGTTTTGGCTCCCCAGAGGGTCTGCCGCCGGGGGTCGTTGAGGTGCCAGCGGATCGGCTCGAAATCCGGGTCAACCGTGATGTAGTCGCTGGTATACAGCTCGATGCGGTGGCCGTCCGGGTCGCGCACGTACAGAAAAAAGGCATTGGAAATGCCGTGTCTGCCGGGGCCGCGCTCGATGCGTTCGGGCTGCCGCGCCCCGGCCAGAATGTCGCAGGTGCGGATGATGCTCATGGCGTCGGGCATCCAGTATGCCCAGTGGTGCAGGCGGGGGCCGGTGCCGTTGGTCATGGCGAGGTCGTGCACGCCGCCGCGCCGCTGCACCCAAGCTGCCCAGATGCGGCCCTCGTCGTCCTCGGTGTATTCGGAGGTTCGGAAGCCCAGTTCTCTGGCGTACCAGTCGCGCATGTTGCCCACTTCGGGGGTCATCACGTTCACATGGTCTACCCGCTGCAACCCCGGCCCCCGGTGCAAGTGGTAGTCCTGCAACAGCCAGGGATGTGTCACGCTTTCGCGGAAGAAGGCCACAGGCACGCCAAACGGGTCCTGCATCCGCAGCATTCTCGGGCGGTCACGCTCGGATTCCCAACGGTAGGGGAGGCCCTCGCGTTCGGCCAGCGCTGCCATACGTTCCAGATCGGCGTCGGCCCGCACCCGGTAGGCGATGTGGCGCACTCCCGCCTGCTTGGCAAGTTCCAGCTTCAGCGTCCATTCGCGGTCTTCCACGCCGCGCAGGTACAGTGCGCCCGGTTCCTCGTGCAGCACGTTCAGGCCCAGCAGATCCACATAAAAGGCGCGGCTGGCGGCCAGATCCGTGACCGTAAAAATGGTGTGGGCAATGCGGATGATGTCGGGCATTCCGGCAGAGAGGGCAGAGAGATTAGAGAGGTCAGTCATCGGCGGCCACCACCTGCGGCGTTTCGGTGCGCTTCAGGAAGCTGTGAATGCGCTCCACATACGGCGCTTTGTCGTACACGTCGTACAGGGCCGAACGCATCCGCACGGGGTCGCCAAAAAAGAACTTCTCGTACAGGTTCTGCCGCCCGCCAAAGCTGCTCATGGTCATGTCCCAGGCCAGCCGGAACAGTTTCAGGCGTTCTTCGGCGCTGGCGTTTCCGGCCTGCAAATATTTGGCGATCATCGGCCCCAGCGGGCCTTCCCGGTCTGCCTTGCTGGGCATCATGATGATTCCCGACGCGCCCAGAAGCTGAATCAGCTCGGTCAGGCGGGCATACACGGCGGGGTAATAGTTGCGGGCGGCGTCCAGTGGGCCGCGTGCCGGGGTCATCACACCGTATTTGTTGGGAGCCGCGCCGTCACGGGCCGCCACCTCCAGCGCCTTCATGATTTCCAGCGTCAGGATAAATTCGCTGACCTTTTCCTGCACATGCTGAAATTGTCCGCTGCCGATGGCGTTCACGATGCCCTGCGCCACGCCCAGCAGCGCTTCGGTCTTGGCAATCTTGAGGTTGACGACCTGATAGGCCATGTGCAGCACGGCGTCGGTGCCCGCATAGGCCTTGTTCGCCAGTTCGGTATCGTAAAGCAGGAAGACCCGCTCCCACGGCACCAGCACGTCGTCAAAAATAACGAAGGCGTCCTGCTCGTCGAACCGGCTGCCCAACGGGTGGTCTTCGGGGTCGCGGCCAATATCAAACGGCTCGCGGCACTGAAAGCTGAGGCCGGGGGCATTGGTGGGCAGCGCGAAGCCCATCGCGTAGCGCGATTTGTCGGCGTTTTCCTTCAGTACCGTGGACGGAAACACGAGGATTTCATCGGCAATCGGCAGGGTTGCCATCATGCGTGCGCCGCGCACCACCACGCCCTCTTCCCGTTCTTCCACCACGCCCAGCGCAATGTAGGGGTCGGGCATTTCGGAAGCCTGCTTGGCCCGGTTAACCTGCGGATTGGTCAGCGCGTGCGTGAGGCACAGGTCATTGCGGCGCACGAAATCGTAGTAATTCCGCATGTTGGCCGCAAAGTCGCGTTTGCCCTCGCCACTGGCCTCGCACTCGGAAAAGTAGGCGGCCCCCAAGCCTGCGGCCATCACATTGGCATTCATATAATCGGGCGCACGGCCCAGGAAACCCAGCGAATAGTTGGCGCGGAGGTGGTGCGCCCTGCCGATCTGGGCCAGATCATCCTTGCTGTGCGGCACGAAAAAGCTCATGGCATAGCGCTCGCCGTCCTCTTCAAAACTCAGCGTGTCGCGCAGGTCAGGCTGATGCTGAAGGTCGTACAACCCGGCCAGACTGTGGGCCATGTTGCGTGTGGCCGGGTGCGTGGTGGGGTCGGTCACACGCTCGCCGTCGATGTACAGCGTGGGCGGCTGCTGCTGAAGGCGGTCTAAAAACTGTTGTCCGGTGAGAATAGCCATACATGCTCCTTGTGGAAGGGCAATCCCCCTCCCGGCCTCTGTAGTTCTGCGAGTGTGTTGTTGTGGGCCATTTCCGTTCAGTGGAGAGGACGAGAGTTCTTGATTCCTCCACTTAAGGGGCATTGCGAAGCGGTGGGGGGCTATTCCGCCAATTTTTTATCCACCCCGTCCCGCGTCGGCTGCGCTTCCCCTACCCCCAGCCGCGCCGTTTTGTGCGTGCCCAGCGAGATGGCGATGTTTTTGGTTTCCATATAGAACTCGAAGGAATGGTCGCCGCCATCGCGCCCGATGCCGCTGTTTTTCACGCCGCCAAAGGGCGTGGGCAGGTGGCGCACATTTTCGGAGTTGACCCAGACCATACCCGCTTCCACGTTCTGGGCAAAGCGGTGGGCGCGGGTGATGTCGTTGGTCCAGAGGTAGGCGGCGAGGCCGTAGCGCACACCGTTGGCAATGCTCAGGGCTTCGGCCTCGTCCTCAAAGGGAATTGCCGTCAACACGGGGCCAAAGATTTCTTCCTGAGCAATCCGCATATTGGCCCCTGCTCCGGTAAAGAGCGTTGGGGACACGTAATTTCCGCCCCGTGCCTCGCCGCCCGCTGCGATGGTCGCGCCTTCTTCCCGTGCCAGATCAAAGTAGGAGGTGACTTTGCCCGTGTGCCGGGGATGAACGAGCGGGCCGACCTCGGTGGTGGGGTCCAGTGGGTGGCCCACGCGCAGATTTCGGGCACGCTCGGCAATCCGGGCCGTGAATTCGTCGTAGATGCCGCTCTGGATCAGCACCCGGCTGGAGCTGGTGCAGCGTTCCCCGTTCAGGCTATAGATCATGAACACCACGGCGTCCAGGGATTTGTCCAGATCGGCGTCATCGAAGACCACCACCGGATTTTTGCCGCCCAGCTCGAAGTGAACGCGCTTGAGGGTGTCGGCTCCCTGCCGCATGATGTGACTGCCGGTGGTGGTTTCGCCCACGAAGGCCACCGCCTGAATCAGCGGGTGCTCGGTCAGCGCCTTGCCCGCGCTTTCGCCGTAGCCGTGCACCAGATTCACGATGCCCCCCGGCAGGCCCGCCTCCTCGAACACGCCCTGCATGATTTCGGCCAGCAGGGTCGCCGTGACTGGACTCCATTCGGCAGGCTTGTGAACCACCGTGCAGCCTGCCGCCAGTGCTGGGGCAATCTTCCAGGTGCTCAGCATAAAGGGCGTATTCCACGGCGTAATCACGCCCACCGGGCCAATCGGCTGGCGCAGGGTGTAATTGATGAAACCGGGTGCGGGCAGGCTCTGGCCGTCGCTGGCGCTGGGGGCGCGGTCTGCAAAAAAGCGGAAGTTTTCGGCCCCGCGTGTGGCCGCCGACTTCATGAAGCGGATGGCCTGCCCGGTGTCCAGACTCTCCAGCAGCGCGATTTCGTCGGCGCGGGCTTCGATGGCATCGGCAATGCGGTGCAGCAGGCGGCGGCGTTCGGCCCCGCTGACATTACGCCAGATCTGGAAGGCGTCGTGAGCGGCACGGGCAGCCCGGTCAATATCGCCCGCTGTGCCGCTGGGGGCGCTGGTCAGTACGCTGCCATCGTGCGGATTCACCGAGTCGAAGCGTTCGCCGCCGTCCGACTCGGCCCACTGCCCGCCGATCAGATGACGCAGGGGCCGCAGCCCTGCTGCAAGTTGCGCCGCTTTTTCTAGGTTGGGGTGTGTGGTCTGGGGAAGCGTGGTGGTGGTCATGGTTGCTCCTGACAGGCTTACTTGGGCTGTGCCGAATTGGAGAGGGGTGTACTGATGGAATAGGCCAGAAAGGGTTCGGTCTGGATGACTTTTCCGCCTTTGATGACGTTCAGGGTCATCTGTGGGTTTGCCGAGAAATCACCCCGAGCCACGCTGTACCCAAAGCCGTCGGGCGTCTGGAATTCATAGCCCCAGCCGGATTCGGAGCCAAAATTAATCGGTGTTCCCCCGCTGATCGTTACCCCCGGCGTGCCGTCGAAGTTGCGGGTGGCGTAAGTGACTTTGCCGCCGTTTGCCCAGATGATCACCGTGCGTTTGGCGGTTGCGCCAACAAAAGCGGCGTCTGGTATGTAGCGGCAGCGCACATCCTCGTAAGGCGTTTTGAAGCCCCCCACGGCGCTCATGCGGTAGGCGGGGTCGTTCACGTTCTGCACGTTGCTGAGGCGTACATTTCCACCGTTCTCGTTTGCGCTGCTGTCAGGCCGACTGGCTGGATTCAGGCCCACGAAAATAGTTCCCGCCGCTCCCTCTCCCGGCCCCAAGCGGTAGGCTCCGGTTTGCACCTTATTGGGCGCACGTTTGAGCCAGCGGGCCAGCGTTACCGGCTGCGGCGTGGCGGGCTGGGTAGCCGGGTTGGTCAGCGCCAGCACACGGTCAGGCGCGTCGCACCATGCGAAGGCGGGCTGCGTTTTGCCGTTCAGCAGCAGGTAAGAATCCATGCGGTAGGCGGGCTGCGCGGCGGCCACACCAGACAGAGCAGAGGCGGAAAACAGCAGAGTCAGGGCCAGGGGGTTAAGCGTCATAGCCGTAGCGTGCGCCTGCCGGATGAGCTGTTGCCCCCAGTTTCCTGACGCCTTCTCAGGCTTTAGCGCCCGTCCCACTCGCCCTCTTTGCTTTCCTTGCCCTTGATCGGTTCTGCGCCGTCATCCTCCTCCTGAATATCGTTTTGCAGGATGCCCAGCCCCTCAACTTCCAGCGTCATCACGTCGCCGGGGCGCACGTGAGAAATGCCTTTGGGTGTGCCGGTCAGGATCACGTCGTTTTCTTGCAGCGTCATAAAGCGCGAAATGTGTTCGATCAGTTCGGGAATAGAAAAGATCATGTCGCGGGTGCTGCCCCGTTGCCGCAATTCGCCGTTCACGTGCGCCGTCAGGGTCAGGTCGTGCGGGTCGGCCACCTCATCGGCGGTCACGTAATACGGCCCCAGTGGGCCGAAAGTATCCCAGCCTTTGCCGCGCATGGGAGGGCGGAAGGTGTTGGTCACGTAATCGCGCACTACCAGGTCGTTTCCGATGGTGTAGCCGCCCACGTAATCCATCGCGTCTTTGGCCTTCACACGGCGGGCGTCGCGCCCGATGATCACGCCCAGTTCGACCTCGTAGTGCATAAACTCTGCGCCACGCGGATAGATCACGGTTCCGCCGTGGGGCAGCAAAGTGGTGTTGGGTTTCCAGAACAGGGCGGGTTCGCTGGGTTGCGTCAGGCCCAATTCGCCCGCGTGATCGTTGTAATTCAGTGCCAGCGCGATCACTTTGGGCGGTTCCACGGGCAGCCGAAATTGTACGGCGGCGGGGTCGTGTGCCACTCCGGCAGCGTCAATCAGTTTTCCGTCGTGCAGGTGGCCCCTGAGCTGGCGGCCTCCCGCAGTAAATCTGGTGTATTTCACTCTCTACTCCTCGGATGAAGGGGAACTCGAATGCTTGAAACTGGGGTTGTCGATCTGCTCAGCATAAGCCCAATACCCTGCCAGTTTTTGGACAGAATGTGGATTGCACGCGCATAGTTTGTAGAATCCGACAGATGCCGACCCTTGCCGAGTTGCGAACTACCCTGAATCTGCCTGAAGGGAAGCAGGCGAAAAAGACGTTCAGCACGCCCGAAGAGGCTGCGGAGCTGTTGCCCCAGCATCCTCTGGAACATGTGCGCGGCGCGGCGCTGAGCCTTCTGGCCCAGGAAGCACTGGCCTCACCGGGCCTGCCTGCCCTCCTTTCTGCCCTGCGTGGGGCCACGTTGCACGTCCGCCCAGAGCAGGAACTCACGGCAGTGTTGGCCCGCCTGACCGGAGGACGCGCCGAAATTCGGGCCAGTTGGGGCGATGTGGTGGCGTCTGCTGGCACGCCTACAGGTCAGCCTCTGTCGGTTCGCCTGACGCATGGTGGGCGGCATGTGGGTGCGCTGCTGTTGGACGTGGCCGCACAGTGGCGACCATTGCTGCCCGTCGCTGCCGAATATGCGCTGTTGGCACGGTTGCAATCGGCGGCGGCAGGAGCGGCACGGCGCCGAGTCGGAGAACACACGCTGAATGCCTTGTTAGCGGGCGCTGGTTCCGAGAATGCCGTGCTGGACGGCGAGGCGTATGCAGTGGCTGTGGCGGCCTTCCCAAATGAGTCTGCACCCGGCCTGAGGGCACGCACCGCCCGCGCCGCCGCGCTGGATGTTCTGGCGGCAGTGGGTGAGGGTTACTTTTTTGAGCGCACGCAGGGGCCGGAGTCGGTGTCCGAGCGGGCCGGACTGGTCTACTGCACTGTTCAGGACAACCGCGCCGTATGGCTGTGGCCCACCCACGACCTGGAGCGGGAAGCGGGTGGTCTGCACGCGGCCCTGACCGCCTCTACCGCGCAGGATGTGCGTCTCGGCATCAGCGGGCGGCATGTGGGCGCGGGTGCAGCCCGCACTGCGTTGCAGCAGGCACGTCAGGCACTTGTCGCCACCCGTGAGCCACGCGGCCTCACACTCTTTCACGGAATGGACGCGCTGTATGCCCTCCTGTCGGGCGGCGCACTGGGCACGCTGAAGGCCCAGATTCAGGCCCGCCTCGCTGTGCTGGACGATGACGGGCGAATAGAGGCCACCCTGCGGGCCTACCTGATGCATACCGGTTCTCTATCGCTCCTGGCGGCGCGGCAGAATCTTCACGTCAATACGCTGCGCTACCGCCTGCGCCGTGCCGAAGAGGTACTGGGAGGCAGCTTGAGCGACCCTCAATTGCTGGCGCGGCTGTATCTGGCGTTCGGTGCAGAAGAAGGCTGATCCAGCCCAGTCACTCGGTCCAGTCACTCGGTCCTGCCGTTTAGGTCAAGGCGTGCCCGTGGGTGCATTTCCCGTCTGCACTTCGTCTGAGCGCTGAAGTTTCCAGCTCAGGGCCAGTTGCGCCGCATGTTCCGACACCCAGCGCAGGGCATCGCTGTTTGGATGAGACACCGCGCTGTGATCTTCGCGCACCGATATGAATGTCTCTATTCCCGTGCGGCTTCCGTCTGGGCGGGCGTTGCGGGTCAGGTCGAACAGGTAGTTGACGGGCAGGCCACCCGCTGGACTGGTGCGGGCAGGCAGGCGCTTGCTCTGCACTTCCAGATTGCGCTCCACGTTGGGCCACACGACATCCTTGCCGCGCAAGGTGCCTGCTGGGGTGCTCAGATTGTCGCAGGCCTGGGCGGGTTTGGGTTGGCCGGGGGCCGGATAGTTCAGGGGGATCAGCGGACGGTCGGTGGCGCGGTCAGCTCCCCAGAACGTGCAACTGCCGTCCAGATCGATCAGCAGAGAAAACGGCACGTCGGGGTAGATGCGCGTCAGGTAATGGGTCCAGATCACGCCCTGAGAATGGCCCAGCAGCACCAGGCGCGGCGGATTCGGCCCCGCCAGCCAGGTGGATTTCATGCGGTCCAGGTCGCGCACCAACGCCCCAAAACCGGGTTGAAAAGCCAACACCTGTTTGGAAAAGAAGGTTTCGTTGGCGTTGCTGGCGTACCCGCCGACCTGCACGCTGAGGCCCGTGGCGGCCAGAGCGTCGGCCACCGCGTCTACAGTGCCCCGTGGGGTCAGCGAATCCCAGTCGTCACGCGGGGCGGCGCAGGGGGGGCCGCAGCGTCCCGAGACGCTCAGCAGCACCACGTCGGGCGGGGCGGCGTTCAGGTCAAGCGCGGGCGATTTGCCGGGCCGCCAGCTCAGCGGCGCACAGGCAGACAGCAGAGCGGTACAGGTCAGCAGTGCAGCAGAGAGGATGGGGCGAAAGCGGAGCGGAGGCCAGGGCATCGCCTTTACTGTAGAGCCTGTCACACCGCTGAACGTCAGCGGGGTAACGGTTGCTCTCAGCGCGTGCGTCTGTAGAGAGTGCCCCCGGAAAGGGGACAGGTCACAAAGTTGGCTAACGCTTGTTAGCCTGACCGCTTTTTCTGCTACCATCGCTTAACCCAAGTTGCTATGATCTCCGCCCAGTTTGACGCTCGGCGGTGTACGGAGGTTCACCCATGAAGCGTTCCAATCATTTCCGTCTGACCCTGACCGCCCTGCTTGCCGTGTCCTCGTTGGCCCTGGCCGATGTGCGCGTGGGCGTGATCGTCTCGTCCACTGGCCCCGCCGCCAGCCTCGGCATTCCCGAACGGAACACGGTGGCTCTGTTGCCACAAACAATTGGTGGACAGAAGGTCATCTACACCATTCTGGACGATGCCAGCGATACCACCACCGCTGTGACCAACGCCCGCAAGCTGATTCAGGAAAACAAGGTCGATCTGATTATCGGCACCACGACCACGCCCGCCAGCCTCGCCATGATCGATGTGGCCGCCGAAAGCAAGACCCCCATGATCTCGCTGGCTGCCTCCGAGGGCATCATCAAGCCAGTAGACGCCCGCCGCTCATGGGTCTTCAAGACACCCCAGACCGACGCGCTGATGGCAGCGGCGATCGTGCAGCACATGCAGCAAAATAAGGTCAAAACCGTGGGCTACATCGGCTTCAACGATGCCTACGGCGAGGGCTGGCTGGCTGAACTCCAGAAGAACGCCGCCGCACGCGGCATCCGCGTGGTCGCCACCGAACGCTACGCCCGCACCGATACCAGCGTGACCGGGCAGGTGCTGAAAGTGCTGGCCGCCAAGCCCGACGCCGTGCTGATCGGCGCTTCGGGCGTGCCTGCCGTATTGCCGCAGAAAACCCTGAATGACCGTGGATACGGCGGCAAGATTTACCAGACGCACGGCGTCGCCAATGCAGATTTCCTGCGTGTGGGCGGCAAAGACGTGGAAGGCGCGATCCTGCCCGCTGGCCCCGTACTGGTGGCCGACCAGTTGCCTGATTCCAACCCCATGAAGAAGGTTGGGCTGGCCTACGTCAACCTGTATGAAGGCAAATACGGCAAAGACAGCGTGAGTACCTTCGGAGCGCACATGTGGGACGCGGGCCTGCTGATGCAAAAAGCCATTCCGGTGGCCCTCAAAAAAGCCAAGCCCGGCACTGCCGAATTCCGTGAAGCCCTGCGCGACGCCCTGCAAGGCACGCGCAACATCATCGGCGCACACGGCATCTTTAATCTCAGTGCCACCGACCACCTCGGCCTCGATGCTCGCAGCCGCGTGATGGTGCAGGTCGTGGGCAACACCTGGAAACTGATCAAGTAACGTTGTGGGCTATGGGCTATGGGCCTTGAGCTATGAACGCTCTCGCCCGTAGCCCTTCCCCTATTTGCGCCTTCTCATCCCACCAAAAGGCCCCGCTTTGAATATCTTCGATCCTGCCATTTTTCCGATTCTGACTGCCGACGGCCTGACCAACGGCGCAGTGTACGCGCTGCTCTCGCTGGCGCTGGTTCTGGTCTTTGCCGTGACCCGCGTGATTTTTGTGCCGCAAGGCGAATTTGTGATGTTCGGCACGCTGACGCTCGCCAGCCTGCAACTGGGCCGGGTGCCCGGTACGCTGACGCTGCTGCTGGTGCTGCTCGCCATCTCCACGGTGCTGAACGTCGTGGAGGCTCTGCGGCGCGGCGACGGACGATCCGCTGGCATTTCCGGCGTTTCCGGCGTGGCGTTGGGCGCGGGCCTGTGGGCACTGACCACCACGCTGGCCGCCGCCAAAGCGCCGCTGCTGGTGCAGGTGCTTCTGACGCTGCTGCTGGTGGTTCCGCTGGGGCCGCTGCTGTACCGCGTAGTGTTCCAGCCGCTCCGCAATGCCTCGGTGCTGGTGCTGTTGATCGCTTCGGTGGCGCTGCATCTGGTGCTGGTGGGCCTCGGGCTGGTGTTTTTCGGGCCAGAAGGCAGCCGCACTCCCGCCTTTGCCGAAGGGAATACCGTGCTGGGCGGCGTGACTCTCAGCAACCAGAGCCTGTTGGTCATCATGGTGTCGGCACTGCTGATGGTGGGGCTGTACTACTTTTTTGACCGCACGCTGACGGGCAAGGCGCTGCGGGCCACCGCCGTCAACCGCATGGGCGCGAGACTGGTGGGCATCCGGCCCACGGCGGCGGGTTCGCTGGCCTTCACGGTGGCGGCCCTGATCGGCGCCCTCAGCGGCCTCCTGATCGGCCCCAGCATCGCTGTCAGCTACGACACGGGCTTCCTCATCGGCCTCAAGGGGTTCGTGGGAGCCATTATCGGCGGCCTCGTGTCCTACCCGGTGGCAGCCCTCGGCGCACTCCTGGTCGGATTGATCGAAAGTTACGCCAGTTTCAGCCTCAGCCAGTGGAAGGAAGTGATTGTGTTTACCCTGATTCTGCCCGTGCTGTTGTGGCGCAGCCTGAGCAGCAAGCACCACGACGAGGAAGACGAATGATCCCGTTTTTATTGAGGTTGAGAACTGTGCAGAGTGCGTGGGGAATCCAGCCAGAAGCATCGGCCACAGGAGCTTCCCGATGACTCCCCGCCTGATCCTCGCCCTCGTGGCCGCCCTGATCGCCCTTGTGTTGCCCGCCGTGCTGCCCGTGTTTCAGGTCACGCTGCTGACCAACGTCGCCATTGCTGCTCTGACTGTGGTGGGCCTCGTGCTGCTGACGGGTGTGGCGGGCCTCACCAGTTTCGGCCAGGCCGCGTTCATGGGCGTGGGCGCGTACACCACGGCCCTGCTCACCACGGCTTACGGCTGGAATCCGTGGCTGACCCTGCCCGCCGGGATGATCGTGACGGCGGGTGTGGCGGCGCTGCTGGGGCTGGCAACCCTGCGGATGCAGGGGCATTATCTGCCGCTGGCAACGATTGCCTGGGGCATCAGCCTGTATTACGTGTTCGGCAATTCGCCCGCGCTGGGCGGCTTTACCGGGTTGCGTGGCATTCCGCCCGTCAGCATCTTCGGCCTTGACCTGACCGACCCCCGGCGCTTCGCTTACCTTGCCCTCGTCTTTCTGGCGCTGGGCATCATGGCCGCACAATTTTTGCTGTCCAGCCGCGTCGGGCGGGCCATGCGTGCCTTGCGTTCCGGCACGGTGGTCGCGGAGGCGTTCGGGGCCAATACCTTTTCGCTGCGGGTGCAGGTGTTCGTGCTCAGCGCGGTCTTCGCTTCGGCGGCTGGCTGGCTGTACGCGCATCAGCAGCGGTTCGTCAACCCCACTCCCTTTGGGCTGAATGTGGGCATCGAATACCTGTTCATGGCCGTGCTGGGCGGCGCGGGGTACGTGTGGGGCGGTGTGGCAGGGGCCATCCTGATCACGGCGCTCCGGGAAGTGCTGCAAAACGTGTTGCCCACCCTGCTGGGCACAGGCGGCAATTACGAGGTGATCGTGCTGGGCATCATCATCATTCTGGTGTTGCAGTTTGCGCGGCGGGGGCTGTGGCCGCTGGCCGAACGCTGGGTTCCGGCGGGCACACCGCGTTTGCTGGCGCGGGCCATCACCTTCCCGCACCGACCCGACCCCGTACCCGGTAGCTTTATTCTGAACGTCCAGAACGCCGTCAAGCAGTTCGGCGGCCTGAGAGCCGTCTCAGAAGTGAGTTTTGATGTCAAGGCGGGCGAGATCGTGGGCCTGATCGGCCCCAACGGAGCGGGCAAAAGCACCATGTTCAACCTGATCACGGGCGTGAATCCGGCCACTCGCGGCAGCGTGACCCTGCTTGGCCGCGACGCCACTCGCCTGCCCGCCCGCACCATTCACCGCCTCGGCGTGGCGCGAACGTTCCAGCATGTGCGCCTGTTTCCAGAACTCAGCCTGCTGGAAAACACCATGATGGGCGGCTACGCACGCGGCAAAGCGGGCATGATTGCCAGTCTGCTGCATCTGGAGCGGCGCGAGGAGGCGGCCTTGCAGGGCGCGGCGTTGGCCCAACTGGAGCGTGTGGGCCTGCGTGACCGGGCCTTCGATCAGGCCGGAAATCTGGCGCTGGGTCAGCAACGCCTCCTCGAAATCGCCCGCGCCCTCACCGCCGACCCCGCCTTCCTGCTGCTGGACGAACCCGCTGCGGGCCTGCGCTACGGCGAAAAGGGAGAACTCTCGGCCCTGCTGCGCCGCCTGCGAGACGAGGGCGTCACAGTGCTGATCGTGGAGCATGACATGGATCTGGTGATGAATCTGGTGGACCGTCTGGTCGTCATGAACGGCGGGCAGGAATTGGCGCAGGGCAACCCGCAGCAGGTGCGCGACAATCCCGCTGTGCGCGAGGCCTATCTGGGCGTAGACATCGAAGAAGGAGCCGCATGACCTCCACCTCTCCTTTGCTTCCCGCACCTTTGCTGAAGGTGGATGATCTGCACGTCAGTTATGGGCGCGTGGAGGCGGTACAGGGCGTGAGCCTGAGCGTGGGCGCGGGCCAGATCGTCAGCGTGATCGGGGCCAACGGCGCGGGCAAAAGCACCCTGATGGGCGCAATTATAGGGGCGCTGCCTTCGCGGGGCCGGGTGGAATATGCGGGCCGCCCGCTGGCCCACACGCCGCTGGAATCGCGGGTGGCCGCAGGCATGACGCTGGTGCCCGAGCGCCGCGAACTGTTTTCCTCCATGACCGTCGAGGACAATCTGCGGCTGGGAGCGTATACCCGCAGACGCGAAGGCGCGGGCGATCTGGGCGGCGTCTTCACCCGTTTTCCGCGACTGGAAGAACGCCGCAAGCAGTTGGCCGGAACGCTGTCGGGCGGCGAACAGCAGATGCTCGCCATTGGCCGCGCTCTGATGGCCCGCCCCAAATTGCTGCTGCTGGACGAACCCAGCCTCGGCCTCGCACCCCTGATCGTGCGCGAAATTTTGCGGATCGTGGCCGAGTTGCGGGATACCGGGGTCACGGTCCTGCTGGTCGAACAGAACGCCCGCGCCGCCCTGGCCATCAGCGATTTTGGCTATGTGCTGGAAGGCGGGCAGGTGCGCCTCAGTGGCCCTGCCGCTGACCTTGCCCACGATCCGGCAGTGGTCGCCAGCTATCTGGGGGCCGCTAAATGAGGACTGTCAAATGAGTGCTTCCAAATGAGGGTCGCCAAATGAGCTGGACAGCGGCCCTGCAAGAAGCCCTGAAAGACGGACTGGGGCAGCGGGTCAGCCTCGCTTCCGGCGATCTGGCGGGCCATGCCCACGATGAGGGCGTGCCCTTCACCTCAACCCCCGGTGCGGTGGTCTTCGCCCAGTCCGAGGCCGATATAGTGGCGACGTTGGCCGTGGCCCGTGAGTTCGGCATTCCAGTCACGCCCTGGGGGGCGGGTACGAGTCTGGAAGGCGCGGTCCTGCCTGCTCCCGGCGGCATCAGCCTCGATCTGGGCGCACTGGACAGCATTTCCGACCTCGATCCGGTGGGATTCACGGTGCGCGTGGGGCCGGGGGTGCGGCGGGTGGCGCTCAACCGCCGTCTTCGTCCACACGGTCTGTTTTTCCCTGTTGATCCCGGTGCAGACGCCACTTTGGGCGGAATGGCGGCCACGAATGCCAGCGGCACGACCACCGTGCGATACGGCGGTATGCGCGAAAACGTGATGACCCTGCGCGTGGCCCTGATGGATGGCCGCGTGCTGGATCTGGGCAGCCTCGCCCGCAAAAGCAGCAGCGGCTATGCGCTCAAGCAGCTTCTGATCGGCTCTGAGGGCACCCTGGGGGTGATCACGTCGCTGACCTTGCGCCTGCATCCGCTTCCACCCGCCACCGTCAGCGCCCAGCTCGCCTTTCCTGATCTGGCTGCTGCTGTGTCGGCCAGTGTCGCCCTGCGCGGTCTGGGCCTGACCCCCGAACGGCTGGAATTCGTAGACGCCGATACGGTGGCCGCCGTGAACCGCCACCGCGCCCGCCACGACCCGGAATTGCCCACCCTGTGGGTCGAACTCGCGGGCCGCGACACCGCCGATGCCGAAGCGGGCCTGAGCCTGCTGCGCGAGGTGGCCACCGATACGGGCGGGCAGGTGGTGGGCGAGGCCCGCACGCCCGAAGCTCAGGGCAACCTCTGGGCAGCGAGACACGGCGTCTATGACGCACTCCGCGCCGCCTGGCCGGGGCATGCCACCCGCATCGGTGACATCTGCGTGCCCCTGTCTGCCCTCGCGGAGACGGTGGCCTTCATGACCCGCACGCTGGCCCAGCACTCCCTGACCGCCCCGTTGGTGGGCCATATCGGAGACGGCAACCTGCATCTGCTGATGCACGCGCCGCCCGAAGATGCCGGGGCCTGGGCACGCATAGACCACGCGCTGCACGATATTGCCCTCTACGCCCTGTCGGTGGGCGGCACCTGCACGGGTGAACACGGCGTCGGCCTCCGCAAGCGCGTATATATGCGCGAAGAACACGGCGAGGCCCTTGACCTGATGCGTGACATCAAAACCCTGTTCGACCCACAGAATCTGCTGAATCCGGGGAAGGTGGTGGGGGAGTTAGATTGATCTGGTCTCCTGTTCGTCTCACTTTTCTCTGCTGGCCCACCGAGGTTTTTCATGTTTCAACCGCACCTAGAATCCCTGCCCCTCCCCGAACTCCGCGCCCTGCAACTGTCGCGCCTGCAAAGTATGGTGGCGCGTCAGTGGGAGCATGTGCCCGCCTACCGCAGCAAGTTCGAGGCGGTGGGCCTGCGCCCAGACGACCTGAACACGCTGGATGATCTGGCCCGCTTTCCCTTCACCTACAAGACCGACCTGCGCGACAATTACCCGCTGGGCCTAGTGGCCGTGCCGCGTTCCGGCCTGCGCCGCATTCACGCCAGCAGCGGCACCACCGGGCGAGCCACCATCGTGGCTTACGACGACAACGACCTCAGCGTCTTTGCCGAGGTGGTGGCCCGCAGTCTGTACGCGGGCGGCGCTCGCCCCGGCATGACTTTTCACAATGCCTACGGTTACGGCCTGTTTACGGGCGGTCTGGGCACGCACGCGGGGGCCGAGCGGCTGGGGCTGTGTACCGTGCCGGTTTCGGGCGGCGGCACCGAGCGGCAGGTGCAACTGATTCTGGATCTGGAGCCGGAAGTGATCGCCTGTACGCCCAGTTACGCCCTCGTGCTGGCCGATGAATTTGCCCGCCGGGGCGTAAGGCCGCAGGATATTTCCCTGCAATACGCCGTGCTGGGCGCGGAACCCTGGGCCGAAAAAACACGCGCAGAAGTGCAGGCGCGGCTGGGCGTGCAGGCCACCAACATCTATGGTCTGTCGGAAATCATCGGCCCCGGCGTCAGCAACGAGGACGTGACCGAGCAGAGCGGCAGCTACCTCTGGGAAGATCACTTCTATCCCGAAATCGTGAATCCCGAAACGGGCGAAGTGCTGCCAGACGGTGAATACGGCGTGCTGGTGCTGAGCAGTATCTCGCGTACTGCCCTGCCCATCCTGCGATACTGGACAGGCGATATTACGCGGCTCTTGCCTGCCACCAACGCCACGGGCCGCACGATGCGCCGTATGGACCTCATTCGGGGCCGCAGCGACGATCTGATTATCCTGCGCGGTGTGAACGTGTACCCCACCCAACTGGAAGCTGTGCTGGTGGGAATGGGACAGGTCAGCCCCCATTACCACATCACCCTGACACGCACGGGCACCCGCGACGATCTGCGCCTGCAACTGGAAACCAGCGATCAGGGCGCGGCCCTGCGGGATGAAGTGGCCCGCCTGATCAAAGCGCAGGTGGGCGTGACCGTGGAATGCGTGCTGTGCCCACCCGGAACCCTGCCCCGCAGCGAGGGTGGCAAGCTCCGGCGCGTGACCGATCTGCGCGACGAGCGGTAAAAGGTCTGAGGAAAGAATGGCAACCTGATCCAAAGCACCGTCTCCTGTCTTCGGTGTAAGGAGCGAGTCCGGGGCCATTCTCCCACCTGCCCTCTTGACTTCCCTTGGCATGTTGGCTCAAAATCTGAATGAGCATTCATTCAACTGAATGATGATTCAAGGAGGTCTAATATGGTCAAGGATGCTGTGCAGGAGCAGTTGGCTGCCGCAAGACGCACGCAGATTCTGGAGGCTGCTGCTACCGTCTTCGCCGAAAAGGGGTTTCATCCGGCCACAATTCGGGATGTGGCGCGGGCGGCGGGTGTGGCCGACGGCACCATCTACAACTATTTTGAAAACAAGCCTGCGCTGCTGCTGGGCCTCTTTGAACTCATGAGTACGCGGGCACGGCAGAACATCGACCCGGCCAGCCTTGCGGGCCTGAGCCAGCGCGAATTCATCGCCGCATACCTTGCCCATCCGCTGCGAGCTTTCGGGGCCGACAACTTCGAGTGGTTCCGGGTCATCGTGTCCGAAATGATGGTCAATCCGGAGCTGCGCGGGCGCTTTTCGGCGCAGGTGCTGGAGCCGATGCTGATAGGCGGCGAGGCGGCCTTTGGGCGCTGGGCGACACAGAATGGAGACTCCGGGTCGCGCCTGAAGCTGCGGGTCCGCCTGCTGTCCAGCCTGATTCTGGGGCTACTCCTTCAGCGCGTCCTGGGCGACGAAACGCTGGAGGCGAGCTGGGCCGAATTGCCAGAACTGCTGGCCGATCTGCTGCTGGGCGGATTGCTGGAAGGGTTTGGGCCGCAGGCATGAATTCCGCCGATCTTCTGACCGCGCCACTGGCTTCCCTGACGGATCTGAATATCACCGACCCGGCCTTCAAGGCCGATCCGTTTCCCTTCTATGGCCGCCTCCGTGCAGAAGCGCCCGTATTTCCGGTCACGCTGAAGTTGCGCGGGCGGCAGCGTGCCTGGTTGGTCACACGCCATGCAGACGTGCTGGCCGTGCTGAAAGACGATGTGCATTTTGTCAAGAACAGACATGAAGCCATGTCGCCCGAACAATTGAGGCGTGCGCCCAGGCTGCCGCCGATCTTCGGGGCGCTGCAACGCAATCTGCTCAGTCTGGACGGAGCCGACCATGACCGCCTGAAGAGGCTGGTGCATCAGGCGTTCACGCCGCGCAGGGTGGAGGAGATGCGCGGGATGACCCAGAGCGTGACGGACGCCCTGTTGGATCAGGCAGAGCATACGGGCCGCATGGATCTGGTGGCTGATTTCGCCCTGCCTGTCCCCCTGACCATTATTGGCCGAATCCTGGGCGTACCCGAACAGGACAATTCCAGATTCAACCGGGGAATGAAGGCCTTCGTGGCAGTTGGTGGCAGCCCCAATCCGTTCCTGATTCCGCCGCTGCTGTCCCTGATGAGGTATCTGCGCGGGTTGATCAGAAAGCGCCGGGGGCTGCCCCAAGACGACCTGATTTCGGCGCTGGTGCAGGCGCAAGACAGCAACGATCACCTGACCGACGATGAGATTCTGGCAATGGTGTTCTTGCTGTTGAGTGCCGGACACGAAACCACCGTGAACCTGATCGGCAGCGGCGTATTCGAATTGCTGCGCCATCCTGATCAACAGGCCCGCCTGAGAGGGGACCCCGGCCTGATCAAGTCTGGGGTAGAAGAGCTGGCCCGCTACGTGGTGCCTGCCGAAACAGCCACCGAACGATACGCCGTGCAGGACATGACTATCGCAGGTACGCGCATTCCCAGGGGTGAACTGATACTGGCCGTCATCGGCTCGGCCAACCGGGACTCTGCCGTGTTCGAGAATCCCGACAGGCTGGATGTGGCCCGCCAGTCCAACAGGCATCTGTCGTTCGGTCAGGGGATGCATTATTGCCTGGGTGCGCCCCTGGCCCGCCTGGAGGCCCAGATAGCCATAGGAACGCTGCTGAGGCGTGCGCCGAATCTGCGTTTGGCTGCCCCGCCGACTGAAGTTCAGTGGCGCAGGAGCTTCATCGTGCGTGGGCTGGAGGCGCTTCCGGTCACCTTCTGAGTGACCCGGAAACCACGGCTGTACCTCTGGATTCTTTGCTGCCCAGGTCGGCCTGTCCTTGACAGCTCACGCTCCCGGCCCTTACCTTGAGTGAATAATCCCGACTCTTTCAGTCGGAATACTCTACTTAAGCCAGAGGTCATTATGCGCCGCTTCGTCTCACCCCCTGATTCATCTGACCTGACCGCTTGGCTGCCCCGGCCCACGCTCTTGCTTTCCGTACCTGTCTGTCTGGCAGGCGCTCTATGACTGCTGCTTCAGCCCTCGTCCTCTGCTCTGATGGCAAGGGTGAATCGGGCGGCACGCCTCACGGCACAGCGCACCGTTGGGATACCTGTTTTTCTCTGGAAGTCACGCCGCGCCGCTGGGAAGCCATGCGCGATCCCTCCACCTGGAGCCAGCAACGGCGCGAAGTATTTGGCAGGTTGGGCGAGCAGGTTCAGGCGACGGGGCTGGGCTACGGCCTGCTGATGTTTGCACCACAGGAAGAGCCTCTGCCTGACGATCTGTTCCGCGTGCGGCTGTATACCCGTCCAGCAGGCGCTTTTTCGGAATATGACCGCCGTGATTACCATCTGAACGATACTGGATTGTGGCGTCTGATGGAGGCGGCACTGCTAGGAACGGATGATTCTGCCCTGGAAGATGGACAGATCCCCACGCCTTTGGGCCGAGACTGGCACGTCTGCACGCATGGCCGGGTAGACGCGGCGTGCGGCAAGTTCGGCATTCCGCTTCAGGCGGCGCTGGCGGAGCAGGCTGACAACACCGAGCGGGTCTGGCGCACGTCTCACTTTGGCGGCCACCGCTTTGCCCCCACCCTGCAAGAATTGCCCGCAGGCCGCACCTGGGCGCACATGACCCCCGAGCTGACCACTCAGTTGATGGCCCGCACAGGCGACCATCTGGCCCTGTCTGCCCGGTTGCGCGGCAGCTCGGCCTTTGACCGCTGGGCGCAGGTCGCGGAGGCCCACGCTTTTGCCCGCCTGGGCTGGTGGTGGTTGGACGCTCCCAAAACCCTGACCACGGTGCAGGTAGAGGGGCAGGCAGAGGCAGACCATGCCACCGTCCGGCTGGAATTTATTCAACCAGACGGGTTTCCTGCGCGACTGACCGCACACATTCAGGTCACACACACGCTGGAGGTGCGGGGCAGCAGCCATAAACCTGCCACCAATCCCGCGCCGCAATACGCCGTGACCTTTGAAGAGGCTCCGGTTTGACCGCCCTGCCCCGTGTGTCTCACCCTGCCCGAGTGCTGCCCCTGTTTGTGTGGTACGTGCTGGCCGTGGTTCTGCTGGCGGGTGCGGTCACGGCTTCGCTGGCTTACGGGGCACTGAATCTGAATCCTGGCAAGGCGCTGGTCCTGCTGCTGCGTCCCGACGATTCCACCGACAGTCTGGTCGTCTGGAGCCTGCGGTTTCCGCGCACGGTGGCCGCGATGTTGGCAGGCGCGGGCCTGGCGGTCAGTGGAGCGCTGCTGCAAGGCGTGACCCGCAATCCGCTGGCCGACCCCGGCATTCTGGGGGTCGAGGCGGGCGCGGCCCTCGCCATGCTGATCGGTATTGTATTTCTGCCCAATCTAGGCGTATGGGGCGTGCCTCTGGCTTTTGCAGGCGGGCTGGCAGCGGCTGGAATGACCCTGGCCTTCGCTTCCCGCGTGGGCCTGACTCCGGTGCGGCTGGCGCTGTCGGGCGTGGCGGTGGCGGCCCTGTGTGCAGCCCTCACCCGCGCCATTCAGTTGCTGTTTGAAGAACGCGCACAGGGCGCACTATTTGCTCTGTCGGGCAGCGTGGCAGGCCGCACCTGGGCACAGGTCGCGCAGGCGGCACCCTGGGTGGTGGCCGCGCTGCTGCTGGCCCTGCTCAGTGCCCGCCGCGTCAATGTGCTGGCGCTGGGCGAGGACGTGGCGCGGGGCCTCGGCGTCAATACCCGCCGCGATCTGCTGCTGGTCAGCGTGTTGGGCGTGTTGCTGGCCGCCAGCGCTGTGTCGCTCGTCGGCCCCATCGGGTATGTGGGCCTGATCGTGCCGCACCTGACCCGCACGCTGCTGGGCACCGATCACCGCCTCACCCTGCCCCTCACCGCCCTGTTGGGGGCGTCGCTGGTGGTGCTGGCCGACATTGCCGCCCGCCTGATCGACAAACCTGCCGAAACGCCCGTGGGCCTCCTGATCGCCGCGCTGGGCACACCGTTTTTCATCTGGCTGGCGCGGCGGCAGAAGGCGTAACACAGAAGGCGTAACACCGTACCTGCTCCCGCACCAACTTCCACCTCTGATAAGGAATCCCATGACCAACCTCCCCAAAAAAACCGCCCTGCTCGCCCTCGCCCTCTCCGTGCTGGCCCCCGCCCACGCCGCCCCCGTCAGCATCCAGACCGACAACGGCCCGCTGACCCTGCCGCAACCCGCCCGCCGCGTGGTGGCGCTGGAATATTCGTATCTGGATACGCTGGAAGCCTTGGGAATCAAGGCCGTCGGCGCGGCCATCGGCACGCAGGGCGGAGACCGGGGCGCACCCGATTACCTGAAGCCCCGTGTGCGCGATGTGCGCGAGGTCGGCTCCCGCGCTCAGCCCAATCTGGAAGTCATGCTGGGCCTGAAGCCCGACCTGATTCTGGCCGATACCTTTGTTCATAAAGCCCTGCTGCCCAATCTGGCCCGGATCGCGCCCACCGCAGGCTTTGAAAATCGGCGCGGCAGTTACGACGATGTGCTGCGCCAGATCCTCGCCATCGGGCAACTGACGGGGCGTGAGGCGCGTGCCCGCCAACTGCTGGCCGATCAGGCCAGTCTGGTGTCCAAAGCTCAGGCGTTTACCAAAAAGAACGCGCCCGGTCTGGTGGCCGCCGTGGTCACTCCCGGCGCATTCACCGTGCACAGCACCGATTCTTTTATCGGCAGTCTGATCAGCAAATTGGGGCGCAAAAATCTGGTGGCCCCCAAGGGCACGACCACGCAATACGAGCTGAGTCTGGAAGGTCTAGTGGCTCTGAATCCCGGCACGCTGGTGCTGTTTACCGGGGCCGACGAAACGCCGCTGAGCATCCAGTGGGCCAAAAACCCGCTGTGGCAAAAGCTGAGCGCGGTGCAGCGGGGCCGGGTCTACGAATTTGACCGCGACCTGTGGACGCGTTCGCGGGGGCCGATTGCCCTCAAGAGCATCTTTGCCCAGATGATTTCCAGCGGCCTGCTGGCAGACAAGGCTCCGCCCAAAGCCTTCTTGCCCCGGCAATGAGTGCAGGCGTGTGGCCCCGCTCTGGCCGTTCGGGCGTGCGTGTGTGGGCCTTGCCGCTGGGTCTGCTGGCGCTGCTGCTGGGCCTCGCATTTCTGGCTCTAGGGCTGGGCGCGGTGGCCACACCGCCCGCGCAACTCTGGTCGGCCCTCACGGGCGGCACTGGCCCCGACACCGACCTGACCCGCCAACTGGTGCTGGAATTGCGCCTTCCCCGCGTGCTGGTAGCCCTTCTGGGCGGGGCCATGTTCGCGGTCAGCGGCAGCATCATGCAGGCTGTGGTCCGCAATCCGCTGGCAAGTCCTGACCTGCTGGGTGTGGGTGCGGGCGCGGGTGTGGCGGTCACGGCGCTGTTGTTGGCCGTGCCCAACGCCCCCGGGTGGAGCATCCCCTGGGGAGCTTTTGCTGGCGCGTGGGCGGCCTTTTTGCTGGTGCTGGCACTGGCCCGCGATGGTTCGCGCCTGCCCCCGGTGCGGCTGGCCCTGCTGGGCGTGGCGGTGGCGGCCTCGCTGGGAGCTTTTCAGCAACTCCTGCTGGTGCGTGCCCCGGACGGCATCGGCGCGGCCCTCTCGTTCCTGACGGGCACGGTGTACGGTGCGGATTGGTCGCGGCTGGCGCGGCTGTGGCCCTGGGCGCTGGCCCTGCTTCCGGTCACTCTGCTGACGGCGCGGCGGCTGGATGTCCTGTCGCTCGGAGAAGAGACGGCTGCGGCGCTGGGCACACGGGTTCCACTGGCCCGTTACGGCACCCTGGCGTTGGCGGTGGGCTTGGCGGCGGCGGCGGTCAGCGCGTGCGGCATTCTGGGCTTTGTGGGGTTGCTGGCCCCGCATCTGGCCCGGATGCTGGCGGGTGGGTTGCATCTGCGCCTACTGCCCGTCAGTGCCCTCATCGGAGCGCTGCTGGTGCTGCTGGCCGATACTCTGGGCCGCGCCGCCCTGCCGCCCCTCGAACTGCCCGCCGGAGTGATCACCACCCTGCTGGGCGCACCCTACTTCCTGTACTTGCTGCGCCGCGCCGCCCGCACCGGATGACCCACGATGAGAAGAACCCCATGACCCCAACTCCGTCCCTGTCCACCCAAGGCCTGACCCTGCAATACGGCACACGCACCGTCATCGACGACCTGAATCTCAGCGTGGCGGGCGGGCGCATCACCTCTCTGATCGGGGCCAACGGCTGCGGCAAAAGCACCCTGCTGCGTGCCCTCTCGCGCCTGCTGTCTCCGCAGGGCGGCCAGGTGCTGCTGGACGGCGGCGACCTGCACCGCCTTCCCGCCCGCGAGGTGGCCCGCAAACTGTCGATCTTGCCGCAAGGCCCGGTGGCCCCCGAGGGCCTGACCGTGGAGCAACTGGCGTGGTTTGGCCGCCATCCCCATCAGGGTCTGCTGGGCGCACGCACCGACCATGACCGCGAACGGGTGGGCTGGGCACTGGCTCAGACGGGCATGACGGCCTTCGCCTCCCGCCCGCTCGACGCCCTCAGCGGTGGGCAGCGGCAGAGGGCCTGGATCGCCATGAGCCTCGCTCAGGACACGCCCGTGCTGTTACTGGACGAACCCACCACCTACCTTGACCTCAGCCATCAGTTGGAGGTGCTGCACATCGTTCAGCGCCTCAACCGCGAACAGGGCAAGACCATCGTGATGGTGCTGCACGATCTCAATCAGGCGGTGCGCTACAGCGACGAGCTTGTTGCCGTGGAGGGCGGGCGCGTGTACGCACAGGGCGACCCCGCCACCCTGATGACCCCCGACCTCCTGCGCGATGTGTTCGGCCTCAAGGCCCACATCCTGCCTGACCCGGATACAGGCCGCCCCCACCTCATTCCTTATGCACTGGCACGCAAAAAAGAGGGGAGCGGGTTGTAAAAGAGCGTGCTGTAAAAGACTGTGAAGGGTTAGTGCTGAGCCGAAGCTTTTGCCAGTTGCCTTCCCATCTCGGGCAAAGTAGCCGTAACTTCCCCGTGTGGCGAAACGGCCAGCACGCGGCGTTCGGCCAAGGTCCACAGGGCGCGGTGAACGGGCATTTCGGCGTCGGCCTTGCCACTGGGCGCGAGGCGGTCTAGGAGTTGCGTGTAACGCAGAGGCTCAGGCGTTTTGCCGCCTGCCCACGCTGTGGTCTGGGCTACCAACGTCAGAATCTGGCGCTGCACCGGGTTTTCTGCCGTATCCAGCAACACCTGGCGGGCACGCAGGCGGGCGGCTTCGGCCTCGCGCTCCTGGCGGCGGCGGGCCAGCAGGTCGGCCACATCGTCCGGCACCACGTTGCCCCGGCGCTCGAAAATCAGTTGTTCCAGCCGCGAGTCGGCCCGCTCCTTCACCGAGGCTCGGGCTTCCCGCACGCGCCCCAGCACTCCTTCTGCCGCGCCCTGCACCCGGCCATCTTGCCGCATCACGTCGGCCACGCGCCGCGCCGCACCACGCACGCCGCCCGTTTCCGGTGTGGCGTGTTCAGGAGTTCGGGTGGCCGATTCGACCAGCCCTGTCAGACGAATCAGGGTTCGCAGCTTCATGGAGCCAGTTTGCCTCAAAAGGCTGGGTGGCACAGTGAGGAGGAGGGGAAACCCTTCTTGTGGTTTCCCCTCCTCCTCACTGTGCTGATTCCCGTGTGCTGACGCTGATTATCCTCCTGCGTGGACCACCGGGCGGCGTTTGCGCTCGGGTTCGGCCTGCCGCAAAATCTCGTGGGTCAGGGGCGGAATGTCGCCTTCTCCAGCAATCAGGAAGCGCAGGGCGTTGCGTACCGGACTGTCCTCGTCCCACTCAAAGTACACATGGGGCGGCACGCCCGTTTCGTCTCGCACATACAGCAAGAAGGCGGCGATGGCGTTGGGCACGCTGCTGGCTCCTTTGAGGCGCAGGATCTGGTAGGGGCCGACATGGTGTCCTGTGACCTGGAGATCGTCGCTGAAGGAACTGGCATCCCGAATCTGCACTTCCAGAAAGGTGGCCGTATCGCGCCCCGGCAGGTGCGTATCGGCGCGAACCTCCAGTTCTTTTTCACGGTATTCGTCCGTGTCTCCGGCGTCCAGCGCGTTGGCGATCAGGCGCAGGGGCCGACCCTTGGTGCTGCACATGATCAGGCGTGCAGACTCGTCCAGAGTAATGGACTTGGCCCGGAGTTCGGTGCTGCGGCTGACCCGGCTGGCAATGCTGAACACCAGAATGGCCCCGATGAACATCAGCGCGATATACAAACCTTCCGGGCGGCTGATCACGGTCACGGCGCTGGTATAGACGAACAGCACGCTGACGAGCGCAAAGGCCAGGGCAGGCAAGCGGTGACCCCGGCGCAGTTCGGTCAGGAACACTGCGATGGCCGCCGAGGTCATCAGGGCCAGTACGCCAGTGGCGTAAGCGCCCGCCTGCGCGTCTACGTTGGCCTTGAACAGAATGGTGACCAGGGCGCTGATCAGGGTAAACAAGACTGCCAAAGGACGTGTGGCACGTGCCCAGTCGGGGGCCATGCCGTAGCGGGGCAGGTAGCGGGGCACGATGTTCAGCAGACCTGCCATCGCGCTTGCCCCCGCGAACCACAGGATCAATATGGTGGAAATGTCGTATAGCGTGCCGAAGCCCTCGCCCAGGCGCTTGTGGGCCAGATACGCCAGTGCCCGTCCGTTGGCTTCCCCGGCAGCCTTGACCACCGTGACCTGCTCGCTGCCGGGGGCGGCGGTGGGTTTCACAGTGATGGTCAGAGGCACCACACCGCCCACGGTCCGTGCATCAATTCGGTAGGTTCCGGTCTTTCCGGCCACCAGAGACAGGGAGGCCACCTCATTGGGATCGGCGCTGTCGTCCAGCGGCATGTTGAAGACGGCGCGGCCTGCGTTCAGGTCGGCGGCGTTCACGTTGCGCGTGACTGTGATGGCGGGCCAGAACTGGGCACGCGGAATCAGGAAAGTTGTCACCAGGGCCGAGCCGATCAGCATGACGCTCATGATCAGGGCGGCGGTGGTCAGCAGGGTTTGGGCGTTGCGAATGCGGCCCGTGGGCTTGGCTTCGGTATCGCCCGCGCCACCCCGAATCAGGGGCATCACGACCACGCCCGTTTCAAAACCGCTGAGTCCAAGGGCCAGGCGAGGAAAGACCAGTAGGGCCGCGCCGATCAGTGCCAGTGGCGACAGGTAGGTCGTGGTCAGTGCCTTCCACCAGTCTCCGATCACCTGCGGCGCGGCCACCACGTCCAGCAGGCCGCGTCCGATCACCACTGCACTGAGGCCGATATACAGGATCACGATGCCCACCGCGATGCCGATGGCTTCCTTGAATCCCTTCAGAAAAACTGCGCCCAGCAGGGCGATCAGGGTGAGAGTCACCGGAACTTGCGTGCCCTCCAGCGCCGTTTTCAAGAATGGGTTCTCGATCAGGTGGGCCGCGCCGTCTGCCGCCGACAGCGTAATGGTGATGACAAATCCGGTCGCCACGAAACCGATCAGCGCCAGGACCAGGAGTTTGCTGGGCCAGTAGGCCAGCAGGCGCTCCAGCATCGAAATGCTGCCGTCACCGTGCGGACTTTCGGCGGCCACCCGGCGGTACATGGGCAGCGCACCAAACAGCGTGACCAGCACCAGCACCAGCGTGGCAATGGGGCTGAGTGCGCCCGCCGCCAGCGCCGCGATTCCCGGTTGGTAGCCCAGTGTGGAAAAGTAGTCCACACCGGTCAAGCACATGACTTTCCACCAGGGGTGGGTGTGTTCCTGGGCCTTGGCCGCACCTTCTTCCTCGTAGAAGCCTTCTTTTTCAGGTTGTCCAGTATCCAGAAACCAGCGCCGAAACGGGCTTGCGGATGGCGGGGCATTACGGAGTGGGGGGGGCGGGGCAGAATCCGGCACGCCCATCAGCTTAGGGGTCAACCGGCCAGGTTGCATTGGTCAAGTGGCTAAACCATCTGTATCGTTTTGGTTCCATCACTTTGCCTGCCGAACATACGGTGCAAAGTCGGGGCAAGAACGCCGCTGTCCGTCCTCCGGCCTTAACACTTGGGCAAAACAGTGGGAAAGCCCACCAGAACGGCATTCTTTAGCCTCGCTCAAGAAAAGACGCCTGATTGCCGAAAATGGCGTCCCAGACGCATTTTTTATTTTTTGGTTTTTTCTAAGGACGTGTCAGAGGGCGTCTATGGTCTGCCCCCCCCTTCACAGCGCACAATTCATATGTCATGCTGCTCACCATGACGAAAAAGTCGACGAAGGCCCCCGCCAAGAAACCCGCTGCCGCCGCCCCCAAAGCTGCGAAGGCCCCCGCCAAGGCTGCTGCTGTGGCTGCCCCCGCTGAAAGCAACAAGGTCGCCAAGACCCAGCTTGTCGAGCAGATCGCTGACAAGACCGGCCTGACCAAGAAGCAGAGCGAAGAAGCCGTCAGCGCCATGCTCGACGTTATCGTGACCGCCGTCAAGAGCGGCAAGAGCGTCGGCCTGCCCGGTCTGGGCACGCTGAGCGTCAAGGCCACCGCCGCCCGTACCGGCGTGCGCCCCGGCACCAGCGAGAAAATCCAGATCCCCGCAGGCAAGAAAGTGGCCTTCAAGGTCGCCAGCACCCTGAAGGGCAACCTCTAAGACTCTTAGAGATTAGAACCGGGCCGCTCCCAAGTGGGGTGGCCCGGTTTTTTGTTGTGGTGAGGGTGAAATAAACTGCCAATCTCAGAGTTTTTGTCTCTAAAGCGCGGCCAGCACCGTATTCCCCACTGCCCGCCGCAAACCCTGAATATCGAAACCGGAGTGCCGGGTGGGGTGAACACGGTTGGTTAGGAGCACCCATGCCACGCCTTGCACCGGGTCTACCCAAAATCCCGTGCCAGTAAATCCGGTGTGCCCGAACGCCTGCGGGCTGCACAGGCTGCCGCCGCTCCAGCCGGGTTGGGCCTGCACAAAGGCCAGCGTGCGGCCCTCCGCGTGGGGTTGTGCGGCCAGGGCCTGCGCGGCAGGGGAGAGCCAGCCACCACGCAACAGGGCTTCGGCCTGCGCCAGCACACCTTCCAGTGTGCCGAACAGCCCCGCGTGGCCCGAAACTCCGCCCAGTGCGGCAGCATTCTCGTCGTGTGTCTCGCCGCGCAGCAGCCGTTCTCGCCACAGGCAATGTTCGGTGGCGACGCTGTGGGCCGGGTCGGGGCCAAAGGTCAGGCCGTCATCCAGTACAAAATCGGCAAGGAGTTGCCCGTACACCCGCTCCAGCACGCGCCCCAGCAGGATATACCCCAGGTCGGAATACACCACTGATCCCGGTTCGGCCATCGACCAGGGTTCCTGCAAGACGCGGGCGCGGATGGTGGCGGCGGTGCCCCAGGTGTACAGCGGCGACCATGCGGGCAGGCCTGCCGTGTGGGTCAGCAGTTGCCTGAGCGTGCGCTCCTTCAGCGTGGTGGTCTGCATCCAGGCAAGGTCAGGCAGGTGGGCCGACAGGGGGTCATCCAGATCGAGGCGGCCCGCTTCGGTGGCCCGCAACACCGCCTGCGCCGTAAAGAGGGGCTTGATCAGGCTTGCCAGATCCCACCAGAAACTGGGTTGCAGGGGTACAGCTTCGGGCTGAAGTTGTGCGTGCCCCAGCATCAGCGTGTCGCGCTGTCCGGTGGCCCAGACGATGCCCAGCGCGGCTCCGGGAATGCCGCCGCTGCCGACCGCCCGCTCCAACAGGGCGCGGGTCGCCTCAGGAATCAAGCTTTCCTCCTGTTTCACCCGTCGCTCCTTCCCCCAGCGCGGCCCGTGGGTGGCCTCCTGCCGCTGTCAACCGGGCTTCGGCCTCCGCTGCCGTGACCCCCAGGCGCAGCATCACCAGGGCCGTTTTGACACTGCCACCCGCGCTGTTCAGCACAGTTTTGGCAGTGGCCTCGTCTGCGCCTGTGGCGTGGCGCACCAGACGCACGGCGCGGTCTTCCAGCTTGGCATTCGTGGATTTCACATCGACCATCAGGTTGCCGTACACCTTGCCCAGCCGCACCATCAGGGCGCTCGAAAGCGTATTCAGCGCGATTTTCTGGGCAGTTCCGGCCTTCAGGCGCGTGCTGCCACTGATCACCTCGGGGCCGGTGTCCAGCAGAATGGGGCAGTCGGCGGCGTGCAGCAGCGGCGTGCCAGGGTTGTTCGCCAACGCGATAGCCAGCGCTCCCGCCTGCCGCGCCGCCCGGACTGCGCCCAGGGCATACGGCGTGGTTCCACTGGCAGCCACCGCGATCAGCACGTCCAGCGGGCCGATCTTCACGGCCTGCGCGTCCAGTGCCCCGGCTGCCTCATCGTCTTCCGCGCCCTCTACTGCCTGCCGAATGGCCCGCTCGCCGCCCGCGATCAGGGGTACGGCCCGCTCTGGCGGCCAGGAGAAGGTCGGGGTCAGCTCGGTGGCGTCCAGCACACCCAGGCGTCCGCTGGTGCCCGCGCCTGCATACACCAATCTCCCGCCTGCCTGCAAGCGTCCCAGCGCAGCTTCTACAGCCCGTGCCAGCGCTGGGGCAGCGGCCTGTACTGCATTCAGCGCGTCCTGCTGATCCAGCACCAGCACCTGCACCAATGCAGCAGCGTCCAGCAGATCAAGGTCGGCATGGTCGGGATGCACCCGCTCGGTGCGGCGCGGGTCCTGGTCGGGGGCGGTCGGCAGAACAGAATCCATCGGCTCAAGCATCATTGTCTCGGTTCCTCCACGTCTTGCGCTTTCCTTCCCGGGTTCTTCCGTTCACGTCCTGCCTCCTCCTGGCCGCCCTGTAACTCCATGACAAAGTCATATCGGTCACCCCGGTAGTGGGCGCGGGCATGTTCGATGGGGCGTCCTTCCGATGTCCAGGACACGCGCTCGGTAGCGATCAGCGCCGCGCCCACTTTGATGTCCAGCAGCGCGGCCAGCTCTGCATCGGCGTTGATGGCCCGCAAATGCCGGATGGCCCGGTGGGGACGCAGCCCACGCGCCGCGAGCAGGGCGTACAGACTCGCGTCCGTCACCGCGTCCAAGGTCAGGTCTCCGGCCAGGGCAGCGGGGAGCGTGCTGTCTTCTATCGCCAGAGGTTCGCCGCTGGCCGTTCTGAGGCGGCGCAGGCGGATCACGCCCTCGGTGGGCGAGAGGGCCAACGTCATGGCTTCCTGCGGTGTGGGATACCCGCGCTCGAAACGCAGCACCTGTGCCCCCGGAATCAGCCCTCTGGAGCGGATATCGTCACTGAAACCTGTCAGCAGTCCCAGTGGTCGGGAGGCCAATTGGTCGCGTTCAGCCGCCAATTCTGCGCCGATTTCTCTCCTGTCTGGCTGTTCTGACGGGCCGACCTGCTGCTCTGCGGCACTGACAAACGTGCCGCTGCCGTGCCGCCGTACCAACAGACCCCGCTCGGCCAGGAGGGCCAACGCCTGCCGCACCGTCACCCGTGAAACACCGAGTTTGTGCGCCAATTCGCGCTCGGCAGGGAGGGCGCTGCCCCGACTGATGGCTCCGGCACCGATTCCCTGCTCCAGCCCCTGCGCCACCTGCACATACACAGGCGTGGCACTTTCCGCATCCAGCGGAATCACCCAGGGCAGTGCATCGGTCATAATGCAGACCATACCACTTTCACACTTCCATGCAACCACTCGCCCCAATTCTGTCAGGGGCTTGCAAGTGGATAGCAAGTGGTATTACTCTGTAGGGGCTTAATTCCACAATCCCTGTACTTCGCCCTGTCTAACTCTTCTGCCCGACCGCGTGTTTTGGTCAATCCCTGTTCTGGAGGCTGTTTATGTTGAAACGTTCCTTTACCGCGCTGGCTCTGATTACGCTCGCCCTTGCCGGGTCTGCCCTCGCCGCGCCCAAGAAAGTGACCGGTTACGGCTCCCTGGGAATCGTCAACGGCAAGGCAGGCGGCACCTACACCCTGGCCCTCGGTGACAGCCCCCAGAGCCTGAATTATTACGGCGTGATCGACAACAACCTCGGTCTGGTGGCCCAGCAGCTCTTCGACGGCCTGATGGAATTCAACCTCTCGACCTACAAGCTCGAACCCGCACTGGCCGAAAGCGTAGCGGTCAGCAGCGACGGTAAAACCTACACCTTCAAGCTGCGGCGTGACGTGAAGTGGAGTGACGGCCAGGCCTTCAACGCCGACGACGTGATCTACACCTACCAGAACCTGATCATGAACCCTGAGGCGCGGGCAGGCGATCCAGGCAACTTCAAGCTGGACGGCAAGCCGGTGGAGATGAAGAAGGTGGACGCCTACACGGTGCAGTTCGTATTGCCCCGGCCTGCGCCCGCTTTCCTGCTTCAGCAGCGGTATTTCATCATGCCGCAGCATAAATTCGGCAATGTCAAGGGCGCAGCCGTGAACAACGTGTGGCCCAGCAACACCGCCCCCGCCGACATCGTGGGCACCGGGCCATTCAAGCTGACTAGCTACACGGCGGGCCAGAAAGTTGCTCTCACCAAAAACGCCAACTACTGGAAAGTGGATGCCGACGGCACCAAGCTGCCCTACCTGAATGCCGTGGAATTCCTGGTCATCCGCGATCCGCAGGCGCAGGTGGCCCAGTTTCTGGCGGGCAACGTGGATCAACTCAACGTCACGGGGGCGCAGTTCCCCGACCTCAAGCAGCGCGAAGTCTCGGGCGCGGCCTTCAAGGTCTTCCGCTCGACCGCCCTGTTCGGCAGCCCGCCTTTCGTGGCCTACAACTTCGATGCCAAAGATGCCGCGCTCGCCAAGCTGTTCAGCGACGTGCGCTTCCGCCGCGCCATGCAGGGTGCCCTCAACCGTGACCGCATTATCGATACCGTGTACAACGGCCTTGCCAGTCTGCCCGGTCACGGTGTGGCCCCGGTCAACAAAGACTGGTACGCCAACACCAAGCCTCAATTGGGCAAGTTCGATATTGCTGCGGTGGGCACGGCCCTGAACGCCCTGGGCATCAAGGACACCAACGGCGACGGCGTTCGCAACCTGCCCGGCGGCAAGAATCTGGAATTCGACCTGACCTACGGCACCGATTCCAGCGTGTACCCTGCGTTGGCCGCCATCATCCAGAGCGACTTCGCCAAGGCGGGCGTGAAGGTCAACCTCAAGGGCATTCTGTCCAGCAAGCTGCTGTCTACGGGTCAGAGCGGCGACTGGGAAATGATCCTGCACGCCTTTGGCGACCAGCCCGACCCCGAGCTGCGTAAACCCATCTGGCAACCCGGCGGAGCGCTGTATTACTGGCACCGCACGCTGCAACCCGCTGTAGACGGCGGAACTCCCAACCTTGCCAAGATGTTCCCGTGGGAAAAAGAAATCTACGGCATCTTCAACGACGCGGCCACCACCACCAGCCGCTCTACCCGCAAGGCGCTCTACACCCGCTGGCAGCTGATCTTTGCCCAGAATCTGCCAGTCACGCCCATTGCCAAGCCCGAGAACATCGGCGCAGTCAGCAATAAATTCGGCAACTACATCTACAACCTCGGCGTGATCCCCGGCTATAACCCCGTCCCGCTGATCTACCAGAAGTAACCCCGGCAGTCGATTTGGGGCGCGTGGCGTATGGATGGGCAGAACAACGCCCAACCAGCCTACGCGCCCCAACTGCTGACCCACCTTCACGAGGAGGCCCGCTCCATGCCTTTTGACATTCCCTTCTACAGCTCACATCCCATGTTCCACCTGCCGATATGCTGACCTACACGCTTCGCCGCCTGCTCGGCATGATCCCCACCATCCTGATCATCAGCGTGGTGTGCTTTGCCGTGATCAAGCTGCAACCCGGCAACTTTACCGACCAGTACCTTGAAGACCCGCGTTTTACCCGCGAAACGGCAGACGCGATCCGGCGGCAACTCGGCCTCGATCAGCCCGCCATCGTGCAGTATGGGCGCTGGCTGTGGGGCGTGGTTTCGCGCTTCGACTTCGGCTACTCCTTCTTTCAGAACCGCCCCGTGACCAGTGTGATCGGAGAACTGCTGGGCTGGACAGTGCTGATTTCGGGCCTGACCTTGCTGGTCAGCTGGCTGGTGGCCGTGCCGCTGGGCATCTATACGGCCTTTAATCGCAACGGCCTCGGCGCACAGATTGCCAACTTCCTGGGCTACGTCGGACTGGCGATTCCCGACTTTCTGGCCTCGCTGTTGCTGGTGGCGCTGGTGCTCAGTCTGGGCGGCACCAACGTGGGCGGCATCCTGAGTTCGCAGTACATAGATGCGCCCTGGTCCTGGCCCAAAATTCTGGATCTGCTGAATCACCTGTGGATTCCGGTCATTGCCATCGGGCTGGAGGGCGTGGCGGGCCTGATGCGTCAGATGCGGGCCTCCATGCTGGACGTGCTGACGCAGGATTACGTGCGTACCGCCAAAGCCAAAGGCTTGCCGCAGCAAAAGGTCATCTGGCGGCACGCGGTTCGCAACGCCATCAACCCCATGATCAGCCTCGCGGGTCTGAGTTTGCCTGCCCTGATCAGCGGCACCATCGTTGCCAGCATCGTGCTGAACCTCCCCACCATCGGCCCGATGCTGTATACCAGCCTGCTGAACAAGGATCAATACATGGCCCTGACCCTGCTGATGATGAGCGCCGTGCTGCTGCTGCTGGGCAATCTGCTGTCCGATCTGCTGCTGGCGTGGTCTGATCCACGGGTGAGGTACTCGTGATGTCTGTTGTGGGGTGTGTGATGTGTGATGCGGGAAGGGACCGGAACAGACCTGAGTTGAACGTGGACCGTGGAATGTGGAAGGGGCGGCCATGACGGCGGTTGTTGCTCCTCCTGAAGTGGCGCGGGTGCCTTCGCCCCTGGCGTTGGCCTGGCGGCGCTACCGCAAATCCAAACTCGGGGTTCTGGGCGGCTGGATGCTGCTGATTCTGTACCTCGTGACGCTGTTTTCACCGTTTCTCGCGCCGTACTCGGTCACGACACAGCACGAAGCCTTCAGTTATCAGGCCCCGCAGGCCGTTCATATCGTGCATAAAGGCAAGCTGTCCCGGCCCTTCGTCTACGGCGTCAAGCAGGGCCGCGACCCCGTGACCTTTGCCCGAACCAATGTTGTTGACCGGGAAAACCCCGTATATATCGGCCTGTTCGTGCGCGGCGAGTCCTACCGGATGCTGGGCATTCCCGGCAGCGTCCACCTGTTCGGCGTGCCTGAAGGTCAGTATTTCTTTCCCCTCGGCACCGATCTGCTGGGCCGCGATCTGCTGTCGCGGATGCTGGTGGGCGGACAGGTCAGCCTGACGGTGGGCGTGCTGGGCGTGCTGATCTCCTTCGGCATCGGTGTGATCATGGGCGGCCTCAGCGGGTATTACGGGGGCCGCACCGACAACATGATTCAGCGGGTCGTTGAGGTGCTGCTCAGCTTTCCGCGCCTGCCCATCCTGCTCGCCATCAGTGTGCTGGTTCCGGCCCGCTGGCCGTCTACGTGGGTGTATGCGGGCATCGTGGCGGTCTTGGCCCTGATCGGCTGGGCCAGTGTGGCGCGGGTGGTGCGTGGGCAGGTGCTGGCGGCGCGGCAACTGGAATATGTGGCGGCGGCTCAGGCGCTCGGCGTACGCGATCTGCGCGTCATCCTGCGCCACGTCATTCCCAACCTCAGCTCCTTCCTGATCGTGTCGGCCACCCTGGCCCTGCCGGGATACATCATCGGAGAAAGCACACTGTCTTTTCTGGGTGTGGGCATCAAGGAACCGATGACCAGTTGGGGACTCCTGCTCAAGGAAGCCAACAACTTCGAGACGCTGGCGGGGCGGCCCTGGCTGCTGGCTCCGGGCCTGCTGATTTTCCTGTCGGTGCTGGCCTTCAACTTTTTTGGCGACGCGCTGCGGGATGCTGCCGACACGCAGAGCCGCTAGCAGGCGTTTCTTGGCTTACACTGCATCTCAAATGTCCTTCCTCACAACTGCCCTGGTGACGTCTTGACGCGCTCGCCCCTGTTGCTGGGCCTGGATGCTGGTGGCAGCGGCACAAAATGGGCATTGGTGCGCGGCGGCGTCACGGTGGCTTCGGGCATCACGCCGCCGCTGACGTCTGCCCTGCTGTCTTCGGCAGTGGGAGCGGCGAACCTGGCAGCCCTGGCCGCAGCCCTGCCGGGCCGCCCCGATGCCCTGCATGCCGGAATGCCTGGACTGAGCGCAGGTTCAGCCCGCGCCGCAGAAGTCAAGGGGTTGTTGGCCGCCGCCCTGAAGCTGGCCCCCGAGCGGGTCGGACTGGAAGGCGACCTCGATCTGGCCTACCGCGCCCACCTGCGACCCGGTGCCGGAATTCTGGTGTATGCGGGCACGGGCAGCATCGCCTATTACGTGGCTGCCAGTGGCAGCGTGGTGCGGGCAGGCGGGCGCGGTTTCCTGCTGGGCGACGAGGGCGGCGGCTTCAGCATTGGCCGGGCGGCCCTGCGCCTGCTGACCGACGCGCTGGACCTGGGCCACCCCCCTGATTCTGTGCTGGCCCGAGAAGTAGCGACCATCACGGGCGGTCTGGACTGGAACAGCCTGCGGGCCTTTGCCTACGGCACTCCTGGCGCGTCGGCCATTGCTCGCCTCGCTCCCGCCGTGGGCCGCGCCGCCGATGCCGGAGATGCCGGAGCTCTGGCGATTCTGCACGACTCGGCAGCGGCTCTGGCGGAACTGGCACGGCGGGTGCGGGCGCAGGTGGGGCCTTTGCCCGTCACGCTCACGGGCGGGGCACTGCGCGTCAGTCCGCTGTTTCCTGCGCTGCTGACCAGAGCCTTGCCCGGCGGCGTGGTGCAGCAGCGCGATCATGCAGAGGCAGCGGCCCGGTCGGCTGCCGTGCTGGTCGCCCTCTGAGTGCGGCACCCTGACCGCAGCGTTCTGTTGGTCATGCATCGTCGCTGATGTCAGGGAAGATTGTCAGGTCTGGTAAGGACAGATCGTGGCTCAGGCCCATGACCTCTGCTGGCACGACGCCCCCTCTTCAAAACTGTTCCCCTCCGACGCGAGAAGAGGTACAGATTGGCCGAGCAGGACGGGTCTGCCCACGTATGGAGTCAGTGCTGCTGCATCTCGGCTGGCCGTTTCAACTGCCTCTGCTGTAGATGTCTCTGAGCGACGCCGATCACCCAGACGCGGGCGGGAAGTCCACTCGATTCCCAGCAGTGACACCACTGTTGCACGTCTTTCAGCATGGCTGCGACCACAGCTTCACGGTCTGCAACCCCTGCTCGGTCGGCCAGTGTAAACAGAAGGGGCAGAAAGGGCCGAACACATTCACCCAGGTCCTGTGTGGTGTGCGGTACGGTGCCGCTTAGACCATAGCCAGCCAGTGCCCGCAGCAGCGGCGCATCGGAATCAATCCGGCTTGGGAGGGGAGAAGGCACCAGTCCAGCTTGCCCGAAAGAAGGAAGCATGGATTGTAGGTAACGCTTCACATTCAGGATTCATGATGCCGTAGCTAACCTTAAGGTGCTGAAACGTATAGGACCCTATTCTGACCTGTCAGGGCCGTGCCATATGGATATTCTTGCTTTTCTGACCGCTGGGTTTCATTCTGGTCGGATGAGCCTTTCCGTAACAGAAATCCTGACACCTTTGATGCGGCGGCGCGACAAAGAAGAGGATGGCCGAGTTTCTACCCTGGAACTTTTCTTCGATCTGGTGTTTGTTTTTGCGATCACCCAGATTTCGCATTATCTGTTGGAGCATTTCACGGTGCTTGGCCTCCTGCAGACGGCAATGCTGGTGATGGCGGTCTGGTGGGTGTGGGTCTATACCTCCTGGGCCACCAACTGGCTCAATCCGGATACGCGGCCTGTGCGCCTGATGTTGATTGTTCTGATGCTGTTTGGTGTGGTGCTGGCGGCCTCCGTGCCCGAGGCATTCGGCTCACGCGGTCTGGCCTTTGCGGGCGCTTACGTCGCCATGCAGGTGGGCCGAACCGCCTTTGCGCTGTGGGCCATGTGGAACAGTCATCAGCGGCAGAATTTTTCGCGGATTCTCTGTTGGCTGATTCTGGGCGGCCTGCTGTGGCTGGCAGGCGGTGTGGCGCACGGAGAGGCGCGGCTGGCGTTGTGGGCGCTGGCACTGTTCATCGATTACGCCGGGCCGACTCAGGGCTACTGGACTCTTGGTCTGGGCCGCAGCACCACGCACGACTGGAGTATCAGCGGCCAACATATGTCCGAACGGGCTGGCCTGTTCATCATCATCGCGCTGGGCGAAAGCATTCTGGTCACGGGAGCCACCTTTGCCGAACTGGACTGGACACCCCTGAGTTTTGCTGCTCTGGCGGTCACGTTTGCCGGTAGCGTGGCCCTGTGGTGGATTTATTTTGTCGCCAATGCCGAGGCAGGCGCACAGAGCATCAGTCATTCGGACGATCCGGGCCGAATTGCCCGCGTGGCCTATACCTTCATTCATCTGACCATCGTGGCTGGCATCGTCCTGACAGCGGTGGGCGACGAATTCATATTGGCCCATCCCAGTGGTCACACTGATCTCAAAACGGCGCTGGCTGTGCTGGGAGGCCCGCTGCTGTTTTTGCTGGGCAACCTGTTGTTCAAACGGGTCATCACTGGTCATATTCCTGTCACCCATGTGGCGGGCATGGCGGCTCTGACGCTGGGGTTCTGGTTGGCGACGTTGCTGTCGCCTGTGCTGCTGGGCCTGATGGTGACAGCGGTATTGGTGTTGGTGGCTCTCTGGGAAACCCAATTGGGCCACCGAACAGAACACAATTCAGGCCGACGGGAAAAAGTCTGAGGCGAGTCGCCCAGTTCAATCTTGATTTATATTCCGATATGGGAATATAATAGCTGCATGGCCCGCTCACCCACCACCTCGGATGTTTTTAACGCCGTGGCTGAGGTGCAACGCCGCCAGATTTTGACCCTGTTGGCAGGGAGCGAATTGTCGGTCAACGATCTGGCCGAACGCCTGGAACTGCGTCAGCCCGCCGTTTCCAAGCATCTGCGCGTATTGAAAGAAGTGGAACTGGTGCAGGTTAGGGGTGTGGGCCAGCAGCGACTGTATTCGCTGAATGCGGCGGCGCTGAAGCCTATTAATGACTGGGCGTCCACCTTCCAAAGCCTCTGGACTGGGCGGCTTGACCGTCTGGAAGCACATCTGGCCGAGATGTCGGCCCAGCAGCAAGGAGAAGACCTATGACGATGCCCACCGAAACTGCTCACCCCGAGCTGGCCTTGAGCCGCCTGTTCAACGCGCCCCGTGAACTGGTTTTTCAGGCGTGGACGGATGCCGACCATCTGGCCCGCTGGTGGGGTTCTCCCGGCGTGCCCCTGCGCGTCGTGAGTGCCGACATTCGCCCCGGCGGAAGCTTTTTTTACGAGCAGACCGCGCCGGGTGGCGGCGTGATGCGTGCCCTGCTGATCTTCCGCGAACTGCAACCCCCGTCGCGCATCGTGTTTATCAGCGCTTTTGCCGATGCCGAGGGCCAGATCGTGCGTGCGCCCTTCTCCGAACACTGGCCGCTTCAGGTCATGACCACCCTGACCCTCACCGAAGAAAACGGCCAGACCCGCCTGACCCTGCAGGGCGCACCGCTGGACGCCACCCCCGAAGAACAGGCCATGTTTGACGGTTTCCGGGCCAACATAGAGCAGGGCTTCGGGGGCACTTTCGCCCAACTGGAAGCGCATCTGGCAGCAGGCTAAGAACCCACACGACAAAAGATAAAAACAGCCGGAAGCACTCGCCCCGGCTGTTTTTGCTTTTCCCACTCACCACTGCCCACTCACCACTTACTGCCCTCTCGCCACCAGCGTCAGAATGCTGTACGTCGCCACCAGCACGTCATTCTGGTTGGTCACGTCCACATGCCATTTCACCACTCCGGTAGGGGTTTCGCCTTCCTTCGCTTCCTTGGCGGTCTTGCTCTGCACGGTCAGGCGGGCGCGGATGGTGTCGCCAAAGCCCACTGGCTCGGTAAATCGCAGATTCTCCAGACCATAATTTGCCAGTACTGGTCCCACACCCGGATCAACGAACAGGCCCGCCGCTGCACTCAACACAAAGTAACCGTGCGCCACCCGTTTTCCAAAGAGGCTGTCCTGCGCCGCGATATCGTCGGTGTGGGCATAGAAGCGGTCTCCCGACAGGCCCGCGAAGGCGCTCACGTCGGCCTCGGTGACGGTGCGGCGGGGGGTCAGCAGGCTGTCTCCGACCTGCAACTGCTCGAAATTCTTGCGGAAGGGGTGAACCACGTCCTCACGCACCGCCGCGCCGCGAACATATTCACCCGTGATGGCGGTCATGGTGGTGGGGTCGGCTTGCAGGGCCGTGCGCTGAAGGTAGTGCTTGATGGCCCGCAGACCGCCCAGCTCCTCGCCGCCGCCTGCCCGTCCGGGGCCGCCGTGCTTGAGCTGGGGCAGCGGCGAGCCGTGCCCGGTTGACTCCTTCGCGTCGTCTCGGTTGAGGACCAGAATCCGCCCGTGTGCCGACGCCATGCCGAAAAACAGCTCGCGGGCCTCGTCGCGGTCATGCGTCACGATGCTTCCTGCGAGGCTGCCGCGCCCCATGCGGGCGAGTTCGGCGGCCATGTCCAGCCCGGTGTAGGGCATCAGGGTCGCCACCGGGCCGAACGCCTCCAGCTCGTGCGCGGCGTGGGCGTTCAGCGGGTCGCGGGCCAGCAGCAGGGCTGGGGCCAGGAATGCGCCCGCTTCCCAATCTCCGCCCAAGAGTTCTGCCTGCTGGCCGCCGCCCACCAGTACCTCACCTTCGGCACTCAGCCGCGCCAGCACGCCCGCCACATCGTCTCGCTGCGAGGTGCCGACCAGTGGCCCCATTCGCACGTCTTCCCGCGAGGGGTCGCCCATCGTGATGGTGCTCAGGCGTTCACGGATGGCCGCCGCCACGTCTTCCACCCGGTTTTCCGGCACGATCACGCGGCGGATGGCGGTGCATTTCTGGCCCGCTTTGCTGGTCATCTCGTTGACCACCTCGCGCACGAACAGGCCAAATTCCGGCGCGTCTGGCGTCACGGTTTCGCCCAGCACGATGCAGTTCAGGCTGTCAGCCTCGGTATTGAAGGGCACGCCGCGCCGCACGATATTCGGGTGAACTTTCAGTTTGCTGGCGGTGGCCGCCGACCCGGTGAAGGTCACGGTGTCCTGCTCTTCCAGATGGTCGAAAATGTCGCCGGTAGAGCCGCAGATCAGTTGCAGTGCGCCTTCCGGCAGGATGCCCGATTCGTGGATGGCCCGCACCACCGCTTCGGTCACATAGGACGTTTGCGAGGCGGGTTTGACGATGGCTGGCACGCCTGCGATCAGGTTCGGCGCGATCTTTTCCAGCATGCCCCACACCGGAAAGTTGAAGGCGTTGATGTGCAGGGCCACGCCTTCACGCGGCACCAACACATGCCGCCCGAAAAACGTGCCGCCCCGTCCCAGCGGGTTCACGTCGTCTTCCACAAAGAATTTCTGGTCGGGCAGATCGCGCCGCGCCATGCTGGAATAGCTGAACAGCGTGCCGATGCCGCCGTCAATGTCCACCAGATTGTCTCGGCGGGTGGCTCCGGTCAGGTGCGACAGGGCGTTGAATTCGGCCTTGCGCTCGTTCAGATAGACCGCCAAAGCCCGCAGCATCCGCGCCCGCTCGTGAAAGGTCGTGCGGCGAAGATTGCGCCCGCCCACCGTGCGCCCGTAGTGCAGGGCAGCGCCGAAATCCACGCCCTCAGACGACACGTAGGCCACAGGCAAGCCGTAGGAAGCGTCGCGGATTTCCTGCCCGCCCGCTGCGGCGTGCCACTGCCCGGAGATGAAAGAGGCGACCTGGATGGGGCGAATTTGGGTGGGGGATTGGGTCATGGGGTGTCCTTTGGATGGTTGGAAAGGGGAGAACGGCAATCGCGTTGCTCACTCACCCCCTCCCCGGCCCTCCCCCCTCAAGGGAGAGGGAGAGAAACTTCAAATCCTGTTTCTTTGAAGTGATTTAGGCTGAGGAATAACTGCCTATAAACGAGTTTTGCTAAATGTATTAACTCAGGAAGAGTTTGCGCTTTTAGCTCCTCCCCCTTGAGGAGGTGAGTGAGCAACGCGATTGCTTTAAACGCTCTTCATTCCCTCAAACGGCTCTCTGCACGCCTGACACACATACATTCTCTTGCACAGCGCCGAGCCGAATGAGGCCGTGATGCGCGTGTCGAAGGAACCGCAGCGGGGGCAGCGCACGGCTTCCGGCTCCAGCGTCATGAACAGGCTGGATTCACCGTTGGGGGCAGGCGGCGCGATGCCGTAGGTTTCCAGCTTGGCGCGGGCTTCGGGTGTGATGTCGTCCGTTGTCCACGGCGGGCTGAATACGTTTTCCACGGTCACGGCGTCGGCTCCAGCAGCGGCCAGAGCGTCGGTGATGCCCTGCCGGATCACATGCAGGGCGGGGCAACCGGAAAAGGTAGGCGTAAAGCGCACCCGGACGCCGTGTTCACCAATCTCTACGCCGCGCACCATGCCCATTTCCACGATGTTGACCACCGGGATTTCGGGATCGGCCACGCCGCGCAGGGCGTCCCAGTAGGTCTGTGCAGAGGGCGCAGTCATTACCACACCTGGGATTCGGGAAATTCCCGCGCCACCCGCTGAAAATCGGCCAGCAGGGGCGCGAGGTGCTCGGTGTGCTGGCTTCGGCTGTAGGGCAGGGGAGAGGCCGACAGTTCAGAGGCACTGGGAATGCTCAGGCCCACGCCTTCCAGGTGGCCGCGCACCAGCCCCAGCCAGCGGGTTTGCAGGGCGGCCACATCGGGCAGCAGGCCAGCAGCCACCGCATCTGCCTCGGCGGGCAGGGGGTCGAACAGGCCCAGCGCATAGGCCCAGAGCTGATTCAGGGCGTCCTGCATGCGGCGCGTGCTTTCCGGCGTGCCCAGCGCGAGGCGTTCCACCCACAATGCCGTATGTTGCAGGTGGAATTTTTCTTCGCGCAGGGCCTGTGCAGCAGCCTCCGCCAGCGGGACATAGCTGCTCTGGCGGGCGGTGTCCAGCCACAGCACTTCCCACGCATCAAACAGGTACTGGCGCACCATCGTAAAGGCCCAGTCGCCTTTGGGAAGTTCGGTCAGCGGGACGTTGCGGTACTCGGCAGCGTCGCGGTGATAGGCCAGAGCGTCGGCGTTGCTGCCGTCCAGCGCGGCCCGCAGCCCCAGCCACAGCGTGCCGTGTCCCAGTTCGTCCTGTGCGATGTTCGCCAGCGCAATATCTTCTTCCAGCAGCGGCGCGTGCCCCGTCCACTCGGCCACCCGGTGAGATAGCGTGATCTCATCGTCGGCCAGCGCGGTGAAGCGGGCGGTCAGGGCAGTCTTGAGAGCTTCGGTCAGAATCAGTGTTTCAGTCATGATCTCAGTCGTCTCAGTCATGGTCGCCGCCCCGAACGGCTTTCTTGTGGGCGCTGGCATGCTGGCCCACCACGCCGTAACTGCTCTGCTGCTTGTAGGTTTTGTCTTTGGCCGGGGCAAACCAGCTTTCCACCGTTTCGGCGCTGTCTGTGCTTCGTACCAGAGCCGAATCGGGCACCAGCCACCACACCAACAGGTCGTCGCCGTACTGGGTGCGGGCGGCCTCCAGCGCGGCCTGCGGGTTGCTGGCCTCCAGCGTGCCCAGATGGTCGCCCAACGTCATCGAGCGGCGGTTGGTCTTCTTGCCGAAGATATAAAACGTCCCACCGTTCCCCTCGGACAGACCTTTTCCGGCGTCCAGTTCCTGCTTGGTCAGCGCAAAGATATGGTCGGCACGGGCCACCCACAGGCTCACTGCCGCCGGACGCCGCGCAAACACACTGCGGGCCGTAAACAGGGCGTGCTGGCCGTCGCCCGCGTGGACGCTGCCCACCGCCTGATGCACCTTGCCGGGGCCGTCCTGCTTGAACACTTCCCATCGGGGCAGCTCACTCATACCTTCACGCTCATGCTCGTGTTGCTCCGCTCTCCCGCACCGCGTAGGCATCCAGCGCGTCGCGTACCCAGGCGCCGTCCGTATGCGCCTGCTGACGTGCGCCCAGCCGCTCCTTGTTCAGGCCGCGCTCGCCCTTCACCACAGCCCAGAATTCCGTCCAGTCAATCGCACCATGCCGCCAGTTGCCCTGCTCGTCCTGATGCAGATCGGAGTCGGGAATGGTCAGGCCCGCTTCCAGCAGCTCGGGCACATGCTCGTTCATGTACTCCTGCCGCACCTCGTCGTTGCTCTTCAGTTTCACGCCCCAGCGGCTCAACACACCGCTGTTGGGGCTGTCGGCGTCGTGTGGACCAAGCATCATCAGGCTGGGCCACCACCAGCGGTTCAGGGCGTCCTGCGCCATCTCGCGCTGCTTCGGCGTACCTTGCGCGTACAGCACGATCATTTCTTTGCCCTGCTTGTGGTGGAAGGTTTCCTCGGAGCAGATTCGCACCATTGCGCGGCTGTACGGCCCGTAGCTGCATCCGGCCAGCATCGTCTGGTTCTTGATGGCCGCGCCGTCCACCAGCCAGCCGATCATGCCCACATCGGCCCAACTGTGCGTGGGGTAATTGAAGATGCTGCTGTATTTGGCCTTGCCGCTCAGCAGCGCGTCCACCATCTCCTCACGGGTCGCGCCCAGCGTTTCGGCAGCGTGATAGAGGTACTGCCCGTGCCCCGCCTCGTCCTGCACCTTCGCCATCAGGATCAGCTTGCGCTTCAGGCTGGGGGCAAAACGAATCCACTCGCCTTCCGGCAACATGCCTACCACTTCGCTATGGGCGTGCTGCGAAATCATGCGGATCAGCTGGCGGCGGTACTCGGCGGGCATCCAGTCACCGGGTTCGATCTTCTCACCTGCGGCGATGCGGGCCTCGAAAGCTTCCAACTGTTCGGGAGTTTCGACGGGAAGGGCCGCAAGGACGGGGGCGCTGGCTGAAGCGTTCTGAATCTGGGTCATAGGAAACCTCCGGGCAAGGGGAAAAGGGGTAACTCTGGTGACTTTTATTCTAGCAGATCAGAGCTGCCTAACGTTAGTTAGGTTAAGGGGAAGTGTTTTTGAGTGCCCTCTCCTGGCTCGGAGATGGCCCTCCTGCCTGCCCAACCCTTAAACTCCTCTGATGTCTTCTCCCCGCCCTGATTCTGCGCCTGCTCTCTCCAGTCCACCGGGGCAGACCGGGCCTCTGGGCCGCGAAGTTCGGGCCTTGCTGACGCTGGCAGCCCCCGTGATCGGCTCGCAATTTGCCACCAACGCCCTCGCTCTGGTCGGCACAGCCGTGGTGGGGCGGTTGGGTGCGGCGCAACTGGCGGCGGCGGCCTATGCCAGTGCCAGCTATTACCTCGGATTTATGGTGCTGCTGGGCGTCATGTTGTCGGTGGCTCCCCGCGTGGCGGCGGCAGCAGGGGCGGGCGACCCGGTGGGCATCGCCAGAGCCTTTCGGGGCGGGCTGTGGCTGGCGGGCCTGTTGTCGGCGGCATTTTTGCCCATTGCCTTTGTAGCCGCGTGGGGGCTGGAGCAACTGGCCCCAGCAGGCTTGCGGGGCGATCTGGCCGGAGATTATCTGCGCCTGTACGCGCTGGGTATGCCCGCTACCCTCGCTTTCGCAGCCCTGCGCGGCGGTCTGGAAGGCACTGGGCACGCCCGCACCGTCACGCTGGTCGCGGTGGCGGGTGTGGCCCTCGTTGCCGTTCTCAGCCCCGCTCTGGCGTTTGGCTGGGGGCCGCTGCCTGCCCTCCAGTTGCGCGGCGCGGCGCTGGGCAGTGCTCTGACCTCCTGGGTGCTGGCCCTCACCCTGTTGCCGCTGGCGCTGCGGCGGCTGCCCCGGCCTGCGTTGCCAGCAGGCGTGGTTCGGTCAGAGGTGGGCGCTCTGGCGCGTTTGGGCTGGCCCATCGGCCTCACCCTGGGGGCAGAGGGCGGGCTGTTTTCGGTCACGGCCCTGCTGATGGCCCGCTTTGGCCCCGACGCTCTGGCCGCGCACAACGTGGCACTTCAGGTCATCACTGCCGTGTTTATGCTGCCGCTGGGTTTGGCAACGGCTACCGGAATCCGCGTGGCACAGGCGCATGGTGCGGGCCAGTTGGCGGCGGCCCGCCGTTCGGGGTTGGTCGGTGCAGGGGTCGCCATTGCGCTGATGGCCGGATTCAGCCTCGTGTATATCTTCGCGCCTCACCTGTTGATCGGCCTGTTCGTCAATCTGCGCGATCCGGCCAACGCCCCGCTGATCGCCTCGGCCAGCGCATTCCTGCTCATCGCCACCCTGTTTCAGATGTTCGACGGCCTACAGGTCACGGCCAATGCAGCCCTGCGTGGCCTGCAGGACACCCGCATTCCACTGCTGATCTCGCTGGCGGCTTACTGGGTCGTGGGTCTGGGTTTCGGCTCGTTGCTGGCGTTTGGGCTGGGTATCGGCCCACGCGGGCTGTGGTTTGGCCTCACGGCGGGCTTGATCTTCGCGGCGGTGGCTCTCCTCACGCGCTTCCTGCATCACACGCGGCCCGATAAAGTTCGCTAACGTTTTTCCCGCTCCCACTCCTGTACCCGCCGCCGCGCCTGCGCTTCCGCTGCGTGCCAGAAGGCCCGTTCCAGTTCGGCCAACCTGTCCGGCGCACTGCCCCCGCGTGGCTGAGGCTGGCGGTAGTCGGTGGCTTCCAGGCGGGCCAGCAGGGAGATATGAACTGCGCTGGGCTGCTGAAGCTGCTGGGCCGCCTCAAGCACGGTCTGTTCGGAGGCAGGAATAGAGGCCAGCACCAACGCCGCGTAATGCCGCGACAGTTCTTGCAGGTCGGCCACACTGGGCGCGTACACCCACGGCCCGTATTCGCCCAACAGGACCAGAAACCCAGTCCATTCCTGCCACATGATTTCGGCCAGCACAGCGGTCAAAGCTTCCCAGCGCGTGCCCGGTAGCACAGGCGAAAGCCAGGGCCGCACCCGGCAGAGGTCGTCCAGGATGTGTGGCTCGCGGGCCAGTTGCCCCGCCCACCGCGCCGCGTCCGAGGGCGACGACACATCATTCAGCTCCACCAGATGCGCCAGCCGGGTGCGGGCCGTTGCCGTCAAGTGCGTCTGGCGCGGGGTCGGCACACCCAGGCTGGCCCACAGCCCTTGAGAATCAGCGAAAGAATCCGGGTCAGAAAGAGACACACCTGCATTCTGCCGGGTCGGAGGGTATATGAGCGCTTGGAGGAGTTGTCCGAATTCCAGCGTCAGATAAAAGACCTCTGCTGGGAATTCCAATTGAAAGCCTCATGTACGGGTTTTCGATACGAGCGGAGCGAATAGCAAAAACAGGATTTACGCAATCTGGAACTGCAAGAGGTGGGATTCAAGGTCGCGGCGGAATGGAGTGGAGTCCGTGTGACGCTGCCATTTTCTTCTCTTTCACTCTCTTCGTTCGGTCAAGACCAAGTAACACTTTTGCCAGATGCTCTGACGTATCGAAACCTCTCCTTTCGGTTTGTATACCTGTACAGACCTAACGCTAGCGTCATGATATTGACCCGCGAGTCATAAAATATGGATACAACAACTAAAAAACTTGCTATGTAATGACATTGTTGGCCTTCTTTCTGGCCTGTCATCTCCCAGAATTGAACGCCTCACCTGTTGACGGCCTCTTTCATCTTGTCGTAAGCTCTGAAAGTATCGAAATTCAGAGATCGGTTCCAGTACCGAGGGAGGTGAGGCGTGATAAAGGCGCGTCGGGGCGAAATATTGTCTTTGGTGCATCAGCACGGGGAGTTGCTGGTTTCGGAACTTTCAAAACTGCTGGGGGTCTCCGAGGTCACGGTTCGCAGCGATCTACAGGTGCTGGCCGGGGCTGGACAACTGCGCCGCACGCGTGGTGGGGCCAGATTGCCGCTCGATGTGCGCGGTGAAGCTCCTCTGGAAGAAACCCGTCACCGTCATGCCGACGCCAAACGCCGAATTGGGCGGGCCGCCGCTGCACTGGTGCAGGACAACGAAACTATTTTTCTGGATGTGGGAAGCAGTACCACCGAAGTGGCCCGTGCGCTCTCTCCGATGCTCCGCAACGTCACTGTGGTGACACCGGGCCTGAATATCGCGCTGGAGCTGGAGCGGCTGCTCAATCTGCGCGTCATCGTCACGGGCGGCACGTTGCGGCCCCTTCAGCACAGCCTCGTCAGTCCTTACGCCCTTGAAGTGCTGCGCCACATCCACGCAGATCGGCTGTTTTTGGGTTGCAACGGGGTAGACGCCGTGCAGGGAATCACCAACGCCAACCACGAAGAAGCCGAGGTCAAGCGGGCAATGGTGGCCCAGTCACGTCAGGTGGTGGTGGTGGCCGATTCCAGCAAGCTCGGCGTGGTCAGCCGGGCACACATTGCCCCAGCCAGCCGCGTAACGACCCTGATTACCGCCCGGCACGCCACTGGGCCGCCCGCCGATCTTCTGGCCCTGATTTCCGACGTTCAGGTCGTCTGAGATTCAAGGATCGTCTGAGAGTCAAGGGTCTAAGGTGCTGGGGCGGTGAATCTGCTGAGCTTTCTCTGCCCGTGTCCCAACCTGTTTCCACTGACGCTGGGCCTGAGCGTGTGGAACCAGACCAGTTCCAGCAGCGGACAGGAACCTATTTATACCGTGATCGTGCTGGGTAGCCTGATCTCGATTCTGCCGCTGGTGCTGGCGTTCCTGACGCTGGGCCGTTACTGGCAGGGCGGGCTGGCAAACGGTGCCGTGAAGGGTTGAGGAACGGCCCAGAGCTCTGAGACATCCGTCATGAATCCCGTCTGGGCACTCCTGTTTCTGTGTTGCCACGGCCCATCCTCCACCCCCTGTCTCTTTCAAGGAACTGTCCATGACCCAATCTGAATCTGCCTCTGCTCCACACCTTCTTCTGGCCACCTGCGACTACCCCGAGCATGTGCCGCGTGACCGTTGGGGGCCGTATGCACGGCAACAACGCGAACTGGGTCTGCGCTTCGTGCGGATCGCGGAATTCGCATGGAGCCGCATGGAACCCCGTGCAGGCGTGTACGACTGGCAATGGTTGGATGAAGCCGTCGCTGCCTACGCCGCCGAGGGTCTGGGCGTGGTGCTGTGTACGCCCACCGCCACGCCTCCTGCCTGGTTGATCCGCGCCCACCCGGAAATCCTGCCCTTTGATGAGCAGGGCCGCGTGCGCGAATTCGGTTCGCGCCGCCATTACGATTTTGCCTCGCCCGTGTACCGCCAGCATTCTCAGCGAATCACGCGGGCGATGGCTGAACGCTACGGGCAGCACCCGGCAGTGGTGGGCTGGCAGACGGACAACGAATTTGCCTGCCACGACACGGGCCGCAGCTACGGCGGAGCCAGTGCCGCCGCCTTTCCAGGCTGGCTGGAACGCAAATACGGCATGCTGGACGCCCTGAACTTGGCATGGGGCAACGTGTTCTGGAGTATGGAGTACACGGACTGGGCGCAGATTCGCCCTCCCAACCTCACCGTGACAGAACTGAATCCCAGCCACGTCGTGGATTTCTACCGCTTCTCCTCCGAGATGGTGGCCGAGTTTCAGGCCGAGCAGGTCGCCATCCTGCGCGAACTCTCACCGGGCCGCTTCGTGACGCACAATTTCATGATTTTCGAGAAGGGCTTTGATCATTACCAGGTGGCGCGTGGGCTGGATTTCGTGACCTGGGACAACTACCCCACCGGAATGCTGGAATTCTTCGCGCCACCCGGTTTCGACGGCCACAAGGTCACGTATGCCCGCACGGGGCACCCGGATCTGATCGGGTTTAATCATGATCTGTACCGGGGAATGCTGGGTGGGTCAGTGGGAAGTGGTCAGTGGTCAATAGGAAAAGATGTGTTCTCTGATCCTGTCAACGCCGCACAGACCAACGAACCCGCCCAACAGCGTCCGGCCCACTCACCACTTCCCACTGACCACTCACGGGGTTTCTGGGTGATGGAACAGCAGTGCGGGCAGGTCAACTGGGCACCCCACAACCCTTTGCCCGCCGACGGCGCGGTGCAGCTCTGGACGGCTCAGGCGTGGGCGCACGGGGCCGATGTGGTCAGCTATTTCCGCTGGCGGGCCGCCACCATGGCGCAGGAAGTCATGCATTCCGGCCTACTCCGGCACGATGAAACGCCTGACCGGGGGTCTGCCGAGGTGGGCGCACTGGTGGACGCGGGTCTGGAGCGCTTTCCGCTGGGGCGCGTGCCAGCGCGGGTGGCGATCCTGCACGATTACGAGAGCCTGTGGTTCTATGACCAGCAGAAACACAGCGCCAGCCTGAATTACTGGGCGCAGGTGGTTGCTTACTATTCGGCGCTGCGTTCGCTGGGTGTGGATGTGGACGTGATCAGCGCCGACGCCGACCTGACCGGATACGCGCTGGTGGTGGCTCCGGCCATCACGCTGGTGGATACTGACCGGGCCGCCCGCTGGACTGCGGCGGTGCAGGGCGGCGTGCATCTGCTGTGTGGGCCGCGTACCGCCTTCCGCACTCCCGGCGGTGAAACGTGGGACGTGGGGCAATTTGGGCCGCTGGGAACGCTGATCGGAGCCAGATTGGGGCAATACGATTCCATGCGCCCCGGTCTGTCTCAGGAAATCCGGAGCACGGAGGGTCAGACCTTCGGGGCACAGTACTGGGCCGAAAGCTACCGCCTCAGTACCTCTGACACGGCAAATGACGACGCGGCCGAGGCGCTGTATCACTACGCGGGTGGTCCACTGGACGGTCAGGCCGCCGTGATTCGCCGTCACGCTGGACAGGGTGAAGTTACGGTCGTCGGCGCACACAGTTCCGATCTGATCCGCGTGGTGCTGGAAGACATGCTGGCGGTCCTGAATGTTCCCACTACCCGTCTGCCGGATGGCGTGCGGATCAGTCGGCGGGCAGGCCAGACGTTGGTGCAGAACTGGTTGCCCACGGCGGTGAAATGGCAGGGCAAAACGCTCGCGCCCGTGAGCTTCGAGGTGGTCGGCTCAGTGGAAGTGGAAGAGGGAGAGCAGTGATGTTTGAACCAGAAAAACAGTTGGTAGGAGAGTGGGTACTGGACGTGCGTCCCGAAGACGTGCGTGTGCTGGTCAGCGGATTCCAGTCCTGGAGCGAGGCCGAACTGCGTCCCCTGACCGACCTTCAGGCTGTGCCCATGATGAAATGGCGGCACGAGCAGGGCCACGATCCGGCCTTTTTGCCCAGCGGAGAGGCGGGCGTGTGGCGCAGTCATACCGTGCTGGCACTGGTGCGGCCAGACGGCGGCGGTTGGGTCGGCTGTGCGCTGGACGCTACCCAGACCTTTACCCACTGGGAGGCCCGCGCAGACGGCCAGCAGGTACGCGTGACCTGCACCGGGGAAGGTCCCGCCGTGGAGGTCGTATGGCAGGACACCGCCGACGTGATCGGCACGCTGGAAACCCTGTCGGCGCAGTTGGGCCGCAACATGCATGCCCTCACGCCATCGCCTCTGCGGGTGTGGTGCAGTTGGTACAGCTATTACCGGGAAGTCACGCTGAAAAATATGCTGGAGAATGCGCGGCTGGCGCGTCAGCACAATCTGCCTTTCGATGTGTTCCAGCTCGATGACGGCTTTCAGGCCGATCTGGGCGACTGGTTCGAGCCGTCACCTCACTTTGGCGGACACGCCAGCGAGCTTCCTGCCCAGCTTCAGGCGCTCGGATTCACCCCCGGCATCTGGCTGGCTCCCTTCCTGGCCTCGCCCACCTCGCAGCTCTTCCGTGACCACTCCGACTGGATGCTGCGCGGCGAGGACGGCCAGCCTCTGCCCGTAGGAAACAACTGGGGCGGTCCCTACTACACGCTGGACACCACCCACCCCGAGGTTCTGGACTGGTTGCGGAACCTGTCGGCCACCGTGCGCGGCTGGGGGTATACCTACCTGAAACTGGACTTTCTGTACGGCGCGGCCCTGTCCGGTGTGCGCCACGACCCCACCATCGGGCGGGCGCAGGCTTACCGGAACGCCCTGCAGGCCCTGCGCGACGGTGCACCCGACGCCTTCATTCTGGCGTGCGGCGCACCTCTGGCGGGCAGCATCGGCCTCGTGGACGCCATGCGTACCGGCCCCGACGTGGCCCCCTACTGGGACGAAGAATCGCGCCGGGTCTGGCTGGGCGACGGCACCGGCCCAAGCGCCCGCAATGCGCTGCACACGGCCCTCAGCCGCTGGTATCAGCATTCCTGGTATCAGCCTGACCCCGACGTTGCCATCGTGCGCCGCGAGCTGAGCCTGCTCAATCACCACGAGCGGGAAGCGGTGGCCGGAATGCTGGACATCATCGGCGGCCTGCGGGCCAGCAGCGACCCGATTGCCATGCTGGATGAGGAAGGTCTGGCCCTTCTGCGGCGGTGCTTGCAGATCAGCACGCCCGACCGCCCCACCACCCTGACCCAGAGTTTCGGAGGTGCGGTCACTCATTTTTCACGGGGAACCTTTAACTTGACCGACCAGGCTGTACAAAACCTGCCCGCACACGCCTATCTTGAGCAGCGCCTATGACCGACTCTCTGTCCAGCGTTCCCGTGCCAGACCAGTCGCCCGCCAACTTTCAGGCTGATTTTACCAAGCCCGATGGCCGCGCCCTGACCCTGTACGGTTTGCAACCCATCGAGATCACGGGCGAGCTTCCCAACATTGGTGACCCCGTAGACGCCCGCCCGGTGTTGCGCTGGCATCCGCTGCGCTCGGAATGGGTCATGTACGCCGCGCACCGCCTGAACCGCACTTTTTTGCCGCCCCCGGATTACAACCCGTTGGCTCCGACCCGTGTGGGCGGTCACCCCACCGAACTGCCGGGCGGCAACTACGATCTGGCCGTGTTCGACAACCGTTTTCCCAGCCTCACGCTGGACGCCCCCACGCCGCAGAACCCACTGGAACGCGCAGGCGTGGGCAAATGCGAAGTCGTGGTCTTCAGCCAGAATGCCGATGGCCGCCTGTCCGACCTGACCGACGATCAGATGGCTCTCCTGATCGAAGTCTGGGCAGACCGCACCACCCGCCTCGCGGCCACGGGCAAGATTCACAGCGTCCTGGCCTTTGAAAATCGGGGCGTGGAGGTCGGTGTGACTCTGCACCACCCTCACGGCCAGATCTACGCCTACGACCATATTCCGCCCGTACAGGAGCGCATGGTGGCCGCCGTTCAGACCCACCGCGCCAAGTCGGGCCGGGCGTGGCTCACCGACTTTGTGGCCGCCGAGCGAGAAGCCGCCGTGCGTGTGATTCATGACGGGGGCCGCGCCATCAGCATCGTGCCGCCCTTTGCCCGCTACACCTACGAAACGTGGGTCATGCCCACCCGCGCCGCCTCACTGCTTTCCGATCTGGATGCCGCCGAGCGCCGCGCCCTGGCCGTCACCCTCAAAGATGCCCTGCTGCGCCTGGACGCCCTGTTTGGTGTGCGGATGCCGTATCTGATGACCGTGCATCAGGCTCCGGTCAATGCGCCGCACCCCGATTTTCCGCTGCACATCGAGATCTATCCTTATCTGCGTGCGCCGGGCCGCATGAAGTTCCTGGCCGGAACTGAGCAGGGCGCGGGCGAATTTGCCAACGATAAATTCCCCGAAGCGGCGGCACAGGAACTGCGCGGGGTGACGCTGTGACCGCCTCCAATTCTGCTCCGGCCAAAACGTTTTCCGACCTGTTCGGCAGTGCCCCGGAGATCAGCGCCTCGGCACCGGGCCGCGTGAATCTGCTGGGCGAACACACCGACTATCAGGGTGGATTCGTCCTGCCCACCGCCATTCCTCAGCAGGCCACCGTCTCGCTGGGCCGTAACGGCAGCGCTCAGCATGTGATCTACAGTGCCAATCTGGATCAGACCGTCACCGTGCCCGTGGGCGAGGTGGGCAGCGATTTTGCCCCCTACATCACAGGCTGCCTGAACCTCAGCGGCGTGACCGAGGGCATGAACGTTCACATTCACAGCGACGTGCCCAGCGGCGGCCTGAGCAGCAGCGCGGCGCTGGAAGTGTCTACCCTGCGTGCCCTACGCGACCTGTTGGGCCTCGACCTGAACGACGTGGACCTGGCCCTGCGCGGCGTGAAGGTCGAACATGAATTCGTCGGCGTGATGTGCGGTGTGATGGATCAGATGGCCTCCAGCCTCGCCAATACGCGCACCATGCTTCTGATCGATACCCGCGCTCTTACGTACCGGGCGGTGGCTTTTCCGGCGGGCGCGGAAGTGCTGGTCATCGACTCCGGTGTGCCGCGCCGACTGGCCGAAAGCGGCTACAACGAACGCCGCGCACAGGTGGAGGAAGCCAGCCGCCTGCTGCGAGTGAAAGAACTGCGGGACGTGACTGACCTGCAAAGCATAGAAACTCTGCCCGAGTTGCTGAGGATGCGGGCGCGGCACGTGGTCAGCGAAAATGCCCGCGTGCAGGCTGCCCTGCTGCCCACCACCGACGCCGTTGCCTTCGGCCAATTGATGGACGCCTCACACGCCAGCCTGCGCGACGATTACGCCGTATCTCACCCCAGAGTGGACGTGTTGGTCACGCTGCTGCAGGCCGACCCGGACGTCTTCGGCGCACGCATGACCGGGGCAGGCTTCGGCGGCGCAGTGGTGGCGCTGGTGCGTGAGGGCCTGGCGGTGCAGGTCTCCGAACGTGTACTGGCCGAATACGGCCCGGAAGGTCAGAGGGTCGTTCCCTAGAGCGCAGTTCATCTCAGATCCCTCTCTCCTGCGGATTTCGTTCGGGTTGACTTCACCTTTGGGGTCAGCCCGCTTCGTTTCTTCTAGGCTCTGGTCATGACTTCCCCGATTCTTGATTTGGCAGGTGTGACGCTAGAGGTCAATCATCTGGCGCGTGGTGTGCGCTTTTATGAACAGGTGCTGGGGCTGCGGCTCCTGCACCACACCGAAGAACAGGGCGTGGCCGAATTTGAGGTCAACTCGCACCAGACCCTGACCCTCTGGAAACCCATCACGCGGCAGGCCAATTCGCCCCGGCTGGCCCCCTTACGGGCACGCGGCGCGTCTCATCTGCATTACGCCTTCCAGATCCTGCCGGAAGCGTTGGCAGAGTGCAAAGCCTTGCTGGACGCACACGGGTTGGAATGGACAGAGATCAACCTGGGCACCGAAGACCGCCCTGACTGGACGGTGTATTTTTTTGATCCCTTTGGACACGGGCTGGAACTGCGCGGCGTAGACCTGACCGACGCGCGGCGGCCTCACTTTTTGCCCACCCCGATGGAGCGCCCTGCCCACGCCCTGCCCGTTTTTGGCCTGCGGGAAGTAGCTCTGGGCTTCGGTGACTATCCGGCCATGCTGGAGCGTTTGCCCCGCGCCTACGGATTTGCCTTTGCCAAGGAGCAGGATGCCCGCAATTTTGCCCAGTTTACGCTCGGGCCGCAGCCAGAAAATGATGGCAACGGCACGCCCCGCCGCTGGCTCTATGCCTGGGACCCACAGGTTGGGCTGGCCGACATGCTGGGTGGAGACCATGTTCACGCCCGCTTTTACGCCGATGTCGAGGCGGTGGCGGAGTTGGTGAAGGCGGCGGGCCTGCCTCATCTACAAGACAAGAAAGGGCTGGCAGTGCGCGACCCGGAAGGCCATGTGTTTGAATTTGTGGCGGCCCAGTAGCGGGTTCTACTACGAATGCAAGCTACGGGCCATGAACCCTCCACATTTTGAGGAGTTCATGGCCCGTAGCTTCTGCTAAATCCCTAGGCTTTCCCGGTAGGCTGCCCCCAGGGATCAAGAACCACTTTGATGCAGCCGTCGTGCTTGTCGCGGAAGGTCTTGTAGAGTTCCGGCGCTTCGTCCAGCGTGGCGCGGTGGGTAATGACGAAACTGGGATCTATATCGCCCTTTTCGATATGCGCCAGCAACGGCCTGACATAGCGGTGTGTATGCGTCTGACCCATGCGGAAGACCAGACCCTTGGCGAATGCCGCACCCATCGGCAGTTTGTCGATCAGGCCACCGTATACGCCCGGCATACTCACGGTGCCGCCTTTGGCACAGCTCAGGATGGCCCAGCGCAGCGCCGTAATCCGGTCAAAGCTCAGGCGCATCTTCTGCTTGGCGGTGTCAACCAGGGCACCAGGGCCGTGTCCGTGTGCCTCCATACCCACCGCATCAATGACGTGGTCGGGGCCACGCCCGCCCGTGGCTTCGCGCAGGGCGATCAGCACGTCTGTCTGTTCATAGTTGATGGTCTCGATGCCCGCAGCTTCGGCCATCTTCAGGCGCTCCGGCACACGGTCCACGATAATGACTTTGGCGGCCCCCAACATCTGGGCGCTGCGGGCGGCGAATTGACCCACTGGCCCGGCTCCGAACACGGCCACCACGTCCCGGCCTTTCACGATCTGGCAGTTTTCGGCAGCCTGATATCCGGTCGGAAAAATATCGGTCAGAAAGAGAACCTGATCGTCGCGCAGGTTCGATTCGATTTTGAACCCGCCCACATCGGCAAACGGCACGCGCACATACTGGGCCTGCCCGCCCGCGTATCCGCCGTACATATGCGAGTACCCGAACAGGCCGCCGCCACTGACTGCGCCGTACAGGGCCTCGGCCATACGGTGATTGGGGTTGGTATTGTCGCAGGCGCTGTAGTTGCCACGGGTACAGTGGTCGCACAGGCCGCAGGCGATGTTGAACGGCACGATCACCCGGTCGCCCACCTTCAGGCGCTTCACGTCACGGCCCACTTCCACCACTTCGCCCATGAACTCGTGGCCCATGATGTCGCCCTTCTCCATGCTGGGAATGTAGCCGTCCAGCAGGTGCAGATCAGAACCACAGATGGCGGTGGAGGTGATTTTGACGATAGCGTCGCTGGGCAGCAGCAGCGTGGGGTCGGGCACGGTTTCGATACCGACTTTGTTGGTGCCCTGCCAGATCAGCGCCTTCACTGTGCTTCCCCCTGCTTCTGCGCTCTGGGCGCCTGTTTATCTGCCTGCATCTGTTCTCCTTTTCCAGCCGATTTCTTGGCTTCATGGGCTGCCCGTCCGCTGGTCTGGCCTTCGGTGGTGGGCGCAAACCCAAGTTCCTGCTCGCGCTTGAAGCGCATCAGATCGTCGCGCAACTGCTGGGATGGTTCTTGCCCGGCAATGCGGGCCACCACCGCGCCTGCTGTGCCCCCCGGAGCCTTGTAGCGCAGCCGTACGATCACTTCTGTACCGCGTTTGCCGGGAGCAGCACGGAAAATCACCTCTCCGCTGTTTTCCACGCTCGCGCCGGGCAAGGACTGCCAAGCGATCCGCTGGCCGGGTTCGTCGGCGGTTATTTCAGCGTCCCAGCCCACCTCGCCTACTGGGGCCTTGACCGTCCAGTGAGAGCGGCGCTCGTCTAACACGCGCACCTCCTGAAGGTGGGTCATCAGCTGCGGCAGGTTTTCCAGCTTGCGCCAGATGGCATAGAGCGCGTCTGCTGGCTTGGCGATGGTTACGGCGTCGCTGACCAGGGTTTCACCCGTTTCTGGATCTTGCTGAATTTTGAGGGCCGTTGCCAGCGGATTTTTCCCCTGCACCGCCACAATGGTCAGGCCAATTCCGGCTCCCATGAGGGCGATACGTGCGAAAGGATGTCCGCGCAGGCCCAGTGTGGCGAGGGTGGCCCCGGCAACGGCCACCACACCGCGCTCCAGCAGGCTCATACTCGCGCCTGTGGTCGAGGCCTGAGGCTCCAGCGGGTCTTCAAAGGAAGCGGCGCTGCCGTGTACGGCCGACCCCCTTCCACCAATTTTGCCTGCCTGTGGTTCCTGCTGATCAGCTGGCATGGAGTGTCCCCTGAAATTGAAGTTGCATCGCACACTCTGAGCGCCGCCCAAAATCTTCTTTGGCAGCCTGGCTTACTGTGTGGAGGCTTCCTGAAGAAAGCGCGAAACTAGCCTAAACGCGGCAGCAACAGCACATCTTGACGCAGTCCTGTCATCTGATTTGCGCTTGGCGGGTGGGAACGGTACTCGCCTGAGTTCCGAAGCGACTCTCACTTCATGAAACTAATGTTCATTAAACTCGTCTTTCCCCCCACTGGCTTAGGAAGACACTGAAATCTCAGTTGCAATGCATTCGTTCCTTACGGTGGAGGTCATATGTCATGTCTGCCAGTTCGTCTGCTGCCTGCCCTGTCGCTTTCCATATGGATGTTGGCGTGTGGACAACCGCCTTCAGCTGACGGGAAAGACCCCTATGCCAATGGGCAAAGTTACCCCTGGCAGCAGACCGGAATGCTGAGGCCGCAGTCGCTGACGCCGGGAGTCAATACCCTCCAATACGAGACCGCCACCTTTGCCCGCAACAGCTGGGGGCCAGTGGAGCGCAACCGCAGCAACGGTGAACAACAGGCCGGGGACGGCAAGCCGCTGACCCTGAACGGGAAAGTGTATGCCCAGGGCTACGGGGTTCATGCAGGCAGTGAGTTGCGGTTCAGCCTTCAGGGAACGGGCGGCGCACAGTGCAACACTTTTACCGCCGACATTGGCGTGGACGACGAAGTGGGCAGCCGGGGCAGCGTGGTGTTTCAGGTGTATGGCGACGGCGTAAAGCTGTACGACAGCGGCCTGCTGACCGGAAACAGTGCCACCAGGCGGGTAAATGTGGGTGTGGTGGGCCGTCAGGAATTGCGGCTGGCGGTCACCGATGCGGGCAACGGTATCAGCTACGATCACGCGGATTGGGCCGATCCCCGGCTGAACTGCGCCACCACCGCACCCAAAGCAGGCAGCCTGGACACCACCTGGACTCCTCAGAGTGCCGCAGCGAATTTCATCAAGGCTGTCCTGGAACCAGACCTGAATGTGCTGCTGGGCGGCCTGTTTGTGCGCCAACTGGACGGGAAGCGGTTGGTGATCACCAACACGACTTCTGGCAAATTTGAAGTGGTGCGGCGCTTTCCTGATGGCACGCTGGATGCCAGTTATGGTCAGGGGGGCCGAACTGTCACCGATTTTGGATCAGGCCAGGCCAACTCTCCGTATAGCCCACAAGTTTACGGAGCAAAAGACGCCGTACTGCAACCGGATGGCAAACTGGTGGTGGTGGGAACAGGTTGGAACCAACTCAGCGATTTCGCTGTCGCCCGTTACACCACCGATGGCCGCCCCGATAGCAGTTTTGGTCAGAACGGATTGGTATTGACTTCTCTGGAGCCGCTCAAAGATTTGCTGCCCATGACTCCACCACCCTTCAGCAGCGATGACGCTGAGAGCGTGTCGTTGGGGCCGGACGGTACGTTGGTCGTTTCAGGTCTGTATCAGCAGCCCGAGGACTACAGGACGACCCGTGCAGTCGTGCGTTATAACGCCAATGGATCATTGGACAGGACTCTGTTGAACAGAAACCTTCCTCTGGGAATGACGACTTTGACCACCAGCGTCTCAGGAAGCGCCCAGTTGAGAGTGGAATCTAACGGAGACATGATTGTCGCCAGCAACAGCAACGCCAACAGTTACGTCGGTGTGCTGGTAGAACGCATTCGCAGAAACGGTTCTCGGGGCGGCAATACAGGTAATTTCTTCCTCGGCCCACAATCGCCTCACAGCAATACCGTTATGGACCTGGCCTTGCAGCCAGATGGCAAGATTCTGGTGGGTGGCAGCGCCGATCTGGGCGGGATTTCTCCCTCTGGTGTGCTGGTGCGCCTGAATACTGATCTGACTTTCGACCCCACTTTTGGATCAGAGGGGAGCGGGCAGGTCGTCACCACCGCCGAATCGGGCGGCATTCGCAAGATTCTGATTCAACCAGACGGCAAAATTGTTGCGGTTGAGAATGCGATTCGGAGGTTCTGGCCCTGACGTTGTTGCAGGCTTACTGTTCAGGGGCCAGACGGCCAGATTCACGTTCTGGCCGTCTGACTGCATACTGATTCCTGTCCATGACTGTGGCCCAGCAGGAACCAGACCAATCAGGCGTGGCGCTGTGGCTGATGCACTTGCCCGCTGCTGAGGCTGTGACGTGGCCGACCCACCCTTATCTCAGTGCTCTGGAATCTGCCCGCGCCCAGTCCCTGCCCGATCCTGCTGCACGCGGGTTTTATACGGCTTCGGTGGTGTTTCGCCGCACCGTTCTGGGAGCGCTCCTGAATCTGCCGCCCGCCGAGGTCTGTTTCGAGCCTGTGCCGCGCGGCCACAAACCTTGCCTGGCCCGCCATCAGAATCCCGCAGATTGGCAGTTCAATCTGTCTCATTCCGGAGAATACGCGGTGCTGGCGGTGGTGCAGGGGCGAGCCGTGGGCATAGATCTGGAGCGAATGCGCGGCGCGGTGAACTGGCGGGGTGTGGCCCAGACCGCCTTTTCACCTTCAGAGCAGAAGGCGCTTCTTGCTGCCGCGCCTGTGCAAAAGCTGGAGGTGTTCTACCACCTCTGGACAGCCAAAGAAGCCTACTTCAAGGCGTGTGGAGTCGGTCTGGGTGCGCCTCTGGAGGCGGTCGCTGTGGCTGTAGGCAATGTGGCCGGGGCAGAAATCCGGGTTGTTCAGCCGATTCCCGGTGATGTGAAGCAGTGGTGGGGTCAGTCTGTGATCTTGCCCGCAGCCCTACAAGCGCAGTACCGCGCCGCCGTCATCGTGCAGGCGGCTCCCACCGGGCGGTTCAGCATCAGCGTACAGAGGTGGACACCCGCCGACTGTTGAACCGGGTTCAGTCTGGGTCGTTGCTGCCAGAGAGGTTAGGCAGCCCGTAGCGTTAAGAAAGCTTTTAGACTACAGTGAAGGCTCAACTACAGTCTTTCTTTAAGCGAGTTCAAGACGTATTGCTCTGAGCGCATCCCCCTTCTGTTTTCGTTCTTTTTCAGGGTTCCGGATGTTCCGCTTCGCTTTCTCGTTTTCGTTCCTTCTCTGCGGTGCGTCCACTCCGTCACCCCCGTTCTCTTTTCCTTTGATCGGGTCGTTCCTTCATTTGAAAATGGACCGACCGGAATTCTCCTCAGAGGTACAGCATGACGCATTCCGAGTGGACGCCTTCCGCCCGTTTTTCTGTTGAGGATGGAGCAAGTCTGGAGGCCCATCCAGATGTCAGGCCGCAGCCTCCAGAACCCATTGCCATCGTCGGCATCGGCTGCCGTTTTCCGGGAGAGTCCAACACGCCGCGTCAGTTCTGGAATTTTCTGGTGGGCGGCGGCGACGCGGTCACAGAAATTCCGGCAGAACGCTGGCGGGTCGATGCCTATTTCAATCCCGACCACCGCGCACCGGGCCGCACCTACGCCCGCTGGGGCGGCTTCATTCGGGAAATAGACCAGTTCGATGCCGCATTTTTCGGCATTTCTCCGCGTGAGGCGGCCCGGATGGATCCGCAGCAACGCCTCCTGCTGGAGGTGGCCGATGAAGCCTTTCAGGATGCGGGATTGCCGCCCAGCATGCTGGCAGGCTCGGATACAGGCGTGTTTATGGGTGTATCGACCTGTGATTATGCGGGTATCCAGACGGCCTCGAATTCCCGCCATTCCATCGATTCATTTACCAATCTGGGCGTCGGCAGCTGTATTACGGCCAACCGAATTTCCTACCATTACGATTTCCATGGCCCGAGTTTCGTGGTGGATACGGCGTGTTCATCGTCGCTGGTGGCGGTCAGTCTGGCGTGCAAGGCACTCTGGAACGGGGAATGCGGTGTGGCCCTCACAGGCGCAGTCAACCTGATGTTGCGGCCCGAAAACACGATGGGCTTCAGCAAGGCGCAGATGCTGTCTCCGCAGGGCCGCTGCAAAAGCTTTGACGCCGATGCCAGCGGCTACGTGCGGGCCGAGGGTGCGGGCGTCCTGGTGCTCAAGCCCCTGAGCCGCGCCCAGAGCGACGGCGACCGCATCTACGCCGTCATTCGCGCTGCCGACATCAATCAGGATGGGCGCACGGGCGGCATCGCGCTGCCCAACGGCGAGGCTCAGGCGGCCCTGCTGCGCGGCATCTATTCCCGTGCAGGCCTCGATCCGGCCAGGGTGCGGTTTGTGGAGGCGCACGGCACAGGCACGGTGGTCGGTGATCCCATCGAGGTCGGAGCGCTGGGGCAGGTGCTGCGGGCGGAATATGCTCCCGGCCAGCCGGAATGCCTGATCGGGTCGGTCAAGAGCAATCTGGGACATCTGGAGGCGGCGTCGGGCATGGCGGGGCTGATCAAGGCCGCCCTCAGCATCCAGCAGCGTGAAATCCCCGGCAATCTGCACTTCCGTACGCCCAACCCGGCCATTCCTTTTGAGGCCTATGGCCTGCGGGTGACAGTCGGGCAGCAGCCCTGGCCCACGGACCCGGACGGCTCGCAGTCGTTCCTGACGGGGATCAATTCCTTCGGCTTTGGCGGAACGAATGCCCATGTGGTGCTGGACACTGCACCCGCAATGCCAGCGGATCAGACACAGCGCACCGATATCTGGCCCACCGATATTCAGCCCACCGATGCCCACGAACGCGCCGAATTCATGCCCCTGTCGGCCCGCAGTCCGGCAGCCCTGCGTGCGGTGGCCGAGCACTTCCGCGATTTCTCTGCCGGGCATCCCGGTCTGCCGTTGCCGGAATTGGCCGCCACGCTGGGCCGTTACCGCGAGCATCACCCGTATCGCCTCGGCCTCGCGCCGCGCAGCCATGCCGAGTGGCAGGAGCAGTTACAGGCTTTTCTGGACGGTGAAATGCGGGCGGGCATGGCGCAGGGCCGGACGCTGGCCGAGGGCGAACGGGTGCCGCTGGCCTTCGTGTTTTCGGGCATGGGGCCGCAGTGGTGGGGCATGGGCCGGGAGCTGCTGGGCGAATCCGGCGAACCGGTCTTCCGCGCCGCCCTGGAGGAAATCGACGCGCTGCTGTCCGTGCATACGGGCTGGAGTCTGCTGGCTGAACTCACCCGCCCCGAAGAAGAATCACGGATCAATGAAACCCAGATCGCTCAGCCTGCCATTTTTGCCCTTCAGGTGGCCCTGGCGCGGCTGTGGGCCAGTTGGGGCGTCACGCCCGACGTGATCATCGGCCACAGTCTGGGCGAGGCGGCTGCGGCCCACATTGCCGGGGCACTGACGCTGCCCGACGCCGTTCATCTGATCTATCAGCGCAGCCGCCTGCAACACAGCACCGCCGGGCAGGGCAAGATGCTGGCCGTGACCATGCCGCCCGCAGAAGCCGCCGCGCTGGTGGCCGAGTTTCCGGGCCGGGTGTCGGTGGCCGCCTTCAACAGCCCCACCGACCTCACGTTGGCAGGCGTCACCGCCGATCTGGAAACCATCGCGGCCCGCCTGACCGCACAGGACGTATTCAACGCCTTTCTGAAGGTGGATGTGCCGTTCCACAGCCCCGTGATGGAGCAGATTCGCACGGATTTCTTCACGGTGATGCAGGGGCTGGTGCCGCGTGCGCCCAGCATTCCGCTGATGTCCACGACCTTCGGGCGCTTCGTGGAGGGCGCGGAACTGGACGTGACCGCATGGTGGCAGAATATTCGCCAGTCGGTGCTGTTCGAGGGCGGTGTCCGGGAACTGTTGCAGGGCGGCCCACACGTTTTTCTGGAGGTCAGCGCCCACCCCGCTCTGTCGGCCAGCCTGACGCGCTGCATCGCGGCGGCCCCTCAGTCGCACGCCCGCAGTGCCAGCGTGGTGTTACCGTCGCTGCGGCGCTCGGAACCCGAACGGATCACGCTGCTCGGATCGTTGGGCCGTCTGTACACGCTGGGCCGTCCCCTGGACTGGCCGCGCATCCATTCTGCCGCGCCGCAGCATTGGCCCCTGCCGCTGTATCCGTGGCAGCACGAGCGACACTGGAACGAAACCGCCCGCGCCTACCGCGAACGCCTCGGCCTCAAGGTGCATCCGCTGTTGGGCGAGCGTCAGAGTACGGCCACGCCCGCCTGGGAAAACGTCATTGACGCCTACAGCACACCGGATCTGCGGGATCATGTGGTGCAGGGAGAGGTGGTCTTTCCGGGAGCAGGGTATGTGGAGACGGCGTTGGCGGCGGCCCGCGAAATGTTTGGCGAGAGCGGGGCCGTGCTGGGCGATCTGGTGTTTGCCGAGGCCCTGATCCTGCCGCCGGGTGAGGGGCGAGTGGTGCAGACGCTGGTGGACGCCCGCCAGGGCTTCCGGATTCACAGCCGTCCCGCAAGTGCCGTGGACGCCGCAGGTTCGGAGGCCCCCGCTGCCGAGGACTGGACTCTGCATGCCCGCGCCACACTTCGGCGGTTGGGAGGCCATCTGGCACGGCAGGAATCGCTGCCCACGCTGCGTGCCCGCTGTCCGCGCCCCTACCCTATCGACGCGTTCTATGCCCATTTTTACGCGCTGGGCTTGCAGTACGGGCCGCATTACCGGGGCCTGTCGGAGGTGTGTTTGGGAGCGGGCAATGCACAGGCTTACGGCGTGCTGCGGCCCGCGCTCCCCCACGAAGACGGCCTCCTGCCCCCGCCCGTGCTGGACGCCTGTTTCCAGTTGTTGCTGGGGGCAGTGGCCTCGCTTCCGGATGCGCCGGAAGGCCGCCTGTATCTGCCGGTACAGATTCGGGAACTGGTGTTTATGCCCGCTGCGGCTCCGTTCTTCCCGCTGTCTGCCCACGCCCGCCTGACCCAGTGGGACACGGCCCGCATCACGGGCGACCTGACCCTGATGGACGCGGCTGGCAACGTGCTGGCCGAGGTGCGCGGCCTGAGCTGTCAGGCCATCGACAGTGCGGCCAGCAGTCTGGATTCCATGCTGTACACGCATACCTGGGAGCGGCAACCCCTGCTGGAGCCTCAGCAGGGGTTGCCGCTTACCCTTATGCTGCCCGCCCTCGCTGACCTGGAAGCATTCCGCGCCGATACGCTGGCCCGAATTGGCACGCCCCCAGACCGCGCTGACTTCGAGGCCCTGAGTGCGCGGCTGGCTGGCCTGTATGCGCGGGCCGCCCTTGCAGACGGACCAGACTCCGCTCTGGACAGCTCTCCTCTGGGGCAGGCGGTGCAGTCTCTGGCCGAGGCTCCTGTTGATGGCACCGATCCTGAGACCAGTGATCCGGCCATCCTGTGGCGCTCGCTCTGGGCACGTTTTCCCGGCCACGCTGCCGAATTGCAGGTGCTTCACCGTGCCGGGGCGACCCTGAGAGCGCGGCTTCAGCATCCAGAAACACCTGCCCTGGACGGACTTTCTGGACCCCTCGATCATCTGCGCTCTGCCTCGCCCACTGTGCGGCCCGCGCATACGCTGGTGGCGTCGGCCCTGACTGGCCTGCTGGATGCCCGGCGCTCTGACGGGCGCAGCGTGCCCCAGCGAGTACGGGTGCTGGAACTGAACGCCGCGCAGGAAGGCTGGTCGGGTGGACTGACGGCCCATCTGGCCCCCGCACTGGCCCGCGCCGGAGTCTCTCTGACCCTGGCGGATGCCGACCCGGACGCACTTGAACGCGCCGCCGCCCGCGCAGGCCAGAGTCTCAGCGCCGCGCCCGCCACCCTGCTGCTCGATCTGACCCGCCCGTTGGACGAACAATTGGCCGAACAGGGAGAAGACGAGCACCAGAGATTTGACGTGGTAGTGGGGGTCGATGTGTCTCTGAGCGGGGCGGCCCAGTTGCGCCGTCTGCTGTCCCCCGGCGGCGTGCTGCTGCTGGAACGCACCCTCCGCCTGCCTGCCTGGACGGCCCTGCTGCCTGAACTGTCCCCGGCGCTCGGGGGTGGCTCTCTGGCCGAAACCCTGACCATTGGGGGCTTTGAAGACGTGCAGACTCTGCCCGACGCGCCCGAATCGGCCTTGGCTGTGCGCGAAGTGATCTGGGGCCGTGCGCCGGAGGATGTGGCGGAGGTATCGGCACAGAGGTCTGATCCGGCTGCCGCCCCCGCTGGCCGCTGGCTCCTTTTTGCCGACAACACCGAATTTGCCGCGCAGATGCAGGCCGAACTGGAAGCGCGGCGGGGTTCGGTGCAGGTCGTCTCTCCTGCTGGCTGTGGCCTTCCCAGTGCGGTGGAAGTGCCGACCGCTGACCGCGCCGCCCTGACTGCCCTGCTGGCACAGGCCGGAGCTTTTGCCGGAGTGGTATTCGCCTGGGGCCTGAACCCTGTGGCCGACCCTTCCGTCACCGACCTGCAACACGCCGAGCTGCTGGGCGGTCAGAGCGTGCTGGCGCTGGTGCAGGCATTGGCGGCCACTGAGATGCATGTCCCGCTCTGGTTGATCACGCGGGGGGCGCAGGCGGTAGGCGCAGGGGCCGTAACTTCCGTGCAACAGGCGGGCCTCTGGGGGCTGGGCCGCGTCGTCGCCACCGAATATCCCCAGCTCTCGCCCCGGCTGGCCGACCTTGATCCGGCTGCACCAGCGGCGGCCAGTGTCGGCGTGCTGGTGCAGGAACTCCTGAGCGGTAGTGCCGAAGATGAACTGGCTTTCCGCACGGAACAGGGACGCGTGGCACGGACTGAGTCGGCACAGAGTCAGTCAGCACAGGGTCAGTCGGTCCGCTGGGTTCACCGTCTGAACCGTGCCAGCCGCGATGACCTGACCGTTTCCGGCTCGCCTGCCGATCTGGAAAGCGCCACCCACATTCATATTCAGCGGCCCGGCGTGCTGGGCAGCCTCGTCCATCAGGCCGCGCCGCGCCGTGCCCCCGAACCCGGCGAGGTGGAGGTGCGGATAGAGGCCGCCGCGCTGAACTTCAAAGACATCATGGTGGGCATGGGCATGTTGCCCGACGAGGCTCTGGAAGGTGGATTCACCGGGCGTTCCTACGGCATGGAGGCGGCGGGCCTCATAGAGCGCGTAGGCGAGGGCGTGACCCAATACGCCCCCGGTGACGCGGTGGTGCTGTGCGGCCCGGATGCCCTGAGCAGCTTCCGCACCGTGCCCTCAGCTTTCGTGGTTCGTCGCCCCGGCCATCTGGGGAGTGAGGCTGCCGCGACCCTGCCGATTGCGTACCTGACGGCCTATTACGCGCTGCACACCCTCTGCCAGTTGGGACCGGACGACCGCGTCCTGATTCATGCGGCGGCGGGTGGCGTGGGCCTGGCGGCCATCGCGCTGTGTCGGCGTGCCGGGGCCACCGTGTACGCCACTGCCGGAACACCCGAAAAACGCGAACTCCTGCGGGCATTGGGGGCGGCGCATGTCATGGATTCCCGCACGCTGGATTTTGCCGAGGAAGTGCTGGCGGCCACTGGCGGCAGGGGCGTCAGCATCGTCCTGAACTCGCTGTCGGGCGAGGCCATCGGGCGCAGCCTGAGCTGCCTGAGTCCCTACGGCAAATTCGTGGAGATCGGCAAGCGCGACATCTACCAGAACAGCCCGCTGGATCTGGCTCCGTTCCGCAACAACCTGTCCTATTTTGCCGTAGACCTCGACCGGATGTGGGTCGATCGCCCGCAGATGATGCAGGGCCTGCTGCACACCGTGATGGGCCTGTTCGAGTCCCGCGAACTGCCGCCGCTGGCCTACCGGGTTTTTCCGTATGCGGCGGCAGAATCGGCCTTCCGCTTCATGGCGCAGGCGCGGCACACGGGGAAGGTGGTGCTGGCCCTCACCGCCGAAGCTCCGGCGCACCTCTCCCGGCTGCCCGAACCCGTGCGCCTCGACCCACAGGGCGTCTATCTGATCACGGGCGGGCTGGGCGGCTTTGGGCTGGCGCTGGCAGGCTGGCTGGCCGGACGCGGGGCGCGGCGGCTGGTGCTGGTGGGCCGCAGCGGAGGCAGCGAGGCGGCGCGGGCCACTCTGGCCGACCTGATGCAGCAGACGCCAGACTTGCAGATCACGCTGGAGCAGGCCGATATGGCCGACCCGGACGCCGTGCAGGCCATGCTGGAGTGCGCCTGCCTGCTGGGGCCACTGCGCGGCGTGTTCCATGCGGCGATGGTCATCGACGACGCTCTGATCGATCAGCTCACGCCCGAGCGTTACCGCCGCGTGACGGCTCCCAAAGTGCTGGGCGCGTGGAATCTGCACACCCACACGCGGGCCGATCCCCTCGACGTGTTCGTGTGCTTCTCATCGGTCAGTGCCCTGATCGGGAATCTGGGGCAGGCCAACTACGCCGCAGCCAACGCCTCTTTGGACGCTCTGGCCGATCTGCGCCGCGCCGAGGGCTTGCCCGCGCTGACCGTCAACTGGGGCGCGGTGGCCGATGTGGGCTACCTGACCGGGCAGGCGGCGGTGGCCGACCGGCTGGAAGCGGTGGGCGTGACGCCCGTGCCTGTGGGCCAACTGTTGGCGGCACTGGGCGAACTGTGGCCCGCCGCGCTGAGCCGCGACCCACACAGCCCCGGCGCGGTGGGCGTGGCGGCGCTGCACTGGCCGCTGCTGGCCCAGTCGTTGTGGTCCCACTCTGGCGGCGTGGCGTTGCCCCCGCGTCTGGCTCCCCTGCTGTCGGGGGACGCCGCCGAAACCTCCCTGCAAGAGGTCAACGGATTCCTCTCCGCGCTTCTGAATCTCTCCGACGAGGAGCGCGGGGCCGCCCTGAGTGCCCGCCTCGCCGAACAGTTGGCCCGCATCCTGGGGACCTCTCCGGGCAAACTCGACCACGATCAGGCCATCATGAAAATGGGCGTGGACTCGCTGATGGCCGTGGAGCTGGGCAGTCAGATTCAGGCCGAAACGGGGGTCAAGGTGTCACCCATGAAATTCGTGGGCGGCATCACCCTGCGCGGGCTGACCGAATTCGTGCTGGAAAGCCTGACCACGCCTGTGTCCGAACCGGAATCGGTGACGCTGGCTGCTCCGGCCACTGACCTGAAAGGGCACGTCGAAACCCTGCCCGACGCAGAGGTAGAAGCGATGTTGGCCGGACTGTTGGCCGATCAGCAGGCCGCCGGGCAGGGCCGACCATGACCGTGACCGATCCGCCCCCGAACCCACCGGCAGACGGGCTGGCCCACCTGACCCCCGACCAGAAACGGGCGCTGCTGCTGCGCCTGCTGCGCGAAAAAGAAGCGGCGGCGGCCCCAGCTTCGGCCTCGCCTCCGCAGCCAGCATCCATGCCGGAAGCTCTCCCCAGCGTCCTGCCCGACCCGGCGCACGCCCACGACCCCTTCCCGCTCACCGACATTCAGCACGCCTACTGGCTGGGCCGTCAGGAGGGGCTGGACCTGGGCGGCGTGGGGGCACACGTTTACAGCGAGTTTGACCTGGAGATGACCGACGTGGGGCGCATGGCGCGGGCCTGGCGGCAGGTTATCGCCCGCCACGATCAGCTCAGGATGGTGGTGCAGCCGGACGGCTTTCAGCGCGTGCTGGAGCAGGTGCCCGACTTTGAAATCAGGGAAGCGGACCTGACTGGCCTGAGCACCCAGGAGAGTGAGGCCCGCCTGAATGCCAACCGCACGGAGATGCAGGCGCGGGTGTACGACCCTGCCGTGTGGCCCATGTTCGATCTGCGGGCGCTGCGCCTCGCTTCCGGCCTGACGCGGGTGTGCGTGTCTTTCGACATGCTCGTTCTCGATCTGCGCTCCTTTCAGATCGTGCTGGAAGACTGGTTCGTGTACTACAACTCGCCCCAGGCCGCTTTGCCACCGCTGCCGATCACCTTCCGAGATTACCGCCTGGCCGAAGCCGCGCTGGAAGGTTCCGAGCTGCGGGCAACCTCGCAGGCATACTGGACGGCCCGCCTGCCCGAATTGCCACCTGCCCCCGAGCTGCCCCGGCCACGCGGCCTGGAGGCTGTAGCCGAACACAGCCCCGAAGGACGCACTTTTTCTCGCCGCAGCGCTCGCCTGAAGCCCGAGCAGTGGCGGGCGCTCAAAGACCTGGCCCACCAACACGGCGTCACGCCCGTCAGTGTGCTGCTGGGCGCGTTCGGTACGGTGCTGGCAGGCTGGAGCGGAAGCCGCCGCTTTACGCTGAACCTGACCGTGTTCAACCGCCTGCCGCTGCATCCCGCCGTTCAGCGGTTGGTGGGCGACTTTACCGGAACCACGCTGCTGGCCCTCGATCTCACCCCCACCGAGGCCTTCAGCGCACGCGCCGCCCGCATTCAGGCGCAGCTGTGGGCTGATCTTGAACACCGCCATTACAGCGGCGTACAGGTCATGCGCGACCTGTCGAGGGAATCGGGCACGAGGCAGGCCCTCTGTCCCGTCGTATTTACCAGCCACCTTGCGGGCGGCCACAGCGCCCAGGACACCATTCCGCCGCCGCTGCCCGTGGAGGTGGTGTACGGCCTCTCTCAAACGCCGCAGGTCAGCCTCGATCATCAGGTGTTCGAGCAGGGCGGCGGCCTGAACATTTCCTGGGACGCCCGCGCCGCCCTGTTTGCCCCCGGCGTGCTGGACGAGATGTTCGCGGCCTACCTGCGCGTGTTGCACACCCTGATACAGGGAGGAGCGGCGTGGAAGGCCACCCATTCTTCCCTCGCCCCCGCCCACCAGTTGGCGGCGCGGGCCACCCCACCCAGCCCCGGCTTTGCCCACGATCCTGACCGCAGCCCGGCCACCCTGCCCAGCCTGTTTGAAACCCGCGCCGCCGCGCAGCCCCTGGCTCCGGCCATCATCGCGCCGGGCCGCAGCCTGAGTTACGGTCAACTGGACGTCCTGACCGCAGCCTGGGCACAGGTGTTGCGGGGCGCTGGCGTGGGCACAGGCCAGCCTGTCGCGCTGGTCATGGAACGTGGTTGGGAAGGCGCAGCGGCGGCGTTGGCCGTGATGCGGGCGGGCGGCGCGTACCTGCCGGTAGACCCCGATCAACCGCCCGAACGCCTGCTCAGGCTGCTGGAGGCCAGCGGCGCACGGTTGGCGCTCACGCAGCCGCATCTGCTGGCCCACCTGCCCCTGCTGCCCGGTCTCTCCATCCAGCCGTTTACCGATCCGCCTCCGCCCACTGCTTCTCACTTTCCTCTCCCCACCGTCTTGCCCGGCGACCTCGCATACATCATCTACACGTCCGGCTCTACAGGGCAGCCCAAAGGCGTGATGATCGACCACCGGGGCGCGGTCAATACGGTGCTGGACGTGAATCACCGCTTTGGCATCGGCCCCGCCGACCGGGTCTTGGGCGTATCGGCACTGACTTTCGACCTGTCGGTGTACGACCTGTTCGGCACATTTGCGGCGGGCGGAGCGCTGGTGCTGCCTACCCACGCGGGCCGCCGCGACCCCGACCACTGGCGGCACCTGATTCAGACTCACGGCGTCACGGTCTGGAATTCTGTTCCGGCGTTGCTGGATATGCTGCTCGGGGCCGGTTCACCTGCCGACTCACCCGCTGACCTCGTTTCCTTACGCCTGCTTTTGCTCAGCGGCGACTGGATTCCGCTGGGACTCCTTCCCGCTGTGCAGCGGCAGTTGCCACAGGCCCGCCTGATCAGCCTGGGCGGTGCCACTGAGGCGTCAATCTGGTCTATTTTGCATGAGGTCGGGGCGATAGATCCCGGCTGGGCCAGTGTTCCGTATGGCCAGGCCATGTCCTTTCAGACTGTGCAGGTGCTCGATTCGGCCCTGAACCCCGCACCCGATCTGGCTCCCGGAGAACTGTTTATCGGCGGCGCAGGCGTGGCGCTGGGCTACTGGAAGGACGCCGAACGCAGCGCCGCCCGATTCTTCGTGCATCCGCGTACCGGAGAGCGGCTGTACCGCACGGGCGATCTGGGACGCGTGTTGCCGGGCGGAGCGTTGGAACTGCTGGGGCGCGTGGACCGTCAGGTCAAGATTCGCGGTCACCGTATAGAACTCGGAGAGATCGAAAGCGCCATCCGCGCCGTGCCGGGCGTGCGCGACACGCTGGTCACGGTGCGCCCTAGCCCCGCCCGGCAGCCGACCCTCACGGCCTACCTCGTGCCGGAGGCCACTCCCGCTGCCTCCAATACTGTGGTCCCGGATTCTCTGCTGACAGAACTGATGCACGCCGCCGACACGTTGCGCCCTTACCGCAGCGGCGACCCTGTACTGGATGCACAACTGGGGCTGTTGACCACGCCTGAAGCCCGCGCTGTCTTCAAACAGAAATCACCCACGCCAACCCCCGCAGACGGCGCGACTTTTGCGCTGACCTCTCCCGCTGGCCCGCACCTGGAGCGGCTCCGCGCTCGCCGCAGCTTTCGCCGCTACGCGCTGGAGCCGCTGCCCGCAGCCCTGTTCGGCGCGTGGCTGGGCGCACTTCTGCCCGATCCTCTGACTGGGCGGCGGCGCTATGCCTCGGCGGGCGACCTTTACCCGGTGGACGCGTACCTGTGGGCGCGGGCAGGCCGCATAGAGGGTCTGGAGGAGGGCCTGCATGTGCTTGATCCCGCCTCCGGCCACCTGCGTGCCCTGCCCGGTTCGTTGCCGCTGCCCCGCGCCGCCTATCACCCACTGATCAACCGTCCGATGTTCGACGAGGCCGCCTTTGCCCTGCTGTTTGTGGCCGATCTGCGGGCCATCGCCCCCGTCTACGGCGACCGCTCGATTCATTTTTGTACCCTGGAGGCGGGTCTGATGACCGGACTGCTGGAACTTCAGGCCGCGTCCACGCCGCTGGGCGTATGTCAGGTGGGCGAGCTGGATGAACCTGCTGTGGCCCGCGCTCTGTGCCTCGGCCCCGCGCAACGCCTGGTTCATTCTCTGGTGGGCGGCCTGCTGGAACCCGACCGGGCGGCAGCCACCCGCGCCGCTGGACTGGCCGACCTGCGCCCGGAGGCCCGTTTTGCCCGCCTGCTCGAACGTGTGACGGCGCTGCCAGATGGACAGGCGGGCCAGTTGTGAGCCGGGAAATGAACCAAGTCGCATCAGCCCAGCTCACACCATCTCAGCGCCGACTGCTGACCCGTCTGCTGGCCGAGCAGGAGCTTGCGCCGCCGCCTGCCTGGGTGGCCGACCAGCTCACTGCTGACGTTCTGGCCGAGTTGGAACGCCGGTTGCCCACCCACCTGATTCCCCGCCAATTTGCCGTGCTGCCCGCCTTTCCTCTGACGGCCAACGGCAAGGTCGATACGACCGCGCTGCCCGATCCGGCCCCGGCACAGGCGGGCGGCCACGCCCCTCCACGCACCGACCTGGAGCGTGACGTGTTGGCCGTCTTCCGCGAAGTCCTGAACCGCCCCGACCTCGGCATCCACGACGACTTTTTCCTGATGGGCGGCGATTCGCTCCTGGCAACAGAATTGGGAGCCAAACTGCGTGAACGCCTGGGCGTGACCCTGCCCGTGGCTCTGATGTTCTCGTCGCCCACAGCGGCAGGTCTAGCGGCAGGTGTAGCTCTGGCCCGCCGCGCCGCCCCCGCGCCCATGCCGTCAGCAGACGTTCCTGCCGAACAGTTCGACCTGTCAGCGTTCGAGGCCGACGACACCGAGCTGGAACAGTCCACCGACCTGCTCCGGGCCGACGTGAATCTGGCCGCCGATATTCAGGTGCCGCCGGGAGCCGGGGCTACACCGCCGGGGCAATGGCGGGCCGTGTTCCTGACTGGGGCCACCGGATTTTTCGGTTCGCATCTGCTGGCCGAACTGCTGGCAACCACTGACCTGACCGTGCACTGTCTGGTCAGGGCCGATTCACCGGATGCAGCCCTGGAGCGCCTGCGGGCTGCCCAGCAACGGTTCTGCCCCGGCGCGGTCTGGGATCAGGGCCGCGTCCGTGCCCACTGCGGCGACCTGACCGCGCCCCGCTTTGGGCTGGGAGAGGCCGGATTCGCGGCGCTGGCTGCCGGGGTAGACGCCACCTTCCATGCTGGGGCGACGGTGAATTTTGCCTATTCCTACGCCACCCTCAAGCCCAGCAACGTGGACGCCTGCGCCGATCTGTTTCGGCTGGCGGTGCGCGGCCACCTGAAGCCCGTGCATTTTGTCAGCACCATTCATCTGTTCAGCAGTTCGCGTCTGCTGGGCCGCGCACACATCCCAGAAACCGAGGACATAGACGCTCTGCCCACCGTCACGGGCGGCTACGCCCAGAGCCGCTGGGTGGCCGAGGGACTGGCGCGGCAGGCGAGCGGGCGCGGCATTCCGGTCACCATCTACCGCCCCAGCATCATCGGCGGCCACACACGCACGGGCGTCAGCAACGAAAACGACGCGCTGTGCCGCCTGTTCCGGGGTTGTGTGCAACTGGGCATGGCCCCCAGCATCCGCAGCGGCCTGAATATCGTCAGTGCCGATTACGCCGCTGCCGGACTGGTGCGCCTGGCCCTCGACGAAGCCTCGCAGGGCCGAACCTACCATCTCGTCAATCCGGAAAGCAGCGGCCTGAACGATCTGTTTGGGCAACTCCGGGCCTACGGCTACCCGCTGGCAACCACCGATTACGCAGACTGGCAGGCCCGCATAGAGGCGGCGGGGCCAGAAAATTCGCTCTACACGCTGCTCCCCCTGATCGCCCATCTCAGTGTGGCCGAGGCGACCGGACTGCGGCCCCCGCATTTTGGCGGAGCGCAGGCCACTGCCCAACTCGCCCCGCAGGGTCTGACCTGCCCCCCCATGAATGCCGATCTGGTGCGGCTTTATCTGGACGGCATGGTCGGCAGCGGATTTCTGCCCTCTCCCGCTGGGCTGGCCCGATGACCGCGCCCCCACTCTCGCTGGACGCCGACCAGAAGCGGGCGCTGAACCTGCTGGCTGCCGGAAACCGTGATGTGCTGGGCGTGCTGGCCGCCGTTGCCACCCGCCAGCGCCGTTCTCTGGAATGGCACGCCCGCGCCCGGCAAACCCTCAGTGGGGGCCGCTCTCAGTTGCCTTATTTCAGCCCAGTTTTACCGCTGTGCATAGAGGAGGCGCGGGGTGGGCGCATCGTTTGCGCCGATGGGCACGACTTCGTGGACGCGCATATGGGCTATACGGCGGGCATTCTGGGCCACAATCCGCCCCCGGTGGTGGCCGCCCTGACTGCCGCTCTGGGCCGACGCCCCGGCGCGGGCTACTTCGTGTCTGAGCAGGTGGAATTGGCCGAGCTGATCTGTGCGCTGGTGCCGGGGCTGGAACGGGTGGCCTTCTTGCACGCCGGGGCCGACGCCGTGACTGCCGCTGTGCGTCTGTGCCGCGCCGCCACCCGCCGCACCCTCATCGCCAAATTCGAGGGCTGTTATCACGGCTGGCACGAACCCGGCCTCGTCAATACGGCCCTCACGTGGGCAGGCCGCGCCGGAGAGGGGCCGCTGGAGAACATCGCGCCCGAACTCGCCACCGGGGGCGTCTCCAGAGCGGCGGGCGCAGAATTCCTGATCCTGCCCTACGGCGACCCTCTGGCCCTGCAACTGATCCGGGATCACGCCTCCGATCTGGCGGGCGTGCTGCTGGACCCCGTGCCGCGCTTCATGATGAACGACCTCGCGGGGGCACAGGCTTTTGCCGGGCAACTCCGCAGCCTCACCGCCGAACTGGGACTGCCCCTGATCTGCGACGAGGTGGTCACGGGCTTTCGCCTCGCGCCGGGTGGAGTGGCCGAGGCCTTTGGCGTGCAGTCCGACCTGAGCTGCTTCGGCAAGATCACGGGCGGCCTGGGCCTGCCGCTGAGCGTGGTGGGGGGCCGCGCCGACCTGATGAACCGCGCCACCACCGCCGGACTGGTCAACGATTACGTGAGCCAAAAAGTCTGGATCAGCACCACCAACGCCGCCAATTCTCTGAGTGTCACGGCGTCGCTGGCGGCGCTACGGATGATCGCCACAGCGGGAGCCAGACAGGACGGCGCAGCACAGGCCGGAGCGAATCTGTTCGCGCCGCTGGACGCCCATCACGCCCACCTGAAATCCGCCATAGACGCCCTCGCTGCTCGCCTCGGCGTCAAGGTGCGCCTCGACGGTCATCCGCGCCTGTATTCCATGTTGGCCTTCTCGCTGCCCTCGCCGGATGCTGGTCTACACGGTGCCGATTCAAGTGGTGCTGCCCCGCTGCCCGACGCGCACAATCCGGCCCGCGCCTATTTCCGCACCTTCACGCCCGACAACGTCCGGGCCGCCCGCCTGCTGACGCTGTATGGGCGGCTTCAGGGCATGTACATGGAAACCCTGCCCACCCTCGACCTGTCGGCGGCGCACACGGCGGCAGATGTGGCCCAGATTTCGGCGGGTCTGACCGAATCGCTGACGCGGATGCAGATGCAGGGGGTCTTCGCATGAGCGCCGTTGCTGCCCGTGCAGGCGAGCCGGGTACAGGCCAGACAGGTACAGGCCATAGAAGCACGGGCCGGATAGAGGTTCGGCCTTTTGACGGTGATCCGGCACAACTGGCCGACCTGATCAATCTGTCCTGGCAGGGCCGCTACCTCGCCCGCGACCTGATTCCCGTCTACGACGCGCCCGGTCTGTCCTGGCAGGTGCTGGATGCAGGCGAGGACAGCCGCGACTTCCGTCTGGCCGCCTACGATGGCGGGCGTCTGGTCGGTTGTTTTCTGGCTGACCGCCTGACCCTGCGTGTGGGCGGCCAGATCAGACACGGTACGCAGGGCAGTTATTTCAGCGTGCATCCCGACTACGCCGCATGCGGAGTCGCCACCCGCCTGATCAATGCGCTGGAGCGGGCGCACCGCCTGCATGGGCTGGATTTCATGTTGGGTTACGTCAATACTGCGTCCCACACACCCGCCGCGCAATTCTGGACGGCCTTCCAGCGGGCTTTTCCGGCACGCTACCGCGCACTCCGGCCCGTGCATTTCTGGATGCGTTTTCTGAATGCCCGTGCGGTGGCTGGAGCGATGGGTCATCCCGCCGAACGTGCCGGATTGCAGGCGTTGTCGCTGTTGCAGAGCGCACTTAGACGCCTGAATTCTGAAAACCTGAGTTCTGGACATCTGACTTTTGGCCGGGGTAGGGAAGAGGTTCGGCCCTACACGCCTGCCGATCTGCCCGCCTGCCATCTGCTGCTCGACCGTGCCGCCGCTCACTCCGGTCTGGCGCAACTCTGGGACGCTTCCCCTCTCGCCCGCCAACTCTATTCGCCGCCCCAATTCCAGTCGCATACCCTCGTCAGCGGCCCAGCATCACAGGTTCAGGGCTTCAGCAACAGCTTTTCCTGGCCGCTGCACAGCCGTTCTTCCATTCCTGCCGAGACCATCGATCTGCTTTTGTTCGATGACCTGACCCCCGCCGCCCGCCGCCGCCTGCTGCACGCCACCGCCGCTGCCAGTGCGGAGCGCGGCGCTTGGCTGACCCTCGCCGCCCGCACGGATGCCCGTCACGCCGCCACTTTTTTGGCCTGCGGTTTTGTGCCTGTACCGCAGGTCTGCACCCTGATGATGCTGTTTCCCGCCCCTGATCTGAAGTTCGGTGGCCTGAATTCAGACGGTCTGCACACCGTCGGCCCGCTGCGGCTGCGGTAGTTGCCGAGCACAGCGAGTCAGAAGCGTTCTGGGTTGGTGGAACATCCATCTTGCCTCCACCACGCTCTTCTCACTCACGGTTCTTCTCTTAGCTGCGAGGTTTTGCATGACCCGAATCGACCTCAGTACGCCCGCCGCCGCCCGCCGTTTTCTGGACACCAAGCTGACGCAGCGGCAGGTCAACAAGGTGCTACACAGCTTTCCCTCTCCCCGGTTCTGGAAAGGCGGCACGGGCACGCCGCTGGAGGCCCGCCCACCGGGGACCGACGCGCCCACCTGTGAGCTGTATGTGGGTCTGCCGTTTTGCCTGACCACCGAGCCTGCCCACTGCGGCTACTGCCTGTTTCCCACCGAGGCCTACCGTCATCAGGATCAACTGGACGTGTATCTGGACTACCTTGCCCGAGAAGGCGAACTGTACCGCGAGCGCTGGACGGCCCTGCAACCCCGTTCCATTTTTATCGGCGGCGGCACACCCAATCTGCTGAAGGTGCACCAGTATCCGCGCCTCCTTGGGCTGATCCACGACCTTCTGCCCAGCCTTCCTGCCGCCACCCCGATCACGCTGGAAGGCATTCCGCAGCTGTTCAGCCTTGAAAAATTGGAAGTCATGCAGGCACATGGCGTCACGCGGATCAGCATGGGGGCGCAGCAACTCGACCACCAACTGAGCCTGCTGAGTGGGCGCAAGCAACAGCCCAGGCATGTGTTTCAGGCGGTGGAATGGGCCGCACAGTTGGGGCTGGGCTGCAACGTAGACCTGATTTTCGGCTGGCCTCAGCAGACGCTGGCGCATCTGGAACGCGATCTGCGGGACCTGATGGCCTCGGGCGTGGAGCACATCACACATTACGAACTGAACGTGGGCGGCATGACCGACTTTGCCCTGAACCGCCGGGACGAGTTGCCCGGTCCTGAACTGGTGCGCGATATGTACCATCTGGCCCGTGACCTGCTGACAGCGGGCGGCTACGAACAATTGACGCCCTACGATTTTCAGAAGCAGGCCAGCCAGAAACGAGACGATCAGAACAGAACTGAGGGCTTCATCTACGAGGAATGCCGCCGTTCCTTCGAGGCCCACGATGTCTGGGGTTGGGGCTACGCGGCCATTTCGGACTTTCCTGACCACCGCAGCCCCGGCCACCACAGTTCAGATCGGGCTGCACAGAACGGCGGTTCCACCTTCATGAACGCCCGCACCCTCAGCGCCTATTACGCCGCGCTGGATGCGGGCCGCCTGCCTGCCGAGGTGGGCTACACCCGCACTCCGGCAGACCTGCGGCTCTCGCTGCTGTTTCGTAATTTGCAGTCGCTGAGTGTAGACCGCGCCAGCTACCGCGCCAATTTTGGGCAGGATGTACTGGAGGAATTTCCGGGTATCTGGCAGGCCGCCGCCGACCTGGGTTTTATCTCTGTGCAGGACGACTCCATTCGCCTTACACCTGAAGGAGCTTACCGCGTGCCGCTGATCCAGACGGCGCTGATGGCGTCACGCGTGGAAGAACTGACCGAAGCGCATATGGCCGCCCTGAAACAGGCTGCCTCCGTGCAGGCAGGAGCGGAGGCAACCGCAGGACAACCGCTTCAGCCTCTGTCCTCCCACCCGGCGGCTCTCTCATGATGCCTGCCCGCATAGAGGCGGTGGCGGTGCATCTGCCCCGGCATATAGAGACCAATGACGATCTGCACGCCCAGTTTCCCGATTGGAATGTGCCTGAGGCGGCCAAGCATACGGGTGTGGAGCAGCGTCACATCAGCGCCCCCGGTGAAACGGCCCTCGATCTGGCTGAGGCCGCCTGCCGCAAGCTGTTCGCCGCACAGCCCGAACTCTCTGGCCGCCTGGATACCATCATTTTTTGCACCCAGACGCCCGACCACCGCCTGCCTTCCAATGCCTGCTTGCTGCATGGACGACTGGATTTGCCCGCGCAGGTGGCCGCCTTCGATGTCAATCTGGCCTGTTCCGGTTTCACCTACAGCCTGATTCTGGCGTCCAGCCTGTTGGCCTCGGGTGCGGCCCACAACGTTCTGATCGTGACTGCCGATACCTACACCAAGCTGATCAGCCCTCAGGACCGCTCAACCCGCCTGCTGTTTGGCGACGGTGCGGCGGCCACCTGGGTCAGTGGGGGAGACGCGACTTCGTATGTGCTGGGTTCGGCGTGGGGCACTGACGGCACGCTTCAGGACGCCTTTTGCGTTCCCGGTGGCGCGGCCCGCCTGCCCACCCCGCCCGAACCTCTGCCCGAAGTGACGGACGGCCCCAACACGCGCACCCGCGATCAGATTCACATGAACGGCAAGACCATGCTGGGTTTCACTTACCGTATGGTGCCGCCGCATCTTCAGGGGTTGCTGGCCGCGCATGGGGTCACCACCGACGACGTGCGCCTGTTCCTGTTTCATCAGGCGTCACATATGGTGCTGGACGGCCTGCGCTCGCGCCTGAAGCTGCTGCCAGAGCGTATGCCACGCACCCTGGCGACCACAGGCAACACTGTGTCGGCGTCCATTCCTATTCTGCTGCATAGCGTGTTGCACGGCCCCCAACAGAATGAGTCACAGCCACATGACCTGAAGCGCGGCGACCTGTTGCTGCTCAGCGGCTTCGGCGCGGGCCTGTCCTGGGCCAGTGTGCTGCTGCGCTACTGAGGACGGCAATAGCTGAGGAGCAGATGGTGAAAAGACGCAGTGACCCAACATTCTGAAGCCCGAGAACGTCCGAACATTCCCGAAACGCCGAACCTGAGCTGCTGCACCGGAGGAACAACATGACCCTGACCGAAGATTGGACAGCCCTCAACCACAGCAAAGATAGAGGCCAACTTCTGGCCGCCCTGACGCCGCTGAGTCACTCGGAGCGGCTGAGGATGCTGACCCGGTACATAGAGCAGCAGGTGACGTGGATTCGGCAACAGGGCGGTGCAGATACCGATACGACCGCCAACCGCAGCTTTCTGGCTATCGGGTTCGATTCGCTGATGAGCGTGGAACTTCTGTACAGCCTGCAACGTGACCTCAGCCGAGACCTTGACCCGGTGGCGCTGGAGCAGGACACCATCGACGATCTGGCGCAGCTCATTCTGGCCGAAGTGTTCGCCACATAAGCCCAAGAACAGACCGACTCCAGCAAATAGAGTCGGTCCGTTTTTTGGGGGATTCAGTTCAGTAAAGCTTCAGCTTCAGACGAACTGTCCACCGTGACGCATCACGGCAGCTTCAAGCACATCGCTGGGGATATTGTCGTCCACGGCAATGGCGCGGCCACCGCTCTCCACGGTGCTGTTCATGCGGTCGTAGTGGTCGTCGGAAACATCGGAGACGTGGTGAACCACATCGTCGCCGCTCGTGTAGCCTACCGACGCGCCGCCGACTGCACCCACGCCCGAACCCAGCGCCGCAGCACCGAGGATGACTGGCACAGCGGCCAATCCGCCCGTCAGGGCAACGGCAGCGGCTCCGGCCACTGCGCCCACGACTGCACCAACTCCGGTGCCTTTCACAGCACCCTCGGCAGCCTCGTCAGGGTTTCCGCGCAACTCGACCACTTCGGTGGTGGTCTGCGTGCCAGAGGTCATTCCAGCGGTCGAGGTACGGTTCAGGCGCGATTCGCCCAATTCTTCACGGATGACGCCCTGAGCGCGGAGATCCTGTACGAAGGCGTCGGCCTGGGCCACGGTGGGGAACAAAAGGTGTTTCATGCGTTACATTCTGGGAGAGGTTGTCTGAACCACTGTGAGAGAGATACCAACACCCGTTACGGTCCCAGCCACACAGCCTTTAAGCTTCTGGGGACGGGATTGACGGATTCCAGGCAGTCTGTTCTGATCCCGCACACCCACAACGGCATCGGCGGAGTCTCCCTCTTGATCGACTCTGCACGGCGTATCGCTCTTTTCCTGGCAGGGATGTCAAGACTTGGAAACGGAAGCTCAAAAGAGTGACCTTCAGAGCATCTGTCCAGATGACAGCGCCAAGGAAAAGACCTCTGAAGTTTTCATAGGCACTGCCATTCTCCCAATTTTCTTCTGAATACACTCGCCCGTTCAGTCAACACCAGATCATATGTTCGACCACTGTCCTAACCAGTACTGGCTTCAGCCTGGCTCTGACTCAGCCACTGGGCCGCAAATTCGGTGGGTGGGAGTGGCCTGGAAAATAGGTATCCCTGTCCCAGCGGGCAGCCCAGATGCAGCAGATGGCGGCGGTGCAGGTCAGTTTCTATGCCCTCGGCCACCACGCCTGCGCCCAACGCCTGGGTCAGCAACACCACGGTTTTCACGACGCTGGCGCTGACGGCGTCTTCACCGAGACGTGCAATAAAGGCCCGGTCAATCTTCAGCACGTCTACCGGAAAGCGGTGTAAGAAGGCCAGGCTCGAATGCCCGGTGCCGAAATCGTCGATCTGCACGCGCACGCCCAGTGCCCGGAGGCCCGCCAGCGTCTGGGCAGCCTCGTCCATATCCTCCACAAGCGCACTTTCGGTAATTTCCAGGTTCAGGCGGTTGGCGGGCATGGCGTGGGCCTTCAGCGCCTCCTCGACCCGCTGTACAAAATCCTCCTTCAAAAACTGCCGGGTAGAAACATTGACATTGAGGCCCATCTGAGCCGGATTCCACTGCCTGTACAGGGCGCAGGCGCGGTGCAGCACCCAGTCTCCCAGCTCTGTAATCAGATCCAGTTCTTCGGCCAGCGGAATAAATTCATCAGGCGGAATCAGGCCCAACTGTGGATGCTGCCAGCGCACCAACGCCTCTGCACTGTGCAGTTTGCCCGAAATCAGGTTCACGATGGGTTGAAAATGCAGCCCGAGTTGGCCCAGGCGGGCCGCATGTGGCAGGTCGGCTTCCAGCTGCAATTGCCGCACGGCGCGGGTGTGCATGCTGAGGTCGAAGGTCGCGACAGTTTCCCGGCGGTCTCGCTTGGCCCGGTACATGCTCAGATCGGCGTCACGCAACACGTCGCCGGGGGTCAGGTGTCCGGGCCGCCCCGGCGCGATGCCTATGCTGACTGCAACACGTAGGGTGCGGCCTGCCACCACGAATGGCTCGGCCAGCGCCGTCTGTAACCTGGCCGCCGCCCGCCTGGCTTCCAGCAGCCCATCCTCTTGCAGCCCACCATGTTGTAACCCACCATATTCATTGCTCAGTAGGACGGCAAATTCATCGCCGCCCAGCCGTGCCACCAGGTCACCCTGCCGCATGGTGCTTTGCAGGCGGTGTGCAAATGCCACCAGCAATTCGTCGCCCACCGCGTGTCCCAGGCTGTCGTTGATCACTTTGAACCGATCCATGTCGAGGTACAGCACGGCATACGCGTGGTGCCCGCTGCGTTGCGCCGTCCGCAGCACCCCCCCGAGGCGCTCGAACAACAGGGCGCGGTTGGGCAGGTGCGTCAGCGGATCGTGGGTGGCGGCCCAGGCCAACCGCGCCTCTGCCCCGTGCCGGGCCGTAATGTCGCGCGAGGACATCAGAAATTGTCCAGGCTGGGCATCCTTGCCGGATGGGTCATGGTCGATCCGGCTGATGGTGGTCTCAAACCAGATGTAATGCCCATCTCGGTGCCGCAGTCGCCAGCGAATCGGCTCCCCGTTGGCACGAAAAGCCCGCCGGATGTAATAGCGGTCTTTGGGATGGACCAACAGTGCGGGCGTGTGCAGCACGGCGTCTCCGGGCATAAAACCCAGCAGCGGCGTGATGCTGGGGCTGACATAGATCAGGGGGCCACCCGGCTGGTACAGACAGATCAGATCGCTGGTGTGTTCGGCCAGCAGGCGGTAGAGCACCTCCCGGTCTTTCACCTGGGCGTGCAGCGACGCCCGTTCCAGGCTGTAGTCCACATATTCTCCCACTGCCGTGATCAGCTCCGCGTCCCAGGCCCGTAAACGCCGCTCGCCCATGCTTTCTACGTTCAGCACGCCTACCACTTCGCCTTTGAGATGCAGGGGCACGCACACCTCGGAAGAAATGCCTTCCATCGCTTTCAGGGCTTCGGGTTCCTGGTCTATGTCTTCGATCCATTCGGCCTGCCCGGTTCTGGCGACCCTGCCCATCACTCCGGTCGTCAGGTGCAGGCGCTCTATGACCTGTTCGTAGCCCAGTTGATGCTGCAATACCAGTTCATCACCCTTGCAGAAATACACGCTGACCTGCGGATATCCCAGCGTCTGGGCAATGCTTTCGTTGACGGCGCGGATGGTTTCGGGCAGATCTAGGGTGCGGCTGACGGCAGTGCGAACCCGGTGCAGCAACTCCAGCGCTCGCCGCTGCTGCTCGCTGGCGGTGTACAGGCGCTCGCGTGCTATGGCCCGCCCCAGCCAGACCCCAAGGGCCTGAACTTGCCGCAAATCCTGCGGGGTCAGGTGCTGGGTGCTGGATTCCAGATTCAGTACCCCCACCACCCGTTCGCCGTCCAGCAGCGGCACACACAGTTCACTGATCACGTCGGGGTGTTCCTGCACGTATTCCGGGTCCTGGCGGACATCGGGCAGCAGGATAGAGAGGCCAGTGCGGGCCACCCGTCCGCACACTCCGGAAGTCAGCGGATAACTGTCGCTCCAGACGCCTCCTCCTGCCTGCTGTTGGGGCACCAGCAACTCGCCTTCCAGCAGCGCGATGCTGGCATGTTCGACCTCCAGTAGCTCAGTCACGGCGCTGATGACCTGTCGGAACAGGTCGTCCAGATCCTGCGCTCCCGTGACTGCGGCGTGTGCCCGGTTCAGCAGATTCAGTTCTTTCTGTCCAGCCTGCAAGGTGGCGGCAGTATCCAGATGCTGCACCACCAGCGCCACCTGTGCCCCGCACCACTGGCCCAGGGTCAGGTCGGATTCGAGGAGGGCGGCCTGTTGATGCGGTTCTCTGGCGGTCTGCCCACCGTCTATGCGGTCAAGATGCAGTACCGCCCGCAACTCGCCCCTGAGCTGTACAGGCACAATCAGGACCTGTACCGCAGAACTTACAGGACGGTCGGGGAAACTGTGAAGGCTGTCCGCCGCGTGGGCCGCCTCCAGCAGCGCCGCCTGATCAGTGGGCAGGCTGTCGGCAAAAGCAGCCCGAAATCCGCTGACCCACTGGCTGCGAAGGGCCGGGTCGTAGATCAGATCGTGCGGTTCCAGGTGCAGACTTCTGAGCAATTCCAGCGTCTGTCCACTGGCAGCCAGCACCCGAAATCTGCCGTCTGCCTCGCGTCCGAACAGGCGGCCTGTCAGGACTCCCGGTACGGCCTGTATCGCCAGCGCCAGAACTCGGCGGTACAGTTCCTGCGGTGCTGGATCTCCGGGCAGACTCGCTTCCAGAAGGTCGGCGGCCAGAGGATGAGCAGCCAGGCTGACACGTCCGTTGATCTCGGTCAAATTGGTTGCAGACGCCAGTGAAGTTTTCATCGTGGTCGCTGAGCCGCCTGTCTCAGATTGCTACTTTGCTGGACAACATCCTTTATTTCTCACTGATCCCCTGAGCCGTCTTCTCTTCCGTCCTGCTAAGGTTCTCTTTGCTCCAGATACGTTTCATGCTGTGTCACAGAGGATCTCTCTGTGCGGCGTTTTCCTGCCTGTGGGCCATACCCAAACTGCCTTATGGGTCGTCCGTACTGAGTCGTTGCAATGCTTCTTCCATCCGCTGGGCCGCTTCACGGGCTGATTTAAGTTCGGTGGTCCGCTCGATCAGAAGCTGTTCGAACACTGAAAGCACCTGAGAGGCGTCCTCCTCGGCCATGGGTAGATCCTCTGAATAGGCGGCCTCGCTGAGCAAATCGGCACGTTGTCCGGCTGACGGCTGTTCGGGCAGATTCAGTACCATCAGTGCGGCCTCCACGACAGCCGGGTCAAAGTGTGCCCCGGCCTGCCGCTGAATCTCGGCCAGAGCATCCTGCGAAGTCCAGGCGGGTTTGTATGGACGCGCCTGTGTCAGGGCGTCGTACACGTCCGCTACCGCCACGATGCGCCCACTGAGCGGAATCTGATCCTGGGCCAGCCCATGCGGATAGCCGCTGCCGTCCCAGCGTTCGTGGTGCGTCAGGGCAATTTCTTCCGCCAGTTGCAGCAATTTGGAGCGCCCACCCGACAGGATGCGTGCGCCGATCAGGGTATGGGTCTGCATCTGGATGTATTCGGCGGCGTCCAGTTTGCCTGACTTCAGCAAAATGCTGTCTGGAATACCAATTTTCCCCACGTCATGCAGGCGGGCGGCCACACCGAGCACGCTGATTTCTGCCTCTTCCCAGCCCAGCGCCCGCGCGATTCGGCCAGAAGTGCGGCCCACACGCCGGGTGTGTTCGCCTGTCGTGTCGTCGCGGTACTCGGCAGCCATCGCCAACCGCGTCACCACCTCATGTTGAGCGCGGGCCAGATCAGAAGTCCGTTCCTGCACCAACTGTTCGGCAGTGCGGCGGGCTTCCTGTTCCACCTCCGTTCGCAGGCGGTACACGTCCGCGTCGTGCCGGGCGCGTTCTACCTCGAACTGAATGGTCAGGTTACGTGTCTGCCGATCCCGCTCGGCGTGAAAGAGTTCCTGTTCTATCTGCCGCAGCGCCCGCAAATGCACCACCGAACGTCCCATGTCGCCCCGCTGCTCGAACAACGCTGCCAGAGCTTCGTGCGCTGTGGCCTGCTCCTTGGGAGAGCGGTTCTTTTCAGCCAGTTCCAGCGCTGTCTGCAGTTCCAGGAGTGCAGGTTCCAGTTCACCAGCATTCAGATGAAGTCGGCCCAGATGCAGGCGGGCCTCCAGCTCACCCTGAGTTGCACCAATGGTGACGGCAATGCCAAGCGCCTGCTGATGCGATTCGCTGGCCTGCTTTACTTCTCCTGTCTGTTCGTAAAGAGAGCCGAGGCTGTCCAGGGTATGCATCTCGCCCAAGGTGTGAGCCAGCTGTCTATTTAACTGCAACGCCGAGTCAAGGTGATTCTTCGCCTCTTCGTATTGATGTAATTCAAGGAGGAAGGTGCCCAGATTGAGCTGAACGGTGGCAATAAATTTCTGGTCACCGGTCTGTGCGACAATACTGTAAGCAGATCTCATGACATCTACTGCCAGTTGGTAGTCGTTATTCAGGTAATGCACTCTGGCCAGATTGTGAAGGATCAGAATTTCTGTTTTATTGTCTTTAACAGATTTTTGATGCACCTGCTGTGCATTGGAGAGCGACTGAACCGCCTGAGTATATTGACCCAGAGCACTCTGAATATTACTGATATTGATAAAACAGTTGACCTGTCCACTCAGGTTGTTCTGCAATTGCCAGAGGCTCAGAGCAGACTGAAGTGATTTCAGGGCGTAAGCAGAAGCTCCCTGATGGTGCTGGACGCCAGCAAGTTGATTCAATGCAGTCGCCTGAATGATCTGGGCGCGTTCAGAGGTGTACTTCTCGGCCCTTTCAATAGCTGTCTGCAAATACGCTTCCGCTTCTTCCAACTGTCCTAAATTCAAGCAGGCCCGGCCTGCAAACCCCTCAGCCTCTGCCTGTCCCAAAAAGTCGCCGCTGTGCGCGTATGCCTCGGCAGACCGGATAAAGTTTTCCAGCGCACCCGGCATATCTGAGGTTTGAAGTTGTGTGCGGCCCAGCAGCAACAGAATCTGCGCCTGTAACTCAACGTCACTGAATCCAGATGCCAGTTCGTAGGCCGCCTGCGCCCGTATCAATGCCGTCTGAGGGTCTGTTTCCAACAGCGCCAACGCTTCCTCGTACATCAGTTGCACGGGAAGCTGTGCCGCAGCCTCATAGGGCTGTTGCAGATGATTTGCGCTGCGGTCTACAGGGTTATTCACAGGAACGGAGAGCCTCCAAAGTCAACGAAAAAACGGTCAGGGAAATTTGAGAATGGATCACGGCCACTTTGGATTCGGAAGACAAGGTTGCTCATCTCTACAGAACCCGAGTGTGGCCGTGAATTCAGCGCCGAGTGGTCAGAAAATCAGGCAGCGGCTAAATACCGGAAGTCATCAGGTGTTATTTGATGACGTTTTGGAGGAAAAGCGCGAGGTCGAGGCGTCCTTTGTCTCCGAGCATGTCTCTGTAGGGCCGGTTGGCGGAGATATCGTAGACATCGAAGGCTGTTCCAATCATTTTCTTGGTGACATCATTTAAAGGCACCTTGAGAGGTTGTCCCAACGCCAGTGCCAGACCACCTGCGGCCATGGGGGCGGCCATCGAAGTCCCGCTCCAGGCTGCCACCATTCCACCGGGGGCCGGGGCAGCCACGTTTTCGCCGGGTGCCACGAGTTCCAGGGTGTTGCTGTAGTTGGAGAAGGTCGATTTGACATCCTGAAGACTGACGCTGCCCACGCTGACGGCATAGTCTCCAGGGCCCTTCAGCTGAGCGTTGTTGGCGGGGTAGGTGATTTTGCCGAGGTTGGCATTTCCTGCCGACGACACCACCAGAACACCTCGGGTGCTTGCCCGGTTGATGGCGTCCTGAACCACCTTGGAGTTGTCTTCGCTGCCAAGGCTCATGTTGATGACCTTCGCACCTTTGGCAACGGCCCAATCGACAGCCTGCGCGACCATGACCACGTCGCCGGAACCGTCCTCGCCCAACACGCGCAGGGGCATAATTTTGGCTTCCGGCGCGATCTGAAGAATGATTCCGGCAACGTTCGTGCCGTGACCATATCCACCAACGCCCAGGGTGCCCTCTTCCTGCGGATCGTTATCGGCGGCGTAGAAATCACGCCATGACGCAGGATCGGTGAGGGATCCCTGAAAAGCAGGGTGCTGAAGGTCTATCCCCGTATCGATGACGGCCACAGTAACTCCATCACCGAGGTTGGGGGCAAGCGCCTGCGCCTGCTGAAGACGAATCTGTTGCCAGAGGGTAGAGTTCTGGGGAAGGGGAGAGTAGCTTCCACCTGCCCAGAGGCTCATGGATCCGCCTGCCCAGAGGCTCATGGATCCACCTGCCCAGAGGCTCATGGACCCGCCCATGATGGCGGTCATACTTCCGCCGCCGCTGAAGACATTCTTGTTCGGCTCGATATACACCTTGCGGCTGGCCTGAGCTGCGAGGCTCTGTGCGTGCAGCTGTGCGGTCGTGGACGATACCTCGCCCTGAGCCGTGTTGTTGATGTTCATGCCCATCAGCGCCACGCAGACCTCGGAATCTGCCGCGCCACAATCAGCATTGTCCCACGACAATACCGTGCCTCCCAGAGTCTTCGCCAGATCTCTGGGTGTATCGCCAGTTTCAAGCGGCACCGTTGCCACGTAATCGAAGCGGGCAGTGTTGCTTGAGGTCAGGTCGGTTGCTGGTGTGGTGTTGCAGGCTGTCAAAAGAGCAAAGGAGAGGAGAGCAGAAGCAGACAGCGTTTTACGTAGGATCATGGTGAATCTCCTTAAGAGATCAGGCAGGGCCTGGGCAGCCGCTGTGAGGATGAAATGAGTTTACATTGTCGTACTGACATTTTTGTCACTTTTTTGGACGATGCAACAGTTGGCAGCACTCATTTTAAGAATAGGTTATTAAATTAAGATTTCGTTATCTTGCCTGGCTCTATTGTTGCTGTCTCGTCTTAATACTTTGGGGGCAGAGATTGCTGCCCTTCCACGCAGTAAATCCATTATTTTGGTAGCGTGCCTTCGCAGATATCCAGATGAGTTCTGGCTGAGAGGACATGAGGAGCCAGACTTGTTTGGTTCATACGCTTTCAGATGTCTACATGAAAATTTTTTAAGAGCATGATCAAGAGGCTGCCGTCAACTTCTGTTTCTAGATGATGTGCCGGGTTTTTGAGAGGTTGGGTGCCCCTACCCACAAGATGTTCTCCTAAACGCGCCACGCGATGTGGACACGGAGCTGATGAAGCTCCTTGCTGTGCAGTCATTCAACGGAGTCCGCATCGTGCGGACCTGCTTCGATTCCCGAATATCCGGGTAAGCGCCGATAGGGTCGTCCATCGGCACCAGCCCTCGTCGTGAACGGACGCCACTCCTCCCGGAATTCTCGTCCCTCGCTCTGCTTCGCCGCTTTGCCAGTCCGCTCGGATGATTCTCGCGCAGTCTCGCTGTTTGGGATCAGGCATCAATTCAGCGAAATAGACCAAGCTCAGAGAGAGGCATCTGGCGCAATCCTGGATGCCTCTCTCTGAACTGATCGGTTTTGATACCAGCAGCGTCGGAACTTCAGACGGTTACTTCAGGTTCTCTGCTTACTTCAGGCTTTCTGCATTGACGATCTGAATCTTGGCCACCTGTGCCTGCAACAGATCATCGAATTTCATGATCAGCAGGCGCGAACGCATCCGCTCGCCGGTGCTGGAAAAGCCCACTGCGCCCGTGATGGTCACGCAACTGGAGGTGTCGCCGTCGAAGCAGGCGGGGAGGTTGACCTTACGCACGGCTTCGGCCACCTGCAAGCGCGTGGGCACGGTGCCCGCCTGTTTCAGGGCGCTTTTCATGGCGTCCAGCATCACGTTGGCGGCGTCGTAGGCATAGACGGCGACTCCGCTGGGCTTGGCTCCGTAGGCCGCCTGGTACTTGTTGGTAAAGGTCAGGGCGTTGGAGAAAGCGCTGACCGGGCCAAAGCCGGTGGTGTACACCACGCCTGCGCCCGCGATTCCGGCGCGTTTGAGAAAGCTGGGCGAGTCCAGCCCGTCGCCGCCCATGAAGGTGGCCTTGACGCCAGCGGTGCGCAGTCCTTTCACCAGTACAGCGCCCGTATCGTCGGTGCCGCCAAAGTAGACCACGTTGGCTTTGCTGAGCTTCACCTTTTTGATCACGTCGGCGATCTGGGATGGTGTGGACGCGCCCGCATAGTCGGCCACTTTCACACTGCGCTTCTTGAGGTTGGTCAGCAGGACTTTGGTCAGACCGTTGCCATACGCGGTGTTGTCAGAGATCACGTAGACGCTGCTCGCCTTGAGTTCGTCGGCAATGTAGTTTGCAGCGGCCACACCCTGTGCGCTGTCGGCAGAGACCACGCGGCTGAAGTGCATCCAGTTGTTGCGCGTCAGTTGGTCGTTGGTGCTGGCAGGCGAAATCATTGCCAGCTTGCCCGGAGCAAAGGCGGCGGCCACCACGTTGGATACGCTGGAGTTGAGCGCACCCACCACGCCCAGAATGCTCTTGTCGGCCATCACGGTTCCGGCAATCTGCGCCCCCAGTGTGGCCGAGGCCTGGTCATCGAAGGGGGCCAAGACCAGATCATGCCCGAGCGCTTTGAATGCCTTGGCCTGCTCCTGTACGGCCAATTCTGCGCCGCGCTTGACCTCCGATCCGATGGCCGTCAGGCTGCCGCTGAGGGGACTGATGGTCGCCAATTTGATGGTGGCCGCCTGCGCTCCACCCAAGATCAGGGCCGAAACACTCAGGCCAACTGAAAGATGACGAACGAACGTGCCTGTCAGTACGGCCTTGGAAGGGGTTTCATTACGGTGCATACGCCAATCTAGTAAGCACCACCTACACCCCTCTTACAGTTGTGGCCCACAATCACGAACTTTCCACAAAACTTTGCGTCCGGTCTACACTGCTGTACTCTTTTTATGATTTACTTTGACTTCTAAATTTATCCTGTGCGGCGATAAATAAAACACAAGTCATTCTGAGATGATCTGATATGGCTGATATTTCTGTTACGATCTGGGCGAAAAAGATAGAAGGACATACTTTGAGTTGATTTTTCTGATTTCTAGTTATATCGGAACGAAAAATTATCGAGGCGATTTCGGGCAGTGAATTTCAGAAATGCAGGGCTTCATGCCGCAGGGGGGGGAGGGTCCCGTACTGCTCCGCGCGAATCAGGATGTCCTGCGCCCAACGCGTATGGGTGGCTGGCTCACACATCCGGCCATTCATCTTGAAAACGGCAGGTGCATCTTCGGCCAAAATTGCATGGGCTTCTTGCAGGTCGCCCTCGGTTACTCGGTAGCCGTTCAGTACAGTGGTCAGCTGTACCGGATGAATGATGGTTTTGCCCGACAGCCCATATTCGAGGTCCTGCTGAACTTCACGGGCCAGCGTGGTCAGGTCTTCAAACACCTCGTAGACCGGACTGGAAAGCATGAACCCGTACGGCTTGAATACGCCGATCAACATACTGATGACCCGTTCCAGCGGCCCTTCGTAGAGGGTGCGTCCCGGCGTGCGGCGCACTCCCAGTGCGTGCATCAGGTCGTTGCCGCCAATTCGCAGGCAGGCAATTCTATGCTGCCAGCTTTCCTGAAAGATCAGGTCGCGCAGGCAGGCCATCCGGTGCTCACTGAGCGCCTCGCGGGTTTCCAGGGTCAGCAGCACCGACAGGTGAGCGTGTTCGTCGCGGTGCAGATGGCGCATGTAGGTCGCCAGATTGCCGTCGTGCGTTTTGGGCAGCACAAAGCCGCTGATCCCGTGCAGATCCATCGTCAGCAACTGCGCCAGCACTTCTGGATTTCGGGCGCGGATCAGGCGCAGGGGGCCGGTGCCGGGCGGGGGAAGCTCGGGCAGGGCGCGGGCCAGATTCGCCATTGCACGCGGCACATCTTCCTCGCGCACAGCGTCTTCTGTGCAGTAGATCAGGCTGGACAGCAGAGGATATTTATCGGTGCCCAGTTGTACCAGGTCGTCACGGGTGGCCGGTGCATAGAGGCTCGCGCCCAGTGCCCAGGGATTGAGCGCCCGAGGATTCATTGCCCCTGGAGCAAGAGTTTGTGTAGAGACAGGCACAGGCATCAGCGGGGGCCTCCAGGGGCGATCAGAGAGGGAGCGATCAGGGCAGCAGCAAGGTAGGGCAGTGTGGGATGCAGCGTGATTGGAACGGATGCGGCCTGCGCCAACGCCTCCAGGTGCAGCGTGTCGGGATGACTGGCCTCACGCAGCATCAGGTGGGCGGGTTGCCGCCGCAAAAAGACCCTCGTGGCCTCGCCCACACTGGGTTTGACCAGATGCGGGTCGGTGACACCCAGGGCGGCGGCCAACGCAGTGACTTCATCGTAAGGCTGCTGTGGGCGCGGGCCAAGAGGCAGGTGAAAGTCAGGCGCAAAAGCGTCGGTCACGGCGTCCAGTTCCCCGAGATACTCCGCCGTCCGGTCGTGTCCACGCAACTGTTCTTCTATTCGCGCCGCGTGAAGGCCGCCTTCCGGGGTCATAAAAGTTCGGCTCAGCAGGCCGCACACGGTGGCATTCAGCGCCGCGTGTGGCAGCAGCAGATCGTCGTGTGTGGCGGCGTGCAGGGCCACTCCCGCCGGGTCGCTCAGCACGGCGAGGCGGGTGGGCACCTCGGCAGGCAGGCTGCCCTTCAGCGACCCGTAAATGCTGCCCTTGCCGGTCCAGCCATCCACGAAAATCAGTTGCCCGTGCGGATGCTGGCGCTGCACGGCGTCCAGCGCAGCCCGGTCTATGCCGCTGCCCCGGATGATGCTGAGCGTATGGTGCGGCAGATCAGACCCCCAGCGGCGGGCCAGACGGCGCATGGCACAACCTACCGGGGTTCCGGCGCGGGCCAGCGATACCAGAACGGGCTGGGTGTAGGTCGCCAACAGTTCTGCCGTCAGGCTAGCCAGAAGCGCTCCCACACGCTCGCCGTTGCGGGTCAGGGCTTCGTGGTAGGCCGCTGTCTGTACGTTGCTGGGCACCTGCTCGGGCGTCAGCAGTTTGCCGTACGACACGCCTTCCCGCAACAGCTGCTCTTTTTCCTGAACACTGACTAGATGCGGCTGTGCGGCCCGCAGATGGACCTGCGCGTCGTCAGCGGGCAGGGTATGGGCCAGAGTGTGTGCCTGAGGGTGTGGAGCGGTCAGGTGAGCGTCAGCTTCTGGCGTCATGCAGGCATCAACGGGGAAACGGTTATGGGAGTCATAGGAAAAGGTCTCCGGGAAGAATGAAAGGAATGATTCCGAATGCAGGCAGATCATGACAGGTCAATAGATGAGGTTGGTCGCAGCATCCAACATGTTTGTCAGCCGATGGAGGCCTGAGTCTATACAGTGACCGGTATACAGTTGTCGGGCTACCGCTGAGGCAATCTGGCCGCATTCACTGCCCGCAGGAGTTGACCTCTGGGCGGCGTGACCGCAAAATCGCAGGCGCTCATGAAGGCCAGATCGCTGAGGCTGTCGCCCAGGCCAAAGGTCAGGACGGCATCTGAAAACTGCCGCTGGCGAAGGTGCTGCACGGCTTCCAGCTTGCCCAGCGAACGCGGCAGCACACTGACGTTGTTGGCGTTGGCAATAATCTGGAGATCCGCCAGATTCTGGTCTACCAGAAATCCTTCCCAGCGCAGTTGCAGTTCCTCCAGTGCCCCGGCGTGGGCCTCGGGGTGCTTCAGCACAGTCATGAACGGCAACTGGTGGGCGTGGTGGCGGGTCAGGCGGCAGCCGAGGCGGGCGGCATGGGCTTCAAGGTGGGCGGTGGCGGCGGCCAGAGCGTCTTGCAGGTCGTGCAGGTGTGCCCGGACGTGGGCGGCCCACTCCGCATCTACCGCTCCATCCGGCGCAATCAACGTCAGGCCGTGATCCACGATTCGCCAGGATGAAAAAGGCAGGGTTACGCGGGCCATCGCCGCGAGGTCGCGCCCGGTGACGGGAATGACGGTCACGCCGCCACAGGCCAGCAGCCGCAGGAGTTCAGCCTGTGTAGGCGTGCAAAACGAGTGTGCCTCGCCCTGAGTATTGACCGTGGCGGGCGTCAGCGTGCGCGGGTCGGCCCCCGGCAACTTGCGGAGCGTCTGGAACAGAGTGTCGTCCAGATCTGCAAAGGCGACGATGGTACTCATGGACTGAGCCTCACGGCCTGCGCGTGTGGCCCCAGCGCGGCCATCAGTGCCGGACCAGGCAAGCACGCCCCCTCATAGGCCACCAGAATCCGGCTATAGGCGGAGGGGTCCACGTTGTACACGAAGTTGGGGATTCCGTCCGATACGTTGTCGGTGAAGCTGAGGGTGTGCCTGATCGCCAGCCCCGGCAGGATCGGGCTACGGGTGGTGGCGTTCCACAGGCAGGAGGCCACTCCGGGCGCAAGAACGCCTGCCAGTGCAAAGGCCGGATACTGATATTCCCCGGTTCCCAGCACCAGCACGCGGTCGGTGGGATGGAAGGTCAGGCCCAGCGTGTCCAGCGTGGGCAGGGCAGTCAGGTGGCCGTAGCGGGCGCTCTGGGCGGGCAGGAGCGCGGTCTTGTCGGCTCCGTTGCCCACCACCGCAGGCAGGGCGGCAGGATGCCAGTCGGGGTCGGGCATAAAAGACAGTTCACCGCGTGTCAGACTCACGAAATCCACCTGCACACCGAGTGACTCGGCCAGTTCGCGGCGGCGCGGGCACCAGTCGGTCAGGCTGACCAGCACCACCCGCAAAACGTGTGGGTGCAGTTCCAGCCACGCGGCGGCCAGGTTTTGCAGGGTCGTGCCCGTGGACAGTTCATCGTCTATCAGGACCAGTTCGGTGGCGGCGCGTGCTGCCGGGCCGGGATCGTAGACCAGATGGGCGGGCGCGTGCGAATGCGGTTCATCAAAGCGCAGCAGCAGCGGAAATTGCGTGTGGTAGCGCGTGGTGTGCTGAAACGTGCCGGATCTGGTCTGCCCACTCTGGGGGTTCGGCTTCCCGTCCAGCCACGCCCGGAATACGCCCTCACCCAGTGCGGTGGCCGTTTCCGCCAGCCCGATGAAGTGCGGCGCGTGCAACTCGGGCAGGGCGGCGGCCAGCGTGCGGTAGGTGCGGGCCGCCACTTCCGGCGCAATCGGGATGTGCTTGCCCAGCACCCGGCTCACAAACAGAAATCCGCGTTTGGGGTTGCGGCGCACGGCGTAGGTCAGCAGGCTCTCCAGCGGCGCGGTGGCCGTTTCTAACCTCAGCCTCAGCGTGCCACTCGGCAAGATGACTTCCCGCGTTTCCAGCTCGGGGCTGACGGTCATCCTGCCGCCGCTTCTGCTACCCCAGTGTCTGCCAGTTCCGCCATACCCATCACGCGCACCACCTTGTCTTCGGCCACGCTGAGGCCCGTGCGGACGGCTGGCAGCGCCTCCCAGTCCAGCGTGCCCGTGGCCGCGTCCAGCAGCAGGCGCGGAAAATTGATACCCGCTGCCATGCTGTAGCGCAGGCCGCCGGAGGCCCGTGCATTGATCTCCAGCATGTGCGGCACGCGCAGACCGTCGTCTTTGGTCTGGAAATTGAAGATGCCGCTGAGCTGGTAGGTCTGGGCAATCTTTGCGGCGGCGGCGACCAGATCGGGGCGGTCTTCCAGGCGTTGCCCGTGTTCACCCTTGCGGCGCACCACGGCGCGGATCAGGCGGCCCTGCCACGCCACACAGTCGATGCTGCGTTCGGCCCCCTCCAGCGTGTGCATCAGCAGCATGGTGGGCAGCGTTTGGCCCGCGAACATCTCCCGCGCCGCCGCCACGCTCATCTGGTACAGCTCGCCTTTCAGAAAGGAATTCAGGTCGGGCCGCTCCATCAGTACCCGGAACCCGCTGGCATAGATGCCCCGCGCAGGCTTGAGGCACAGGCGCACGCCGTCCACCTTGAGGGCGCTCAGGCCCGCTTCGAAGCTGTCGGAGGTATCGAAGGTCGTCCAACGCGGAATGGGCAGAATAGAGGTGTCCCAATTCCGCAAAAATTCATCTTTACGTTCCAGATGTCGCTGCGTGGCCTCGTCTGCGGGCACGATCAGGGCAATTCCCGCCTCGGCAAAGGCGGGCTGCCAGTGCCCCAACCGCTCGCGCTCCTTGCCGGGCACGACCAGCGTGATGCCCCGCTCCTTGCAGGCCGACAGCAGCCACGCGGCGTAGTCGTCGCCCAGCAGACCACGCGGTTCCAGAAACGTGTGTGGGGCGGCGGCCAGCATCCCGTGATCGGGGTCGGTGTGGCTGGCCCAGACCTCGTATGGAGCGCCTTCCAGCGCTGCAAGTTGGGCAGAGGTCACGCTGAAATTTTTGGTGAAGAGGACTTTGGGCAGGGCGGTGGAGGGCCGCTCGGAGGTGGGCAACAGCGTGGTCATGGGCATCTCGTTGGGTGGGAAGGGGAAGAGGAGATCGGTACTGCCGGAATGGGGTCATTCAGACAGCAGAGGCGTAGATTAATTTATCTTTAATTTGTCAGGTCTGGAAGCCAACCTGCGTTTCTATCCTGCCTGCCCCAGCTGTTGCCCCAGTTGCTCGGCAGCGCGGAGGGCGGCGTCCTCGGCCTGTCCGCCGTACTGAGAAAGCAGTGCCCGCAGACGCGAGAGCTGTTCTACATCCATATAGGCCCGTACGCCCGTTTCGGTGATTTCGCCGGGTTGTCCGGTCAGACCACGCACCAGCCCCAGCACGAAGCGTTGCTGCACTGGGCCACTGGCGCGAATATGGCGCTCAGGGTGAATCAGGCGGAAGTGTGCCGCGACGGTGGCGTTCTGCATCCGCTGAGCCAACGAGCCTGTCTGGGCCAGCACTTCTGCGGGTTTGATGGTGCGGGCGGCCTGCCGGTACTGCTCCGAGTCGGCGGCGTGGGTATAGGCCCAGCCATCGGCGCGAACCTCGGCCAGCTTGTTCAGGTCCACGGCGTCCAGCAGCTTGCGCAGTTCAGTTTCGGTCAGGTCTTCGGCATCGACCAGTTGGGTCAGCACCTCATCTTGTTCTGGCGTGCCCAGGCGGGTCATCAGAGAGGCTGTTTCGCGCCAGGAATCCAGCGCCGCCACCTCCTGAGAGACGGGCAGGCTGGGATCGAGATCATAGAGGGTCAGGTCGTGGGTCCGGAGATGCGTCATCAGCAGGCGTCCCGCGTTCTGGCGCTCGCCACCCACCCCCCGGCGGTACAGGTGAATCAGTTTGCGTCCTTTCTGAATGGCAGCGTCTGGGGCGGGCGAGGTCATGGCCTGATTCTGCCCGGTTTGGAGGCTGGGTGCTGTGGCGGGAACGCTGCTTCCAGACCTATCCCGCCAGCGCCGCCCGTCCAGCAAGTTGTCCGGCGCTGTTCGCTTTTTGCAGCGGCAGCAGCGTCAGGCCGTTCCAACGCCACGCGGCAATGGTCAGGGCGATGTCCAGCGACTGGATACTCAGTTCCAGTGGTCCGCCGTCGCCAGTTCCGGCCAGCGCGAACCAGCAGCCCAGCGGCACCTGTGCGCCGAGCTGTTGGCCGCTTTGCAGTTCGTAGGCGTCGTGCCGGGTGTAGACCACCTGAGGGCCGCTGCCTACCCGAACGGCAAAAGCGTAAGAAGTGCCTGCCCCTTCCAGTTCAGTGGCACTGTTTTGCACGTCCAGGCGGGCCACCATGTCCCAGTTGCCCGCAGGCACCGAAGGCCACACGAGGCGCAGGAGTGGCGGCTGGGCATACAGACCATTTCTGAGAATCTGGAGGTGCCCGCGCTCGGTGGCGACCCGGTACCCGTTGCAGGTCCGCCGCTCGGTGCGCGTGATCTGCATGCCCTCGGGTTCATGCTGGCTGGGATCGGTGGTACGGCGGGCCAGGGCCGCAGTGGGTGCCGAGGGAGAGGCCAGGGTCGCTGCGGCAGCGGGCGGGGTGGGAAGTCCGGCGCTGGCCTGCGCGGCCAGATCGGTCAGGCCAGCCCGCGCCGCGTAATACCGGGCCAGTGCAGGTTGAAGAGGCAGGTGGTAGGCGGCCAGCAGGGTTCTGAGTTCACGGCGTTCGCTGCTGCTCAGAGTTCCGGCCAGGGCCACCCGCAGCAGTTCGCTGGAAAAACACAGCCCGTCTTCCAGATCGCTGACCTGATAGATCAGCCCCGGCATCCGCACGGTTTCCTCGGACGCAGCGGTCGTCAGCAGGCCCAGCGCGGTCGCCTGAGCCAGCACCGCCGGGGCGTCTGATCCCAGCAGCACGTGGGCCACAGCCGAATCCAGTGGGCCGTACATCAGGCTCAGGCGGGCGAGGGCACTGCGGAAGGAGGGCGCCAGCGCTCCAAGCTGCCCCAGCAGGGCGTCACGTACACCGGTGGGGAGTGGCAGGCGGGTGCCGGGCAGGTCCAGATCGGCCTCGATCAGTTCGCGGGCGTGCAGGTCAAGGCCGTCCGATTGCTGTACCACGCGGGTCGCGTAGGCACGGCGTTGGTCAGGACTCAGCAGTTGTTGTCGCTCGCTGACGGCGTCCATCACTTCATGCACGGCCAGCGCCGACAGCTCCAGATGATGCAGGCGCGAACGGTCGAGCGTGCCCAGCGCGTCCCGCAGGGCGTGTTGCCCGGCTGCCGAGGAGGGCGACAGGACCAGCATCAGGCTGCTGGGCAGATTCATGGCGAACTGCATGCTGGTGGTGATAAATGGGGTGGCCTGCTCTATATCGTGAATGGCGATCACCAGCGGGTGTCCGGCAGCCGCCACCAGTGTCCAGGCCCGCACCAGATCCTCTTCGCGGTGACCGGGCTGGGCCAACAGGGCGTGGGCTTCGGCGTGCCGTTCGGGGGGCAGCAGGCGCAGCAATTGGTGTAAAAAGGCTGCCCGCTGCAACTCCGGGTGCGGTGATGCCTGCATCTGAAGGGCCTGCCAGTCGCTTCCGGCCACCGCACCCTGAATCAGTTCGCGTTTGCCCTCGCTGCTGCGGCCACTGAGAATCACCAGTTGCGGCGTTTCTCGGGCGCGGTCCAGCAGATGCCGGAATCGCCGGGTCAGTTCGGTGCGCTCAAATTTCACAGTGCCCAGAGGACGGCTGGACGCTGGCGTGATGTGCAGTTGCATGCCAAGTTGTTCGGCCCGCGCCCGGATCAGTCCTGCCGCTGCCAGTCGTCCATTTTGCACTGAACGGGCGTAGACCCGCGAGAAGGCCGCCTCGACCTCCTGACTGATCACCCACCGCTGGCTGTCCACCCATTCGCGGAAGGCCGTCGATCCCAGATCTTCCAGACCGCTCAGCGGCAACCCGCTGCCCTGCGACAGCCACTCGCTGAGGCGCGAATCAGGCAGATGGTCGGCCTCCCTGAGCCAGCGGTCCAGATCGGTGGGTAGGGCCGCCTCCAGCAGCGGTTGATGCGACGGAAACAGGTCCAGATCGAGGTGGCGCAGTCGGTGCAGCTCGACCCGCAGGTTCCGCAGGGCGTCAGGGGTATTCCACATCAATTCGGCCAGATGCTCACGGTGCTGGGGGCGTCTCTGTAGGGTCAGGTAGATCAAGAGAGCCACAGCCTTCAGCGATGCGTTGACCGGCTTGCCGTCTTTGTCGAGATAACTGTGCCCGAGCAAATGAATGGTCAGCATAAAAAACTCCCTGAAAAGGTGGCTGAACGAAGGAAGGAGAAGTCAGTTGGGGCTGTCAGGTCATTTAAATCTAGTGATTGCCAAATGATCAGTGCATGATCAGCGTACGGTCATCCATAGGCGTGTCACATCTGTTCTCTTGACCTTCTTGAGTTCTCAGTTCTGTTTACTTTGCAAAAGACTCAAGCTCTGTTGCCCGTCGCCGGAGCTGTGCGTTGCAACGCCTACTGTTGGGAAGCGGCGCACCATCAGGCGAGTTGAGACGGCTGCAAACGCAGCACAAAACAACGAACTGCAAACATGAGGATCAAAAAGGAAGGCTTTCCGTTGCTTCTCATGTTAACAGCAGTGGAACGTTTCCAACGTCAATCAAACGTTAAATTCACCTCAATCCAAATGACCGAAGTGAAACATTAAGGCCAGCTTTCGACCTTCATCTGCCCTAAAGCCTGATTCCTTCGGGTTTGCCGTTCTAATTGGTTGCTCTATCTGGTCATCTGACGGGTCATCCCTGTGGATTCCTGGTTTAAAAAGCTGTCCAGAAAAGGATCAACCGGCTCAGGTCAGTCTCTTTGACCTCGGTTTCCAGCTGTTCAGTGGAGCTGGTGAAGTCATAAGCGTTACAGGCTCTCTGCCGCTTTACAGCGTGTGTACTGATGCTCCAGCAACGTGGGAACCGCTTACTGGACGGCTCATTTCTGGCTCATATGTAGCTGTTCGTCCAATTTACCGGACATGAGTTTTCTGGCAAAGCCACCTATTTTTGATGAAGGATTGATGCCACATCGTTGGATTTAACGCAGTCATACCCTTCTCATAATTAGAGTACAGGAGCAAATAGCTTTGGCCTCAATGCCCGGTATCCCATCTGCGGATCTGGCCCACCACGTGTGACCACGGCGGACGGGCGTGTAATCAGGGTTCTGGCCCGAATCTGTTGCGCTCAGTACAAGGAGAAAGCCTCTATGACCGACAGAAACTACACCGAAATCACCCAGATCGACCCCGCTTTCATGACAGATTTTGTGTTCTCCCAGACTGTTTCCTGCACTGAGCATGCTGTGGGTCAACCACACTTTGCTCCGCTCAGAGTTCAGTCCGCCGCAACGGCTCCAAGGCTGGACGTGATGGCCGAAGAGCTTCAGCGGCTCCAACTCCTGTGCGCCGCCCAGAGCCGCCGACTTGATGAACTTGAGGCCCGTGAGCACCTCAGTTGGCCCACCAGAAGCGCCTACGCCCACCTTGAAATTGATCCGTAATGGGGAGCATTTGCACAGGCACCAGTCACAGAGAGCCTTGCCTGTCCTGCCCGCAGATGTTCCTGCATTGCTCTGTCCATGCCCAGTCCGGAGGCCTGAATGATCAAAATCGCGCTGCTCTGTGAAGGCACGTACCCGCATATGCAGGGCGGCGTGAGCGTGTGGTGCGATCAATTGATTGCCGGTCTGCCCGAACACTCCTTCGATGTGTATGCCATCAGCGGCCAGCGGATCAGCCTGGACGGTTGGAAGCTGCCGCCCAACGTGCAAAAACTCGTGAGTGTGCCGCTGTGGGACGTGCCTTCGTGGAGCCGTGAATCTGGAAGTGGGCATGGCCGACGCCATCAGGACGCGCTTGATGGTGCCTATGCCCAGTTGCTGTACAGCCTGCTGATCGGCACCAACGACACCGGACTGTTTCTGGCGGCGCTGCGTAAAATCTTCGAGTACGCTCAACTCGGAGACCTGACGCAGGCGTTGACGACGCGGCGCAATACGGTTCAGCTCTATCAGATGTGGCGCACCTACGGGCGCAACTCCAGCGTCATGGAGCGTCAGGGCGACCTGTTGCTGCAACCCACCCTCGACGACGCCCTGCAGGCCAGCATCTGGCTGGAGCATTTTCTGCGGCCCCTCTCCTGCCCACCGCCCAGAGTGGATCTGTGCCACGCGGCGTCCAATGGCCTGAGTCCGCTGCTGGCGTTTACCTGCAAATGGGCCTACGGCACGCCGTTCGTTCTGACTGAACACGGCATCTATCTGCGCGAACGCTTTCTGGAGATGCGCCACAGCACCCACACACCTGCCTTCAAGTCGTTCCTGATGCGCTTTTACCGCCTGCTGACCTCGGCGGCCTACCAGATGGCCGACCTGATCACGCCCGGATCGCACTACAACGAACGCTGGGAAGTGCGCAACGGGGCCGACCCGGACCGCATTCGGCCCGTCTACAACGGCATCAATCCCGCCTTCTTTCCTGTTCCCACCGAGGAACCCAGTGCCCCGACCATCAGCTGGGTGGGCCGCATCGATCCGCTGAAGGATCTGGGCACGCTGATTCGGGCTTTCGGCGTGGTGCGCGAGGCCATGCCCGATGCGAGGCTGCGGATGTTCGGGGCTGTGCCGAAGGGCAACGAGGGATACGCGCAGCACTGTCAGGCCATGATCGATCAGTTTGGACTGAGGGGGGCGGCCACCTTCGAAGGCCGCATCGAGGAGGTGGTGGACGCCTATCACGCCGGACATATGGTGGCCCTGACCAGTATCTCGGAAGGTTTTCCCTACACCCTGATCGAGGCGATGGCCTCGGGAAAAGCCACCGTTGCCACCGACGTGGGCGGCGTGACTGAGGCGCTGGGCAGCACCGGGCTGATCGTGCCCTCCCGGGATCACGGGGCGGTGGCGCAGGCCAGCCTGACGCTACTGGGCAATGCGGGCCTGCGCGACAGCCTGGGCCGGGCGGCCAGAACGCGGGTGCTGTCACAGTTCACGCTGGAAAGCTTCCTGCACGTCTACCGTCACATCTATCCCCATGTGGTTTTGCAGGGCAGCACGTCGCGGTGGGTGTCATGACCTCGGCCCCACTGCGCACCTCCGCGTCTGCGGCCCGGCGCGGCGCGGAACGCCGATCGACCGACCCGCTGGCCGTGTTGTCGCGGCACCTGAACCACGACTGCCTGCATGCCCTTCAGCCGCAGGAATTGGCCGCGATTCTGGAGGCCGAGGGCTATACCGACGCTTTGATCCAGGAACGTTACGGCGACCCCAGCGTCTTTGCCTGTGCCGAGCGGCTGTTTCAACTGGTGCCCTACCGCCCACCGACGCTGGCCCGGCCTGCCGCGCACACTCTGCGCCCCAGTTCCGCCCTGCGCGACCTGATGCGCGGCGTGATCTATCTGCTTCCGGCAGTGTGGTCGCCTGCGGTTCTGGCACTGGGCTGGAACGGAACGGGCGGCAACGCACTTTATGAGGCGGGCCAGAGCACGGGCCTCAGCAACATTCAGGGTGCGGGCCTCGGACTGCTGATTTCCAGTTTCTTCGGCTGGGGCTGGATGCAGAGCGTGGCGTATCTGGGCTACCTGGGGCTGGCGACCAGTCCGGCGGAGGCCTCCAGAATGCTGCGCTGGGCCGGAACAGGCGCGGTGGCCCTGACAGGCGTGGTGGCGGCGGCAGTGGCCCTGCTCCTGGGGCAAGATGCGGTGCAGGTAGGTGTCGTGGCGCTCGCTATCGCAGGATATCTGGCTGCGGCCACCGCCCTCCTGGTGCTCAGCAGCGAAGTTCTGTTGGTCATCAGTCTGCTGCCTGCCCTGACCTGGATGGCCCTCCAGGCAGTTTTCTCCGGGGGCGTGGTGCCCGGCAATGCGCCGCAGCAGGCCGCAGTGGTGTTGGCGCTGGCAGTGGGTTTGCCCGTGGTGGCCGCCTTCTACAGCAGTCGCCCGGCCCTGATCGGAGCGGCACAGGCAGAGTCGGCACGGGTGCGGGGTGTTCCTCTGGCAGCGCCCTCTGCCCGGAAATTGGGTCGGTTGGCCTGGCGGCGGGCACTGCCCCACGCGGGGTACGGCTGGCTGTGCGCCGGGTTTCTGTCGCTGGCGCTGCTGCATCCCTTTGCCAACTCTGCCCAGTTTTCCTCTGCCGACTCTGCCGGAATGTTGGGCCTCTCGTGGAGCCTGGCCCCACTGGTCCTGAGCATGGGCGTGCTGGAACTGAGTGTGCGCCGAATCCACGCCGCTCTGAAAAAGCAGGCCAGCACCACTGGAACGGTGGGCAGCATCGTCGGAAGGAGTGCCTGGCAGGTTCTGAAGGTCTGCTCTCAGTACGCCGCCCTCCTGTTTGTCGGCTACGTGCTGGCCCGCATTCTGGCCCCCGAGTTCGGCTTCCAGCACCCCTCGTGGTTGCTGATCACCGGACACCTGGCAGTGGCGGTGGGGCTGCTCCTCAGCGGCCTGCTGATCAATTTTGGGGCGCTGTACCGGGTGCTGGGGGCCTGGACTCTGGCCCTGGCCGCACAACTGGGACTCCTGCTGGGGCATCTGGATGTGGTGGGCAGTTACGCCCTCAGCGCAGGCGGCGTGCTGGCGCTCCTGCTGGGCCTGATGTGGCTCTCCCTGATGGACATTCGCAATCTCGGTTGATTGCCTGCGCTGAAGCCGTCTCTCAATTCGCTCTTCTCAGACCATCTTTTTAAGGGGATTTCATGAACAAGCTCGTGACAGTCACAGGTGCAGAAGGATTTATCGGCTCCCACCTGGTAGAAGCGTTGGTCAGAAGCGGCGTGCGGGTGCGGGCGATGGTGCTGTACAACTCGTTCAACTCCTGGGGCTGGCTGGATCAGTTGCCGCCGGATGTTCTGGAAAACGTGGAGGTCGTGATGGGAGATGTGCGCGACCCGGTCTCGGTCCGTGAGTGCATGCGTGACGCGGAGGTGGTGTACCATCTGGCCGCCCTGATCGCCATTCCGTACTCCTATCAGGCTCCGCATTCCTATGTGCAGACCAACGTGGTGGGCACCCTGAACGTGCTGGAAGCTGCCCGCGACCTGCACACGCCGCGCATCATCCATACCAGTACCAGTGAGGTCTACGGCACGGCCCGTCAGGTGCCGATTCACGAAACGCATCCGTTGCAGGCGCAGTCGCCCTACGCGGCGTCCAAGGTGGGGGCCGATAAACTGGCCGAAAGCTACCACCTCAGCTTCGGCCTGCCGGTGGTCACGCTGCGGCCCTTCAATACCTACGGCCCCCGTCAGTCGGCCCGCGCCGTCATTCCCACCATCATCAGCCAGATCGCGGCCCGCGCCCCGGTGGTCAAGGTCGGCTCTCTGGCCCCCACCCGCGACTTCAACTACGTGTCCGACACGGCCAAGTCCTTCCTGGCGGTGGGCAACGCACAGGCCACCGACGTGGTGGGGCGCACCTTCAATACCGGCACCGGAGTCGAGGTCTCGGTGGGCGAACTGATCGGAGCCATTGCCGACGTGATGGGCCGTCAGGTCGAGGTCGAGCAGGAAACCCAACGCCTGCGCCCCGACGCCTCGGAGGTCATGCGCCTCGTGAGCAACAGCGGGGAACTGCGCCGCGTGACCGGATGGCAGCCCGAATATCCGCTGCGTTCGGGCCTGGAGCGTACCAGCACCTGGTTCCTGGACAGCAGCAATCTCGCCCATTACCGCACCGGAATGTACGTGGTCTAGCGCCTGCTTCTGCCCCTCTGACCGCCCGGCAGTTCCCCCATCTCCCACAGCTCACAGGACACGCCCCACAGGAGGCTCCTATGCACGCAGTTATTTTGGCAGGCGGAAAAGGCACCCGGCTCCTTCCCTACACGACCTGCGTTCCCAAGCCGCTTGTGCCCATCGGTGACCGTTTTTCCATTCTGGAAATCGTGATGCATCAGCTGTCGCATTTTGGATTCCGGCGCGTCACGTTGGCAATCGGGCACATGGGGCCGCTGATCCGGGCCTTCGTGGGCGACGGCGGGCGCTGGGGCCTGGATGTCAATTACCTCGAAGAAACGTCGCCGCTGGGCACCATCGGGCCGCTGCTGGGCGCACTCCATACCCTGCCCGAACACTTTCTGGTCATGAACGGAGACGTGCTGACCGACCTGGATTACGGCAAACTCTTGCGTCAGCACATGGCCTCCAAAGCGCCCGTCACGGTGGCGACCTACGCACGCGAAGTCCGCAGTGAATTTGGAGTGCTGGATATTCAGGAAGGCGAAATCATCCGGTTCCGTGAAAAGCCCGTCTTCGATTTCATGGTGAGCATGGGCATCTACGGTTTTTCGCGCAATACCCTCAAAAACTACGCGCCGGGTCAGCCCTTCGGTTTCGATGATCTGGTGCTGGATCTGCTCGCCAGAGATCAGCATCCGTCCAGCTTCCATTTCAATGGCTACTGGCTCGATATTGGTCGCCCCGAAGACTACGACCGCGCCAATGCAGAGTTCAGTACGCGTCAGGTTCAGCTCATGCCGGGCTTCGCCTCGGGTCAGCCGAGCTTCAATCCCTGTGAAATTCCGGAGGCTGCCGATCTGCGGGCCATGCAGCCCAGCAACTAGGCGGCAGATCATGAGTACTCCTCCGAACCACCGTAAGACAGAGATGACCCGCGTGTTGCTGCTGGGCGGCGGCGGCTTCATCGGCCTGCACATCGGGCGTCGGTTGCGGCAACAGCCCGACCTGCTGACCCTGGTGGGGCCGCCCCGCGCCCAGCTGGATCTGATGCAGGCCAGCGCCTCGGCCTGGGACTGCCTGATCGCGGCGGCCCGTCCGGACGTCATCATCAACGCTGCTGGCCGGGTATCGGGCACGCCGCAGGACCTGTTCGACGGCAATATGCTGGTCGTTTCCGGGTTGCTGGCCAGCCTGAACCGCCTGCAACTGTGGCCCTGGCTGGTGCATCTGGGGTCGGCAGCAGAATACGGCGTCACCGCCCCTGACCGCCCGGTTGAAGAGGACGCGCCCTGCCGTCCGGTCAGCCCTTACGGGGTGGGCAAACTGGCCGCCACCCAGCTGATTCAGGAGGCGCTGCACTGGAACACGGCGCGGGGCGTGGTGTTGCGGGTCTTCAATCCCGTGGGCGCAGGCCAGAGCGGGGCCACCCTTCCAGGCCAGGCGGCGAGCCTGCTGCGTGAAGCCGTGCGCCAATCCAGGAGTGCCGTCAGTTTCGGTGATCTGTCGAGCAGGCGCGATTACGTGGATGTGCGCGACGTGGCCCGCGCCGCCGTGTTCGCCACCCGCCTGGGTCAGCGTCCAGAAGAGTTCTTTTCTTCGGCTTCACGGCCTCCCACGGTGCTGAACGTGGGTTCAGGGCAGGCCCGCCGATCCCGCGACGTGGTCACTGGACTGGCCCAGTTGGCCGGATTCAAGGGCAGCATCACCGAGGTTGCTCCCAGTTCTCCGCGCTCAGGCACCGTGGCGTGCCAGCAGGCCGATATTCAGCGGCTGTGTGCGCTGGGCTGGTCTCCGCACTACACCTTCGAGGACGCCCTGCACGACCTGTGGTATCACCCCTCGCCTCTGGACTGGGACGCGCCTGCTTCACTGCCTTCCACGCCGCTCTCACCCGCATCAAAGGAGTCTACACATGAAAAATTCCGCGTTTAAACATCCAGGGTACAGAAGGGCAGCTCAGGCGCTTCTGAGCGTGACAGGCCTGCTGCTGCTGGGCGGCTGTATGCAGGAAACCAAGACCGCGCAGGCTCCGGCTGACCAGGTTCTGGCCGATGACCAGAGCGCCGATAATTTCAGTCATCTGCAAAATCACCTGCATACGCCCCTGCTCGCGCCGCCTGCCAAGCCCGACGCCCGCAATCTCACGCCATTGCCCGAGATTCGCGGAGGCAAGCCCCGGCTCCCGCTGCAAACCCTGAGTACCACGCCCAATACGAATGTCGTGGCCCTCCGGGTGCTGGTGCTGAGCGCCAACGCGACTGACGGCACCCAGAGCGCCGCGACGACCATGCTGGCGCAGGCGGGTGTGCCCTACGACGTGGTCAATCCCAGTGTGCCGGGTAGCTTTACCGCCAACACCCTGGTGGCCGAAGACGGCACGGGCAAGTATCAGGGCGTGATCCTGACCACGGGAAATCTGGCTTACGAGGCCAGTCCGGGCAACTGGCAGAGTGCGCTGGACTGGGCAGGCTGGAACCTGTTGTGGCAATACGAACAAGACTATGGGGTGCGGCAACTCTCGCTGTACACCTATCCCAGCTCCTGGCCCGAAGATTACGGCCTGCGCGACGCTGGGGCGGCGTCAGCCACCGCCAATCCCAGGCTGACGGCGGCAGGTCAGGGTGTATTTACCGACCTGCGGGCCGGAGTTGCCCTGCCTATCCAGTACGCCTACAACTACCCGGCCACTGTCGCTGCCGTGCCGGGCGTGACCACCACGCCGCTGCTCAGCGACTCGGGCGGGCGGGTGCTGGCGGCCCGCTCGGACACCGCCGGACGCGAACGGCTGGCACTGACCTTTGCCCAGAATCCCGATCTGCTGCACTCCGAGCTGCTGGGGTACAGCCTGGTCAAGTGGGTGACCAAGGGTGTCCATCTGGGCGAATACCGCCGCTTCAATCAACTGGACATAGACGACTGGTTCCTGCCGGGTGACGTTTACAACCCGGTGACCAAAACCGTCAGCCCCGATGCCTTCAGGATCTCGGCCAGCGACGCCATGTCAGTCGCGGTGCAGCAGACGGACCTGCGGGTGCTGTTCCCCGTCTCCAAGGAATTCAAGTTCGCTGTCGTCTATAACGGGGGCGGAGCCAATACCGCCGCGCCCCTGAGCTGCGCCACCAACGCAATCAGTCCAGACCGCCTCAGCAGCATGTCGCGCTGCCTCGCCAATACCTTCGACTGGGTCAGCCATACCCGCGACCACGAGTACATGGACTTCCTGAATTACAACGATTCATATGCACAGCTGCAACCCAACCTGACCATCGGGGCGCAACTGGGTCTGAACATCAGCACCAAGAGCCTGGTCACGGGCGATATGTCGGGACTCGGCTATTACAACCCGGCGGGCGAAGGACTGAAAACGGATTACGGCCTCGGCGCATCCAATACCAGCTTCCTTCTGGCCGCCCAGAACACGGGCACGCGGTATCTGGCCTCCAACCGTTCGGTATCCAGCCAGTGGGATGCGGGCTGCATGAACTGTGGCCTGACGCACCCTCTGAACTCCAATATCTTCTTGATTCCGCGCTGGCCGACCAACGTCTTTTATCATGTGACCACGCCCGCGCAGGCCGTCGGAGCCTACAACTCTGTGTACGGCCCCAACGGCAGCGCCCCGTATTGGCCCGCCGACCTCACCTACGCCCAGTATCTGGACAAAGAAACCGATCTGGCCCTGGGACATGTCCTCAGCGGCAGCGCCTATCCGCACTACATGCATCAGGGCAACCTGCGTCAGCACACCTTGGGCCGCAGTCTCGCCTCCGACTGGGAAACGGCGCTGCTGACCAAATATTCTAAGTACAGTACCCTGCCCCTCAAAACCCTGCGCTGGGACAGCCTCGGAGCCTATATAGAAGCCCGGACCTCCTATATGAAGAGCGGGATGAGCGGCAGCTGGAACCGGACGGCCAAAACCCTGACCCTGCGTTCGGCGGGCGGCGGAGCAGGCTTCGTGACTGGTGCGGCGGCGGGCGGCATCGGCAGCAGCGAAAGCTACAGCGGCAACACCATCAGCACTTTTACGCTGGCAGCAGGCCAGGTCGTCACGGCTCCAGTGCCCTGATATGAGCCGCCTGCGCCCCACGCCAATGCCCAGCTCTGAAACTGCCGAGCGCAACCGCTCCCGGTATGCTCTGGCGCTCTATTACGGCAAGGACGCTCTGCCTCTGCTGACCCGCTATCAGCGGATAGTGGTCCAGCCGGGTCACTTCTCTGCGGCTCAGGTGGGCTGGTTGCGCCAGCGTGGGGTGCAGGTTCTGGCCTACCTGAGCCTCGGAGAGGACGGGAGCGGCCAGCAGCAGGATTGGCTGACAGACGAACCGCCTACCGTCTGGAATACCCGGCTGGTGAATGCCAGTCATCCCCAGTGGCGGGCACAGATTCAGGCACAGGTGCTCCGTGACAGGGCTGTGTTCAGCGGATTTTTTCTGGATACCATCGACTCTGCTTCCCGCGCTTCCCGCCATCTGCGGGCCATGCTGAAGCTCGTACGCCTGGTACGCCAGTGGGCTGGCCCCAAATACCTCTTGATCAACCGGGGCGTCGGCCTGCTTCACCGTCTGCGCGGAGCAGTCAACGGCGTCCTGATAGAAGCTTTTTCCACTACCTGGCAGCCAGCCACAGCCCCACCGACCCGCTCAACCCTGGATCACTCAGTTCTGTCCGCCTCCGCTCTGGACGCTTTAACCGGGGCCTTTTCCAATATTGGGCCGGAGAAGTACCGCGCCTACATCAAACCAGAACTCGACTACACGGCGCAACTCGTGGAACAGGTGCGGCGGCTGGGTCTGGATGTGTTCGCCCTCGACTACGCCGATACACCCCGGCTGCGAAGGTTCGCGCTTCGGCGGGCGGCCAGTTTCGGGATTCCTACCTTTGTCAGTAACCGCGAACTGAGCCTGCCCAACGGATACACACCGCCCAGACGTGCCTCGACCAACGGGCATGGCAGCGCGGGAGCGGGCAGCAATGGAAAGAGAAGCATGCTCTGAAAACCTGGCCGATCCTGGCGACCAACCACTGGTAGTCAGGCAGACAAGATGCGCCCAGCAGACCACGAAGGTCCCTCTGGAGCGCATCTTGTCTGAGAGGTTGGATCAGTTGCAGCTTTCGCGCTTGTAGCCCGACATCGTGCCGCCCGCCAGATTCAGGTCTTTGCGGATCGTATTGATTTTCAGGCTGTTCGACAGAGTGCAGTTCAGGGCAGACTTATACTCCGTGTTCAGGGCCAATTTGCCGCGTTTCACGTACTCGGCCAGTGGAGCGCATTCGCCGTACTGCTGGCATTCCTCATTCAAGATGCCGTCGAATTTCTCGACCATCATCTTGCCCGTGCGGTCTTTGAGCAAAATCTTGTCAGGGCCGTTCTTCTGGAACACGGCCAGACCCAGGGCGTGCGCCTGATCAGCTACCCAGCCGTTGAAGTCGATCTGCTGCTGGGTCGTAATTTTGCCGCCGCTCACGTTCTCGTCGTTTTGCAGGTTGTCGGGTTCGATGGCGGCAAATCCCTTGTCCTTGCACATCTTGAAGCGGTTTTTGAGAATCACGGCCAGCACCGAATTGGGCTTGAATACGTCGGTCACGTCCAGAAAGTACTCGGAGGGCCAATCGGGGTCTTGCTGGATTTTCAGGTAACTGGGGTACTGGCTGGAATCGGGGCGGCCCGGCTCATAGCTGCCGACATCCAGATAGCAGACGGTATACACGCCCTGCGCGTTCAGCTGCGCGACCTTGCCCGCTGAAATATCGAAGCCGTCCACGTCGATCAATTTGACTCCGGCAGGCACGGTCACGTTGCTATCGCTGCCCGCACCGATCTGCCAGTCCCAGGAGACGGTGCCAGTGGGCGGCAATTTGATGCCTGTGGCCAGAGCTGGCGTGGGAGTCGGGGTCGGGGTTGGCGTCGGAGTGGGTGTAGGTGTGGGTGTCGGGGTCGGAGTCGGCGTAACAGGGGTTGGAGCGGGCGCGGTGGTTGTCGCTGGATCAATCAGCAGTTCGTCCACCAGAGTTCCCCGGTTTCCAGTGCGCTCGCCGTTCAGGAAGACCACATTCAGGCGGTCGCCGGGCGCAAGGTTGAACTTACCGAACGAGACGGTGGCGTAGGTGGCCGACTTGATCTCGACCCGCGCCAACTCCTGCCCGCCCCGGCGTAGCGCCACCACCGGGTTGCCCTGATAGGCCTCGGCCAGCGCCTTGATCCGGACCAGATAACTGCCCGCTCTGGTTGCGGCAGGTACGGTAAACCGGACGCTGCTGCCTGTGCTGTACAGTCCCACTGCCTTTCCACCACTGGCTGCCGGGTCATCGATAATTTCTGCATCCCGCAGGGTCCCCGGCTGAACAACTGCCAACGGCTCAAACTGTTCGCCGGAAGCGTCAGCAAAGTGTTCCAGACTGCCCTGCTCAGCCTCGAAGTGTGCTCCGACTGTGCCTGAATTCAGGCTGTCTGGAGAAGGCAGGGAGGTTCCACAGGCGCTCAGCAACGAAGCGGTCGCCAGGAGCATCAGCGGAGCACGGTGGGTTGTCAGGAGATCCATAAACTTCATGAGCGGTAGGCTACAGGCCGTTCAATTATCCGTATAACGAAAAATCTACACCCCTTATTGGATTCTTCTCCTTTCCTCATTGCTTGAGAGAATCGTGTAAAATATATCCTTCCTTCTCATGTAAGAAAAGTGTCAGATATTGTTCCACCTTTTGTGAATGAATAATCCCAAACTTATGAGAATCTTTTTGATACATTATCTAGTCGGTGGCTTATCGGTGTGCATGGAGGGATTTCTATCTAGTGAACTTGTGGCAGCTCTTTATATTTTACGGAAAAGGCTTCTGCATTTTACTGTCATTACAGATGTGTTGAAGATCTGAGCGCCGAACTAAAATATCAGGGATTCTGGGTGTATCCACTTCTTTCCATGAAATTCAAGTTGAAGCCTATTCCTGATCTTGTCGCCCAGGCACAGTAGGTCTGTTTTATTTGTTTTTTTGAACTGCGACATGACTGAGTGCATTTGGCTGCAAGATGGCGTGGAATTTGATGAGGGGCAGCCACCACCTGTGCTGAGCTCTCAGACTGCCTCACACAACCGCTCGGTCCGGGCGCAGATCAAAAACGGGTCAGACCAAATAGGCTCTCTTCATGAAGCAAAAATTAAGGCAGTCTCCGTGGGGTATCGGGGGGGAACTCTCGCTGATGACTCCTCTCTAGTAGCCAAGATGACTGCTCTGGCCTTATCGTCCAGGTCATCACGATCCTTTTATGCGTGTGGTGACCTCCCCAGCAATGTGCCACTCTGAAGAACATTTCGGAGGAGGCAGTGTTGCTCAGCATCCACTTTTGCCGAACCCTGTTCTGAGGAGGACATTGATTATGCGAACCATCAAACTTGGTAGCAGTAACTTGGACGTACCTGTGGTTTCCGTGGGCTGTATGCGCCTCAACAGAATTGAAAAATCAGAGGCACAGCGCTTCGTACAGGGCGCTCTAGATGAAGGCGCAAACTTTTTCGATCACGCCGACATCTACGGGAAGGGTACCTGCGAGGAAATCTTTGCCGAGGCCATCGGCATGAGCCCCAGCGTGCGCGAAAAGATCATTCTGCAATCCAAGTGTGGTATCCGGCCCGGAATGTTCGACTTTTCCAAAGAACATATCCTGGCTTCAGTAGACGGCATCCTGAAGCGCCTGAATACCGATTATCTCGATGTTCTGCTGCTTCACCGCCCAGATACGCTCGTGGAACCTGAAGAAGTGGCCGCAGCCTTTGATGAACTCGAAACGTCCGGAAAAGTCCGTCATTTCGGTGTCTCCAACCAGCACCCGCGCCAGATGGATCTGCTCAGGAAGTATGTCCGCCAGCCAATTGTCGCCAATCAACTGCAACTGAGCATCACCAACGCCACCATGATCACCAACGGGTTCAACGTGAATATGGAAAACGACGCGGCAGTCAACCGTGACGGTGGTGTGCTCGATTACTGCCGTCTGCACGACATCACCATTCAGCCCTGGTCGCCCTTTCAGTTCGGATTTTTTGAAGGGGTCTTCCTCGACAACGCCAAATTTCCCGAACTAAACGCCAAGATTGATGAGTTGGCAACCAAGTACAGCGTTGCCAATACCACGATTGCGATGGCTTGGCTGCTGCGTCATCCTGCCAAAATGCAGCCCGTGACCGGTACCATGAATCTTCAGCGCCTCAAGGATTGCTGCAAGGCCAGTGAAATCCACCTGACCCGCGAGGAATGGTACGGAATTTTGCGGGCAGCAGGGAACGTCTTGCCCTGAATCCTCTTTAGCCCTTTGACTCTGATGCCGCCCACAGCGCCCGCGCCACTGCCTGCGCTCGTTGGGCGGCTCCTGATTTGCGGGCGCTGTGCGCTGAGGCCAAGACGTAATTTTTCGCTACTCGCTTCACTCAGCTCAGGATGAACTGCGATCCGCTTAACTTCACTCTCCCGGCAGGCCCGGTTTCTCACCCCGAAAAACGTCCTTTCCGGGGTGTTTCTGGAGCTGTACCACCTGCCCGGTGCGGGCGCTCTGATAGATGGCGTCCATGATCCGCTGATCCTGCACCCCCTCTTCCCCCGGCGTCCAGGGGGTTTTGCCGTCTCTGACCCGCTCGGCAAAATGATCGACTTCCAGTCCGAACTGATCGTAGCTGCCAAAAGCTGGAATGGTCTGGCCGCCTGGATCGGTCAGGGTCAGGCTGAGGCCCGTGTAGCTGAAGGCCGGGTCCATCAGTGCGCTCCCTCCCTCGCCCAGCACGCGCAATGTGGTCGTTTTGTGCGCTCCGTAACTGGTCAGGGCGTTGGCGATGATGCCGTCCGGAAAGCCCAGCATGAACGATACCGACTCCTCCACCTCGCGGAATCGGGGATCGTCTGTGGGCTGCCGCAGCGCGGCAAAAACCCATTCCGGCTCGGTGGCGAGGATAAACCGCAGGATATTCAGGCTGTACAGGCCCACATCGGGCAGAGGGCCGCCACCTGCCAGGTCAAGCTTCATGCGCCACGCTTCGGGGTCGGTTTCGACCTGCACATGGATGGAATCCAGCAACTTGACCTGCCCCAGCTTTCCGCCCTGCACGGCGTCGCGGGCGGCCCAGTGGTGCGGCGTGTACTGGCAGCGGTAGGCCGTCATCAGTTGCACCCCGGCGGCGCTGCAGGCGTCCACCATTGCCTGCGCGTCCTCGGCATTTACCGACAGCGGTTTTTCGCACAGCACATGCTTGCCCATGCGGGCGGCCCGCTCGGTGTACTCACGGTGCAGGCTGTTGGGCAACACGATATACACGCCGTCCACATCATCCCGGTCTTTCAGCGCCTCGAAATCCTCGTAGGCGTACACGTCGGCGTCGGTCAGATCGAAGGCACGGGCAAAGGCGCGGCCCTCCTCCAGATCAGAGGTGACCAGCGCGGCAACGCGGGCGTGCTGGCTGGTGCGAATGGCCGGAATCAGTTCCTCGGCACTCAGTTTGCCCAGTCCGACGATAGCCAGTCCTACACGGTGCTGCACGGCTTCGGGTTCAGGGAGGTCAGGTTTCAGAGGCATCCTTCACGCTAAAGCGGCGGCCTGGGCGTTGGTCATGTGGCGTCTGAACGCGCCTTTACCCTCGGTTGCTTCTGTATGAACTGGCCGTCTATAGGGATCGATTGACCCCAAATTAGCCTCAAACTCACATTCTGACCGCTATGCTGGAACTAGGGGATGCACTCCCCGCAGTCCTGTCCCGTTTCACGTCATCCACATTCCTATTCACATTTCGCCGCACAACAGGAGAACCGATGAGCTTTCTCAACAAACTCAAGGCCATGGGCAGTCAGGCAGGCAAGGAAGCGCAGGATACCTGGAGCCGTTTTAACAACACCGCGTTTGCTGATGCGACGATGGCTGCATGTGCCCTGATCGGCGCGGCAGACGGCAAAATCGATCAGCAGGAGCGCACCCGAACCGCCCAATTTATTACCACCAGCGATAAACTCAAAGCGTTCAACGTGGCCGACCTGAAAACCAAATACGACGCGTTTTGCGACAAGATCACGGCAGATTTCGACTTCGGCAAGATCGAACTCATGCAGGTGATCGGGCGTGTGGCAGGCAAACAGGATCAGGCCCGTGCGGTGGTACAGCTCGCTCTGGTCATCGCCAATGCTGACGGCGAGTTCAGCGCTGAAGAGCAGAAAGTGGTGCGAGACGTAATTTTCGGTCTCAAGCTCAGCCCCGCCGAATTCGGTCTCTGAGCGTCAGCGACGCTACGGATGAGTGTCAGATGTCAAAACACCGTCCCGGCTTTGAATTTTCTCAATTGTAATTGACAGAACGCTTCGGCGGCGGCAAGCTAGAAGCTGAGTCTCAACTTTCAGCGCTGTTATCACTTGGCGTTTTCCCTATTTCAGTTTCACACCCACTTCAGGAGGGCAGCATGGCAGTATCACTTTCCAAAGGCGGCAACGTTTCTCTTTCCAAAGAAGCTCCCGGTCTCACCGCCATCGTCATCGGCCTCGGCTGGGATCCCCGCGCCACCGACGGCAAGCAGTTCGACCTTGACGCCAGTGCGTTCATGCTCAAAGACGACGCCAAAGTACGTGCCGACGGCGACTTCATTTTCTACAACAACAAGACTTCTTCCGACGGCAGCGTGACCCACAACGGCGACAACCTGACGGGCGAAGGCAGCGGCGACGACGAGACGCTCGACATCGACCTGACCAAAGTTCCCGCTGAAGTGCAGAAAGTGGCGGTCTGCGTGACCATCGACCAGGCCGATACGCGCGGTCAGAGCTTCGGTCAGGTGGGCAACGCCTACATCCGCGTTCTGAACAAGGCCAACGGCAGCGAAATCGCTCGCTACGACCTGTCTGAAGACGCCTCGACCGATACCGCCATGATCTTCGGTGAGGTCTACCGTAACGGGGCCGACTGGAAATTCAAGGCTGTCGGTCAGGGCTATGCAGGTGGCCTCGCGCCGCTGGCCCGCAATTACGGCGTCAACGTCTAGAGCCGTTTTCCGAAAGCGGGTGGGGCTGCTTGGCCTCCGCCCGCTTTTTGGCTCTCACAGCCCACCGGAACGCAGTAACGACGCCTAGTTCGCACTCCGAAAGGAACCCATGCAGACCTTCCAGACTGGACAAAAATCACCTCTGAGTACCCTCACTCCCCAGACAACCCTCACCCTCAGCGTCCGGGTCACTGGCCCCGCACCTGAATACGACCTGATTCTGTTTGGCCTGGATGCGGCGGGCAAGCTGAGCGATGACCGCTACATGGTGTTTTTCAACCAGCCGCAAAGTCCAGAAGGGGCACTGAACATGCAGAGCGGTGCCCGCAGCGAAAAAGTGTTTCAGATCGATCTGGCGCGGCTGCCTGCCTCGGTGCGCCGCCTGAGCCTCGCCTCTACGGTGGATCAGGGATCATTTGCGGCCATAGACCACGCCGAGGTGACCCTCAGCAGCAGCGCGGGGCAACACCTGACCTACCGCGTCACCGGGCGAGATTTTCAGCAGCAGCGGGCGATCATGCTGCTGGACGTGTATTTCAAGGATGTATGGCGGGTCGGTGCTGTCGGTCAGGGCTTCAACGGTGGTCTGGACGCACTGGTCAAGCATTTTGGCGGCACGGTACAGGACTCGCCGCTGGCACGGCCTCCAGTGCCGCCGTCTGTGCCCGTTCCCCCTCCTGTACCCGCTGCCGCCCCCGTGTCTGCTCCCCCACCGCCCGCACCCACCATCAGTCTGCAAAAAATTACGCTGGACAAGCAGGGCCAGAGCACCAAGATTTCTCTACGTAAGGACGGCGGCCAGGACCCCATCCGTGTCAATCTGAACTGGGAGCGCGGCGGCAGCAAGGGCGGATTCCTGGGCTTCGGCGCGACGGCGGGTGCTGACCTTGATCTGGGCTGCATGTTCGTGCTCAACAATGGGCAGATGGGCGTGATTCAGTCGCTTGGCAATAACTTCGGCTCAGACCGGTTCGAGCCGTACATCATGCTGGACAAGGATGACCGCACCGGGGCCGCCACCGACGGCGAAAACCTGATCATCTTCCGGCCCGACCTGATTCACACGGTGCTGATCTTTGCCTTCATCTATGAGGGAACCAGTGATTTTACCCGTGTGGGCACACACCTGACCCTCAAAGACCCTCGGGGCAACGAGATCACGGTGCGCCTGAGCAATCCCGACATGCGCCGGACCTTTTGTGCCATTGCCAACATCGAGAACGTGGGGGGCGATATCAAAATTACCAAGGAAGAACGCTATTTCAGTGACCACTCCACCTGTGACGAGCACTACGGCTTCGGCTTTCGCTGGTCGGCAGGCAGCAAATGACGGCGCTGACTGCCGGGCAACGCCTGCCCCTCGCCACTCTGGGCGTGGGCACCAGCTTTACCGTTCAGGTCAATTGCACCCTTGGCGGCACCGACATTACCGCCTTCGGTCTCAAAGACGGCAAGCTGAGCGATGACCGCTACATGGTGTTTTTCAACCAACCCAAGAGTCCGGAAGGAGCTTTGGCGCTGACCGCTCAGGGCGTGGATACGGCGTTCAGCGTCAACCTCGCGGCCCTGCCTGCCGACATCACCGAGGTGTATTTCACGGCCACGCACGACACGACTCCGGTGGGTCAGGCCGGGGCGTTGTCGGTTTCGTTGGGCAGCGCCACCTTCGACGTGAAGCCGCACCTGAAGGCCGAAAAAGCCGTGATGCTGGTGCGTCTCTACCGTCATCAGGGTGACTGGCGACTGGCAACGGTGGCGCAGGGGTTCGACGGCGGTCTGGACGCACTGGTACGGCATTTCGGCGGCGAGGTGGCCGAGGCTGCCGCACCCGCTGCTGCCCCAGCGCCCACGCCCGTCAACCTCAAAAAAGAACGTCAGCGCGTGCTGCTGGAAAAGGCCGAACGTGAGCAGCCTCAACTCGTCAGCCTGATCAAGGCCGCCAGCGTGAGTCTGGAAAAACGTGGTCTGGATGATGCCCGCTACCGGGTCAAACTGGTGCTGGACATCAGCGGCAGCATGTACGACGAGTACCGCTCAGGGTCGGTGCAGGCGCTGGCAGAACGTGCTTTGGCGTTGGCCGCCCGCCTGGACGATGACGGTGAGGTCGAAGTGTATCTGTTCGGCGTGAGGGCACAGCGCAAGGGGGCCATGTCGCTGGGCAATGTGGGCGGCTTTGTGCAGCGCATGAACATCGAGCTGGAAGGAGGAACCCATTACAGCCCGGTGATGACGATGGTACGCGAGGATGCCCGCAAGGAAGGCCACGACCTGCCCACGCTGGTGCTGTTTATCACCGATGGGGGCAGCAGCAACCGCCCAGCGGTAGAAAAACAGATGATCGAAGCGTCCAGTGAGCCGATTTTCTGGAAATTCATGGGCATCGAAGCGGGCCGGGTAGACTTCGACTTTCTGGAAAAGCTGGACGACCTGAAAGGCAGGCGCGTGGACAACGCCGACTTTTTCCGTGTGCCCGCACCCATCCGCATCCCCGACGGCGAACTTTTTGAACTGCTCGTCAATGAACTCGATTCGTGGCAGCGCGACGCCAAGCAGCAGGGCATCTTGCGCTGAAGCCAGCGTTCCCATCTCTTCTCTTTCTCTCTGGAGGCAACATCATGGCTATTTCACTGCAAAAAGGGCAACAGATCAGTCTTGCCAAGGAAGCTGGTCCCTCGCTGGGCGTGGTTCGCATGGGTCTGGGCTGGGACGCCATCAAGAAGAAGGGATTCCTCGGCTTTGGCGGCGGTCAGGTGGCCGTTGATCTCGACGCCAACGCCCTGCTGTTCGATGCACAGGGCAACCTCGTGGACGCCGTGTGGTTCCGGCAACTGCAAAGCAAGGACGGCAGTATTCGCCACAGCGGAGACAACCGCACCGGCGCGGGCGACGGCGACGACGAAACCATTACGGTGGACCTGGCTCGCCTGCCCGCCAACGTGGTCACGGTGATTTTTAGCGTCAACAACTACACCGGGCAGGATTTCAGCCAGATCGAAAACGCCTATTGCCGCCTCGTGAATACGCAGGGCGAGAAGGAAATCGCTCGCTATAACCTGTCGGCGCAGGGCGGCCACAGCGCCATGATTCTGGCGAGCCTGAAACGCCAGGGCAACGACTGGACGATGACCGCCATCGGCACCACCTCACGCGGGCGCACCTATAACGACAACTTGCCGGATATGCGAGCTTATTTGTAAACAAAGCAAGCACAATAGTTTGAACGGACGTCTTTTATGGCGTCCGTTCTTTTTGAGCTTAATCCCGTTTATTTCAGTCCAGCTCCCAGCATCGCCAAAGGGTGCCTGTTCATATCCTTATAGAGCAGGTATTTGCTCCAGTTCCGGCCCAGTGCGCCGTACCACTGCGGGCAATACGCGCCCATCCAGATCACGTCACCCTTGCCCACTGGATAATAGGTGTCCTGCAATTTATACAGCCCTTCGCCTTCCAGCATCAGCAGGCCGTGTTCCATGTAATGAATCTCGGAATAAGGCAGGCTCGCGCCGGGGGCAAAGCTCATGGTGGACATCATGAAATCGAAACGGGGGTCGTCGGGCAGGAGTTTGCGGGCCATCAGGTGATCATCGCCCTCGAAGGCGTAACCGGGATTTTCGCGCTCATTGCCCCACACCACCTCCGGCGCGTCCTGCCCGGCTGCGGCCTCATAGGGCTTCTCAAACACGGCGAGGCGCGTGGGCTGCGTGGCCTTCAGCGTGTGCGCCGTGCCCGCCGGAAAAAACACATAGTCGGACGGCCCTAGAGTGCGCGTCTGGCCTTCTACGTCAACCTCTAGTTCACCCTCCAGCACGAAGGCAAAGCGCTGATAGCCGTGTGCCGACGCGCTGGCCTGAGCGCCCTGCGGCATCTCGGCGGTGAACTGCACGAAGCGGGCACGCAGGCCGATGACCGGGGCAATGTGCAGAATGATGGCGCTGCCGGGCCACTCGGCCAGAGCCGTGCGAACAAAGGTTTCGGGCGTGATGACGGCGTGGGATTGCTGCAAATTGCTGCGGGTATGGCCCAGATGTTTCATGTGGCTCCTTGGATGTGCGGTGTCAGGAGTCTTCCCCTGACCTCTGCGTTGAATGTTCCCTGCCGATACACGGCGCGGCCCCGCAAATACGTTGCCGTTATCTGTCCCTGAAAGGAAGTGCCCACATACGGGTTTTGCTGCCAGCGGTCTTGCAGATCGGCCTGCTCCAGCGTCCAGCGGCGGCCCAGATCCACCAGCGCAAAATCGGCGTCTGCGCCCACCCGCAGTTCACCTTTCTGGGGCAACCGAAAGCGCCGCGCCGGATTCAGGGCAGTCAGGGTTGCTACCGCCGCCAAGGGCAAACCGCGCTGATGGTGTCCATCGGTCAGCAGCACATTCAGCGTGCTCTGTGCGCCGCTGATGCCGCCCCACAGGGCAAAAAAGTCGTCACTGGTTTTCAGGTCGGGCGGGGCGGGGGAGTGGTCGGAACCGATGATGTCGATGTCGCCGCGCAAAAGGGCTGCCCACAGGTCATCCTGTACGGCCTGCGGGCGCAGTGGGGGCGCACATTTCAGGGCCGCGCCGATGCGTTCCACATCTGCCTCCGTGAAATGCAGGTAGTGGGGGCAAGTTTCGATGCTCACGTCCACGCCCCGCGCTCTGGCTTCTGCGGCCAGCGCCACCGCCTGCCCGCTGCTCAGGTGAACGAGATGCAGCGGCGCTTCCAGCTCCTGCGCGTACAGCAGGGCACGCTGCACGGCTTCCAGCTCTGTGACCACCGGGCGCGAATTCAGATAAGCGCGGGCCGACGAACCGCCCTGCGCTCGTGCCTGTTCGGTCAGGCGGCGCGTAAAACCGTCGCTCTCGGCGTGCGTGGCGAGCGGCAGACCGAGGCGTTTGGCGGCCCTGAGGCCCTCATACAGCGTGACATCATCCACCGCCGGAAATTCATCCAACCCGCTGTGGCTCATAAAAGCCTTGAAGCCGATCACGCCCGCCTCTGCCAGCTCATCCATTCGGTCCAGATTCAGCGGGGTCAGGCCGCCCCACAGCCCGAAATCCAGCAGCGATTTGGCCTCGGCCACGGCGCGTTTGGCCTCAAAGGTGGCCGCGTCCAGCACGGGCGGCGAGGAATTGAGCGGCATATCAAAGAAGCTGGTGGCCCCGCCCGCCGCCAGCGCCCGCGTGCCGGTCTCGAAGCCTTCCCAGTGGGTGCGCCCCGGCTCGTTCAGGTGAACATGGCCGTCCAGCACGCCGGGAAACAGGTGCAGGCCGGAAGCATTCAGCGTCTGCGCGGTTCCGTCCAGAAGCTCCTCCTCGATGGCGACGATCTGCCCGCCTTCTACCCCAAGGTCGGCCCGCCGCTGGCCCTGCGCCGTGACCAACGTGCCGCCCCGAACGATCAGATCAAAGCCCATGTTTGCCCCCTGTGCTGCCAGCCTGTGCCGCCAGCAACTGCAAAAAGCGCCCGCCTACCGCCAGAGCATCGGCCACGTCGCCCGCCAGAACTGCCTCGTCGGGGTGGTGGCTGAGGCCGCCCGGAGAGCGCACGAACAGCATCGCGGCGGGCATCCGGGTCGCCATGACCATCGCGTCGTGCCCCGCTCCGCTGACCAGTTCGGGATGTGGCAACCCCACGTCAGCCGCCGCCTGATGCAGCAAGGCCCGGAACTGCGGATGCATGGGCGTGGCCTGCTCCTCCATCTTTGGCCGAACCGTCAGCGTGACGCCCCGCTCCTCCGCAAAGCCTTCTGCCGAAGCGAGCAGCCCCGGCAGCACGGCCAACCGCACCTCATCGCGGGCGTGGCGAATGTCCAGCGAGCAGGCCACCTCACCGGGAATCACGTTGCCCGCGCCGGGTTTGACTTCCATCATGCCCACTGTGGCGACCAGTCCGGGTGTGGCTCGGGCCAAGTCCTCGGCGGCCACCACGAAGCGGGCGGCGGCAGCCAGAGCGTCGCGGCGCAGGGGCATCGGCGTGGTTCCCGCGTGTGAGGCGCGGCCCGTGAAGGTCAGGTCGAAGCGGTTTTGCCCCGCGATGGCCTCCACGACGCCCACGCTCTGGCCGGCCGCTTCCAGCACTGGCCCCTGCTCGATATGAATCTCGAAGTAGCCCAGCGCCTCTCCGGTGAGTTCGGCAGACGGCAAGGCTCCGGCCTCCAGCCCAAATTCATTCAGCGCCTCCTGCAACGTCTGGCCGCCCGCGTCGCGCATCTTCAGCATCGGCCCAGCGCGGCCCAGCAGTGCCCGACTTCCAAAAAAAGGCACGCCGTAGCGCACGCCCTCTTCTTCCGAAAAACCCAGCACTTCCAGCGCAAACGGGAGCCGTACGCCGCCCAGCGCTTCTACCAGCGCAAACCCCAGCACCACGCCCAGAATGCCGTCATAGGCTCCGGCATTCGGCACGGTGTCCAGATGCGACCCCAGATACAGCGTGGGCGCGTTCGGCCCAGTGCCCTCCCAGCGGGCGCGGAGATTTCCGGCGGCGTCTATGCGGGTGCTCATTCCCAGTCGCTGCGCCCAGTCGGTCAGGAAGGCGTGAACGTCGTGCATGGGCGGCGTCAGAAACAGACGGGTGATGCTGCCGGGGGTGGTGGTGAACCCGGCCAAGGTGCGGCAGGCGTCCAGCACGGTCTGGGTTGCGTCAGGGTGAGCAGTCATGGTTGGGTCTCCTGCAATTGCTGTGCTGCACGGGGAAAATAACGGGCGCAGTGTTCGTTCAAGACCAGATGGTCTAAAAGTCTGGCTTCTGGCATGGAATCGTGGGCCTGTGCGCGGCGCTCCTGCTGATACCGCTCCGGCGTCAGGCGTTCGCCGCCCTCCAGCACAGCAGCGGAGCGTACCCACTGCCACAGTTGGGCGCGGGCCAGTTCTGCGGTGGCGGTGTCCTCGATTCGGCCCCCGCGCACCACCACGCCCCGCCCCGCGTACCACGCCCCGAACACGGCCAATGCCAGTCCAATCGTGTCCTGCACAGTTCCCAGCGGTAATGGACGGGGTTGGGGCAAGGCCAACAAACGCTCCAACGTGCGCTGCGGCGATTCGGGGGGCAGCGGCGCGGCGGTCACGCCTTCAAATCCCGCCCGTACCGCACCCAACAGCTCGGGCAATCCGGCCCACGCCGCCGTGAATCCTTGCAGAGCTTCGCGGCGTTTATCGGCCTGCACGGTCTGTAGCGCAGGTTGCGGGTCTGCCGGATCAGGCGCGACGGCGGCGCTTCCGCCTATCGCCTCGGCGTCGCGGCGCTGGCAGACGCGTACCAGAGCCTCGGCATAGGCCCGCATCGCGTCCACCTCCATGCTCAATTCGGCGCGGGGCGGCACGGCTCCACTCGATGTTCCAACCGATTTGACCAGACTGAACACGTAATCCCAGCGCCCCGCGTTCAGGCCATACGCCCGCCCACGCAGGGTATACAGCAGGGCGTCGGCGTGCAGCACGCCCAGAAAGGTTTCGATCTGCAGGCATACCCGCACAGAGTTGGGAGTCAGCCCCAGTTCTGCCTCGGCCAACGCCAGCGCGTCTTCCCAGAAGGATGCCTCATTCATCGTTTCCAGTTTGGGAATGTACAGGTGAAGAGGTCGCCGGGGCCGCGCTGCGAGAATGGCGGCCAGATCGCACAGACTGGCAATACCGGGGCCGCCGAACTCCAGCCCTTCTTCCACCGCGTACAGGGCGCGGGGCCGTGCCAGAAGCGGTTTTTCGGTCTGGGTAGCCCAAGTCAGCGCATCATAGGCCGCCTGCACGTTGGCCCGCGTGGGGGCAAAAGTATCGTCAAAATCGATCACCACGGCATCAGCATCAGAGGTCAGCGCCTGTCGCAGCGCCGCCACATCCGACGCCTCCACGATCAGTTCGGCGCGGCGGCCCTTCAGGTCAGCTGGAACTGGGGCGGCCTCATATTCGGGTGGGGAAGGCGGGGAAGTCTTGCCGGGAAGCTGCTCCCAGCGGGCACGCAGCGCCGTATGCAGGCGGGCAGCCAACTGGTGGGCCAGCGGGGAAAGTCGGATGGAATCGGCTGGAATTGGAATGGGCGGAGTCATGGGCGTCCTCGGGGCGGGGGAGAGAGCGGTTTGCTTTGGCCCCAGCCTATCAACCCAGGGGCTACGGGCCTCAAGATCTTTAGGCGTCTAGCTTTCCGCTCCAAGCCTATGCTGAGGCCAGCATGCCCGCCTCCATCCCCGATCCCCGCGCCCTGCTGGAAGCCACTTACCACGCCGCATTGCAGGCCACCGACGCGGGCGATCTGGTGCGGGCGCGGTTGCTTCAGCCTGGTTTTCCTGTGCCCACCCTGATCGCTGCCATCGGCAAAGCCAGCCTGCCCATGCTGGACGCGGCCCTGTCCGTTTATCCAGCAGCGCGGTTCTTGGCCCTTGCCCCCGATGGGCTAACTCCCAGTCCAGCCGTGCAACTGGCCGTCCAGCACGGTCAGGGAGAAGTCCATGTTGCCCGCCACCCGGTGCCCGACGAACGCGGCGTGCGCGGAGCGGCGAGGTTGCTGGAATGGGTGGGCCAACTGCAAGCCGGTCAGCATCTGCTGGTGCTGGGTTCGGGCGGCGGAAGCGCCCTGCTGTGTGCGCCCTGGGGCGTGACGCTGGCGCAAAAGCAGGCGCTGACACAGGAATTATTGGCTTCCGGTGCAGGCATTCATGACCTGAACACAGTTCGCAAGCACCTCTCGCGGGTCAAGGGTGGGCGTCTGGCGCAGGCGGCCCTGAAGCGCGGCGCGTCCGTCACGGCCCTGCTGCTCTCCGACGTGATCGGAGACGATCCCAGTGTCATCGCGTCCGGCCCCACCGTGCCCGATCCGACCACCTTTGCCGATGCTCTGGCCGTGCTGGACAGATTTGGGCTGGAGCATCCGGCAGTACGGGCACATCTGCACCAGGGCATTCGGGGAGAAATTCCTGAGACGCCCAAACCCAGCTCCGCCTTCGCCACCGTTCAAACTGAGGTGATCGGTTCTAACGGTTTGCTTCTCAATGCCGCCGCAGCTCACCTGAAATTGTTCGGCGTGCGGGCCGTCATTCTGGGCGATTCCTTCGGCGGTGAGGCCCGCGAGTTGGCCGCCACGCACGCCAATATCATTCGCGGTATTTACACATCCGGCACGCCTGCCCCGCCCCCCGTTGCCCTGATTTCCGGCGGAGAAACCACCGTCACGCTGGGGTCAGCTCCGGGCATCGGCGGCCGCAATCAGGAATTTGCCCTGGCCTTGCTGCTTGAACTTGAACTGGAGGATTTAGGCCAAACCCTCTGGGGCCTGTCGGCAGGCTCGGATGGCATAGACGGAGTTTCTACCGCTGCTGGAGCTTTCCTGACCCCAGACAGCCTGATGCGGGCGCGGGCCTTGGGACTCGATCCTGCCGTCGCCCTGCACTGCCATGATTCCGGCTCCTTTTTTGCAGCTCTAGGTGATGCCCTGATGACTGGCCCCACCGGGCAGAATTTGAACGACTTACGCGTGCTACTGGTACTCTAACTATTTACTTTGGAATAACAGAAACCACAACACATAACCTACACCCCTTAGCTCACCTTGCAATCCCCCAATCCCCGTCCTACAGTACAGCCAGAGTTTTACCCACAACCCAGACGGCTGTTCTGCATGGATAACCAGCCGTCCGCCCTGCGCCTTCCCAGCCTGTGCGTCAACCATGCGCCTGCCCCCTCTGAATGAATCCAGTGAGAGGCAGACGCACGCTGACCATCAGGCTTTTTTCTATTGTCTACGCCTCAGTTGTCACACTCTTTTCGTGCCACGCTTTCAAAGATCAGGAGGCCCATTTATGTCCAATTTGCACACTTTAGAACTGACCGTCAACGGACAGCCCAGAGTCGCCGGGAATGTGCGCCCACATACCACATTGCTGAACTGGCTGCGGGATCAGGGCCTGACCGGATGCAAAGAAGGTTGCGCAGAAGGCGAGTGCGGAGCCTGTGCAGTGCTGATGGCACGGGCAGATGAACACGGCGGCACGCGGCTGGAATCTGTGAACGCCTGCCTTGTTCTGATGGGCAGTGTGGCGGGGCAGGAAGTGGTAACGGCAGAAGGACTAGGGCATCCGGGAACGCTACATCCCGTGCAGCACGAGTTGGCAGTGCGCGGCGGCTCGCAGTGCGGGTACTGCACCCCCGGCTTCGTGGTCAGCATGGCCGCCGAGTATTACCGCCCAGAGCGGAGCCAAACAGAACAGGTAACGGGTGACGCACACCACGGCCCCAATGGATTCGATCTGCACGCCCTCAGCGGGAACCTGTGCCGCTGCACTGGCTACCGCCCCATTCAGGATGCCGCCTACGCCCTTGGGATGCCGCCCGAATCTGACTCAGCAGGAACCGATCCACTGGCCCAGCGCCGCACTCAGACGCCGCCCATGCCCCGTCCCACGCACCTCAGCACCCCAGACGGCGATTTTTACCGTCCCGGCACCCTTGCAGAAGCCTTAGACCTGCTGGCCGCCCACCCAGACGCCAAGGTACTGGCAGGCGGCACCGATTGGGGAGTGGAAGTGAATCTGCGCCATGCCCGCGCAGGCGTCACCATCGCGGTGGACGGTCTGCCGGAACTCCGCACCCTGACTGCTACCGATCGGTTCATAGAACTCGGCGCGGGCCTGAATCTGTCGGAGATCGAACGGCGCTTGGGCAATCAAATCCCGCTCCTGCGCGAGTGGTTCCCGCATTTCGCCTCGCGCCTGATCCGCAACAATGCCACGCTGGGCGGCAATCTGGGCACAGCCTCACCCATCGGAGACAGCCCGCCCGTACTGCTGGCATTGGATGCGGGCGTGGTGCTGGTAGGCCCGCAAGGTGAGCGTGAGGTGCCGCTGGCCGATTATTTTACCGGCTACCGTCAGACTGTCCGGCTTCCCGGCGAACTGATCCGCGCCGTGCGGATTCCGCTGCCGCTTGCGCCCCTCACGGGCTTTTACAAGATTGCCAAGCGCCGCTTCGACGATATTTCCAGCGTGGCAGTGGGCATTGCGCTGGAGTTGGAAGGCGACACGGTGCAGCGCCTCCGCATCGGCCTGGGCGGAGTGGCCGCCACCCCCATTCGCGGGCTGAAAGCCGAAGCGGCACTGACCGGGCAGGTCTGGAATAAAGAAAATGTGCGTCTGGCTGCCAAGATACTGGGCACAGAAGGCACGCCGCTGGACGATCACCGCGCCTCCAGCGCCTACCGCGCCGCCATGCTGGAGCAAACCCTGCTGAAGTTCTATTTTGAACAGACCACACAACGTCAGGAGGAATTGGCATGAGCTTGTTTGAACGCCCGCCGCTGGGGGCCGTCGGCGACCCCGTGCCGCACGAAAGCGCCGATCTGCACGTCACCGGGCACGCCCTGTACACCGATGATCTGGGTGTGCGGTTGCACAACCTTCTGCACGCTTGGCCGCTGCAAGCGCCGCATGCCCACGCCCGCCTGCTGAAGCTGGACACCTCTCCGGTGCTGTCTGTTCCCGGCGTGGTGCGCGTCCTGACCGCCGCCGATGTGCCGGGGGTCAACGATGCGGGCGTCAAGCATGATGAGCCGCTTTTGTTCGGAGAAAATGGCCCAAACGAAGTGATGTTTTACGGTCAGGCCGTGTGCTGGGTCTTGGCCGACAGCACCGAAGCAGCGCGGCTGGGGGCCGAAGCGATTCGCGCAGAATATGAAGTCTTGCCTGCCCTCCTGACCATTGCCGAAGCCATTGCTGAGGACAGTTTTCAGGGATCGCAGCCCACCCTGCGCCGGGGCGATGTGGCGCTGGGGTTCGGGGAAGCCGCGCACGTCTTTGAGGGCGAATTCGAGTTCGGCGGACAGGAACACTTTTACCTGGAAACCAACGCAGCGCTGGCCTACACCGACGAATCGGGCCAGATGTTTATTCAGAGCAGCACGCAGCACCCCACCGAAACACAGGAAATCGTGGCACATGTGCTGGGCCTGACCTCCAGCCAGGTCACGGTACAGTGTCTGCGGATGGGCGGCGGCTTTGGCGGCAAAGAGATGCAGCCACACGGCTTCGCGGCCATCGCCGCACTGGGCGCGACCCTCACCGGACGGCCAGTCCGGGTTCGTCTGAACCGCACCCAGGACCTCACCATGACCGGCAAGCGCCACCCCTTCCACGCCCGCTGGAAGGTGGGTTTTGACGAATCGGGCCGCCTGCACGCACTGCAAGCCACCCTCAGCAGCGACGGCGGCTGGAGCCTGGACCTCTCCGAACCGGTGTTGGCCCGCGCCCTGTGCCACATCGACAATGCCTATTACCTTCCTCATGTGGAGGTGCTGGGACGCATCTGCAAAACCAATAAAACGTCCCAGACAGCCTTCCGGGGCTTTGGCGGGCCGCAGGGCATGCTGGTGATCGAAGATATTCTGGGCCGCTGCGCTCCCCTGCTGGGTCTGGAGGCCGCAGACCTGCGCCAGCGCAACTTTTATGCCCCCGGCGAGGCCACGCCCTACGGTCAGCCCGTGCGCCACGCCGAGCGCCTGCAACTGGTGTGGCAAACGCTGCTGCAACAGAGCGATTTTGCCGCCCGTCAGGCCGAGATTCAGGCGTTCAACGCGGCCCACCCGCACACCAAGCGCGGCCTTGCCATCACGCCCGTCAAGTTCGGAATCTCCTTCAATTTCACGGCTTACAATCAGGCGGGCGCACTCGTTCACATTTACAAAGACGGCTCGGTGCTCATCAACCACGGCGGCACCGAAATGGGCCAGGGACTGCACACCAAAATGATTCAGGTGGCGGCCACGGCGCTGGGTGTGCCCCTCCGGTGTGTGCGCCTCGCCCCGACCCGCACCGACAAGGTGCCGAATACGTCGGCCACGGCGGCCAGTTCCGGGGCAGACCTCAACGGCGGGGCCATCAAGAACGCCTGCGACCAGATCAAGGAGCGGTTGGCAGCGGTGGCGGCAGGCAGCCTGGGGGTGCATCCCGATGATGTGCGGTTCGAGAATGGCCGCGTGTACCCGCTGGGCCACCCGGATCAGGGTCTGGATTTTGCCCAGCTCGTCCACGACGCCTACCACCTCCGCACCCAGCTGTGGGCAGCGGGCTATTACCGCACGCCGGGGCTGCACTGGGACCGGGTCGCCATGCAGGGCGAGCCGTTCAAATATTTCTCCTACGGCGCGTCGGTGTCGGAAGTGGAAGTGGACGGTTTTACGGGAGCCTACCGCCTCCTGCGTGCCGACCTGCTACACGATGTGGGCGACAGCCTTTCCCCGCTGATCGATATCGGACAGGTCGAAGGCGGCTTCGTACAGGGCGCGGGCTGGCTGACCCTCGAAGAGCTGCGCTGGGATACCACCCAAGGGCCACACCGGGGCCGCCTTGCCACCCAGTCGGCCAGCACCTACAAGCTGCCCAGTTTCTCCGAAATGCCCGAAATCTTTAACGTGGCTCTGCTGGAACAGGCCACCGAAGACGGCGTAGTGTACGGCTCCAAAGCTGTCGGAGAACCGCCCCTGATGCTGGCAATCAGCGTGCGCGAGGCGCTACGTCAGGCCGCCGCCGCGTTCGGCCCCAGCGGAAGGCCGCAACTTCTCGCCAGCCCCGCCACCCCCGAAGCCGTGTTCTGGGCGCTGGAAGAAGCGCGGCAGGAACGGGCAGAAGTGGTCGCGGCGGATGACTAGTGGTGTGGGACGTGGGTTGTGGGCTGTAGGAAAAGCGGGAGCACAAGCCCTGTGCAGCATTTGGTCATGAGTCTGGCGAGGTGCGCAACCCAACCCCCCCGTTGCTGACGCAACGCCCCCCTTAGAGGGGAGGACCACTGCGCTTTTGCGCTCCCCTTAAGGGGGCTGGCGGCGAAGCTGACTGGGGGTGATGCCTCCGCCTGAATGTGACCAAGCCCAACAGGAATCAACACTAAGGAACCCCCACATGAACTGGCTCGCTGCCCTCCAATACCTGACCGACCACAACGAACCCGGCGTCCTGATCACGGTGGCTGCCGTGCGTGGTCATGCCCCGCGTGAGGCTGGGGCCAAAATGGTGGTCAGCGCCGACAGCAGTTGGGACAGCGTGGGCGGCGGCAATCTGGAAGCCACCGCCGTAGCCCGCGCCCACGCCCTGCTGCTCGCCCATGCCCAGACCCCCGAACTCCTGACCCTGCGCCTGACCGACAGCGCCCCCAACGAATATGGCCGCCAGTGCTGCGGCGGAGAGGTGACGCTGCTTCTGGAGCCGCTGGCAACGGTACGGCCCCACATCGCTCTTTTTGGCATCGGGCATGTGGGTCTGGAGTTGGCGCTGATCCTGTCGCGCCTGCCCGTGCATCTGCACCTCACCGATTCGCGGGCGGCGCAACTGGCCCCCGAACACCTCTCGGGGCTGGCGGCGGGCGCGGCCACCCTTCACCTTCATCCCCTGCCCATTCCCGAACTGACCCTGCCCAAGCTGCCCGCCGGAAGTCATGTGGTCATCATGACCCACGACCACGCCGAAGACGCCGCCCTGTGTGACGCGGCCCTGCGCCGCCCGGATCTGGGTTTTGTCGGCCTGATCGGTTCCAGCGTCAAATGGATTCGGTTCCGCGAGCAACTGAAGGCCGTGGGCCACACCGAAGCCGAACTGGAGCGCATCACCACGCCAATCGGTTTACCGGGAATCCGGGGCAAAACGCCTGCCGTGATCGCGGTCAGTGTGGCGGCCCAGCTCGTACAAATTCTGGAGCAGCAGCCCAAAGCCCCATCTCTTCAGCAGCCCGTATCTGCCTCCCAAAGGACTTCATGACCCTCTACCGCGCCACCTTTTTGCACACTCCTGCCAATCCGTTTCAATTTGCCCAGGCCCTTCAGATCGAAGATGACGGCGGCCTACTTGTCCAGAACGGCCAGATCATCCAGAGCGGAAGCTTTGCCGATGTTCGCGCCGCCTTTCCCGACGAGCCTGTAGAAGACCTGCGCGGCGGCCTGCTGCTGCCCGGATTCATCGACACGCACGTGCATTTCCCGCAGGTGCGCGTGATCGGTGGGCTGGGGCTGCCGCTGCTGGAATGGCTGGACACCATCACCCTGCCCGAAGAAGCCAAATTTGGCGACGATGCCTATGCTGCCGCCGTCGCCCGCGAGTTTGTAGCGGGCCTGACCAGCAACGGCACCACCACCGCGCTGGTTTTCGGTTCTCATTTTGCCAGCGCCGTGGACATTCTGTTTCAGGAATCCAGCCGGGTCGGGCTGCGGGCGGTGGCGGGTCAGGTCGTCTCTGACCGGATGCTGCGCTCCGAACTGCACACCACGCCGCAGCGGGCCTATGAGGAAGGCAAGGCGCTGATTGGGCGTTGGCACGGGCAGGGGCGCAATCTCTACGCCGTCACGCCGCGTTTTTCTCTGTCGGCCTCCGAGGGAATCTTGGATGCCTGTGCCGCGCTGATGGCCGAGTTTCCTGGGGTCAGATTCACCAGCCACATCAACGAAAATGGCCGCGAAATAGAAACCGTGCGCGAACTCTTCCCGGAGAGCCGCGATTATCTGGACACCTACGAGCGGGCCGGACTGATCACGCGCCGCAGTGTATTGGCCCACTCCGTGCATCCCACAGACCGCGAACTGGGCGCGATGGCCGAACACCGCTGCACTGCCGCACATTGCCCGTGCAGCAATTCGGCGCTGGGCAGCGGCATGTTTCCTCTGAAACGCCATCTGGCGGCGGGCGTTCACGTCTCGTTGGGCACCGATGTGGGCGGCGGCACCGGCTTTTCTATGCTCAAGGAAGGCTTACAGGCCCACTTCATGCAGCAGCTCATGGGGCTGGAAGGCGTGCCGCTCTCGCCCGCGCACCTTCTGTATCTGGCAACCCGCGCCGGGGCCGAAGCGCTGCAATTGGAAGACCAGATCGGCGATTTCAGCGCAGGCAAAAACTTCGACGCGGTGTATTTTTGCCCGCCGGAAGGCAGCATCATGAAGACTGTATTGGCCCATGCCACCAGCACCGAACGCGCCCTGGCGTCGGTGTTTGCAGGCGGCACCCAGGGCGATGTGGCACAGGTCTGGATAGGAGGCGACTCGGTTTATCGCCGCGCCAGTTCCTAGCAGAAGTTTCCAGCAAGAGAGGGGATTGTGGCTGCTGTCCGTTGACTCGGTTTTGAAACACCTTGCCTTCAGATACCGTCCAGCACGTACAGAAAGACAGTCTTACGTGTAGGCCAAAACAACGTGTGACACACGGCTGTTCAGACAGACAACGGAGGACCAATACTGGTCACTGGCCGCCCTAAAGCCGCACTGGGGCCAAAAAAACCGCCCCACGCGTTCTGGTGGGGCGGCTCCTGCACAGGAATTACAGTTTCAATCCGCAGATTGAGCGCTGGGTTTGCTACGACCACGAGAAGCCTGCCCACCTTTGCGGCCAGCGGCGCGTGCTTCTTCGGATGTAAATTGGTGGGCATTACCGCTGGCGTGGGCCGCCTGGCCGCCCTTGCTGGCAATTTCACGCTGCTTCTGGGGATCCATACGGGCAAACCCGCGGCCGCCACCGTTCTTATCATCTTTGTTGGTCATGTCACGCCTCCGGGAGAAACATTGGATGAGATGTAGAGCAGAAGCTCCTGCTCTCTGAGAACGATTTTGGCGTGTCGGCCAGCTCGGCCACACCCATCTCACTAAAGGCAGGGAAGTGAAAAATGTTGGCCTTGCATAAAGCTGTTAAAGATGAGTTAATTTGACCCTCATGTCTGAAACGTGAAGTGTTGTTCCTCTCAAAAGATCGATCAACAGTTGTACCCGTCCTGGCCTGAACGCAAGGAGCGAATTGGGAGAGCAGTGTGAAGAAGGAAAGTATCGGGGAAAAGACCTCCAGCACTTTCCTTCGTACAGATCCTCTGAGGTCAGGGAATGACAAGGGGTTCTGCCTGAACTCATTTCATCTGTGCAAATTATGGCTTGAGGTGCGGAGCCGTGCCGCCTTGCACGAAGGCCTGATGAACCTTCTGCCCGTGCTCTCCCTGCCCTTTGGGGAAGGCCACCCAGATACTGGCCCCCTCGCCCTCTCTCCCCTCTGCCCACACACGCCCGCCATGCCGCATGACAATGCGCCGCACCAGTGCCAGCCCCAAACCCAATCCTGCATCCTGCCGTTCCTGATGCAGTCGCTGGAAAATTCCAAACATACGGTCTTTGTGACGCATGTTGAAGCCTATGCCGTTGTCGCGCACGCAGATCAGATATTCACGTTCGTTTTCCTGCGAGATGACTCGAATCTGCGCCGTTCTGTCCTGTGGGCTAAATTTCAGTGCATTGCCCAGCAGGTGAGAAAACAGCATGTGCAGCGTGCGGCTGTCACCGCAGATGGTGGGCAGGGGGTCTTGCGTCAGGTTGACCTGCCGGGCCTGCAGTTCACTTTTCATGCTCTTGCGGACATCAGCCATGACCCGTTCCAGACTCACAGGAAAAAAGCGGGCGCGTTGGCGGCCAGCCTTGAAATACGCGAACAGTGCTCCCACCAGCTCATTGAGATGATCAACGCCGCTCAGGACCTGCTGTAACTCCTGCTGCGGCGGGAGGCCACTGGCCTCGGCCTTCGCCTGAAGTTGACTGGCATAGGTGTTGATCTGTTGCAGCGGTAAACGGAGGTCATGCGTCACCGATTGCACCAGTGCTTCCAGCTCATCGTTGAGTTCCTGGATCTGGGCAATGCGGGCCTGCACCCGTTCTTCCAGTACAGCATTCAGCAAGGAGATGGCTTCCTGCGCTTCCTTGAGAGGCGAAATATCGATGACGGCAGCACGGGCATAAGAAGGAGTCCCGTCTGAGGCCGCAGTCGCTACAGCATCGACCTGGGCATAAAAATTTTTCCCATCCTGACCCACGAGCGTCAGTTCGACACGGCAGGGCTGCATCGTTTCAAAAACACGGCGCAAGAACACCGCAAAATGGGTGCGAAAATTTTCCTGCACAAACACAGGTAGCCGCCGCCCGTTCAGGCGCTCGTGGGTCAGGCCCAACTGGGTGCAACCTGTTGTGTTCACCTCCAAAATCGTGCCGCTCTGGTCAAGCATGAAATATCCCAGAGGAGCCTGTTGGAAGAGGTCCGTGTATCTGTTCCGCGTTAATTCCAGTTCCAGATTGGTCTGACGCAGTTGTTCATTTTGCAACTCCAGTTCAATCTGACGAACCTGAAGTTCATGTTCCTGTGTCTGTAGATGCAGACGCAGGGCTGCCGGAGGCTCAGGAACATCCAGAGGAGGCACTGTACCGAGCAGACGCTCTGCTTCCAGACGGAGCGCCGGATCGACAGCTTCCTTTCCGACTTCTGCACCCTGGTCAGCTTTTTTCATGCTCGCCCTCCTTCTGATCCTGGTCTTTCAGTACCGTTCAGCTCTGAGGTCCCTCTGGATTCAGTTTTCCCCGAATGGCCCCAGACCCACAGTCATCCTGATGACGAGCTTGTCAGAAGAATGAGGTAGAAGGTCTACACCATCTCAGTTCTATCCTACCTGTCACATTGTGAATGCAGCATGCAACGCAGCATCATGGGTCGTTCCTGGGGTCTATACCGACCTTTCCATGTTCGTGACCATCCGGATGTCTATAGTATAGAACTGTCTGTAAGATATGATAACTTTTATTCCCAAATCCTGTTCATGCATTTTTTATTCGTCTGCGGACTCCACGCCGTTTCCAGTTGTTCCGGTGAGGTGGCATCACGTCATGAGCTGTGTTCCCAGATGGCGAGACTGCGCGAGAATCATCCGACGCTCAGAACTGCACAGCAGAGCCAGTGGCGTCTTTGTGGGCGTCCGTTCACTATGAGGGCTGGCGACGATGGACAACCCTATCGGCGCTTTCCCTGATGTTCGGAAATCAGAACAAGTCCGTGTCAGACGGATTCCGTAGGCTTCCCGTACAGTCGGCCCTTCCCTGAGATACGGCCACCGCCTGCCCCTCCAAAGGAAACCCAGAGTTCCAAGCACTGTATGACTCTGTATGACTCATGCTCCGCAGATGCCCGGCGTAGAACTGGGCAGGGATATCCAGTCTTCTCTTTTCTATTTCCAGCAGTATCAGGCTCACCCCTGTGCAAGCCGCTCAGGTCAGTTCGTAGAGAAGGGCTTCATTCACCTGCCCTGATTGTTTGCCGTGTCTGGCCTGGGCAGCGTAAAGGAAAAGGTGGCTCCTGCGCCCAGGCGTCCCTCGGCCAGCACCTGACCGCCATGCCGGGCCAGAATCCGGCGCACATTTGCCAGCCCCACCCCGTTGCCTTCAAAGTCTTCCTGTCGGTGCAGGCGCTGAAACACACCAAACAGTTTGTTGCCGTAGCGCGGATCGAATCCCACCCCGTCGTCCCGCACGAACACCGCCCATTCCTGGGGACGTTCCTCGGCCCAGACCTCGATATGCGCCACCGGACGCGGGCCGGTGTACTTCACGGCGTTTGACATCAGATTCAGCATGACCTGCCGGAGCAACTCCAGGTCACCCATGACCAAGGGCAGGTGGCCCAATTTCCACTCGATCTGACGGTCCTGCACATCGGCACTGACTTCCATCTGTACAGAGGCCACCAGCGTTCCCAGGTCCACCAATCCCAGCCGGAGCGGTTGGCGGGAAGTGCGGGACAGGTCCAGCATGGCGTCAATCAGGGTATTCATGCGCCTGGCTGCCTGATCGATGACGCCCAGATAACGTCCGACCTTAGGATCCAGATTGTCCCCCAGCGATTTTCTGAGCAGATCGTTGAAGCTGGCGATATGCCGAACAGGTGTGCGCAGATCGTGTGAAACCGAGTAGGCAAAAGCTTCCAGCTCTTCATTGGCCGCCCCCAGCGCCTGTGTCCGTAGATTGAGGGCGTCGCGCTGGGCTGTCAGTTGCCGCGCCTGTTCTACACGTTCGGCAGCCAATCCCAGTCCAGAAACGATGGTCTCCAGGACGGCCCTATCCACGGAAGTCCAGGTTCGCTGACCAAAGAGCGCCACCACCACTATGCCCACCGGAGCCTCGTTCATCATCAGAGGCAACGCGGCCACGGCGTGAATATGCTGCACCACTTCCGGCGATGTATCGAGGCCCTGCTGATACATGTCCTGAAAAAAGGGTTGTCGGGTCTTCCAGGGCGTCATCAACGTGGGAACTGCCAGGGGGAATCCAGCCTGCGCCAACGTTTCCAGGCGGGGGTCGCCAAATTCTCCCGCCAGGGATTTCAGCCGCCAGAGATCGCCCTCGGGTTCGTAGTAGGAGGCGTATCCGGAGGGCACCAGACTCAGCGCGATGTCCTGAGCGCGGCGCACCAACGGATAACGGTCGGTTTCGAACATCAGGTCACGGGACAGCTGGGCCACCGCCTCCAGCGCGGCATTCCGGCTCTCGACCTCAGCCTTATTGAGCTGAAGGTGCCGGGCCTGTACCGCCCGTTCCAGCGCCAGGCCCAGCGTATTGGCCGCCCGCCGCAGCAGATCCTGCTCATGTTCCAGCCACGCGCCGCATTCCTCCTGCCGCCAAGCCACCAGAAAACCCCCCAGCGTCTGATCGGGCAGGTGGATCGGTTCCACGGCTCCTGCCAGCGCCGGAAACGACGCGACTGTACCCGGTTCCGAGCGGTAGTTGTCCAGATAGACACTGCGTCCTGTCTGGGCCACACGTTGCAGGATCGGGGCCTCGTCGAGTTTCAGACCGGGGCGCGTCATGTACCTCATGATGGCTTCCGGTGTATCGCCCCACAGGGTCGGCAGGTGAATCTGGTCATCTTCCAGGCGCACCACCAACATGCTCTGAGCCTGAATCGCAGGCCCTATGCGTGCCAGGGCCAGCGCCGCCACCTCATCGGGCGTGACGGTGCGTTGCAGCGCTTCCCCCAATACGGCCAGCACCTCGGCCTGCCTGCGTGCGCGTTCCAGATCACGGGTGCGGCGATCAAGCTCGGTGACCACTTCGGCCCGCTCCAGCGCCAGCTTGAGGCTCCGGCTGACTGCCCGAATCAGCGCCTGATCCTGGTCGCTCCAGGCATTGGGGGCCTTGAGGCCAAACAGCATCAGATGTTTTACCTTCCCGTTGACCCTGAGTGGATAGCCTGCGGCGGCGCTGTACTCCTCGGTGTGGTGGATCTGTTCCGAATTCCACTGACCAGTAAAAAACCCGTTCTCAGAAGCGAGGGTACTCCGGATCAGGGGAGTGCTGGTCGGCAGTCCACCCACAACGGTCGCCAGCAACTCTTCACTGATGTCCTCACTCCACGCCTGAGCCTGCCACAGCTCGCCCTGCTGCGCGTAATACACCACCGTGCCGCCCGGAAAACGCAGCTGCAACATGGCGATGGCCTGCCGCGCCAGCACCAGCACATCGGTTTCGGTTCCCACTGCCTCGGTAAAGGCCACATAAGCCTCCTGCGCGGCCCGTTCCTCGATCAGCTGCCGGGTGCGCTGGGTCACGCGGGCCTCCAGGGTGGCATTCAGCTCGTGCAGGGCCTGCTCGGTCTGCTTCTGGGCAGTAATATCGCGTGATAGACCGTAGAGCCGCACCGCCTCGCCGAGTTCATCCCGCTCCACGAAGGTATGCTGCTCTACCCAGAGTTCCTGCCGATCATCCCGCAAAAAGCGGTACTGCAAGACCGATTCATCCCGCTCACCGCTGCGGAGTTCTCCAAAGGCCCGTATCACGCGTGCCCGGTCTGCGGGGTCCACATGGGCCAGATAGTCAGTCAATGAAGGGTCACCCTGCTGGACGCCCAGCAGTTCCCGAAGTTCGGGAGACCGGTAACCCGCATTGCTGCGTAAATCGAATTCCCACGCGCCCTGACGCGCAGCCTTCAGAGCCAACTGAAGACGCGTATCGTTGGTTTGCGGCAAAGACATAAACCCACCTTAGCGCACTCGCTAAAGAGTAATCTCACTTTTTGCAACAGACAGAGGTCCTATTAAGTAGCAATGGAGTTTATTAAAAAAATTTTGAGAGTACAACGTAGATCATTGAAATGATCACGACCAGAAATAGCGATTCGGAGCCTCTGCGCTCATCAGGTGAGGCTCCAACAGCTCTTTTGCGCAGCTTCCTACGAAAGCAGAGATCATTACCCAGCCCGATCAATCTGCGGTGTGTTCCCTCCGGCATAACCAGTCCCGAGGTGAGCAGAGCTATTCAGGCCGGAGTTCATCTCTACCGTCTGGTTACCCAGATTGGCGTAACTGGGCCTGGGCCAGACTTTGCAAGGTGGCCGTCAGTGGATCGCGAGCCTTGCATTGCCCTACGCCGACCACAGTAACCGTATACACAGCCCAATCCCCGGTTTCATCAAATTCCTGCTCGATTTCAAATTGGATTTGCCATCCCTCAGTCATTCCCCAGTTCAGCAGATACATGACCAACGCTGGGCCGCTGCCTTTTTGCCAGATGACCTGTCCACTGGGACCCAGAGACAGGTGAATCAGGGGGTCGGAGGGCATTCCACCCGGCAAGAGGCGATGAAAGCCAGCAAAAAAATGTTCGCCACCAGCACTGGCAACCCGGTGTAGCGCTTTGGGCCAGGTCGCTGCTTGGCGCAGGACATCCAGGAGTGGATCACTCATATTTCTAGCGGCCTCATCAAAGGGAACAGGAACAAGCTTCTAAGGACATTACACCTAACCCGGCAGCGTTTTTGGAATACCGCCAGAACCAATTCATTCCCTATACAACGTACATTTTTCTGGCCTCGCTCTACTCGGTCTCTCCAAAAGATCAAGGTGACCTACTCAACTTGATCCATCAACTCAAACTCTGGGCGGGGCAGGAAAGTCATTGCGGATGGTCGCTGCTGTTGGAACCGAAACGCACCAACTTCAGGCAGGATAACCCACAGAAGAAGGGTGAGTATTATTAAGATTTGTTTAACTAGAGTGGGTGCCTGACCCACGCGGTCCTGAGATGCTGGGTGATAACTGTCCCTGGCAGATAATTATCTGTCTATATATTTCTGTTTTCAAACTGAGAAATAGGACATTACTAGTCAATCGGTATCACAGACAAACGTAGTTATTAAGCACCCATGTTTAACTCTATTGATACGTTATACTCACTATGCTATTTCAAATCACTACCAAACACCCGTAATAGATTTTATTGAATGCCTCTGGTTTACCGTCAACCGACGGGAAGGGTAAAAAAGAAGGTTGTGCCTTTTCCCAATGAAGAATCCAACCACAACTGCCCACCATGACGCTCAATAATCTTTCGGGTAATCGAAAGACCGATACCGTTGCCCTCATATTGATCTCTGGTATGAAGGCGCTGAAAGATGGTAAAGATGCGGTCAAAGAATTCTGGAGCGATGCCTATTCCATTGTCCCTTACACTGAATTCAATCCAGTCACCCTGCGCCCTGGCACTGATGTAGACTGCCGGATTTCGTTCCGGGCCACTGAATTTCAGGGCATTTCCCAGAAGATTCTGAAAAACCTGACGCAATTGCGAAGCGTCGCCCACCACAGGGAACAACGGGCCGACATCAATCTGCGCCCCTGTTCGTGCAATCTGGTCGTGAAGATCTTGAACGACCTGAGCTACGAGCGCGGCAGAATCCAGAGAGGCATAAAACTGAGCCTCACTGGTTACGCGTGAAAAGGTCAGCAAATCCTGTAACAACTGGGCCATCCGGTCTGTACCACCGGTAATCATCTGAATGTACGTATCGGCTTTGGCATCCAGCTTTCCGCTGTAACGGCTGGCAAGCAGCTGCGAAAAACTGGTGACGGTACGGAGAGGTTCCTGAAGATCATGGCTGGCAACATAGGCAAACTGCTCCAGCTCAGCATTACTGCGTAGAAGTTCTGCATTGCTGTGTTGCAACGCCTCCTGCGCCAGCTGCCGCTCGCTGATATCCCGGAAAGCCAAAACTGCACCCTCGATTTCGCCCGCCTCATTCAGAATGGGCGTGCTGGTGTAGTCCACTGGAAAACTCGTTCCATCCTTGCGCCAGAACACCTCGTCCTGTACCGTCCGAACCTGTCCATCGGTAAAAGCTGCATAGATGGGGCATTCATCTCTGGGATAGGGCGAACCATCTGCACGGGTGTGATGAATCAGTGGGTGTTGGGGTACCCCGATCAATTCATCCGCGGTGTAACCCAGCAACGCCAGAGCCGCCGGGTTAACGAAGGACGTTCGGCCCTCCAGGTCTACGCCAGTTAATCCCTCGCCTACATTGTTCAGAATCAGTTCATTGAATCGGGACGCGCGGCGTAATTCCTCGGCTGCCCGTTTCTGTTCGGTCACGTCTTTTAAAAAGCCCACCATTCGGCTCAGTCGGCCACCCTCATCGTGGATCAGGTACCCGTCGTCCTCCACCTGCCGCACGCTGCCATCTGAATGCACCACCCGGAATGCCAGATGAAATTCATCGTTTTGCTCGATCACACGCCTGATTTCTGCAGAGAAACTGGCGCGGTCGTCTGGATGAATCAGGCGCTGCGTCCAGTCACTCAGATCTCCAGCCAGCTCATCCGGGGTGTAACCCGTGATCTCTGTGACAGCACCACCGTACAGGATTGAATCCGTGGTGGGATTCCAGTCGTACAACATGTGTCCAGAACCACGCACCGCCACCTCATAACGTTCGCGCCACTCACTGACTTCACGGGTTCTCGCTTCCAGATGTGCCACGCTCTCGGCACGTTCCAGAGCGACTCCGAGACTCCGAACCACCGTCTCCATCACCACTTTATCGGTCTGAGTCCAACGCCGCGAACCGAACAGCACGAAACAGATGACCCCGATGCCGTTCCCATCGACGGTGATTCTCAGGGTCGCGGCTGTATTGACGTGTTGCACCAGGGCGGCGTCCGTATCGCTGCCACGAACATATTCATCCTGATAGAACGGCTGATGCGTCTGCCACGGGATCACGAGGCTTTGAGGCACCTCGTAGGGGAACCCGGCATCAATGGCCGCCTGCAAACCCGAATTTCCCAGATGACCTGTCTGAACCCGGTTACGCCATAGCCCATCCTCACGCTCGTAATACAGCGCGTAGCCGGGGGGAAGCAGCGACATCACCACTTCCTGCGCCCGCTTGATCAATGCATAGCGGTCAGTTTCGGCAGACAGATCGCGGGTCAGATCGGCAAACGCCTCCAGAGCACGGGCACGGGCACCCAGTTCCGCATTCTGGATTTCCAGTCGCTGGGTCTGCTCGGCCCGTTCCAGGGCCAGCGAGAGACTCCGGCCCACTGCCCGGAACACGCGGGCCTCCCGGTCTGTCCAGTTGCTCGCCCGCTGAGTGCCCATCGTCAACAGGCCGTGAGGCGGGGCGTCAGATGGAGCGTCCAGCAAGAAGAGTGGATACAGGGCGACCGCACCAAAACTTTCAGCCTCCTGCACACCCTCTTGCTCGGCTTTCCAACCTAGCACAAACATCACGGCGCGGGTGGCCGAGACCTCGGCAAAGCTGGGGGCAGAGGTGGGAATACCGGCCTGTAACACCACCAGCATCTCTGGCGGACATCCCGAGGACCACGCCGCTGCCTTCCAGAGATCTCCTTCCAGCTGGTAATACACGGCATTGACCGCGCCCAGCGTCGTGCACAACACCTCCACGGCACGGCCAGCAAGTGTCTGCACATCGGTGTTGAGCGCCGAAGCCTCGGCAAAGGCAACGAAGGCGTCGAGGGCGGCCCGTTCTTCCTCCAGTTGCCTGGCCTGTTCAGCGCGTTCAAGTGCCAGACTGAGGCCGCGCCCTACGGCCATCAGGAGTCTGCGGCCGCTTTCCTGCCAGTGCCATATGTTGTTGAGGCCCATCAGCAGCATCCCCCGTACCTCGGCTCCAACCTGCGCGGGATCGCCGAAGATCAGCGGCACATTCACGGTGCTTTGCACGGGACTGCCGGGAAAATGCAGCGGGTGCTCCTCTTCCCACCCGCTACTGCGGGCGTCTATCATCACCGGTTGCCGGGTCTGCACCATCTTCCGAATCAGTGGCGTGGAGGACAGGTCTGCCGTAAGCAGAGGGGAGACCTCGGGGGCAAAAGTACCGCCCCAGACGCGCGGCTTCCAGAGATCGCCTACAGCTTCATAGTAAATGACGCTGCCATTTTCAAAACGCTGCTGCAAAACTTCAATGGCTTGCCGCACAAGTTCGAGTGGATCAGTTGGCGTACCGGGTGCGCCAGCAAACCCCACAAACGCTTCGTAGACCTGCGCCTCCTGATCGGCAGCCTGGGTCCTGTTCTGGAGTTGCTGCTGCAAATCGGCGGTCAGGCGGGCACGCCCCAGGGCAATGCCGCACTGAGCACTGAGCGTCCTCAGAAAGCGTTTCTCATCACCTGTGAACTGATGAGGCTGCCGGAAATCCAGCACGATCACGCCCAGTGCCTGCTCACCCTCGAACATGGGCAGGATGGCCGTAGCAACCGGAGGCACCACATCCGGCCCGATCTGGATGGCAGGATAGGCGGCGGTCAGTGCCCCGGCATGTTCAAAAAAAAGTGGGACGTGCCGGGCAAGAGCTTCGCCGGTTGGCAGACTGCTCTCCAGCGGGCCGTCTTGCCAGAGAAGGGGCCGATGTTCTTCACTCTCGGTCACGGCATGGAGCAGGCGGCGTCCATCCGCACTCAGCAGCAGCACCGTACCCGAAATTGCGCCCAGGGCTTCAAGCGCAGGCCTGAGGATCACGGCAAAAACATCATCTTGTGTTCGAGCAGCGGCAAGAAGTTCTGTTACATCCTGAAGGCGCTTGCTGAGTGACGGGCGCACCAAGGAAGTGCCGGACTGTTCGAGCATGCCATCAGAATAAAGCGCAACAATAGGCCTAACCACAGGTCATCCTTAGCAGTTCTTTCCCTTCTTTAAATTGCGCCTCGCACACCAAAAGTCCTCATTCAAGGGGCCATACAAACTCGGTTCGATCCCAGTTGACCTAGAACTTTCCGAAGCCCCAAAAAATCTTGTCCTCACAGGAAGGTCAGGAAGGGTCATCCCAATCTCTTCAAGGGGGAAAAGACCTGGGGAGACTCCACCCCCGCATAAGGCCAGTCCTGGAAGCGGACCACTTCAGCCCTTTTGTGTTTTCGCACTAATAAGGCTTAGTTTGAAAATATTGTTTGCAGGGCGTAGACTTGAACCATGATCCAACTTGACAGACGGCTGGCCTTGGGCAGGCCTGTTCGGTATTGCTGGCCTGTGCAGGGGCATCGGCTGTGAGCCTGGTCCGGGCCACTGGTACGCTCGCCATTTCTAACCTGACTGATCAGGCTCTGCGGGTGCGGGCCGTGGAAGCCGCCAGCACCTACGACGGCGAAATGCTGGTGCAGATCACACGGGCCTATATGACCACTGCAAGCCGTAAAGGGGCACGCACCAGCTCCAAAACCCTGGATGCCTACGCTCTGGCAGTACGCGATTTTGTGCCCTGGGCACAGGATAACGGCGTACAGCTCCTCAGACCCGGACGGCGCGACGGAGGCCGTTACGTGGCCCAGTTGCAGACCCGGCCTACGCTGGGGCGCGGCAAGACGGGCACGCTGTCAGCATCTACAGTCGCGCAGTACGTGGCCGGAGTCAGGGCACTGTACCGTGCACTGCGTTGGGCAGGGGCCACCGAGGCGCAGCCTTTCGAGGATGCTCACGTCCCGCCCGACCCCACCCCCGGCATCGTGAAAAACCCGCCCTACATGGCAGAAATAGATGCGGTACTGGCGCAGTGTGAACCCAGACTGGCCGCCCTGCTGCTGCTCTGTGCTCACGCAGGTCTGCGGGTCAGTGAAGCACTGGGGTTGAAACTCACAGAGATAGAGGGCGCACGCCTGACAGTTCACGGCAAAGGCGGAAAGATACGCCGCGTGCCCCTCGGTCAACGGGTACGGGCGGCTCTGGCAGGGCTTCCCCCAGTATCCACAGATGGCCGACTGTTCGACTGGAACTACGCACAGGCCACGTACCAGATGCAGAAAGCTTTCCGTGCCGCAGGATACGGGCACGTCTGGCGAGGTTTCCACGCAGCCCGCAAGCACTCGGGGACGCGCCTGTATAGCGCCACACGGGACTTTACGCGGGTGGGTCTATTTCTGGGACACAGCAGCGTCGATACGACCCGGCGATATGTGGCGGTGCAGGATGACGATGTGGCGAGCGAGGTGGAGTTTTTCTAGCGGAGGAAAGAAGCGGGCTACTGTGGGTAGGAGGTCTGCACTACTCAACCATCCGGTACGCTATGCATCGTGCTGGTTCTGGCTTATTTAAGTTATTCCTATGTAAATCAAATAAAAAATAGAGAAGCAGGCCCAACTAAGCCTGCCTCTCCATCATCCACAAGGGTAAATCAATTTGAGCTGCTGCTCAGTTTCGGCCACGGCGGGCGCGTTGTGGCCCGACCCGGCCCGCGCCGACGCCTGCGGCCTGAGACGAACTGCCCGAACGACCTTGACCCTGACCGGACGATTGACCGCCCTGCTGTGACCGGCCCTGGCTTTGGCCTCGCTGCCCACCGCCCTGTTGTCCACCACCCTGACTGCCGCGTGCGCCACGGCCCTGGCCGCCGCTACCACCGTTGCCGCCCTGTTTTTCCTGAATTTCACGGTCGATCTGACCCTCTTCGTTGGTCAGCGGGGGTTGCAGGGCAGCGGGCAATCCGCGCCGCACGCCCTGCCACAGACCGCGCTGTTCGGGAATCAGGAGCACCAGATTGGTTCCGGGTTGACCTGCACGCGCCGTACGGCCCGAACGGTGGACATGGTTTTCGGAAGTGGAGGCCACGTCCATATGAATCACCAGGCGCACTTCGGGAAGATCGATACCGCGTCCGGCAATGTCGGTGGCGATCAGCACGCGCGATTTCCCGTTCCGCAGGAGACCCATCACATGCTCGCGCTTTTTCTGATCCATGTTGCCCTGAAGCGGGCTGACCGTATCGCCGGGCAACAGATCGGCCAGATGTTCGGCGCGGCGCTTGACGAGGGCCTTGGTGCGGCAAAAAATGACCACGCAGCCGCCGGGTTCGCGCAGGGCTTCGCGGGCATGGTTGGCCGCCACCTCCAGCACGTTGCCCCGCGTCACGTTGATCAGCAGGTGGGTGGCTCCGGTGGCTCCGCCCATCACGTCCTGATCGGTTTTGCCACCCTGCTCGGCAGAGAGGGCCGCCCGGTCAGGGGCGATGTCGATGCGCTTTGGCTCGTGCATGAACTGTTCGGCAATGTTGCGGATGGCTGCCGGAAAGGTGGCCGAGGCCATCGCCAGTTGCAGAGCACGCGCCCCAGTGCGGCCCCGGTGTTCGGCCTGCGCCTGAGCCGCCTGACCTTTGGCCGCCCGCAAAATGTCGCCCACATCCTTCAGGAAGCCCAGCGACAGGAGTTCATCGGCTTCGTCCAGCACCACGTATTTCAGTCCAGCAAGGCTGAGTTCGTTACGGCTGATCAGGTCTTTGAGGCGTCCGGGGGTTCCGGCGATCAGGCCCTTGCCAGTCGCCTCGCTGCGGGTCTGCGAGGGCGTGATGCCTCCCGTAATTCGGCCCGCCGACATGCCCAGTTCGCGGGCCACGTCACGGATCTGGACGGCCAGTTCGCGGGTGGGCGTGACCACCAGGACTTCGGGGCGCATACCGCGTGTGGTGCCCATGCCGATTCCACGGGCGGCGGCAGGAATCAGGAAAGCCAGCGTTTTGCCGCTGCCAGTGCGGGCGGTGGTGATAACGTCCTGGCCGTCCATCAGTGCGGGAATGGCTCCAGCCTGAACGGGTGTGGGGGTGCGGCCACCCAGCAGGGTCTGCCACGCCACGGGCTGCGCGGGGCGCTCCAGCGTGGCGGCGTTGCCTGAATTCTGGTTGGATGAAGTACGGGCAGATGAAGCGTTGCGGTTATAGGTCATGAGGTTTCCTGAGCCAGCGCACCCGGCCTGAGCTGGGTGGGGGCATGGATGGATGCGGCGTCAGGCAGGGGCCGCAGGCGTAAAGGGTAGAACGTTGAATACCCCGCCTGAGAGGCCCAACCGCGCAGCAAGACTCGCCACACACCGCATTTCCGATCAGACCCCTGCCAGCAATGAGGCAAAACAGATCAGAAACCGCAGGATCGATAAAGAGAGAATCTAGGCCAGAAACAATATCTTTTCAGCGCAACTACTGTCTTGATGCCCATGGTCTGGAGACCGACTGGAGGCACCGGGGCTGAACGCCACCCGCAATCGCGGGGATTCACAGGGATCATTGTATCCCATTGAGCCAGGAAAGCAGCGTGACTGTCTGAGGGACGCGGCAGGAAGCGTGCCGAATCTGTACTCGAGGCTCTGGCCTGTTGATTTTGCCGTCGGTGTTTTGCTGTCACTGGAGCGGGTCTCCCCGAACCAATTCGTTGTTGAGGCCGATTCGTTGTTTAATGAAGGCCTCAACTGCTGACCTACGGGATTCGGTGCCGCGTTCGGCGCACGGATGAAGTTTCTCTTTGGGTGCCTTCCTGGCGACCCCTGCTCTGGAGTAGATCTATGCCCACGCCCCACGGGTCAGAAATGATCGTTCGGCAAGACAGTCCGGCCAATCTGGAATTTCCGTTTCATACCCTGTCGGAGCGTCTGACACCGTCTGGACAGTTCTATGTCCGCAGTCATTTTCCGGTGCCCGAACTGAACGCCGCCGACTGGTGCCTGCAGGTTGGTGGACTGATTGAGCGCCCATTGAGGCTGACGCTGGCCGACCTGCAGGCCATGACCCCGCGCACAGTCACAGTTACGTTGGAGTGTGCGGGCAACAGCCGATCCTTTCTGACACCGAAGGTAGAGGGTGTGGCCTGGGAACTGGGAGCAGTGAGTACCGCACAGTGGACAGGTGTGCCGCTGCGTGCCGTGCTGGAGCGGGCAGGGCTACAAGCAGGGGCACGGGAAGCGGTGCTGTGCGGCGCCGACCGGGGCTGTCTGCATGAACCCGCCAGAACGCCGGGGATCATCGCCTATGAGCGCAGTGTGCCGCTGGGCAAAGCGCAGGACGACGTGCTGCTGGCCTATGCCATGAACGGTGAAGCCCTGACACCCCAACACGGTTTTCCGTTGCGGGCCATCGTACCGGGATGGTACGGCATGGCCTCGGTGAAATGGTTGACCGAGATTCACGTAACTCAAACGCCGTTTCAGGGGTTTTTCCAGACGCTGGACTATTCGTACTGGGATCAGAGCGGCCCCCTGTCGCCCCAGATGACGCCGCTTTCGGTGATGCAGGTCAAGGCCCAGATTGCCCGGCCTGCTATAGACGAATACGTGGCTGCCGGACAACCCTACGACATCACAGGCGCGGCCTGGACAGGTGAAGCCGACATCGTACGGGTGGAGGTCAGCACAGATGGCGGCCTGACCTGGGCCGAGGCCGAACTTACCGATCCCCCGGAAACTCATGTGTGGCGGCGCTGGCATTACCTCTGGCAGACCCCCGGCACTCCCGGCAAGGTGACTCTGCTGGCCCGCGCCACCGACTCGGCAGGCCACACCCAACCCAGCGGGCACGAGCCAGGGCGGGGAAAATACATGATCACCTTCCCACTGCCCATCACCGTCACGCTGGAGTGAGGGTCAGGTGGACGGAGCGGCTTCTATAGAGTGATCCGCAAAAACAGGTGCTGCCAGTTGAAGGGCGTAAGCCCGAATATCACCGGGCCACTGGGCGATGTGCTGACTGAATGCAGCCCGGTCGCGGGCATACAGGGCGCGTGATGCGGCCTCAAAATGCGGCAGATTTCCAGCCATCACACCCAGGAAGCGGTCGGTGGCGGTCTGGGCCTGCTGGATTTGCTCCTGACCGGGATTCTCTTTACGTGCCTCATCGACCAGGCGGCGCAGGGTGGCCGACGCCCCGCCGCGTTGCTGTTCAAGCCAGGCCCAGTGCCGGGGCAACAAAGAGATTTCGCGTGAAACGATGCCCAGTTTGGGCCGTCCGGGGCCAGCCTTGGCAGCTGCAACAGGAAGCGGCGCTTCACGTTCCAACACCTCGGACAGCGTGCCGCGCAAATTAAAATCGACCTGCCGCCCGCTGTGGGCTTCAAAAATCAGGACCGGAGAGCCGCCGTCGAGCGATTCCTCCTGGGTTTTGAGATGAGTCAATACCTCACGGAGCGTACCTGTGAGGAGGTGGTGTGTGCCGTCAAAAGCCGTATAAACAGGCAATTTATCCATACGAGGATAGTATCCGGGTAAAATACGGATGTCAATATCATCCGGGTAGAATAAATGGCCTAGGGCATCAGGGCGTTGCCTCGTACAGGAGAGCAGGCGGTCTCTCGGATTCTGTATGACGGATGCAGAGATCACATGTGAGCCTAGTGGGCCACTGCATTTTAGGCTCTTGCAATCGTAACTTCCACTTAATTTGCCGTCGAAAATAACTCATTCAGTCGATTTTAATCCTCTATCTCTACCTATACTGACCCAACTCTAAAGTCATATCGAATTCTCAGAAGTATCTCATTGTACCGGGGCGTACTTTGACAGCCGAGAATGGCAATTAAATTGCCTTTGTCAGCAGATCAGACAACTTGGTGGCCTGACAGTTTATTTCTTTCAATCTGGCATCCCTTTCTATCAAAAGGGCGACTTGTCTTGTTTACGGAGGTTTGACTATGAAGAAAATTTTTGTTTTGACCGCTCTGATGTTTGCCACGCCTGCTTTTGCAGGAGGCGGTAGCGCCGTTCCTACGGGCAATACGATTGCCGCAATCGTTGCCAACGATCCGAACTTCAGCACGCTGCTGACCGCTGTGCAGGCCGCAGGCTTGGCAAGCACGCTCAGCAGCGCCGGACCTTTTACGGTGTTCGCGCCTACCAATGCCGCGTTTGCCAAGGTGCCGCAGGATCAACTGAACGCCCTGCTGAACGACCCCGCCGCACTGAAAGCTCTGCTGCTGTATCACGTGGTACCGGGCCGGGTCACTGCCGCCCAAGTGGTGAATCTCAGCACGGCCAAGACCGTGAACGGAGCCAACGTGACCATCGCGGTCAACGGCGGCACGGTCACCATTAACGACTCGACGGTCACGCAGACCGATATTGCGGCCAGCAACGGCATCATCCACGTCATCGACACGGTGCTGATGCCCTGAGGCAACCAGCAGTCATCACGCGGGGGAGCGGCGGCCAGCAGGCTGTTTCTCCCCTTTTTCATCTCTGGAGATTTGTTCTGAGCATACGCTCGGTCTCTATTCCCAGAAACGTTTGTTTTTCCCCCTGAGAGAGTCCAATTTATGCGCCTATCGTTCCAGACCGTTCCCTGTTCCCTGATGGCCCTGCTTCTCCTCGGGGCGCTGGTGGCCTGCCGTCCGGCCCCGCAAACTTCGGGAACGTCCAATGCCACCCTTCCGCCTACTGCCCCTCTGAAGGCTGCCGCACCTCCGAAAGCCCCCAAAACGGTGCCGCAACCCACCAACATTCAGCTGCTCTGGAGCGTCCCGGAACCCGTCCTGTCGGGAGGGCAGATCTCGCGCCCACTCGTACACCGCTCGCTGACCCTGCCCCTCAGTACCCAGCAGGTAAGCCAGGTGAAGACTGCTGGGAGTGTAGACCTGCTGCGGCCTGCGCTGATGCCGCTCTACGATCAGATAGAGGCCCGTAAGCCACGCGAACTGCGCTTCTTTCGGCAGGGCAAACGCTGGATCGCTCAGGCCCAGACAGGCTGGAAGGTAGACCGGGCCGCCACCGAAGCGGCATTACTGCGGGCTGTGCAGCGAGGTGATTCACGCAGCGCCCTGTCGGTCAGGTTGGTGGCCCCGCCGCGCAACGTGGCCTGGGCCGCTGCCGAGGGGCTGGCGTATCTGGGCACAGGTGAATCGTCGTTTGCGGGCAGTCCTGACTTCCGGATAGAAAATGTGCGTGTAGGAGCCAGCCGGGTCCATGGCAGGTGGGTTGCTCCCGGTGCCGAGTTCAATTTCAACGCCTCTATCGGCCCGATCAGCGCAGGAACAGGCTTTCGGCAGGGCTATGTGGTGACAGGTAATACCCTGAGTGTGGAAGACGGGGGCGGTCTGTGTCAGGTCAGCACCACGGTTTTTCGGGCGGCCTTCCGCGCCGGACTGCCCATCACCGAAAGGCACGCGCACTCCTATCAGGTGGGTTATTACGGCGCTCCGGGCCTGGACGCTGCCGTGTACGCCCCCGCCAAAAATCTGCGCTGGCGCAACGATACCGCCGGAGTCTTGCTGGTGCAGGCCGACTGGGATATTCCGGCAGCCCGCCTGAGCGTGCATCTGTTTGGCCGCCCCGACGGAAGACAGGTGCAGATTGGTGCGCCTGAGCTGTCCGGTACACGCACCGCGCCGCCGCCCACCTTCATAGCCGACTCCAAGATGGCAGCGGGCACGGTGCGCCGAATAGATATGCCTGCGGCGGGAGCACAGGTTTCGGTTGTCCGGCAGATCAAGTTTGCCGATGGCCGCACCCGCCAAGAGCGTCTGTCCAGCAGTTACCGGGCCTGGGGCGGCGTCTTTGCCGTGCCGCCGGGAGACGCCCGCCTGAGGGGAGTTCAGTGAGTGACGCCAGTTTGACGAAAAGGCAAGGGGGCAAAAAAAGGAGAATAAGGGCAGGTGATAGGACGTTCAAGACAAAATATGACGCCCCAGCCAGCTCACAGGCCTAAACTCATGTTGAGAGATCAGGAGGATACCTATGGCTTATGTCACTGTCGGTCAGGAAAACGCGCAGCCCATCAATCTGTATTTCGAGGATCACGGCACGGGGCAACCAGTCGTCCTGATTCACGGCTTCCCGCTGAATGGGCATTCGTGGGAACGGCAGGAAGCGGCGCTGCTGGACGCAGGGTACCGGGTCATCACCTATGACCGCCGGGGCTTCGGCGCTTCCAGTCAGCCCTCGGTGGGGTACGAATATGACACGCTGTCTGCTGATCTGGAGCATCTGCTGGCGCACCTGAACCTGAGCGACGTGATTCTGGTGGGTTTCTCTATGGGATGCGGAGAGGTGGCCCGTTATCTGGGCAAATTCGGTTCCGCCCGGATTCAGAAGGCGGTCTTTGCTGCGCCCATCGCCCCGTATCTCCTTAAAACATCAGAGAACCCAGAAGGAGTGGACGGCAGCGTGTTCGAGGGCATCATGGACGCCATTCGCGCAGACCGTCCAGCCTTCTTCAAACAATTTTTTCAAAATTTCTACAACGCTGACGTCCTGAAAGGCACCCGTGTCAGCGATGAAGTCTTGCAGGCCAGCTGGAATGTGGCGGTGGGTTCCTCGGCCCGCGCCACTCTCGCCTGCGTTCCGGCGTGGCTGACCGATTTCCGCGCCGATGTGGCCCGGATCGATGTCCCGACCCTGATCGTTCACGGCGACGCCGACCGGATTTTGCCGCTGGAAGCAACGGGAGCACGCCTCCATCAGATGATCGCAGGCAGCGAGCTGGTGGTCATCAAGGACGGCCCACACGCTCTGGGCTGGACACATGCTGAGGAACTCAACGCCGCACTGCTGAACTTTTTGAAGCGGGCCTGAACAAAAAAGAGGAGAGGCGCGGAGCACAAAAAAGGCTCCGCGCCTCTCCTCTTGGTGCAGGGTTACGGCTTGGCTTTGGGAGACAGCGCCACAATCGAGAACCAGAAGGTCTCGAATGATTTGATCACTTCCACAAATTCACTGATGGTCACCGGTTTGGGGATATAGGCGTTGGCATGCAGGTTATAGCTGCGCCAGATATCGCCTTCAGCCCTGGACGTGGTCAGGACGATCACCGGAATATTACGCAGATACTGATCGAGCTTCAGAATGTCCAGCACTTCCAGCCCGCTCATGCGCGGCATATTCAGATCCAGCAAAATCACGTCCGGGGTGGGCTGACCGGCATAGTGGTCTTCTCTGCGCAAAAAACGCAGAGCTTCGACGCCGTCTTTGGCGACATGGAGGCGGTGGGGAAAATCGGCTTCCGTGAACGCTTCTTCGGTCAGCATGACATCGGCGGGATTGTCTTCGACCAGTAAAATTTCAATGGACTTCATACGTACTCCTGAACGGAAAGTGGACTGCCTGGATTTTACTGGTGCGCCGAAGCCTGGTGCAGCGAGGGCGGGTGACCGAACACATCACAATATATTCTAGCCGACTGAGAGCAGAAATTTAGGTGCCGGGGGGTGGCTCGGGAGTGCTGGGCGTGGGGCGGTCTGCGCGGAGAGCCGGATCAGCGGGAACAGACCGGGCCTCTGCCAGAGCGTGCGCGGAGAGCTGGGCTGCGGCGTGCGGGATGGTGAAAGAAAAAGTGCTGCCCTGACCGAAAACGCTGCTGAGACTGAGGGTACCGCCGTGCTGCTCCAGAGCTGTACGGGTCACGGCCAGACCGATACCGCTGCCTTCATACTCGTTCGGCCCGTGCAGGCGCTGAAAAACTCCAAAAATTCGGTCGTGGTACTGAGGCTCTATCCCAATCCCGTTATCCCGTATGCGAATGGTCCAGCAGGTGCCGTCGTCCTGCGCCGATATTTCTACCTGAGCAGGCCGTCCCTCTGCACGGAACTTGAGGGCATTGCCGATCAGATTGAGAAACACATGCCGCAGCAGTTCAGGATTTCCCCAGACGGTCGGCAGAGGGCCAACCTGAATCTGTGCGCCCTGTACCTGAAGTTGCAGGTCTTCCAGCACCTGACTGACGAGTTCGGCAGTATTGACGGCACTGAAGTTACGCCCGCCCTGGCGTACGCGGGAGTAGGCCAGCAGATCCTGAATCAGATACTTGAGGCGCTGGGTGGCCGAAATAGTGAAGGCAATATATTGGTCGGCCCGCTCATCAAGTTTGCCTGTATACCGTCTCGACAACAGTTCGGTGTAGCTGCCGATGGTTCTGAGCGGCTCCTGAAGGTCGTGGCTGGCGACGTAGGCAAACTGCTCCAACTCGCGGTTGCTGCGCTCCAGAGCAGCGTTGGTGGTGATAAGCGTCCGTTCGCGCTCCTGTACCGCAGTGGCCATAATTTGAAATTGCTGACCCAATTCACGCAGTTCCAGCAGTGGCGTCGGCGGCAGGCGGTCATTGTACTGACCCGCCGCCATATGCCGCGCCCGCGCCGTCACGTCCTGCACATTCCCTGCCACGGTTCTGGCGGTTCTCAGTGCTGTCAGAACCAGCAGCAGCATGCTGAGGAACAACCCCAGCAGCGTTACGGCCCGCACGTTGCGCAGGGTCAGGGTACTCGATTCCAAAGCCGCACTCAGGCGGGCATTTTCTCGGGTCTGCATGACATTCAGCGTCTGACGCGCCTCGTCCAGAGTGCGCCTGCCACTGCCGTCGCTGACGAGCTGCACGGCATTGGTCAGTGATTCTCGGCGGGCCGAAATTTCGGGCATGGCCGCCTGACGATCCCACGTGACGATCAACAGAGCCACGCGGTTTAAATTCACCCGTTGCTGATCGGTGACACTCGATTTACGTAGCGCCTCAATGTGGTCGGGAAGGTTTTTCTTGGTAATCGTGTAGGGCTGCAAAAAAGACTCTATCCCGGTAATGATGAACCCACGTTGCCCGCGCTCCAGATCGGCGGTGTCGCGCAGCAAGGTCGTGATCAGGGTCAGCCGCGCCTGCGCTTCCCTGACCAGCATGGCGCTGCGGGCATTACGGTCCACAGCCACGAGTACCGAGATTCCTACACCCAGCAGCAGTAACAAAGGCAACCAGAAAGGCCGCAGGATGAATGCAGCCAGCGGTTCCCCCGGAGACGCATACGCCAAAACTCCGCTTCTATGTTCTCCCTGTTGTGAGGAAGGGGTGTTGGTAGCATCATCCCGAACGGTCATTCTCGGGAAGTGTAAAATAATACTGTCGCCTGCGCTGTACTTTTTTAGTGATTTGAGATAAATATCACGTCACAGCTCTTAAGCACGCAGTACGGCGAAAGGAACCACGGGGGAAACAGAATTCCGGTGGCTCCTTTCTCCGTATTGCCCAGTTCATTCATTTATCGCTATAAGTCATAAAAAGAAGCACTTGATGGCAAGTGTCGCAAATGACGACCCATCAAGCTCAGTACCCGACACTTTCTGAATTGAGCGTCTGGCTGGATTTCAAAAGCCCAATGAGTTGCAGGGCTTCCGCCTCCCCACGCTCGTGGATGCAGACGAACGTCCGCACGAGGGTCCGGAGGCCCAGCGTCACCACACTCCAGGCTCGCCGACCGTGCGCCTTCACAGTGCAGGTTTGGAGAACCCCCACCAGCACGCACCAGACGTACGCCAGGGTCAATAGGCAGAGTAGGCGCTCCACGTGATCGTGGAGCGTCATGTGGG
>NZ_KB899696.1 GCF_000378445.1 Deinococcus aquatilis DSM 23025 | reverse complement strand
CCTCAAACGTTGATCCCGAACCCTCACGCCGACGAAGTTCCCCACTCCGCTGGCACCTCATCCAAGGCTTCACATGACTTTTGTCGGTCCCCCAGCCGAGTCCGTCTTTTTTCTAATTGCTTTGCCTGGGTTGAATCCTAAAAACGACGGAATTCAATCGGAATCCATATAAGACATTGAAATACATTTGATCAATACAGTTAAGCTAGTCTATGAAGGAATGAACAGACTGAGACAGTCGTTGACAACAGTGTTGACTGGTTTGTTGATAGGCGTTGGGGCACAGGCCCAGGCGCAGATGTCCCAGTTACAGGTGGCCCAGGTCCAGGACATCCCCTCCCTGCCGCCTCTCCAAGCTGCCCGCACCACCGGGGACTCCATCTTTCCGGCGCTGGGGCAGTTGGGGCTGGATGTGCTGAATTACGACCTGACCCTCACGGTGGCCCGGCCCGGCACCTCCGAACTTCGGGGCGAGGTCACGCTGACGCTGACCGCCACGCAACCGCTGGCCCAGATTCAGCTGGATTTTTTTGGCCCCACCGTATCGGCAGTGCGCTGGAATGGCCGCCCGGTGGTGTTCCGCAGCGACATCGCTGCACAGAAGTTGCTGGTAGTCCCACCTGCGCCGCTGCTGCCGGGAGTGGAGGCCACCCTCACAGTCAGCTATGCGGGCGCTCCCGGCATCGTTCGCGACCCCGATTTCAGTTATCCGTTGGAGTTGGGCTGGCAAAGTGTACCCGGTGATGAGGCCAGCGCCGGGGCGACCAGAGCTGGGGCCAACTTTACTCTCAGCGAACCGAACGGCACCCACACCTTTTTGCCCAGCAACGACCATCCCTCTGACAAGGCCACTTTTACCACGCGAATCACGGTTCCAGCAGGTTTCACGGGAGCGGCCAGTGGTGTTCAGGTAAGCCAGACGGAACTGGAAGGCGGGTTTCAGACCTTCGTTTTTAGGCAGGCCCAGCCGATTCCCACCTATGCCCTGGCCATCCATGTCAATCAGTTTGAGCGCGTGGAGTCGCCTGCCGTGCCTGTGGGTGTGGGCGGCTCACCCGTGCAGCGCCGCGATTATTTTCCGGTGGGCACGGCGCAACCGACCCGCGAGGCCTACGCCCGCACCGCCGAGATGCTGCGCGTGCTGTCGGGTTGGTTTGGGCCGTACCCCTTTGAGGCCTACGGGGTGGCGGTGGTCACGCCTCAGCTTCCAGCGCTGGAAACGGCCACGCTGTCCACCATGCCGGTCACTTCCAGCCGCGAACCAGTGGCCTTGCACGAGCTGGCGCACCAGTGGTTCGGTAATGCCATCACTCCTGCCGATTGGTCGGATGTCTGGCTCAACGAGGGGTTTGCGACCTACGCCGAGCTGCTGTGGGCCGAGGCTCAGGGTCAGGACGGACAGGCCATCGCGGCCCGCTGGATGGACACGCTGAACCGGCGCGGTACCCGTCCGCTGGTGGCCCGCACCCCCGAACAGCTCTTTGATACGAGCGCGTATCAGCGTGGCGCACTGGCCCTGCACGCTCTGCGCGTGGCCGTAGGAGACGACAGATTTCGGGCTTTTTTGCAGGCCTACACGGCCCGTTACAGCGGTGGCACAGTCAGAACGGCTGACCTTCTGGCGCTGGCGCAAACCCAGGTCGGGCCAGAGGGGGAGGCCGCCCTCAAGCTCTGGATCGAGTCACCGGCCCTCCCTGCGCTCCCCATCCTTCCCTGACCGAGCGTTCTCATACTTTTTGTTGTGCTGAAGGGCAGTTTCCACTTTGGATGAGAGCTGCCGCTGAGCTTCTCTTTATAAAACGTGGGGTATTTCACAGTAGGCGCGTTCCAGTGTAGGCTGCCTCCATGTGGCCTTTTGGAAAGAGCACCGCCGACCGAGTGAAAGACGCCCTCAACGCCCAACCCCGTCTGGAAGGCCTGGGCCTTCAGGTCACGGAGAGCCGCGGCAACGTAACCATCAGCGGCATGGTGCCCAATGACCGCTATGAAGGGCTGGTGCGCATCGTGGCTGAGGGCATCAACGGCGTCAAGAGCGTAGATGTCAGTGGTCTGGTGGCCGAGGAAACGACCCCCGTGCCAGCAAGTGCCCCTGCTCAGGCAGCCCCCGCTACACCGTCGCCCAGCATTTCTGCCCCCAACATCGGCACACCAGCGCCCGCCGCACCCAAAAAAGCGGCCAGCCCCAGCCTGGAAGCCGAGATCAAGGAAGCCGAGGACAACAGCAAGATTGCCAAGGCCGTTCACAGCGCCATCAAGAACAACGGCGAACTGAAAGATGATCCCATCGACGTGCTTCAGAGTGGCAAGAGCATCATCTTGCGCGGCGTCGTGGACAACGACCACGAGCAGCGCCTTGCCGAGCAGTTGGCCCGCGCTGTGCCCGGTGTGGCCTCGGTGGACGTGAGCGGCCTGAAAGTCGCCGCCGGAGCCAAGGAACTGACCAAGGAGAAGGACACCGACACCGGAGACACCGTGTACACCGTGAAGGCCGGCGACACCCTGGGTGAAATTGCCCAGAAGTACTACGGGAACGCCGCCGAATACAAAAAGATTGCCCACTACAACAACATCAGCAACCCTGACCTGATCAAGGTGGGCCAGAAACTCCGCATTCCCAGCTGAGGAAGCCTGATCTCAGCGCCGCTTCCGAGTTGGGAGGCGGCGCTGTTTTGTCTTGACCGGGCTTGACTCAGGTCATGGCACAGGGGCCGTAAGCGCGGCAAGCTAGGGCGCATGATTCATGTCATCACCGGTCCCTGCGTGGGCGTCAAAGACAGTGCCTGCACCGAAGTTTGCCCTGTGGAATGTATTTACGATGCCGGAGATCAGTTCGTCATTCATCCCGAAGAGTGCATTGGCTGCGGCGCGTGCGTGCCTGCCTGTCCCGTCAGCGCCATTTTTGATGAACAGGACGTGCCTGCCGATCAGTACGACTTTATTGCCCGTAACCGCGCCCATTTTTCGCTCTGATGCCGTGAGGTCCTCTGTTCTGAGGGTCCATCTTCAGTCTGTGGGCGTGCCAGCATGACAGCATGGATATTCCGGCCCTCCTGCGCCTGACCCCGCTGTTTGCAGAAGCGTCGGCACAGGCCCTTGCGCCGTTGGCGGCCCTGGCCCGCCTACAGAACAGCGCAGCGGGAACGGTACTGGCACGGCAAGGAGAAGCTGCCGAGACGCTTTTTGTGGTGGAATCGGGCACGGTTCACGCGTCGAGCCTCGCGCCCGGTGGCCGGGAACTGACTCTGTTTGTGGCCGGAGCGCGGCAGGTGGCGGGCGGCAGCGAAGTGTTTTTGGATGGTGGCTCAGCCGACCCTGGACGGTATGCGGCCACTCTGACGGCCCTCACGCCTGCGCGGGTGCTGAGCCTGCCTGCTTCTCAGGTGCGGCAGACGGTCTTCGCTTCCCCCGAACTTTCGCGCGCACTGGTGGCGCACCTGGCACGCCGGGAGGCCGAATTGACGGCGCGAATGCAGCGGCTGGTGCTGACTGAACTTGGCGCACGCCTGGCCGCTTACCTGCTGGAACATGCCCAATCCGGCGGTTTTCTGCTGCCCACCAACAGTACCCTCGCCGCCGAGCTGGGCAGCGTGCCCGAAGTGGTCAGCCGCAAACTGGGCGAGTTTTACCGCCTGGGCCTGATCGCCCTGGAGCGCCGAACCGTGCGCGTGACGGATGTGGTGCGGCTCCGGCAGATCGTGGGGTAAGCCTGGGAAAGGCGTCTCAGGAAGGGCCTCAGCCTCTTAAACCCTGTCTGCCCCGCTCCTTCCCTCTTTCGGCGGACGCCCCGCACACCCACACCCCTTAACCTGCGTGCATGATGAGGGCCATGACCGCCCAGCCGCCCCTTCCACCCTCCTCTCACGCCCGGCGCGGCGTGTGGCACAGGCTGTTTGCCGACGTGATCGACCCTTACGCTTTCCGGGTGGCGCTGTACGTGTTGTTGGCGCTCCCGGCGGGCGGTCTGGTCGTGGGGCTGCTGACGGTGGGCGTGGTGGGCGGCGTCCTGACCCTGGCGCTGGTGGTCGGCGCGGCCTTGCTGCTGGGCGCACTCTGGCTGGTAGGCGGACTGGCCGATGTACAGCGCGTACTGGCTGGGTTGTTGGGCGTATCGTTCGTCCGGGCGGGGCCGCTTCCGGCCTATACGGGTGTGTGGCCCTGGGTGCGGGCCACCCTGTCCGACCCGGCCACCTACCGGGCGCTGCTGTTTCATGTGGTGCAGTTTCCTCTGGCGGCGCTGTGCTGGCTGGTGCTGGGAACGCTGCTGGCGCTGACGCTGGGGGCACTGGCCTCGCCGTTGTGGTGGCTCCATCCGCCGCTGTTTCCGCTGGTCTGGCGGGATTCGACCGTCATGCCGGGGTTGCCGGTGGTGGCCGGACTGCTGCTGTTGGGCTGCGGCAGCCTGCTGGTGCTGGGCGGCGTGCTGAACCTGATGGGCCGGATGTGGACGCGCCTGACCCTGGCCCTGCTGGGCGGCGACATGGGCTATGAGGCGGCGCGGCGAGAGGTGATGGCCCTGCGCCGGGCTGCGGGCCGGGTGGCGCTGGGCGACGATCTGGAGGCGACGTTGGCCGACCTCGCTGTGCAGGCCCGCCTGGCAAGTACCGCGCAGGCCGTGGCGCTCCTGTCGCCGGATGGCAGCCCCAGGGCGTCGAGCGGTACGTTTCCCGCCGAGTGGTCGTTGTCTGTTCAGCCCGCGCCTGTACCGCAGGGAGAGGCCGACGTGCGCTTTGCGGCGGGCGGGGCCACGTTGGTCTCTTTTTCGGTCACGCTGCCGCCCTCGGCAGAGGTGCTGGACGGCGGCACGTTGCGGGCGGTGTACGCTCCCGGCACGCGCCCCGGCCCCGATGAACTGGCCTTTTTACTCAGCATTGCTGACCATGCCGGAACCGCCCTGCACGCCGCCCAATTGATCGAGCGTGCAGGCACACGGGCCGGAGAACAGGAACGCGCCCGCCTGGCCCGCGAACTGCACGACAGCGTGGCACAGGCTCTGTACGGCATCACGCTGGGAGCCAAAACCGCCCGCGCCACCCTGGACCGGGATACCGAAAAAGCCCGCGCCAGCCTGGATTACACGATTCGGCTGGCCGAGGGCGGCGTGTCGGAAATGAAGGCCCTGCTGTTCAGCCTGCGCCCGGACGCCCTGGAAGAAGGCGGGCTGGTGGCAGCCCTGACCGGACATGCCCAGGCGATGGAAGCCCGTCACGGCCTGACGGTGTTTGCCGACCTGCCCGCCGAACCCCATCTCACGCCCGATGCCCAGGCTGCGGCCTACCGCGTGGCGCAGGAAGCCCTGCATAACGTGGTCAAGCACGCCCGCGCTTCTCAGGTGTGGCTGAGTGTGACGCAGGCGGACGGGTGGGTCACCCTGAGCGTGCGCGACAATGGGCGTGGTTTCGATCCCGATCTACAGGGCCGGGGCACGCTGGGCCAGCGCAGTATGCGCGAGCGGGCGGCGGGTGCGGGCGGCACGCTGGAAGTGCGGAGCGTGAGGGCCACCGTCTCGGGAACACAGTCGGAAACCGCGCCGGGAGCAGATTCAGGAACCACGGTCACGCTGCGTCTGCCTGCTGCCCCGTCTGAACCTCAACCCCCCGCCGTATCGACCGGGGCACAGCCATGACCCGCACTCCTTCCGGGCCTCCTCCGGCCACCTCCCGTTCCGTCAATCAGACTGGACAGCCGATTCCTCCGGTGCTGGCACGAATGGCGCTGGGGCTGGGGCTGGCTGCCCTGGGCGGAACGTTGGCCTGGAATACGGTCACGGTGCGCCCCACTCCGGGCCTGCGCGGCAGCCTCACGCCCATCAATCTCTCGCAGGATGGGCTGGCAGCGGCGGCCGTGCGGCTGGAAGGCGACCGAACCGACCTGAGGCTGGATTCGCTGGCCCCCGGCAGCGCCGATCTGTTGGGCGGCACAGCCACGCACCGCACCCGTAATCCGGTCAGCGTCACCACCTCCCGCACGGGCGGCACCCTGGGGGCCACGGGTCTGAAGGGGGCCACCATGACCGCCGCCGTGATCCTGAACGTACAGCCGCTTCAGCGCGGCGTGGCCGTGAATGGGGGGCCAGAGCCGCTGCAACACCGCCTGGATCTGCGTCTGAACCGGGGCCTGCCGATTACCCTCACCACCCGCACGGTCACGGGCGATCAGACCCTGGATCTCAGCGCCCTCAGACTGCGTGCCCTGACCACCCGGACAACCTTTGGCAAGCTGAATATCATCATTCCAGCACGCCAGAGCGGGCCGCTGTCCATCGTGAGCGATACCGGAGCCGTGACCGTGCTGGCCCCCACCGGAGCCGCTCCAGAAGCCCTGCGCGTGAATGCCGACGGCGGCAATCTGGCCCTGAATCTGGGCGCGGCGCGGGTGCAGACGCTGAGCGTGGGTGCGTCGGGCGGCAACGTGCGCCTGACCTTGCCGGGGTCGGGCCGCAGCAGCGTGAATGTGGGCCGGGGCAATGTGACTGTCAGTGTGTGCCCCGGCACACGCGGCAGCCTCGATATTCGCGCCGGGGTGGGCCGGGTCCTCTTGCGGGTGCCGCAGGCCCTCAGCCTGCGCGTGCGCTTTACCGACCGTGATCCACTGGTGTTGCCGCTGCCTGTTGCGGCAGATGTACCGGAAAATGCACAGGCAGATGCACAGACGCGGGCAGGGGAGACGGTGCCAGAAGGGGCCGCCCCACCAGAAGCGGCCTCGCAGGCTCCGCCACCCTTCATTCCCCCGGCGCTGGACGTGTTCGTGGACGCGCCTGCCACCGCCTTTACTCTGGCCTACACCGACGCCGCGGCGACCGACGATTTCGCAGTTCCCTCACTCCCAGCCAGTTCAGCCAGCCCTCCCGCAGCCAACCCCACTCCAGACAGCACGTCCGACCCCCGGAGGAATCCATGACGCGACCCCCAGCATCCGACAATCAGACCCCTGACGCCCCCATTTCCAGCCGCACGGTGCGCGTCCTGCTGGTCGACGATCATGCAGTGGTGCGCCAGGGCCTGCGCCTGTTTCTGGGCCTTGATCCCCTGATAGACGTGGTGGGCGAGGCGGCCAACGGCGAAGAAGCCCTCCTTGAAGCGGCCCGCCTTCGCCCCGACGTGGTGGTCATGGACCTGATGATGCCCGTGATGGACGGCATTACCGCCATTCGCCTCCTGCGCCGTCAATTGCCCGACACCGAAGTGATTGCCCTGACCAGCACGCTGGAAGAACATAAGGTCAACGGCGCGATCGATGCCGGGGCGATGGGCTACATGCTCAAGGACGCCTCCAGCGATACGCTGGCCGAGGCCATTCATGCCGCTGCACGCGGAGAAGTTCGGCTGCACCCCGAAGCAGCCCGCCGTCTGGTGCGCGATTTCCGCTCGCCCGAGATGCGCGAGAACCTGACGCCCAAAGAAGTGATCGTGCTGCAACTGATTGCCCACGGCCATTCCAACCGCGATATTGCTCAGGATCAGGGCGTGGCTGAAGCCACCGTCAAAACCCATGTCAGTCGCCTGCTGGGCAAATTGGGACTAGAAAGCCGCACTCAGGCCGCCCTCTACGCGCTGCGGCACGGGCTGGCAACCCTGGATGAAGGGTGAATCTGCGTCCCCTTCCGCCGTTTGCCCTGCCTGTGCTGATGCTGGGTGTGCCACTGCTGGGGAGTTTGGTCAGTGTGGCGCGGGGATACTGTTACAGCAGGGGAATAGTCACCTTTTTGTCTTCTTTGCGATGCTGTTTCTTCTCCCGACAGCCTTCATGGTTGGGCTCTGTGTTTGGTTGGCCCAGCGCTACAAAGGCGCGGCGTGGGGCGCAGGCTTGGGCGTGACGATGGTGGCTACCTCGGTGAACTTTTATCTGCTGATGCCTGACCATCTTCAGGCTGATATTGAGAACAGTGTTGGTCTGCATTGACCTCGCATTCTCTGACATTGATGAGCGCGGAGGACAGATTTGATGCGAACCTACCCCGTTATCAATAGCAGTGTGCCTATGCGTCCCTATGTTCTTCTGGGATGGTTCTTTCCCCTCTTGCTCGCTGCTTTGTTGGGCGGCGTTGTGGGTGGGTTACTGTGGCGGGAGCCAAAGCAAGAAGTCCCACGCTTCCGCTTAGATCTTGGCTGTGGCCGATAGTGCTTCCGCTGCTGGCGCTAGATCTAAGAAAGATAGTTAAGTACAGCGCATTTAGTATGTAGAGTTAAGCATGACCCGCCTTGCTCGCCTGAGGCTAGTTGAAGCGACGCTTATCTATATTCAAGTGCAATGTGCTTACCTTACTACCAATCAAAGCCCCAATTGGGCAGTTAAGCAATGGTTATACTTCAGAGACGAGAGACGTGAATGAGGCAAGAGGAGTAATTGTGGTTGATATCAAAGACCTGTTAAAGGTGATTAGACCATGAATGGTATAATAGTGATCTTCGCTAGTAAATTGCTTGAAGATGTTATAAGAGTCATGGAAAATTATGAGGATTATTCTGAATCTGGCAGATTTTTAACCGAAAGGAGGTATTTGATTTTTGGGGATGGAAAAGAAAGTAACGGTTATGCTTATCTGCCAAAAACATACGCTCTTGATAAGCCATATTTGGCTGATGAATACTGGCAATCAGAAGATTTCGGACTAGATGATTATATATGGATGGAAATCGAGTACAGAGGAAAGCCATCGCTTGAAGTTTTTTCAGGAGTTTTTAAAGTAAATGAAATACCTGGATTGTTTGTTACAGACTCTATGAGAGTAGTTGATCTTTGGGATATAGATGCACTTTGGAATCAACTACTAATAGAGGGAGATGTTTATGAGCAGTGAATCAGTTTAGTGTGTTTATCGCTAAACACAAATAAATCTACTCAATAGATAATGATTGATATTCCTTGTCTTGAGCGGGAAGAAAAGCCCTAAACGGGTTCTTAGGTTTTGCCGGAATTAGAGCTGATGACATTCCATATACATCGTTTGCGACCATTTTATTTATGCTCCTTTTCAGTTTGGATGTGTTGTCAGGGTTGTCTTGTTGCCCATGATCTTGCTGCGCGTGCGGGCCAACAGAACCCTTCAAACTCAACCGCACCTCAGCGCCTGGTGGGGCGTTTGCGCAGGCTTGGTTTCTGACGTCTTGGTGTTCCCTCTCTGGAGTGCTACGGATTTTGGCCTGCTCTTCGTGCTCGGTCTCGTTTTGCCCTTTGTCGGCTACGGCTTGGGCCTGATCTGGGGCCAACGCCAGAGCAAAACTTTTGCTACGGAATCCGTGCGAACCGCTAAGGTCTGTACCCTCAAATGGTTGGCCCGTCAGACTCGCGTCACCACGTCCGCTCAGGCTGATCTCATGTCGCGCCGCCCCGTGAAACTGCTTGCTGTCTGGGTGCTGGTGTCCCTGTCCCTGACCTTTCTGCTTTCGCTGGCGCTTCCTTTTCCTGCCTCCCTGTGTATGACCCTGACCGCGTATGACCCTGACCGCCTCTGCGCTGGGCTACGGCCTGTTGCTGCTGGCGCGAACCGGGCGCGACCTGACCTGAGCAGGACATTTCTCCGCAGCAAAAAGTGTCTGATCACCCTATGTCATTCAAGTCAGGGTCATTTTCCTCTGCCGCCCCGCGCTTGGCTTCTGCTACGGCTTCCCTGATTACCGGAAGTTTGTGCGGCGTGCACCTGTACTGGGCTGCCGGGGGACGTGCCGGGCTGAGTGCCGCCCTACCTCAAACCAAAGCGGGCCAGCCAGCCTTCATGCCGTCCAGTGCGCTGACGCTGCTGGTGGCCGCAGGTCTGGGCGCGATGAGCGGCGCGGCCCTACTGGCAAGGTCAAGCAATGGAACACAGTTGCGCTGGCCTCTGCGCTTCATTGCCGCTGTGTTTTTGCTGCGGGCAGTGGGTGATGGCCGCAGCGTGGGCCTGACACGCCAGCCGTCAGATATGCAGTTTGCCCGCTTGGATGCCCGGTTCTATACGCCGCTGTGTATGGTGCTGGCCGCACTCTACGCGGTGTTGGGTCTGCACCGATTCAGGAAGGATGATTGACGCTCAGTAGCGGAAGTTCTCAAGTAGGCGCACCCAAAACAAAAAATCCGCCCTGCTCGGACGGTGATAAGATAAATATAGCGCGGTATGCAGGGCATGTCAACCTAATCGAACCCAAGCGAATTTCGCTGTGCTGGACGGTCTTGAGCGGTGATCAGAGAGAAGCCGAATGTATAAAGCGATCACGCCAGAGACAGCCGGGCTGCGGAAAGCATGTTTCGCCTCCGCAGCCCGGCTGGTCTAGCTTCAGCCCAGATCGTCCAGCACGCCCGCCAACTCTTTTTTGACACAGGTAAACATGGGCGTGTCGGTGAGGGTGTACAGGCTGGCTTGCGTGTAGCGCAGGCGGTGCACCAGATCCACGAATTCCTGCGGGTAATCGGAATCGAAACTCACCACGAATTCCTGATCGTCGATGCCGTAGCTGTAACTGGTGTTGATCCGCACCCCCTTAAACGGCACCGAGGCGTGAATATGCTCGTCCATCATTCCCTGACGGCTGTGCGGCGTCAGGTCGTACCATGCCCGCGTTTTGACGAACGGATAGATAAACAGGTATTGCCCCTGCCCAGGAAGGACTTCCAGCCCGTGCCCGCTGCCCTCCACGCGGTTCACGTACTGGCTGCGCTTGTTCATGCTCACAAAATTGTAGGGCTGGGTTAGGTAGCCCATCAGCCGGGTGCGGTTCAGGCGGCCCTGCGCTTCCTGAAACTCGCGCACGTCAAAGGCAATGCGCCACAGCATAAAATCCACGTCCGAGCGCACACCCACCAGCGAATACGGGCGCTGAATCAGTCCTTTGGGAGCGGGGGCGTCCTCGACCCAGCCCTGTGCGGCGGCCAGAAACTCGGCCTTCAATTCCTCGCGTTCGGCGTGTGGCAGGCGGCGAAAAGCCGGATCGAGCTTGAAAAAGGCGTAGTTCAGGAATTGGCGGTTGGCCCGGTCAGGCTCGCGCCCGGTCACTTGCCCGCTGGGATCGAGGTCCACCATCATTTTGGGACGGCCCCCGCCCGCTGCTGCGCCACTGGGACGGCCTGTGGGCGTGGGCGGCGTGTCCTGAGTCTGTGCTGGGGTCTGGTTGGGTTGCTCGCTGCTCATATCCTTGTCTCCACTCATCGCACGACCTCTCCGATCAGGTTGGTGTTCAGGCCAAAATTGGCGGCGTACAGGGTCTGAATGCCCGCGTATTCGGCATCGGTCAGTGGCGCGGCAGCTGGGGCGGCGTATTCTTCCAGCCCTTTTTCATCGTAAATATTGGGAATCACCGACGCCATCGCCGGGGAACGCAGCGCGAATTGCAGGGCCAGTTGCCCAATCGTGCGCCCGTTCAGGAATTCGGCCTGCAACTGCTCCACCTTCTTCAGTCCGTCTTCCATCCACGCCTTGCGCTTCTCGTTGGTGGTCATGCGCCAGTTGCGGTGGTCGCCGGGTTCAAAGGTGGTGTCCAGCGTCATATAGCCTTCCAGCAGCCCCGATGCGTGCGGTACGCGGGCCATCACGCCCACGCCCTCGGCCTCGGCCACGGGCAAAATCTGTTCGCCCAGCATCTGTTCCAGCAGGTTGTAAATAATCTGGGTGGGGGCGCGGCGATCCCGCACGCTGGCAATGCCTTCTTCAATCTGACGTTCGTTGAGGGCTGGCCCCAGCGCCGTGCCGTAGGCCCGAATCAGGCCCTCGGATTTCAGGGCTTCCAGTTCGGCAAACAGGTCGTCGCTCTGTGCGGAACCGGGAGCAATGGCGTCCAGGCGCGGGTTGTGTAGTTGGTAATAATCAATGCGGTCTGTGCCCAGGCGGGTCAGGCTGCCCTCCAGCGCCTTGCGCAAATAGGCGGGCGTCCAGTCGTGCGGGCGCTCCTGCTGGCCGGGGCGTTCGGGGTTGTTGTAGATGTCGTAGCCGAATTTGGTGCCGATGATCAGTTGATCGCGTACATCTCCCAGCGCCTTACGCTGCAATTCCTCGGCGCGGCCCGAGGCGTAGGTATCCGCATTATCAAAAAAAGTGATGCCCAATTCAAAGGCGCGGCGCAGCAGACGCACGGCGACGGCCTCGTCTTTCACGCCCCACCACGTCGTTCCTACCGTCCACACGCCAAAGCCCACGGCGCTGAGGGTCAGGTCGGTGCCCAAAAGCTTCCTATATTCCATGTCTGCACTATTCCACTGTGCCGCCGGGACAATGCACCCCGACCGACAGGTCAGGCGGCGGTATGCAGCAGCGTTGCTGGAATTCCCGGATAAAGGTTGTCCAGCACGGTAGAAATTTTGCCACTGTGCATGATTTGACTCAGCCTGCATAACGCGCTATATTTTTCCCTATCAAGCAAGTGTGACCGAGCAAGATCACTACCGTCCAAAAAAGGACGGATTTTTTATGCCCCGAAGTTGTGGTGAGAGATTCGGTGAGCAGAGGCCCGACTATGCGGTGCTGAACTTTCAGGTGAGTTGAAAACGGCCTCCAGCGCAGCAAAATTCTGACCCGTGTGCATGATTTGACATGCTCTGCATATCACGCTATATTAACCTTATCACCGTCCGAGCAGGGCGGATTTTTTGTTTTAGAGGCTCGGCTGTCCGTCATGTTTTTCTCCCACCACCTTGGTTGGCACCGGGAAAACAAGCTGAAAGTCCGGAATCGCCAGCGTCAGCAGGGGCCGAAGCTGCGTGAGGGACGGGTGGAATCCGGCTGCATCCAGCACCGTCAGGCGGGCGGGTTGCGCTTTTCCTGTGGCACCGACCGGGGTCAGGAGCCAGCCTGCGTTCGGTGCGGCGTCCAGTACAGGTTGGGCCAACGTGCGGAACCCGGCGGGTATGGGGGCCGTGGAGACGGGCAGGGTCGGCCCATGCGTGCTGAAGGCCAGATGTGCCAGCAGATTGCCTTCTGGTGCATAGACCCGGACTTGCTGGCCCCCTTCGCCCTCCTGCCACTCGAACCGGGCCAACCCCTTGGGAATGCCCCAATTGCGGCGGCCCCAACGCACGCTGGCCTCACTGCTGACCACGATCTGCTGCACCTGTGGGCGCGGGCCAGCGGGCGACGGATGAGTCGCGCTGGCCCACAGCAGTTCGTCGTATGGCCCCACTGGAGAATCCCTGTAGCGCACCAGCATCAGCGCCCCCCAGGTGGCTCCAGCAGTTTGAGGGCGGTAGAGGGCGATCAGGCCGCGTCCGTACAGCGTCCAGGGAGGCGGGGCAAATGCAGTGGGCACCCACTCAGGGTACCGTAGAGCCATGCTCAAACACGTTTCGTTCCTCACCCGCGACCTGCCCGCCACCCTCGCCTTTTACGGACAGCTGGGCGGCGTCGTCGAAAAAAATCTGACCACCGAAGAGGGCTACCACCGGGCTGTGGTGCGCCTGGGCGGGGGCCTGTTGCAGTTTTTTCAGATAGAGGGCGAGTCTCCTGCTGGGAATGCTGATGGCGCTCAAAAGCACTGGGCCGAACATATTGCCCTGTACGTGCCCGACCTGCGCGGCCTGCTTCCCGTGCTGCGGGCCTCGGGCGTGGTGGTCACGCGGGATCTGCAACCCAGTCCCAGCGGGCGTGACATGGCCTTCGTTCAGGACCCCGACGGGCGGCAGGTCGAACTGTTGCAGGCCGACGCCTGAGCCAGGAGGCGCCCCTTATGGCCCTTCGGTATAGGTGCGGCTGCCGTAGTAATACTTCTCCAGCAGCAGTTTGCCCAGCGCCACCGCAGGCACGGCCAGCAGCGCACCCACGAATCCCAGCAGCGCCACGCCCACCAGAATCGCCACCAGCACAGTAATCGGGTGCAGGTCGGTGGTTTTGCTGAGGATGTACGGACTGAGAAAATTACTTTCGATCTGGTTGGCCGCCACGAAGACCACGATCACCAGTACCATCTTGATCCATCCGCCGGGCATCGCCAGCAGCAGTGCGGGCGTGGCCCCGATAATCGGCCCCAGATACGGCACGATATTGAATGCGCCCGCCAGAAAGCCGATGGCGGCGGCACTGGGAATCCCCAGCAGACTCAGGCCCAGCCACACGAACACGCCGATAAATAGGGCGATCAGGAGTTGGCCGCGCACGTAGCCGCCGACCGCTGTGCCGATCAGCCCCGACAATTCCAGCACACGCGGCTGCCAGGGGCGCGGAAAGATGCGGAGCAGGGTCACGTTCACGCGCCCGTAATCCAGCATCAGGTACACGCTGAGCAGCAAAATCAGCAGCACCTGCCCGATCACGCCGCCGATAGACAGCAGGCCAGCAAAGACCGTGCTGGAAGAACTCAGGGCATTTTGCAGGATGGGGAGGAGGTTGTTCTCCAGACTTTGCAGGTAGGTCTGTGCCGCCTCGGTCAGGCGTTCACGGGCATTGTCCAGGCCCGGTACGCCCAGACCCGTGAGCCAACCGGTCAGCCGATCCATTCCGGCACTGAGTTGTTCCACCTGTCCTGGCAGATCCCTGAACAGTTGAATAAATTGGGCAGAGATGGTGACGATCAGTGCCCCAGCCATGGCAAAGATGCCCGCGAACATCAGCAGCACGAACAGCACGCCCAGCCCGCGCTTGACCCGCCCACGCTGCAACCAGTTGAGCAGCGGATTGGCAAGGTAGGCGATCAGGAAGGCCACCAGAAAATCCACCAACACACTGGTGATCTGCCCCAGCAAACGGTAGGCCAGGTAGGCGACCAGCCCGAAAACCAGCAGCCTCAGCCACGGATTTCGCCAGGCATGCTGAAATGCGTTGTCTTGAACTTCTCTGGTGGGAATAGGTGACGTCACAGTACACCTACTCTAAGACCACCTGCCGACTTTTGAAGCGTACTCTGGCCGGGCCGGGCCGGAGGGTAGACACCCTTCAGACCCCGTGCTAAGATTCCTTCCGCTGGCAGGAGCAACGCCCCGCCCGCCCAAAGTTGTCAGGGATACGCAGACCCCCGGCGCTGTAGCCAAGTGGTAAGGCAGAGGTCTGCAAAACCTCCACCACCGGTTCAAGTCCGGTCAGCGCCTCCAAGTTTCACCCATCGGTTTAGATCCGTAGCTCAGGGGTAGAGCACTACATTGACACTGTAGGGGTCAGCAGTTCAAATCTGCTCGGGTCTACCAACCAAAACGCCTTCCTGGAGGGCGTTTTTTCTTTTGTATCTCCTGCCGGATTTTCCGGTTTTCCTCCCTTACGGCAACTGATACAGCAACGGGCAGAACGGTGAAATACACCAAGCGAGCTGTCGCTGGACTCAAACCCAGAAGTCGGATGAGGAGGCCCTACGCTTCAGTGAGAGGCACCCATCCGAAGCTGAGGGCGCTGCTGTGCCCAAAGATAAAAAATGAATGACTGTGAGGAAAAAGGCCGCCAGTTGCCGTCCGAACTGTGCCGCGCTGCTGAAGCCTGTTATGGCCTGACCGACGATCCGAGACAGGTCATCTCCAGCGGCAAACGGTTGGCCTGCCCAAACGGGTGACATTTTTGTAGGTTTACAGAAAGCCCCATCCAACCATACTGACCCCCGCCCTGTGTGGGAGCCTCTCCCGCCTCAGTCGTCCTCAGCGGTGGCAGACGCCGCATGGGCCGTTTTGGCTCAGCCTGGTAGAGCGTCAGTCTCCAAGACTGGGTAACGGATCGGGTTCAAATCCCTCATGGCCTGCCAACATCCCTGTGTTCCCAGGTGCCAGGGCGATTCTTTAAGCGATAACCGGGTTGAATTGAACAAGCAAGAAAATTGTGATGTTTTCTATATAGGATGTGAAATATGCCTCTCGCAGAAGTTCTACTGATGTTGGTTGTGCTTCCTCAGGTTCTCCTGTCCGTCCTCTTTGGTCTGGGATTGATCTATCTGCTCTGGCGTGGGCCACGGTCGCTTCAGCACCCCGCCTCGCCTCCAGGTTGAGTCATAGACCGCCCTGTTCCTTTCAACAATTTTGCCCCATACATTCGGCTGCTGGGCGGTTTGCTTTTGGGCCGTAGGAGACCCAAGCCTGACAGGTCACTTCTCCCTCCCCTGATCTCCTACTCCGGCTCATGCACCCGCGTGACCCGACTGCCACCGTTTCGGTTCTCTCTATTGAGTAGGCCCAACCCATACACACAGCAGAACCTGGGTCATTTTGCTCTGGATCATCGGCTACAGTGAAGCTGTGATTCACCTGACTTGGCGTGTAGGCACCGGGAACTTGGACTTTCTTAGATGACCCGTCCACTGAACATCTTGCTGATTGACGACAGTATGACGGATCGTTACCTGGCTGAGGAAGCGTTCGAGTCGCTGGATCAGCCCTGTACGTTGATCACCGCTGAGAGCGGTCAGGCCGCCCTGGCTCTCTTAGACACGCCCGACGCGCCATTGCCGGACGTCATTCTGTTGGACATCAATATGCCGGAAATGAACGGCTTTGACGTCTTGGCCGCCCTGAAGCAGCATCCACAATCGCAGATGATTCCGGTGGTGATGCTCACGACTTCGGTCAGCGAAGAGGACATCACCCGCGCCTATACCCTCCATGCCAGCGCCTACCTGCTCAAATCCATGCACTTCCAGGCCTTTCTGGAACAGATCGAGAAATTTATTGCCTTCTGGACGCGGGCTCGCCTGCCCACTCGGCCATAGATGATCTGTCAATGAAGTAGGAGCGCCCTGTACTCCAGTAAGCTGGACCGCATGTTGATGTTTTTGCGGCGTGGGCAGCCGTGATCTCTGTTCCAGTGCGCCGGGTTTTGATTATTGAGGACTGTGTAGAAGACGCACTGTTGTTAGGACTGGCCTTTGAAGACCACGCGCCGGAGGTGCACGTTGAAGCCGTGTCCGACGCGGAAAGTGGCTTGATTTGCTGTCAGTCGTCGGAACCGCCGCAACTGGTGGTGTTGGATCTGCACCTGCCCAGACAGACCGGGATGGAGATCTTGAGTGAGCTGCGGGTGCAGGTGCCCCTTCCCCTGCGGGTGGTGTGCTGGAGCAGCCACGCTCACCCGGCGGAAGTGCAGGCGGTGCTGGAGCACGGCGCGGTGGCCTACCTCGAAAAACCCCGGGAGATTACGGGGTTTGGGCGACTGGTTCATACCCTGCTGACGCTCTAAGCCTCCCGGCATCAAGGTGCTCAGACGGATTGCTTCAGATGAGGACCGATTGATCCCTTGAGTTTGCCCTTAAGCCTCCTCTACTCCTTCATCAGCACCACGCCTTTACCCTCCAACCCATGCACCTGCGTGATCTCACCCCAGTCCAGCTGGCTGATCTTCTGGACGACGCCTACCGCGAAGACCGGGGTGTAGGAAACGCTGGCCCCGATCCGGTGACCCGCCTGGAGCTGGCTGATTACTTGGGCTGTCATCCCGAAGTGCAGGCTCAAGTCTGGGAGACTTGGCAGGAGTTGCTGACTCTGGAAGATGAGGTGGAAGAAGAGGATGCGGCCTTCTGGCTGGACGTGGAATTCGTAAGGCCGTGCCCGAGAGAGTAGGAAGGTAGGGACTGATCTGCGAACAGAGGTAAAGGAAAAGACGGCCCGGAGGCCGCCTTGATTTCTTTAACATAGCGCGGTATGCAGGCCCCGTCAAGCTATGCAGGCGGGTGGTCGTGGCTTCTTAGGAATAATCGCAGTTCGATGGAGCATGAACGGTCTGGCATGTCCAGCGTGTGAGGGCGTCTATATCGTCAAAAACGGTCATGCCCATATCGGCAAACAGCGGGACCTGTGCCGCGCCTGCCGACATCGGTTCACCCTGAATCACACCCGAACTCCCATTTCGCCCGAAACCGTGATCCTCGTTGATCGGCTCCTCTCCGAACGTCTCTCTCACTGCGGCATTTGCCGGGTAGTTGGGTTCAGTTGGAGTTGGTTCTGCCGCCATCTCCAGACCCTCATCAAAGACTGTGCTACATACCATTGAGCCTGAATCTCCCGCAGCAGAAAAAACGTGAGCAGTCCAAGATCAGCCCTGACAACGCATCATTACGTTGAAGCCACAACAACATATGCATAGACCAAGACTGAAGCTACTGGGTGAAAGAACCCAACTCAGTGGCAGGTTGAATCGCAGATCAACAGCTTGCCCAGCGTTCACTTTAAAACCGTCACTGACATGTTGAAAGCAACCTGGGGATGATGTACTGCCCTATGCAGGAAGGTTTACAACCCATCTTCATGAATCCAGTTGATGGGCTCTCAAATAAGCAGTCTGTGAGGAAACCGCATCCATATTCCCCTCAATTCGTTCGGGAACTCTCTAAGCGAAGAGATACAAAGAACCCCATCCTGTAATCCGGGCACCTCGGATGGGGGGAGCGAGTGGTGCGACCGGCTTTTCGATCAGACATGGAAAATCTGCCGCAGGGCTTACGGCCTTGCAGGGTAAGCAGACCATGCTTAATGACGGGGATCACAGAAACCCCGAGGGAGTTCTAAAGGCGTAACCTCAAGATCACTGGCTCAGTTCACTGTTCCCGAAATCAACATCACTCCGATTATTGCGCCGAGGGCACCCCAGCTACAGGTGGCGACCAGCGCTCTGATTCAACCCAGCCGGGTAGAGGCGCGAATGATCACGGGCTATTCGGTGGTCAACCTGACCTTCGCCGTGATCGGTGAGGTTCTGGCGGACGTGACCATCGAGTCGAGCGATCCGCGCCTGATTATCCGCGCCGACAGCAGTGGCAAGTTGCGTCTCAGCCCCAACCTGTTGCAGAGCGTTTCTGCTCTTGCGCGGGAACCCCATCAGGGCATCATCCGGGTACGGAACAGTCTTGGACAGGTGATCGCCGAGGCTCCCTATGAGGTCGCTGCGGCCAAGTGCCTCAACCAGAACACCTCGCTGGGCTACGTACCGGGCAGCAATCAGGCCAGCCTGAGCTACAGCGTGAGCAGCGTGCCGCAGTCCATCTTTGATCTATGCCTCAGTGCGCCAGTGGGCCTGGGCCTTAATCTGGCAACTGGAGAGACGAGTGGAGGAGTAGGCATCAATATCAGTTGGTAAGAAAAGAAGTGCCGCCGAAAGGAAGAAGGCGTCGTTATGCGGAAGGGCTGAGTAATGGGAAGCACCAAGCACAGCGTTGTTGCTCCAGCCACTTAATCCCAAACAGCGGGATCAATGTCCATGCCTACGACAACGTAATTTCTTCGATACTCGCTTCGCTTGATTAATCTTTAGGTTGACTTTGACCTACTTGGATACGATCTCGTCCCCGGCCATCCTGCCTTTTCCTGTGACCATTCCCACCCTTTGGCGGGGCACGGTGCGCCAGCATTCGGCCATGAAACGGCGGTGGACATGAGAGGTTGGGTAGCAGCAGGGCTTCTGGCCGTGGGGTTGGGGGTTGGAGTCGCGGCGGCACATTACGCGGCGGCCCTGCCCGACAGCGTGATTGCCAAGCCCTCAAGGCAGTTCGGGTTGCCCTTCGCGGGTGCGCCGGGGCCAAATTCCTGGCTGCTGGGGCAGGGCTACGGCAACACCACGGGCGCGTATCGGCAGCGGCGCAGTACCTACGGCAACCTTCAGGGCGTGCATGCGGGGCTGGATTTCAGCGCACCCTGCGGAACCCCCGTGCGGGCCATCGGAGACGGCGTGGTGGCTGAAGTGGACGGCACTCACGGCAGCCCGCCGCACAACGTGGTGATCGATCATGCCGGGAATCTCAGCAGTCTGTACGGGCATCTGCGGGTGCGTTCGTCTCTGCGGGTCGGCGTGCGCGTGACCAAGGGTCAGGTAGTCGGCGAGAGCGGAGATTCTCAGGGCACCTGTGTCAGTGCGCCGCATCTTCACCTCGAACTGCGTGACCGCTCTCACCAACGGTTTTTCAATCCGCTTCCCTACATCGCCGCCGACTGGGATTCTCTGGCGCTGGCGGGCAGCTTTGGCCGGGGCTACGAATACGACCTCAGCGCCCCGCGCAAATGGCAGACCCCCGAATCTCAGCCGGAGGTGCGCCGGGGTGGCCGCCTCCTGAACGAGTTTGCCCAGCCGTGGCCGCCCTCGCCGGGGGGTGCGAGATGACTGGAGGTGATAGGAAACGGGCCGCTGCTTTGTTGCTGCTGTCGGCCTCTGCTCTGGCCGCCTCCCTGCCTTCCAAAGCCGTCCTCTCGGGCACCTGTTGCCCCGGCGCAGTCTGGGCACCCGATTCGCGGTCGCTGCTGTTTCTGGATGGCCCGCCTGTTCGGGGCGCGACCGGAATCTATTCCGTTCCGTCAGAGGGCGGGGCGGTCACTCGGCGCTTTTCTTCGGTGGCCTTCTTCTCGCCCAAACTGCGCTGGGCGGTGCGGCCCGGTACAGGCGAGAACACCACTCTGGAGCGCCTCAGCGATGGGCGCAAATTTACGCTGCCCACACGCGGCTCGGACGTGACCTGGACAGCAACCGAAACCCGCCTGGCCTACACCCGCAGCGACACCAGCGGCAACTTTGACCGCCGCGCCAGCCGGGTCTACGTGGCCGATGTCTTTGGTGCGCCCAAGCAGGTGTCTACCCTCTACGGCGGGGGCATCAGCGGCTGGATCGGAGACAGCACCCTGCTGCTGAACGGCAAGCTGAACGCCGCAGGCCGTGACCGCGACCTGTTCACGCTCGATACCCGCACCGGGGCACGCCGCACCCTGAAATCGGCTCTGGGATTCCGGGGTGTCAACCTCAGCACCGACGGTTCACAGGTGGTCTATACCGTCACGTTCGACAGCGCCGCCCGCAACGGCTTGTGGGTTCAGAACACGTCTGGGGGCGCGGCCAAGCGGCTCGATTCCTTCGGTTCCTACCGTTGGCGCGACGCTTCCCGGTTGCTGGTCATCCCCCTTATTCCAGACGGCAGCCCGCATCTGCTGCGCGAATACAACGCCCGTACGGGGGCTTGGCGCACCCTGGGCGATTTGGGCGATCAGGTGCGGCAAGGCGACTGGAATGTCAGCCCAGACGGAAAACGCATCAGCTACCTGAGTGCGAGAGATGGGAATGTTCGGGTGGTGAATCTGCCGGAGTGAGCTTTGGCTTTTGGTTTGTTGGCGGTGGGGATTTTTTGGCTTCTCCCACGTTGGATTCCCCCACCCCCCAGCCCCCGCCCCCAGAGGGGTCAGGGGAGTGGTCGCTCCGCTGAGGAGGAGTGATCTTGTCGTGTTTCGGTTCGGCTTTCTCGTTCATCTGAAGCGGAATTGCCCATTCATTCTGAGTTGGAATTGGCCCGCCCACTGCGTGGACGACGGCCTCACACGGATATGGGCGGGGACGGTGTGGGGTGGCGGTGTCGGGCTGTGTGTTCATCCCCTTGAGGGGGGGGCATTGCAGAGCAATGGGGGGGTTCGCCCTTCCCACTGACCACTCACCGCTTTTATGTCAAAAATAACCTGTATGCCGCGTTCTGGGTCGCGTCTTCTGCCGGGTAGCCCAGTCCGTCCAGAAAGGTGGCGAAGGCGTTCATTTCGGCGTCTGGCACCTGAATTCCGGCCAAGACCCGGCCATGTGCGCTGCCGTGGTTGCGGTAATGGAACAGGCTGATATTCCAGCCCGCGTGCAGGTGGGTCAGGAATTCCAGCAGTGCGCCGGGGCGTTCGGGGAAGGTGAAGGAATACACGCGCTCGTCGGTGGCTTCGGGGGCACGGCCTCCCACCATGTGGCGCACATGCACCTTTGCCAGTTCGTCTTCGGTCAAGTCGGTGACGGCGTAACCCAGATCGGTGAGTTGGCGCACCAGTGCGGGCCGCTGCCCAGCCTGCGCCAGTTGCACGCCCACAAAAATCTGGGCCTCGCTGCGGGGTGCGTAGCGGTAATTGAATTCGGTGATGGCCCGCCCGCCGATGACCTCGATAAATTGGCGGAATGCGCCGGGACGTTCGGGAATGGTCACGGCCAGGATTGCCTCGCGCTGCTCGCCTATTTCGGCACGCTCGGCCACATGGCGCAGGCGGTCAAAATTCACGTTTGCCCCGCAGGTCAGGGCCACCAGCGTTTCATCCTGCAGTTCGTGTTCGGCGGCGTATTTTTTGAGGCCAGCCACAGCCAAAGCCCCGGCGGGTTCCATCACGGCGCGGGTGTCGTCAAAGACGTCCTTGATGGCGGCGCACACTTCATCGGTGTTCACGCGCACCCAGTCATCTACATATCGCCGCGTGAGGTCGAAGGTGTACGCGCCCACCTGCTTGACCGCCACGCCGTCCACAAAGATCCCCACCGTGTCCAGCCGTACGCGCTCGCCCGCCTGAAGGCTCTGGTACATGGCGTCGGAATCGTCGGGTTCCACGCCCACGATGCGGATATCGGGCCGCAATGCCTTCAGCACGCCGGATACGCCCGCGATCAATCCGCCGCCGCCCACCGGAACGAACACCGTAAAGCCGTGTGGGGCGTCCAGTTGCCGCAGCAGTTCCAGCGCCACCGTGCCCTGTCCGGCCAGCACGAGAGGGTCATCGTAGGGATGCACAAACGTCAGGCCCGAGCCCTGCTGAAGGCCGTAAGCGTGGGCCTCCGCGTCGCTGAAACTGTCGCCATGAAGCACGACTTCTGCCCCTCGCTGCCTGCACGCCTGCACCTTGATGTCGGGCGTGGTGGCGGGCATCACGATCACGGCGCGGATGCCGAGGGCCTGCGCCGCAAATGCCACCCCCTGCGCGTGGTTGCCCGCCGAAGCGCAAATGACGCCGCGTGCCGCTTCTGCCGCCGTCAGTTGGCTCATCTTGTTGTACGCGCCGCGAATCTTGAATGAAAAGATAGGCTGCTGATCTTCCCGTTTCAGCAAAACCCGGTTGCCCGTGCGCCTGCTGAGGCCCGGAGCCTCGCTGAGCGCCGTTTCGATGGCCGCGCCGTACACCTTGCTGGTCAGCGCCAGCCGCAGCACATCCATCGCGTCGAGGGTTCCGGGTCTGAATTCGTTGGCCTGCATCATGTCTGTGTCTCCTTAAGATTCAAAAAAACCCCCCACCAGATCGGCGGGGGGTGGGCATTACGGCGCGTCAGAGCCGGAAGCGTCGCTCCCCGAATCTCTGAATAATTCGCCCGTACTTCATAGCTTCAGCATAGGCGGGGATGGGGGCGAGAGCAGGGGGAAGGGTAGACAAGAGGCGTGGCAAAGCGGATAGATTTATTAACAGCAACTGAAGACTCCTCCACGTCACCAACGAAATAACAAATCCAAGGGTATGATCAATCGCTGCATTCAGGTGCAAAATAGGGGGACTGAGTATGACTGGAACTGGGAACCTCGAAACCATTCAGGCCCTATACGAAGCCTTTGGCCGTGGCGATATTCCTGCGGTCTTGGCAACCCTTGACCCACAGGTAGAGTGGACAGAGGCGGAAGGCGGGCCTTACGGGGGAACGTTTCATGGCCCGGATGCCGTTCTGCAACACGTCTTTATGAAGCTCGGGACAGAGTGGGAAGGGTTTACCGCCACTCCCCGTGAATTGGTGTCCAGCGGCGATACGGTGGTCATGCTTGGTGAGTACACCGGGACTTATAGGGCCACGGGCAAGAGCCTTCGCAGCCCCGTGGCCCACGCCTAGACTCTGCGGGCGGGCAAGGTCATCCGTTTTGTGCAGTACACGGATACTGTGCTGTTCCGGCGGGCAATGGAAGAGTGATACGGAGTCCGTAGACAAGCCTCAAAAGCTCGGACTGACGGGCAACGCTTCATCTTTCCCCACTGACCACTACCCACTACCCACTCACTGTTTTGCCACCCTCGCTGCCAGCCGCCAGCCACTCAGCAACGCTGCCTCCACCCTCGGGCCATGTGGGTCGGGGGTCAGCCAATCGCCGCACCAGCCGAGGTTCAGTTCTTCGTCCCAGTGGCAGGGGGCAGGCACGCGGGCCGTGGGCGTGGCGTAGCGCCAGCGGTGGGCAAAAGCGTGCAGGTGGGGCAGGGGTTGGCCCAGCACTTCGGCGGCGGCGTCCAGCAATTCGGGCAGCACCTCATCTGGGCGGCGCTCCAGGTTGGCGCGTGACCAGTCGGCCCCGGCGTGCAGCATCAGCGCGGGCGGGTGGCTGGGGGCACGTTTGGTGTGTTCGCGGGCGATCCAGTCCAGCACGGGATGGCCGGAGAGTTTCAGGGCGGGCCAATGATGCCCCACCAAATCCTGTTCCAGAACCACGCCCGCCGCCCAGCACGGATCGAAACGTACGTGGGCCACCGCTTCGGCATCATCGCCTATCTCGTGGTCTTCCAGCAGGGCGGCCACCTGCGGTGCAGGCAGATTCAGGATCAGGCGCTGGGTGTCCCAGTGGGCACCGTCGCGGGTATGCACGCGCCAGCCGTGGCCCCGGCGTTCCAGACTGGTCACTTCTGTGCCTGTCTGCACGTCCAGCCCGCGTGCCAGGGCGCGGCCCATCGCACTGAAGCCTTCTGCGGGGGCGTAGCGGGGGTGGCCGTCCGGGGTGCTGTGAATCTCGCCGCCCTGCCACTCGCTCACTGTGCGTGTCCATTCGTTCAGCCAGCCCTCGCGCAGACCAGCATCCACCAGCGTCTTGGTGCGGTCATGGCGGGCCGTAAAAAAGCGTGCGCCGTGGTCCAGCCGCGCTTCCCGGCCATCTTCCAGAGCAATGCGCCGGGTCGCGGCCCGCCCAGAAATGCCCCTGGATTTGTCCAGCACCTTCACGCGCAGGCCCGCGCCCATCGCGTCCCGCGCACAGGCCAGCCCCGCGAGGCCCGCCCCGACGATCAGCAAATCAGGAGGTGAACCGGTTTTCGGCAGCGTCAAAGCAGCGCCCGGTGATCGGCCAGCATGCAGCGGTCTTGAATCACGTCTATGCCGTGCGCGGCCAGTTCCCGTGCAGTGGCATCGTCACGGATGCCCAGTTGCAGCCAGACCACCTTGGGCAGAGGCTTCATTGCCAGAATGTCGGCCAGATGGTCATGCACCCTGTCGCTGCGCCGGAAGACCTCCACCACATCTACAGGCGTGGCAATCTCGGCCAGCGTGGACACGGCCTTGTGCCCAAAAAAGCTCTCGCTCCGTGCGGCCAGCGATGGATTCACGGGAATCACGGTGTAGCCCTGGCGGTACATATATTCGGGCACGTAATGGGCAGGCTTGATGCTGTCGCGGTGAAAGCCGATCACGGCAATGGTTTTGTATTCGGTCAGCACGCGGATCACGTCGGAGGTGGAAGTCAGTAGGGTCATTGTTCTCCTCGCGCCCCCGGATGGAGGGCGGCGTAAGCCTGTGCAGCGGCTTCCAGGGTGGCGTTCAGGTGCGCGTCGGTGTGGGCGGCACTGACAAAAATGCTCTCGAACTGCGAGGGTGCCCAGTAAATCCCGCGTGCCAACATGCCCTGAAACCACCCGGCAAAGGCGGCGGTATCGCTGCGGGCGGCGTCGGTATAGGTGCGGATGCTGCCATGTGGCGCGTCGATATGAAAGGCCGTGAGCATGGAGCCGATCTGGTTCACGCTGATGGGCACGCCTGCGGCCTGTGCGGCGGCCTTCAGCCCTTCGGCCAGTTGCGCCGTGTAGCGGTTCAGGCGCTCGTACACGCTGGGATCGGCTTCCAGTGCGCCCAGCATCGCCAGCCCTGCGGCCATTGCCAGCGGATTGCCGCTCAGCGTGCCCGCCTGATACACCGGCCCCTGCGGAGACACGAAATTCATGATCTCTGCCCGCCCGCCGTACGCGCCCACGGGCAGCCCGCCGCCAATGATTTTGCCCCAGCAGATCAGGTCGGGCCGCAGCCCCAGCAGTCCAGTAGCCCCGCGCAGGCTCAGGCGGAATCCGGTCATGACCTCATCGGCAATCAGTAGCACGCCCGCCGCCTGTACGCGGTGCAGGGCATCCAGAAATTCGGGGGTTGGAATCAGTACCCCGGCATTGCCCACCACCGGCTCAAAAATGACTGCCGCGATCTCGTGGCCGCGTGCTGTGATCAGCGCGTCCAATGCGGCGGGGTCGTTGTATTCGCTGACCAGAGTGAGGGCCGCGTATTCTTCCGGCACGCCCGCACTGCTGGGCGCGGCCTGGCCCAGACCCTGGCGGTTCAGTTGGCCGCCATCGGCCACGGCATCCGTCATCAGGCCGCTGCCCGCTTCGACCAACAGTCCGTCGGCGTGTCCGTGGTAGTTGCCCCGGAACTTCAGAATATATTTGCGCCCCGTATAGCCGCGTGCTAGACGCAGAGCACTCATGGTGGCCTCGGTGCCACTGTTCACGAAACGCACGCGGTCTACGCCCGTGATGCGGGTCACGGCCTCGCCCAGCAAGACCTCACGCTCGCCGGGAGCGCCGAAGCTGGTGCCGCCCGCCAGCGCCTCTATCACGGCCTCGCGCACGGCGGGCAGGTTGTGGCCCAGGATCATCGGACCCCAGGAGCCAATATGGTCGATGTAATCGTTGCCGTCTGCATCAGTCAGAACCGCGCCGTCGGCCCGTGCGATAAAACGCGGGGTGCCTCCCACACTGCGAAAGGCCCGCACCGGACTGTTCACGCCGCCCGGAGTGACCGCCTGCGCCCGTGCAAACAGGGCTTCCGACTGCGTTGTCAATTGTGCCGTGCGGAGTGAAGGAGTGGAAAGAATCTCAGGATTCGCCGTCATGTGGCCCACCTTACCGAACCCTGATGAGGAGTGCGGCGAGCAGGCAGACAGTCTGAAGGGGAAGTAATGGGCTGTGGAAGCTCACTCCTGCGCCATGCTTCCCCAAAGACAGGAAGTACCGTGTTCTGGCAGATGGAGCGCCAACGAATCTGGACGGATGAAGAAGGTCTCCGGTCCGTCCAGCCCATTGTTCAACTGAGTGTGATTTACCTGATTACAGCCCCAAGAGCCCCACTGCTGCTGTCGTCAGGAGTTCGGCCTTGAAGGGATCGACCAACGCCTGTGCCTGTGGGTTCGCGGCCTGCACGGTGGTGTTCAGGTCAGGCAGGCGGCCCTGCTGTAAGGCGGCGGCGGCCTGTGCAAAGTCTATGCTGGGCACGCCCAGAGCGCGGTTTACATCGTTCCGCACCGCCGCGTAGCGTTCGGCGCTCATGCCTTCGCGGGCCAGCGCAGCATTCTGGGCGGTGCGGGCCGCGCCTACGCTGCCGCCCACCTCACGCAGGATGTTCACCACCTGTAAAATGTTGGGGGTTCCTCCGTTCTGCACCTGTGTCCACACGGTCTGTAGGCCCGTAAAGCTGCTGCCCAGTGCGCCCCGCACGTCGCGCCGGATTCGCACGAACTTCTGCACGTCGGCTCTGGTGAGCGGCGCGGCGGTATTGACCGTGGTGGCCGTGCCAGATGAAGGCGGCGGCGTGACGCTGGTGCCCGGTTGATTCTGGCTCTGGGTCTGTGCCGGAGTGCCCTGCCAACTGGCCAAAAAACTGCGGGCAGGTTGAATCACCAGAAACCACGCTGCCGCGCCCAGCAGCACCAATACCAACAGCGTGCCGCCGCCGCAGCCCAGGCAGCCGAATCCTACGCCTCTTCGTCTCATGCCTTTCAAGTACGGGCGGAACATGAAGAAGGTTCCCGGCTGCCTTGCCCGGCCTGCTTACGCTAGACTTGGCAGGTCTTTACAACCTGGATGTGCGGATTTTACTGCACTCTTGCGGAGGTTCTCTATGATCCGTTCTGTCTTCCTGACTGCCCGCTCCGGCACCGCTCTCCTTCTTGCGGCCCTGACCCTGTCTGCCTGCACTCAGCCTGTGGTGCCTGTGGCCGAAACCCGCGCCCAGGACGAACGCACCTTTACCGCCGTTGTACCCACGCTCACCGCAACTGCGGGAACCGAGCTGTATCAGGGCAAATACGCCGGAATTCGGGGCGAGGCCAGCTACGCCATCGAGGTTCCCGCCAACTGGAACGGGCAACTCGTGATGTACGCGCACGGCTACGCGGGCACGGGCGCAGAACTGCGGGTGCAGGCTCCGTCGCTGCGGCCCTTCTTGTTGTCTCAGGGCTATGCGTGGGCGGCCAGCAGTTACAGCGCCAACTATTACGATGTGCAGGCCGGAGTAGAGGACACCAACGCCCTTGCCAACGCCTTTGTGAGCCTGACGGCGGGCAAATACGCCGCCCCCACCAAGACGCTGATCATGGGCGTCAGCATGGGCGGGCATGTGGCCGGAGCCGCCGTAGAAAAGGAAACTCTGGCTACCGCCAAGAACAAGACCACCTACGCCGCATCATTGCCCCTGTGCGGCGTCATGGACGAAGAATACGAATTCCAGTGGTTGGGTGATTACACGTTGGCGGCGGCGCAACTGGCAGGCTTCGGCCCCCGCACTTTCCCGCAGAACGATTACCAGACCCTGCTGCCCGATATCAAGGCAGCCCTCTTCAGCAGCAGCGACGGCGCACAGTGGCAGGAAAACAGCGTACAGGGCGCGAAGCTCCGTGAGATTGCCCGTAACCTGACCGGTGGAGACCGGCCCGTGTTCGAGTTGGGCTTCCGCAGCGCCACCTGGCAGACGGCGGTCCTGTCTACGGGCGGCGCAGATGGCACGGTCACGGGAATCCTGCCCCGCAATCTCTACGACAACTCGGGCGTGTCCTACCGCTGGACGGCGGATGCGACCCCCACCGCTGCCGAGGCCGCCTTCAACGCCAACATCCTGCGCGTGAAGGCCGACACCGACCCCAATCCGGCCCGCCCCGGCGCGGTGCGCTGGCTGCCGCGTATCAACGGAGAATTCAGCGTACCCGTGCTGACCATGCACACCCTCGGAGACTTCTACGTGCCGTTTGCCCATCAGCAGAAGTACCGTGTTGCGGCCATCGCTGCCGGAAACGGTGACCGACTGGTGCAGCGGGCCATCCGCGCCGCTGGGCACTGTGAATTCAATGCCGCCGAACTCGTGGAAGCCTTTACCGATCTGGTGGTCTGGGAAAAAACGGGCGTGAAACCTGCGGGCGACGATATAGCGACCCCGAACGTGGTGGCTGACCCCAACTACGGTTGTAAGTACACCCGCGCCACCCGTGCGGGTGTGGCCGCCTGCGTGGTGAACTGAGCCGTAAGCCGCAACTGTAGTCACTGAAAACGGTCCCGCCAGTTCATCCGGCGGGGCCAACTGTTGTGCCGTTCTCAGGTCACAACTTTGCCATTTCTGCCCCGTCAACCAACACCGTCACCATTCCCCAGCCGTCTTCCAGAGTGGCTGTCACAGCTTCTCCGGTGGTTTCGTTGCTCACCGTCCACCCGCTGCCCAGTGGTACGGCGGCACGGTGAAGGGGCCAGCGCACCCCGCTGAGGCTCAGGCCGCGCAACTCCGAGAAAGCCAGTACGCTCAGGGTCAACTGCGGGGGCAGGTTCAGTGCCAGCGGAGAGGCGGGCAGCAGCGGCCAGCCCCATTCGTCGCCGCTGGTGAGGATCACGGGCCAGCCTTCCCGCGCCCGCCGGATGCCGCCCAGCATCAGGGCCGCCGTGTGGTCAAAGCGCCCGCCGAACGCGCCGATGAACACCAGGACGGTTGCGCCGCGTTTCAGGGCCACCCGCACCGCCAGTTCTGCGTCGGTTTCGTCTTTAGCCGCCGGGTGAACCTCGCGTGGGGCGTCCAGATGTACTCCCGCCGAACTGTCGAAATCACCCACCCATACATCTACCCGCACGCCCAGCGCCGCCGCGTGCCGTGCGCCTCCATCGGCAGCCACTACCAGCGTGGGCTGGGGCAGGGCGGCCAACATCGGCGTCAGCGTCAGGCGGCCCCCGACCAGAATCCAGGCGATCATGGCTGCACTGTAGAGGAGAACAGACGACAGAGCCGCCGAGATTGAATTGCTCAGCGGCTTTGTGCCCCATTGTGTTTAGGATTTATGGAGTGGGCAGACCCAAACTTTGCTGAATGTCGGCCAACATCAGTTCTACATTCTTGCTCACCATCTCGAATTGCGGAAAGCCTGCACGAATAGGATTGAAGGCGGTCATATAAAATACTCGCACGCCACCGCGAGAGTTGAGTTCAGACGGCCCCATAACGAGAAGTTGCGTAAATTTCTCTGTGCCGTTGGGCAGCGTGTACGTAACGCCCACCAGTTGCCCCATTCCACCATTTTCACTGCTGGACACCTTGAAGCTCACTTTGGCAGCGTTTTGCAGGGTGGTGTTGGTCGCGGCGGCGTTCAGTTCCTTGATCTTCACAGGGTTGTAGGGATCGGCGGTAAACAGCGCGTTCATGTCGGCAAAGGCCAGCGATTTCAGTGCGCCTTCCAGCATCTTGATCGGTACGGCGGCCTGCTCGGCAGTCACTGCGCCGGGTGTGGCAGGTGCAGAGGCAAAGGCCATCGGTGCGGCGTTGGCAGGTACGGCATTCCGGGGGGCAGGCAGCGCCGTGCCGGGAGCGTATTTTAGAAACGGTTGAATGCGCTTGGAAGCAGTGATGGCCTGACTCAACTTGACGGCGCAATCGGCAGCAGCTTTGCCGTAACCGCTGTTGGTGCCCATTGTGATTCCGCCGATTGCGAAGCCTGTACTTGCAGAGTCGCCCTCACACTGCTCTGTGAAAACAAGCTCTCCGGTGACTGGATCGGAAACCTGTAGCGCAGCTTTGACCTTGGTTTTCTTCTGGGCAACAAAGAGGAATCCGCCGCTGCTGGTTTCCTCAATGTTGGTCACGCCGCCAGAAACGCTGAGGTTGGCGACCTCTTCCCGCTTCAGCACCCGAAAATAGCCGCTGTTCTGCAAAGCCTGCGTCAGTGCGGCTTCAAATTCTGCTCCGGCATTATTGCCGCAGCTTCCGGCCTGACAGGCCATGGGCGCGAGGTACAGCACAGCCTGAGGCCCAGTGTAGGCCACTGGAACTGGAGTCGGGGCCGTTTGCGCTGCTGCCATGACCGAGCAGGCCAACGACCAAGAGAGCATTCTAAAGAGCATGGGTCGTGTCTGTGCCAACAGTGGCTGTGTCATAGATTCTCCCTGAAGTCATTCGGCAGCGGCCCGAAAAGTAAGGAAAGCCACCAAAGATTTCAGGGGAAGTGTAACAGTGAACGCCCTGTCATTTAGGCGAAATTGTGGCACTGTGGCGCGTCAAAAGATGCATTGTCTAGATAAAATCAGGGTGGTCAGATGGGGGTGCTTACGGATTCCCGGTCATCTGGCAAGCGCTGAAGCTGTTCCTCATCCACCCGCACCCGCAACCGACCCTCCACCATTTGCAGGCTTTCGCGGGCGCTGAGGCCCAGCGTCAGGGGGCCGCGTGGGTGCGCCACCGTCACGGTTTCGCCGGAATCTTCCTGCTGCCGCGCCGTGATGGGGTAGCTTTCGCCCTCGCCCAGCGTCAGGGCCTGTTCGGGCACCAGCAGGCACGCGCCGCCCGGTTGCGGCCAGAGGTTGGCATGCCCCAAAAATGCCGCCACCCACGCCGTCGCCGGATGCCCGAACACCTCCCGCGCCGCGCCCTGCTGTACGACCCGGCCCGCCCGCATCACGGCCACGCGGCCCGCCAGGGCCAAGGCTTCGCGCTGATCGTGCGTAACCAGCAGCACGCCCGCGCCCACCCGCGCAAACAGCGCACGTAATTCGCCCCGCAGCTCGGCCCGCAGGCGCTCATCCAGATTGCTGAGCGGTTCATCCAGCAGCAACAGGGGAGAAGAGGTCGCCAGCGCCCGTGCCAGCGCCACCCGCTGCGCCTGCCCGCCACTGAGTTCGGTCACGCGGCGGCTCCCAAATTCGGCCAGATTGACAAGTGTCAGGGCTTCCCGCGCCTGTGACCGGGCAGCGGGCCGGGGCAGGCCGCGCACGCGGGGGCCGTAAGCCACGTTGTCCAGCACGCTGAGATGCGGAAACAGGGCGTAATCCTGAAACACCAGCCCGATGTGCCGCGCCTCGGGGGGCAGGGCCGTCACGTCTCGCCCGCCGACCTGCACCGTGCCGGAATCAGGCACCTCCAGACCCGCGATCATCCGTAAAACCGTGCTTTTGCCGCAGCCGCTCGGCCCCAGCAGCGCCACCGTTTCGCCCGCCTCCACCCGCAGAGATACTTCCTGAGCAGCCTGTATTCCCTGTGGGCCGCTATAGCGTTTGCTGAGGTTTTGGGCGTCCAGTGCGGCGTGAATGGTTGCTGGGTGAATGGTCACTGGGTCAGCCTCAGCAGTTGCGCGTCTATCCACCCGGCCAGCGGGCGCAACCAGCTTTCGGTCTGTTCGGCCAGACGTGGATCGGCCTGATCGATCAGGAGGGCGTACCCGACGGTCCGGCCATCTTTCAAGGTCGCCGCGCCTGTCATGGTCAGCATTCGCCAGCCGCTGCCCGCCTTCACGCCCCAGAACGTAGGCAGAAAGGTCGGATTTTTGGGCTTGCAGCAACTCTTTTTGTCGGCCAGCCAGCCCCGGAACAGGGCGCGGGTCGCGGGCTTCAGGGCCGCTCCGGGCATGATCTGCGCCTGCAAACGGGCAAAGGCGCGGGCGGTGGAGGTGTTCTGTACGCCCAATTCCATATCAGGGGTGTAGGTCGGCCCCTTGAAATACACGTCCAGCGCGGCTTCCACGGCTGGCCCGGTCAGTTTTTGCGCCCCGGTCACGGCCAGCCGGGCCAGTTGCAGCCGGGTGCCGAAGGGCAGGGCGGCGTAGGTGGAGGCATTGGCCGCCGGGTTGGGCAGGACTTCCGGCAGCAGGCCCGATTGCAGCGCCCAGATGGCTTTGGTGGTGTGCAGCACGCTGGTGCACGGGCTGCGGTCATGCACTTCCTGCGCCACACGAGTCACCCCAGCGGTCAACTGGAGGATGTCGTTGGCGGTGTTGTCGCTGAGGATCAGGGCACGCCCAGCCAGCGTGGAAACGCTGTTTTTACCCGCCGGATAAGCTTCGATAGAACGGCGGCCCGGTGTGGTTTCCAGCAGGGTCTTCAGCCCCAATTTTCCGGCGTCTATGTCGCGTAGTACGGCTTCGACCACCAGCGGTTTGAAGGTGCTTGCCAGAGGATGTAAAGAGTCCACGTCTCCAAGCGTCATTTCCCGCAGAGGTTGTCCGTCTGGGCCGAATACAGTGGCCGAAAATGCCACCCGGCCCACCACCCCCGCCGGAAGCGGCGAAATGGGTGCAAGTTGCACGGGCGCGACTTCGGCCCCGGCTTCTATGCAGGTCGTCGGCGGCAATTCGGGCGATTCGGGCCACTGGATGGCCGCCTGTGCAGGGGAAACAGTCAAGGCGCAGGCCAGCAGCAGGGGAAAAAGGGGGCGCACGCCGCTCATTGTGCCTTGCAGGGGCCGGAGGTGGTCAGGAGGATGTAAACAGGTAGAGATTCGGAGAAATGGCGCAGCGGTTGGCCTTTCAGCGTCTCTCACGTCACCTCCCCCTCTCCGCCGTCCAGCAGCGTGAAGGCCAGCACCGCCAGCACCAGCAGCAGCGTGGCGAGGGCGCAGGCTTCGGTGAGGTTGCGCTCTCCGGGGCGGCCCAGACGGTCATACAGGCCCGTACTGAGGGTGGCCCACTCCGGGCGGGTCAGGACCAACGTGGCCCCGAATTCTCCCAGTACGGTGGCAAGGGCCAACGCCGCGCCGCCGCGCAGGGCCGGAAGGGTCAGGGGTAGCGTGACCGTGCGCCACACCGTCCAACTGCCTGCGCCGAGGGTTCGGGCCGCCTCCAGAGTGCGGGGAGGCAGGGCACGCAGCGCCGGAAGCAGGCTGCGCGTGACCAGCGGCATGCCCAGCAGGGTATACGCGCCGATCAGCATGGGCAGGGTGGCCGACAGCGCTGGATAGGCCAGCAGGTAGCCCACCGCCAGACTGACCGGAGACACCATCAGCGGCAACAGCGACAGGCCGTCCAGCACGCGGGAAGCTGGCCCCCGCGCCCGCCAGGCGGCCAGAGCGTGCAGGCCGCCCAGCAGTACCGCCCCGATCAGGGCCAGCACGCCGAAGCGCAGGGTATTGCCCACCAATGCCCACGTCTCGGCGCTGCCCAGCACAGTTTGCCATGCGCCTAGGCTGGGGCCGCCAGAGGTCAGCACGCTGCGGGCCACCACCGCCAGCAGGGGCGCGAAGCAGATCAGCGATACGCCGCCCATGAGCGCCCAGAGGATGACCCGGATGTGACGGGGCGCAGGCGGCAGCCCACGTCCAGCCCCCACGCCCGCGCCGCCGCGTGTGAGGGCTGTATAGGCCCACGTCGCCGCGCCCGTCAGCAGCAGTTGGCCCACGATCAGGGCCGAGGCTTCGGGCAGGCGCAGTTGGTAGGCGGTCAGGGTATAGATTTCGACTTCCAGCGTGCTGTAGCGCTCGCCCCCCAGCGTCAGCGGCAGGCCGAAGCTGAGGGCCGAATACAGGAATACCAGAATAAATCCGGCGGTCAGTCCGGGCAGGGCCAGCGGCAGCGCCACCGTCCACGCCGCCTTCCAGCCCGGTGCCCCCAACGAACGCGCCGCACCGATCAGGTTGGGCGGCACCCGCGCAAATCCGGCGTGGGCCAGCCGAATCATCACCGGGAGATTAAAAAACAGGTTGCCCAGCAGCAGCAGGCCGGGGCCGTCACTCAGGTCCAGCCCCAGCAGGCGCGTGATCCAGCCCTGCGGCCCCAGCAGTGCGGTCAGGCCCAGTACAGCCACCAAAGTCGGCGTCACAAACGGCAGCAGCAAAAAGCGCAGGAACGCCGCCCGCCCCGGCACCTCCCAGCGAGAAAGCAGGTAGGCCAGCGGGCCGCCCACCGCCAGTGCCGCCGCCGCCGTGCCCAGCGCCTGCCCCAGCGTCCAGCCGAGGCGTCCCACAAAGTACGGGTCGCGCCAGATGCTCAGGTTCACCCCGCCTTCGGCCAGCGTACGCCCCAGCGGAAGCGCCAGCAGCAGGGCCATAAAGCTGAGCGGCAGCAGGGCCAGCAGGAATGTCCTGTGCCGCGCCACTTAGCGCCGCAATACGTTCGTCACCCAGCCGTCGATCAGGCGTTGCGGGTTGGCTAGCAGGACGGGTTTAACCGCTGTGGGCGCGGGTTGTTGGGCAAACTTGAACACCGGGTTCAGCGCCGTTCCGGCCACCGCCGGGTAAATCCACATCCGGGTGGGGATATCGGCCTGCACGCCCCCCGACAGCATGAAATCCACGAATTTACGGGCCAGTGCGGGCTGCCTGGCTCCCTTCAGCACGCCTACCCCTTCCAGTTGCAAAAAGGTGCTGCCCGGTAAAAACAGGTTTCCGGTGGGCGACTGCTCGGGCAACTTGGCCGGATTGAACCCCTCGGCGTAAAACACTTCCGCGGCAGGGCTGCTGGCGTAGCTCAGCACAATCGGGAATTTGCCACCGTTGCGGCTAAATTCCTTATAGTACGCATCCGACCAACCCCGCGTGACCTTCATGCCCCCTGCGCGGGCCGTGCGCCACCAGTTCCACGCGCCCGCCTCGCCGTAGTGGTTCACACTTGCCAGCAGGAAGGCCAGACCGGGGCTGGAAGTCGCCGGAGACGGCACCACCGTCAATTTGGCATAGGCCGGAGTCTTCAGGTCATCCAGCGTTTTGGGCAGGGCCAGCCCGGTTTTCTGGAACCAGGCCCGGTCATAGTTCAGGGCCACGAAGCCGGAATCCACCGTGTTCAGCAGGGTCGTTCCATTCGCTTCGTCCATGCGGTAGGCGTCGGGCACGGCTTTCAGCGCGGGCGAGCGGTAGGCGTCCAGCACCCCGGCGGCGCGGGCACGCGGCAACAGGCTGTTGTCCAGCCCGTACACCACGTCGGCCAGCGGCGCACGGCGGGTCAGGATCAGGCGGTTCAGCAGTTCGCCCGCATCGCCGCCCTTCACAAAGCGCACGCGGGTGGCGTTGGCTTTCTCGAAGGCCGCCACCAGTGCCTTATCCACCTCGAAGCTATCGTGAGAAATCACGGTGAGGGTCGTCTGGGCCGAAGCCGCGCTGCCCAAGAGCAGTCCTGCGATGATCAGTGCTTGCATAGTTTGCATAAAAAAGCCCCTTCGCGTCAGGAAGGGGGGCGTTTTCCTGCTGGTGCAGGGTACACGGAAACTGGGCCACATGGGGCTGGAAACTTTTCCGCGCATCACGCTCCCTCCGCCGGAATGACCCGGATCAGGTTCCTGGGGTATGTCTCAGCCCTCCAATGAAGGGCACCCCCGGTGACGACAGGGGAGAGCATAGCGCAGAAGTTGGTGTGGGGTTTGGGGACTTTCCTATCCTTCATCATGGCCCCATGACCCTTCCTGCTCCCTTCAATCTCGTGGTTTGGCTGATCTTGCAGGACACTCAGGGCCGGGTGCTGCTGGGGCGGCGCGATGGCACAGGCTACGGCGCGGGGTTGTGGGGGCTGCCGGGTGGCCGGGTCGAACGCGGTGAAGCGTTGGCCGATGCCGCCGCCCGCGAAGTCTGGGAAGAGGTGGGCCTGAGGGTAGACGCGCAAACGCTGGCCTTTCTCGGGGTCAGCCGCTACGACCTGGGCGGCGTGCGGGGCACCGATTTTCTGTTTCTGGGGCGGGAATGGAGCGGAGAACCGGTGCCGCTGGAACAGACCTCGGAGGTGAGCTGGTTTGCCCCAACCGAGCTGCCCGCCGACAGTTTGCCCTGGCTGGCGGGCGTGCTGGCGGCCCACCTGTTGGGGGATGAAGTGCTGACCGAGCAATTAGACAGCCTGGACGGTGTGCAGAGCCTGTCCCGCAGGAGGTAACGATTCTCGCTTGATCGTTTTACTTCCAGATGAAACAATTCCATTTGAAATGAATGACTCTTCCTCCCTCTCAACTTCCCCGCCGGACGAGGTGTACGCGCTCGTTCGGGCGGTATTGCGGTTGTCGCGGCGCTTTCATCAGGTGCTGGACGATCCTCTGGAACGCTCTCTTGGTCTGAATACCAAAGAACTGGTCGTGCTGGCCGCCATCATGGACGGAGCCGATACGCCGAGCGCGGTGGCTGAACGCCAACGCCTGCCCGCGCCCACCGTGACGCGGATGGTGACCAAACTGGCGGGCCTGGGCCTGCTGGAGCGCGTGACCGACCCATCAGACCTGCGCCGCCAACACCTGCGCCTGACCGCTGAGGGCGAGGCCACCCGCGCCCGCACCCGCAGCACCGCGCAAGACATCGTGCAGGCCCATTTCGGACATCTTCCGGTTGACCGGGTTCAGGCGGCTCAGGCGGCGCTGGATGCCCTCGAAGCCGCCCTGATCACCCAGACCCCAGAAGGCAACCCAGAGGTAAACGTATGACCGCTCCTGCCGCCGTCCTTCCCTCTGCCAACCTCAGCCAGCGCGAGAAAATGCTGGCCTTCGTGGGCATCCTGACCGTCCTCTTTCTGTCCAGCCTGAATCTGACGGTGGTGGGCAGCGCCATGCCCCGCGTCATCTCCGATCTGGGCGGATTTCATTTGTACGCTTGGGCGTTTACGGCCTACTCGCTGGCAACGACCATCACCATTCCGATTGTGGGAACCATCAGTGACCGCTATGGCCGCCGCCCGCTGATCCTGCTGGGCATCGGCATTTTTACGCTGGGCAGCGTGTTGCTGGGCACCGCGCAGGATATGAACCAACTGATCGCCTACCGCGCCTTGCAAGGCATTGGCGGCGGCACCCTGATGGCGATGAGCTTTACGGCCATTGCCGACCTGTTTACGCCCATCGAACGCGGGCGCTATCAGGGCTATACCGGGGCCGTGTGGGGCGTCAGCAGCGTGGTGGGGCCACTGGTGGGCGGCTTTCTGACCGACCATTTCGGCTGGCGCAGCGTCTTTTTTGTGAACCTGCCCTTTGCGCTGGCCGCCGCGTATTTCATCTGGCGCTTTTTCCGCTTGCCTGCGCCGGGGGTGCGGGGCCATTTCGACGCGCTGGGAGCGGCGCTGCTGGCAGGTACCGTCTCGACCCTGACTTTTGCCCTGTCCTGGGGCGGCGGCACCTACGCCTGGGGCAGTGCGCCCATTCTGGGACTGCTGGCCGCCACCGTGGTGCTGGGCGCGTGGTACATCGTTCATAGCCGCCACCAGACCCGCCCGATTCTCAATCTTCGCCTGCTCAAAGACCGGGGGATCGCCGTGGCCTCGCTTGCCGGATTCTTGGTCAGCGCGGGCATGTACGCCGCCATCCTGTATCTGCCCCTGTACATGCAGGGCGTGAAGGCCAGCAGCGCCAGCGGCAGCGGCCTGGCTCTGGCCCCGCTGATGTTCGGCATGATCCTCACCAGCACGCTCTCGGGCCAACTGGTCAGCCGAACCGGGCGCTACAAGGTTCTGATTCTGGGCGGAGCCTTGATCGCCACCGTGGCCCTGTTGTTGGCAACTCAACTGGGCACCACCACGCCCCTGTGGGTGGCCGTGGGCACGATGGTGCTGCTGGGCATCGGCCTGGGCCCGGTCAACAGCCAACTCACGCTGGCCGTCCAGAATGCCACCCCGCCCCAACTCATGGGCAGCGCCACGGGCGGCAACCAGTTCTTCCGGCAGATCGGCGGCACGCTGGCCGTCAGCCTGTTTGGGGCGCTGGTCAATGCCCACCTCGCTTCCAACCTCAGCTCGGCCCTGCCCGCAGCGGCGCAAAACCTGCCCCAGAGCGTGCAAGACGCCGTTGCCAATCCCAGCCTGCTTACCAGCCCGCAGGCCACCGCGCAACTGGGTGCGGGCCTCGGCAAACTGGGCAGCGCCGATCTGTTGGCCCCCATCTTGGCTGCCCTGCGAAACGTGATGGCCGGGGCCATAGATGAGGTGTTCCTGATCGCGGGCGTGCTGGTGGGCGTGGCTTTCCTGATCACCTGGCTGTTGCCCGAGCGCCCGCTGGTAGGCCGGGGCACCAAGGTCGTCAGCGAATCGGGGCCACAAGACCGCGAAGGCATGGCCGCCACCGACTGAGCAGCCGAGCTTCAACAAGATATTCAAAGAGGGCCGGAGCGAGGGGAAAGCTCCGGTCCTTTTTGGTTGCTTGGTTCTGAGTGACGGGCCAACCGTTCTGAGTGAATTTTGCCGAGGTGGGCCATTCCTTGAAGGCTTGGTGGCTAAACCCCCGTTGCTTTGCAACGCCCCCCTTGAGGGGAGGACAAGGGCTGGGTGCTCCCCTTTATGGGCGAAGCCGACTGGGGGGTTCTGCCTCCGCAGGGCAGCAACCGGGTGCAGACGTGCCCTGCTTCCTCCCTCCCCTTGCTAGGCTGCCCCCATGCAAGATGTTCTGGTCATTGGAGCGGGCTTGGCGGGCCTCACGGCGGCGCGGGTGCTGACGCGGGCGGGGCGGCGCGTGCGGGTGCTGGAAGCGGGCGCAGAGGTGGGCGGGCGGGTCAGGTCGCGCCGGGTCGAGGGCTTTACGCTGGACGCCGGATTTCAGGTGTTGTTTACGGCCTATCCGGCAGTTCGGCGGCAGCTCAAGCTTGATGCACTGGATCTGGTGCCTATTCCCCCGGCGGCGGTGGTGCGGCGTGGAGCGCGGGCCGATGTGCTGGGCGATCCCATCCGCGACCCCGGCAGCCTGCTGTCCAGCCTGACCACGCAGGTGCTGCCCCTGCCCGACAAGTTGCGCGTGGCAAAACTGGCCGCCCAACTCCGCACGCCACCACCGCACACCCTCCTGAACGGCCCCGACGAATCCACGCAGGATTATCTGCGGCGGCAGGGCTTTTCGGAAGCTTCCCTTGACCGTTTCTTCCGTCCCTTCTTCGGCGGGGTATTTCTGCGGCGCGACCTGTCCACCTCGGCCCGGCTGTTTCGCTACTACTTCCGAATGCTGATGGACGGCTCCATTGCCGTGCCCCGCGCAGGCATGGGCCAGATTTCAGCGCAGTTGGCCGAAGGGTTGGACGTGACCCTGGGCGTGCGTGTGACCCGCCTGACCTCTCACCCCGGAATGGTCAGTGTGGCGACCACAGCGGGCGATCTGGAGGCCCGCGAGGTGATCGTTGCCACCGATCCCAACACGGCCCAGACGCTGCTGGGCGCAGACACGGCACGCGGGAGCCTGAGCAGCGCGTATCTGCATTACGCCATGCCGCACGCCATAGACCCGCAATCCCGGCTGCTGCTGAATGCCGAGGCAGGGTGGATCAACAACGCCCACTGGATCAGTCAGGCCGTGCCCGGACGTGCGCCGGAGGGCCAACACCTCCTGATTGCCACGGTGCTGGGCCGTCCAGAAGTCCCAGATACCGAACTGGATGCACAGGTGCGGGCAGAACTGGCCGTCTGGTACGGCGAGGCCGACGCCCGCACCCTGCGTACCCTGCACATAGAGCGCATCGAACACGCCCAGTACCCGCAGCCTGCCGGATACGCCGCCCACCTGCCGGGGCACGCCACCACCCTCCCCGGCGTGCTGCTGGCCTCCGAACTGACCTCCATGAGCGGCATTCAGGGCGCGATGGAAAGCGGCGAAAAGGCGGCGGCGATTGTGTTGGGAGATCTGGCAGGAATGAGCAGGCCGAGGGGGGCATAGGGGGAACACCTTTCAGGTCAGCAGCTTGCCGCTCGGGTGTGGTGAGGCACGCAGAAACGGCTTACGCTAGGGGCATGATTCCACTCAGACCGCACGCCGCCGCTTCTGCCGCTGGCCCGGCACAGGCTGATGCGTTACCTGTGGCCCCCCTCGGAGCCGGAGCGCAGGCCCTGGCCCCGGCTTCAGTTGGCGCATTGTGGGCCGCGCCGCTGTCGGTGGTGGTCTCAGGCCGTGGCGGTGGCCTCGGCGGGCCTGACGGCAGCGGCCCCCCTGACTGTGGGCGTGCAGGCGGTTGCGCCGCTGGGCGTGGGCCTACAGACCATTGCGCCCGGAGCCGCTGCCGTGCAGACCATCGGGCCGTTCGGGGTAGGTATTCAACTGGTGGCCCCCTACGCCGCCGCGCTTCAGGTGGTCGCGCCGGGGGGCGTGGGCATCCAACTGGCCGCACCGGGCAGTCTCGCCCGCCGGATTTCCGCGCCGCGCAGTGTCCTGCTAGAGAGTGTGTTGCTGGGCAGGCAGGCATGACAGCCGCCACACTGGATCATCTGGTCATTGCCGCCCGCACTCTGGCCGAGGGTCGGGCGTGGCTGGAAGGACGGTTGGGGGTGCCCCTCGCCCCCGGCGGCGAACACGCACTGTTCGGCACCCACAACGCGCTGCTGGGGCTGGGGCCAACGGCTTATCTGGAAGTGATCGCCATCAATCCACACGCCCCCGCCCCGGCCCGCCCGCGCTGGTTTGGGCTGGATACCCCCGAACTCCGTGAGAGGCTGGAAGACGGCCCCGCGCTGATCCACTGGGTGGCGAGTGTGCCTGCCCTCCCCACAAGTTCAGAGGGATTGGAACTGTCGCGCGGTGAGAACCGTTGGGCGCTGACCGTGCCGGAAGATGGAAGCTTGCCGGGAGGGGGCGTGCAGCCCAGTCTGATCGTGTGGCACACGCCGCCCCCGCCCACGCGCCTGCCGGATGTGGGGGTGCGGCTGGCCTCGCTGCGTCTGGGCACGCCCGACCCGGACCGCCTGCGTGCTGCGCTGGACGCCCTGAACTTTGCGGGTGAAGTGGAAGTCTATGAAGCGCCTCAGCCGGAATTGGGGGCGCTGCTGGAGACGCCACATGGCTTGGTGACGCTGTGAATCTGGAGTGTGGATCGTAGAACGTGGTTTGGTTTATTGGCACGGTAATCGCCCTTGCTCAGCCCCTCAGACTTTCCACCGCTAAATTGTTCCTGCATGAAACTTCCCCCACCCGATGCCTCTTTCTACACCCGCCCTCCCAACACTCCCGAACGGGCCAGCGTGGGCGCAGTCGTGCTGAAGCGCAGTGAATCCGGCTGGCTTCTGGCCGTGGTCATCGAACCCGGCGACTATCCACAACTGCCCAAAGGCGGCGTGGAAGCGGATGAAACGCATGTGCAAGCGCTGATGCGGGAACTGCGCGAGGAAGCCGGACTGTACGCCGTGCGGGTGGTGGCCGATCTGGGGACTTTGGAGCGTCTGAATTATGTCCGTACCCGCTGGCAAGTCACGCGCTATAGCCTCTGTCTGACTGATGAAGTCGGCCAACTGCCCCTCGAACCCGGCTTCCGGCTGGAATGGCATTCGTTGGACGCCGCCCCGCCCCTATTCTGGCCCGAGCAAACGCAGTTGGTAGAGAGAGCCAGAGTGGCACTGGCACGCGGAGAATACGTGCTGTGAGGCTGGAATGTAGAACGTGGACCGTGGAAGGGGAAAACCCCAAACCACGGTCCACGATCTAGCAGCCACACTCTTACTCAAACAGCGTGCTGACACTCTCCCCAGAATGGATATTGGCAATCGCACTGGCAAACAGCGGCGCAACGTCCAGCACGGCCAGTTTGCCGCCTGCGGCCAGAATCTTGCTCTCAGGCACAAGGACCGTGTTGGTGCTTGCCACCTGCGTCACGTCCAGCGCGGCGATTCGCTCTATGGCGGGGCCGGTGTACACGCCGTGCGTGACGGCCACATACACGTCTTTTGCACCCATGTTGCGGCAGATGTTCACGGTTTCCACGAGGCTGCCCGCCGTGCTGATCTCGTCGTCCACGATAAACACGGTCTTGCCTTCCACCTCACCGATCAGGGCGCGGGGACGAACTTCGGTGTCGCTGATGCGCTCCTTGTCGATCATGGCAAGGCCGGAATCGAGGCGGCGGGCAATCTGGGACGCCCGCTTGATGCTGCCTGCGTCGGGGGCCAGTACCACGCCTTCGTGGGCGTTGGGCACGCAGCTTTTAAAGTGCTGCGTCAGCACGATATCCGCCGAGAGGTGATCGACGGGCACCTTGAAGAACCCGTGAACCTGCGGCGAGTGCAGCGTCATCATCAGAATCCGGTCTGCGCCTGCTTCTTGCAGCAGATCGGCCACCAGTCGGCCCGCGATAGAAATGCGGGGGCTATCCTTTTTGTCGCTGCGGGCGTAGCTGTAATACGGAATGACAGCGGTCACGCGGCCCGCGCTGGCGCTCTTGGCGGCGTCGATCATCAACATCAGTTCCATGATCGCGTCGCTGACGGGTGTGCTGAAGGTCTGAATAATGAACACGTCGCCTTCACGCAGCGACTCTTCGTAATGCACGATGATGTTGTCGTTGGTAAATTTCTCAGTTTTGCTTTTGCCCAGCGGTACACCGAGATTGTCGCAGATGGCCTGTGCCAGCGGGCGATTGCTCTGGCCTGCAAAGACGAGGAGCGGTGCCCGGTGGCTTCTGGCAATTCGGTCGGAGTGGGTGGATCGGAGCAGAGACACGGTGAAATCCTCCAAAAATGGGGAATGGGGGAGAGAAAGGCAAACGCTGGTCTTTTCGCAGGCAGCATAGCGTGAGTGGCCGGGCCGGGCCGTCCTTCTCTGCGTGACAGTGGAAGCGGACGGATCGTAAAACGTGAATCGTGGAAAGGACAACAGCCCAGACCACGATCCGCATGTTCCTACTCCTGGCTATTTGCCTCATTCACCTCTGAAAATTTTCCCCACCTTGTCGAAAAATCCTTCCGGCTTGTCGTTCACTTCGTCGCCCACAGCGCGGGCATAGGCCAGCAGCGCCTCGCGGGCTTCGGGGGTCAGCTGGGCGGGTTTGGGCACCTGCACGTCATATTCCACGATCAGGTCGCCGCTGCCTGCACCCTGCAAGCGGGGTAGCCCCTGCCCACGCAGGCGGTGAAGCTCGCCGTGCTGCGTGCCCGCTTTCACCTCTACGGTTTGGGGACCGTCAAGGGTCGGTACCGTAATCTGTCCGCCCAGCGCGGCCTTGGCAAACCCGATGCGCGAGGTATAGATCAGGTGTTCCTGCTCGCGGCGCAGCTCGGGGTGGCGCTCCATTTCGATGTGAACATACAGGTCGCCGTTGCCGCCCGGTCCCTCGTTGCCCATGCCCGACACGCGGATTCGGTAGCCCTCGTCGATGCCGCGTGGCAGTTTCACCTTCACGGTTTCGGCCTTCAGGGTGCGGCCCCGGCCCCGGCAAACGGTGCAGGGGTCTTCGATCAGCACGCCCTCGCCCCGGCAGGTAGGGCAGGGCTGCTGGGTGTCTACCACGCCAAAAATGGTGCGGGCCTGTGCCCGAACAGCTCCCGCGCCCTTACAGGTGGTGCAGGTTTTGGGCGGCTTGCCTCCCGGCTCGCTGCGGTTGCCCTGGCAATGCTCGCAGGTGGTCAGGCGGTCTACGTCCACCTCGATCTCATCGCCCGCACGCGCCTGAAGCAGCGTGACGTGGGCTTCGGTTTCCAGATCGTCGCCGCGTGCAGGGCCGCGCCGCCCGCCGCGCCCGCTCACTGCGCCGCCAAACAACTGCTCGAAAATGTCCATCGGATCGAAACCCGCGCCGCCCATGCCGCCGAAGGGGTCGCCCCCCGGCATGCCGCTACTGGGCGCACTGCCGAAGCGGTCGTAATGCGCCCGTTTTTCGCTGTCAGACAGCACGGCGTAGGCTTCGTTGATGCGGGCGAACTGTTCGGCGGCCCCCGCTTCCTTGTTGCGGTCAGGGTGAAATTTGAGTGCCAGCTTGCGGTAGGCACTCTTGATCTCGTCGGGGGCGGCGGTGCGGGCCACGCCCAGCAGTTCGTAATAGTCTGTTTGTGCAGTCATGTCAGTCTCTTGGCCTCTTGGTGGGTGCGCGGAAGCAGTGTGGACTCTCAGTTCCGTGAAATCAGGGGTCACAGCCAGCGCCACAGCACCAGCATTTAGCCTATAGGTTAACATGACCACACTCAGAAAAAGTGGTGTCGGGGGTATGGATCGCCAGCAGAAGTGATTACTTGCTCAGGCACAGGTGAAGTCTGAGTTCAAACTCCTACAGGCTGATCTTTGTGAGCTGTCACCATCGCTCAAAGTCCGTTCAGGGCAGGGTATTTTGCCACACCAGAAACCCTGATCAGGCCTCAGCTTGTTCTGGCAGCCGTTGGCGTCATCCCTCGCGTTCTGGGCGGCGCATTTCCATCTGAACGGCGGCCTGTCCAGCCTGATCACTCCAGCTTCAGCAATCTAGCCTTACCAGTCCAGAATAACCTTCCCGCTCTGCCCGCCCAGCATGGCATCGAAGCCCTGTTGGAAGTCGTCGATGCCGAAGCGGTGCGTCAGGATGGGGGTCAGGTCCAGGCCCGACTGGATCAGGGCGGCCATCTTGTACCACGTCTCGAACATCTCGCGCCCATAGATGCCCTTGATGGTCAGCATCTTGAAGATCACGGCGTTCCAGTCGATGTCCACACGTCCTGCCGGAATCCCGAGCAGAGCAATCTTGCCGCCGTTGTTCATCACGCTCACCATCTGCGCAAAGGCGGGGCTGCTGCCGCTCATCTCCAGACCCACATCAAAGCCCTCGGTCATGCCGAGTTCGGTGGTCGCCACGGTCCAGAGGTCTTCGCGGGCCACATTCACGGCCCTTGTCGCGCCCATCTGGCGTGCCAACTCCAGACGGTAATCGTTGATGTCGGTCACGACCACCTGCCGCGCTCCGGCGTGTCTGGCAACGGCGGCGGCCATCACGCCTATCGGCCCCGCGCCCGTGATCAGCACGTCTTCTCCCACCAAATCAAAACTCAGGGCGGTATGCACGGCATTCCCGAATGGATCGAAGATCGCCGCCACCTCATCCGAAATATCGTCGGGAATCTTGAAGGCATTGAAGGCGGGCAGCACGAGGTATTCGGCAAAGCTACCCGGACGGTTCACGCCCACGCCCAGCGTATTGCGGCACAGGTGGCGGCGTCCTGCGCGGCAGTTGCGGCAATGCCCGCAGGTGACGTGGCCTTCACCGCTGACCCGGTCGCCCAGCGCGAACCCGCGAACCTCGCTGCCCATGCCCGCCACCACACCCACATATTCGTGGCCCACCACCATCGGCACAGGAATGGTGTGCTGCGCCCATTCGTCCCACTTGTAGATATGCACGTCGGTGCCGCAGATGCTGCTCTTCTTGATGCGGATCAGGAGGTCGTTGGGGCCGGGGGTGGGCACCTCGGTTTCGATCATCCAGATGCCTTCGCGGGCATGTTGTTTGCTCAGTGCCCGCATGGTCTGCGGCGGCTGAACAGATTCATTGGTAGCAGAGGTTGGAGAAAGGGTCACGGCAACGGTTCTATCCCCTCTAGGCAAGTCGCGCAATGTCGGTGTTCACGCTTGGCCGGAATAGCGGGCCACAGAGCGCTGAGCAGGTGAGCCGCTCCATTCGTCAATGCTGGCTCAAGCCGGAATGTGGCCTTCCGGTCATGTCCGGCGCGTAGGCTATAGGGCATGATCAAGTTTCGCCGCCAGAATGCCCTGACCCCCGAAAAAGACGCCGAAGTGAGCGTGAACCTCGTACCGCTGCTGTTTTTCGTGGTCGGTTATGTGGCGGTGCGTGCCCTGCTGCACACTGTTCAGACCGCAGTTCCTGCACCAGACGCTGACGAATGAGCCTGCCGGTCTGCCCGTCCGCCTACCCCCGGCTAGGCTGGTGTGATGGCCCAGAAAGACTTGCCGCGCTACTCTGACCCTATGACCAATCCCGCCCCTCAACAGTTCAAGAGCGCCCGCAGTGGCCGCTACGTGGTTCCCGGTTGGATGAATCTGGTACCCGGCCAGAGCGACAGCGTAGAAATTCAGCTGAACATCGAAGAAAAAGACCTGACGAGGGAGCAGGCCAGCCTGTTGATCGAGTACTGGGCCACCCCCACCGACCTGACCCTGCAAAGCGTGCTGCCGGTGCGGGCCTTTACCGCCGCTCCTGAAGGCTGGTGCGTGTTCGTGCCCGCGCAGGGCCGCGTGTTGGTGCGGGCCATCGACCCTCAGCCCAACCCACCTGTGTTGGCAAGCCACTGGATCAACGTAGATCCCCAGACGCCCCCCGGAACCACCGTGCATGTGCAGGTCAACTTCCCGGTTGCGCCCACGCCCGTGCAGAATTTGTTCCTGAACCGCAACTGAGGCTGTACTAGAAATTTAAGGTGCGAGGAAGTGGGCTGTAGGCTTTGGGGAGAACCCCTTGCCACAGCCCGCTTTGCCTACCACCCCAGCAACGCCTCCACGCCCCGCCTCGTTGCGGCCAGAGCCTCACCCAGTTTCCATGCGGCCCGGTCACGTGGCCCCACCGGGTTGCTGATCCCGCGTACTTCCAGGGCAGGCACGCCCCAGCGCAGGGCAGCGTGGGCCACGCCCGCACCTTCCATCCCCTCGCAGACTGCACCGGGAAAACGGGCGGCGAGGGCCTGGGCCACTTCCAGGCTGCCCGTGACCGTGGACAGCGTGAGGGCGGGGCCGTACCCCACGCGCAGGCCAGCGTTGCTCAGGCGTTCAGCCAGTGCATGTGAGCCGCTCCAGGCCGGAAAAATCCCTGTGTTGAGCTGATCGGGCTGCACGCTGAGGCCCAGTTCCTCCAGAGGCAAGAAGGTTTCCTGACCTGGCAGACCGTCCACCGCGCCCAGATCGGCCTGCGCCATCAGACTGGAAAGGGCCAGATCGCCGGGATGGAGGCCGCTGCCCGGATACGCGCCCCCGATTCCGGCACTGACGACCAGATCGAATGGCTCCCGCATCAGCTCCTGCTGGGTGGTCAGTGCCGCTGCCACCGCGCCCACGCCGGAGACCACCACATGTGCAGGCACGCCTGCCAGCCTCGCCGCCTCGCCTGCCGTGGCCACGATAATCAGGACTTTCATCTGGATTCAGTATGCGGCACAGGGATCGGGGGCGGGGGAAAAAAGCGTCAAAGCGTCTGGGGTCTAAAGGAGCCAGAGCATCTGGCAGAAGAACAGCACCGGGAAAACAAGCTGGAAGGCCATCCGGGCTGCCGTTCTCACTGCCTACGGCCCATGTAACGCCTCTGCGCCCGAGGGACTACTGCCGCACCTTCCTCGCCAATGCACGCAATTTCCTCGCCTGTTCTGCCGAGGCTTCCGGCGAATAGCGGGCCTCGTGGTAGGCGGCCAGAAAAGTGGCAAGCGATTCGGCCGATTGCGGCCAGCGCTTCTGCACACGCAACGTATAGGCTGTGGCCGTTTCTCCGGGAGCACGGGGGAGACGCAGACGCACAGTCAGGTCGTGCAGGGCGCGGGCGGCGGGGTCGCGGGGCCGCGAAACCCGGCGGGCCACCAGCAGCGCGGGCACCAGCGCCAGGGCCACCAGCCCCAGCAGGGCCAGCAGATACGGCGTGGCCCCCACCTGACCCAGCCCCACGCGCCCCAGCAGGCTGCGTTGCTGCTCGCCGCCGTAGCCCACCACCGTGTCGTTCCAGCGGTTTTGCAGGGCATCAAGGCGCAGGCGCAGGCGGGCAAAGGTGCCGGGCGGTGTGGCCTCGGTGGCGTTTGGACGGGTCAGGGCAGTACTCAGGTTGGTATTCAGGCGGGCAGGAGCCACCACGGCGGTCGGATCTACCCGAATCCAGCCGCGCCCCGCCAGCCAGACTTCCGCCCAGGCATGGGCATCTTGCTGGCGCACGATCAGGTAGCCGCCGTCGGGGTTGATCTCGCCGCCCAGGTAGCCGCCCACGATCCGGGCCGGAATCCCCGCCGCCCGCATCAGAAAGGCAAAGGCGCTGGCGTAATGCTCGCAAAATCCGGTACGGCTGCCAAACAGGAAGGCGTCTACGCGGTTCTGTTCGGGCAAGGTGGGTGGACTGAGGGTATAGGTGAAGCCGCCCGTTCGCAGGTAATTCAGGGCCGCTTCTACCCGCGCTGCCGGGGCCAGAGGTGCCCAGGTGGCCGCCAGATCGCGGGCGCGTTGGCTCTGGCCTTCTGGCAACAACAGGTCGTAGTTCAGGCGCTCGGGGCTTTCCTGTACACCCAGGCGGGCGCTGCGGCCCCTGACGGTGTAGCGGGCGCGGGCAGTGGTGGGGCGCGGATTCACCGCCTGAAACGCCGTGGACAGGAACGTACCGGGCGGGAGTTCGGTGGGTACGTCCAGCGTCAGCAGCCAGGGCTTGCCGTTGGGTTCCAGCGTCAGGGTATAGGCACTTTCCGGGCCAGTCGGCTCTATGCTGGGCGACGCACCACGCGGCCGTGCCTGTCTCCAGGCCACACCATCGTAGTTTTCGAACACGGGGCCGCGCCAGTAGCGGTTCTGGGGTTCAGGCAGGCCCGTACTGAAATCGGCGCGGAAGGCCACGGCATTGCTGCGGGCCAGATCGCTGAATTCTCCGGCGCGGATCTCATCCGACAGTCCGGTCTGGTTGCGGCCCTGGAGTGGCAGTTGCCACAGCGGGCCATCTGGACGGGGAAACAGCACGAACAGCACCAGCATCAGCGGCAGGGCCAGCCCCACGACTCTGGCCGCTGTTCGGAGGGGGCCGGGTTCGCCCTCCTCTGCCTGGTCGTCAGGCTGAACATGGGGCACCACCCACACGCCCGCCACCGCCAGCATCAGGGTCACGCTCAGCAGGGCATGCAGCGCCACCAGCGGCCCCTGCCCATGCAAAAAGTGCGTAAACGTGACGAACAGGCCCAGCAGCACCAGCAGCCGGGCGTCACGCAGGGTGCGCGATTCGGCAGCTTTGAGGGCCACCAGGAGGCCCAGGAGCGCCGTTCCTGCCTCACTGCCCAGCAGCGTGCCGTATTCAGCGTTCAGGGCCACCGCCGCCATGCCCGCTGCGATGCCCAAGAGCCAGCTGGGAAGCGGACGCAACTGCTGCCGGGACGCCGCAACCGGACGGGTTTGCAGGGCCGTATACCCCAGCAGGAGCGCCGCGAGCAGCGACACCCACACGGGTTGGCGCAGCGCTGCCGGTGCCAGGGCCACGGCCAGCCCGAACACTGTGAAGCGCACAGCGGCGGCGGGCAGAATCTGGGGAGCGCGGGGGGCGCTGACAGCGGGCAGGGGTGTGGGCAGCGGCCCATGCAGCGCCAGGGCTGTGAGGGCCGCCCGTGCGTGGGCTTCTCCGGTCGCTACCGGGAGCGTCAGGCCCGGCAGCGTCAGGCCAAAGGGGAGGCCGCCTGCCCGCGCCGTACTGATCCAGGCGCTCAGCCGTGAAAGGCGGGCTTCCGTCTGGCCCAGCGCCGAGGTATCGGCCCAACCGAACATCAGCGCCGTGCCTGCCGGAGAATCGAACTCGCGGGTCATCAGCGTGCCGGTGCGGGCAGCGTGCTTCCAGGACACGAGGCGCGGTGAATCTCCCGGCACATAGGCCCGCAGGCCCGAAAAATCATCGTTGCCAGCGGTGCGGGTGCGGCCCTCGCCAGCGGCCCCGGTGCGGCGGGTGGGCGGCGTGGGTGCGCCCTGCTCCGGAGCAGGAAAGACGGGGGGCAGCGTGACCAGACCCAGCTCGGCCAGCGGCGACGTCTGTACCCAGCGCCACAACCCGAGGCTGTCGTAGGCGGTGACCCACACGGGCGGCAGCGTCAGGGGGCCGCGTGCCTGAGGCGAAAGTTGTAGGGAGAAACGGGCTGCCGTGTTCCCTGCCGGGAGGCGTCCGGTTGCGGCAGATTTCCCCAGACTCACCTCGAAAGGTGTGCCCGCCAGCCCGCTGGCCTGTCCGGTCAGGGTCAGCGGCGTGCCCGCAAAGAGTTCGCCCGGTGTCTCCAATCTGACGCTGAGGGCGCGGCCCGCCCGCATCGCCCCGCCCGCCGTGACGGCCCAGATCCCTGCCAGCAAAAAGGTTGCGCCGTAGCCGAGGCTCAGGCTGTAATTGACGCATCCAACCAGCGTCAGCAGGGTCAGCAGCAAAAATCCGCTGCCCATGCGGGTGGGGCGCAGGCGGTACGACAGCGCAGATCTGGACAGCGGAGGCAAGGGCAACGCCGCTCCGTCAGGGAACCGGTGTGTCGGCCAGCAGGCGAGTCATCACGTCTGCGATCCGCACGCCGGGGTCGCGCACGGGCAGACGGTGGGCAGCCAGGGCCGGAAAGATGGCCTGTACGTCTTCGGGCAGGACCATCCGGCGGCCAGCGAGGTAGGCCCACGCTCTGGCGGCGGCTAGCAATGCCAGCAGTGCGCGTGGACTCAGGCCCGCAGCCAGCGCGCCATGCTCGCGGGTGGCGCGGGCCAGCAGTTGCAGATAATCCAGAAGGGGGGCCGCTGCGTGTACGCCGTCTACCTCGCGCTGCATGGCGGTCAGCAGCGCGGCATTCAGCACGGGCGGCAGGTCGCGCACGGTCAGCACTCGCCCGCCCGTTTCCAGCAGGGTGCGCTCGGCGCGGGCATCGGGATAACCCAGCGTCACAGTCAGCAAAAAGCGGTCAAGTTGCGCCTCGGGCAACGGCGAGGTGCCCACGAACGCCGCCGGATTCTGGGTGGCGATCACGAAAAAAGGATCGGGCAGCGGGCGCGTGACGCCGCCTTCACTGACCTGCCGCTCCTCCATCGCTTCCAGCAAGGCTCCCTGCGTTTTGGGCGTGGCGCGGTTGATCTCGTCGGCCAGCAGGACTTCAGAGAAAACCGGGCCAGCGTGGTAGCGGAATTCGGCGGCGGCGGCGTCCCACACACTGACGCCCAGCAGGTCGGTGGGCAACAGGTCTGCCGTGAACTGTACCCGCCGGAAGGCCAGCCCCATCGTGCGGGCCAGGCCGTGGGCCAGCGTGGTTTTGCCCACCCCCGGTTGATCTTCGATCAGCAGATGCCCCCGCGCCAGCAGACAGGCCACCGCCAGGCGCACCTGATGGCTCTTGCCCAGAATCACGTTGTCCAGTTGAGCGAGGGCGGCGGCCAATGCTGCTGCGTGTGCCCCGGCTGGCCCGGACTGAAAAGAAATGGTGGGGGCACGCGTCATATAGGCCGTAGCCTAGCCGCCCGCCTCTGACAGAACTGCGACATGAAGCGGAGATTCATTTGTCGGGCCACCACGCGCTACGCTACGTCTCAATGAACGTCGTCGTGTTTGACCTTGAAACCACGGGCCTGTCGCCCGAACGTGACGGCATCGTGGAAATCGGCGCGGTGCGGATCGTAGACGGGCGTGTGGACGAGAGCCAGAAGTTTGAAACCCTGGTGCGGCCCACCAGCGAAGGCGGCCATACTTTGCAGATTCCGTGGCGGGCACAGCAGGTTCACGGCATCTCGGACGCGATGGTGCGGAGTGCGCCCAGCATTGCAGAGGCCCTGCCCGACTTTCTGGCCTTCGTGGATGGACTGCCTGTGGTAGCCCACAACGCGCCCTTCGACAACGGCTTCGTGCGGGTGGCGGCGCGTCGTGCGGGCCTGACCTGGGCACCGCCCACCGAATACTGCACCGTGCAACTTTCGCGCCGCGCCTTTCCCCGCGAACGCGCCCACAATCTGGGCGTGCTGGCCGAGCGCCTGAACCTCACCTTTGCCGAGGGAGGCCGCCACCGCTCGTTCGGAGACGTGCAGGTGACGGCCCAGGCCTTCGTGCAACTGATGGAGCGGCTGAAGGTGGGCAGCCGGTAGGGGGTAAATCGGTCTTGGGCTGGGGTCTGGTACAGGCTGGCTCTACGTCCTGACCTGACAGGAAAGGGAGGGATGCCAGCAAACGCCGCCAGCGACTGCCGGGAACGAACCCTGCCCACCACGTCACTGCTCTGTTACGGACGCTGATTGAAGGCCGCAGGTTCAGGCCTTCAATCAGCGTCCCGCTCTCCTCAGCGGCGCGATAGCTCCGGTGAAGCTGGGGCGCTGCGGGGTACGAAGACGATGGCGTTGGGTACAGGGCGGCTCCAGACCGTATTCAGGTACGCGCCCAGATTGGCGTACCCGCCCGTCAGGTAGGCCGTCGCGCTGCTGCCGCTGTCCAGCCGCACGGCGTCACGCACTCCTGCTCCGGCCAGGGCTGCCGCAAAACTTTCGGGCGTGCCATGTTCGAAGTAGGCGATGGTGGCCTGCCCACCCATGATGCCCAGCGCCACCTGCCGGGTAGGCCGCCACAGGTTCGTACCGGTATCGAACATCTCGCGGGCCGGATTCAGCGCGACCTGACCGCCCTGCACCAGCAGCGGCCCCGCACTCAGGGCGTCAAGGGCCGTGTCCCAGGGGGCGTCGTCGGCCCGCCAGCCCAGGGTGGTCTTGAGGGGCTGTCCGGCGGTACGTGGCAACTGGGGAAAACGGGCGGGGTCAAAGGTAACGGCCAGGGTTCCGGCAGGCGGCGTAACCCGCCCGGTCAGGGCATTGAGGACTGTACTGCCGCCCAGTCCCACATACAGCGTGGTCAGGTTGTCTGCCCCTACGGGCGTGTTGCCGTTGCCCACGAAGGCCGTCAGCAGGTCGGGGCGCGGTTTGCTGCTCACGCTGTTCACGGTCAGGCTGCCAAACGGCCCGCCGAGCAGGTAACGCGGCTTGGGATACCCAAAAAAAGTGTTGCCCTGTGCGCTGAAGCCGATGGTGGCGCGGCGCTCCAGGCTGGGAGCCGTCATCAGGCCGCCTGCCACCACCAGATCCACGGGCAGGGCGCTGCCAGGATCAAAGTACCCGCCGTTGACGCCCGCCACCCCGCCCACCCCACGCACCAACGCCGCCACATCCGAGGCGCGGCCCGTGGGCGCACTGATGACGCGCGGCTGATACAGGGCCGGGTCGAAACTCAGCAGGTGCAGGGTTCCCTTCTGGCGGTAGGTGACACCGGCGGGCAGGCTGCTCGGGTCAATCGGGGGCGGCACCGAGGTATCGAGCTGGGTGGTCGTGTCGATCACCACGCGGTCTGGGTTGTCGAGCGTAAACAGCGTGCTGGTGCCGCCGCCCGTATTCAGACGCACGGTGGTTCCGGCCTCGCCCGGCTCGATGCTCAGTCGGTCGCCCGAGGGCAAGTCCTGAGCGCTGGCCGTGGCACTCACGCGGGGCAGGGTCACGCTCAGGCCTGTTTTGTCACGCTGCACGCTGTAGGGGGCCAGAGCGCTCAGTTCCAGCACCACGCGCTGCACCTCCACGCTGCGGTGCAGAGTGCGGCTGACCCGCACGGTGTCCAGATGTGCCAGAGCGGGCAGGGCCAGAGCAGGAGGCAACGGAGCGGTGGGGATCGGCTGAATGGCGGGCGGCTGAGGGGGACTAGGCAGCGTCGGCAGAGGCCGAAGCTCGGTCAGGGCGGGCGTGGTGGGCGACGAGGTGGCGGGCGCTGCCGGAACAGGAATAGTCGTGACAGGTGAAGGCGGCAGCGTGCTGGTAGGCACCACAGCAGGCGCAGCAAAATTCAGCACATCCGGCGCGTCCGACAGCACGCGCACACCCAGCAGCCGGAGGGCTTGCAGCGAGACATGCAGGCTGCCGTTGACCACCTCGGGCGCGGGCAGGGGAGTGGTCAGCGTGAAGCCCAGGCCTGTCCAGCCCGTTCCCCCTCCAGCTTCGGCGGGGCGGTAACGCAGCTCGCGGTTGCCGTACAGCAGGCGCAGATCTCGCGGATCATTCCGCACACTTACGCCCACGCGGGGCAGCGTCCATACCGCGATGCTCTCCACACCGCCCAGCACCCGCGTTTCCAGCGCCGTACTCTGCCGCACGCCCCCAATCGCCACCGGACGGGCCGCCGCGTTTCCTGCTGCACCGGCCAAGACCGCCAGCGTCAGCAGCATTCCCCGCATTCCCACTGCTTTCTGCACTCCAACTGCTCTATGCACTCTGCCCACACGAAACCTCGTCACGCGGGCGAGTGTACTGTTCGGGTGCTGACTGTCGGGTGAGGAAGGCTGCACCCCCCCCACTACCCCTATTTAAAATCCGCTGAGTAGGGCAAAAACGGGGGCGAACCTGCAAGATTTCTCACGTTATTTCCAAAAACGTCAGAAGATTGTGCCGGACGCCTCCTATACTGCAAAGCGTCATGATTGAACCCTCACTTGCCCTGTACGGAGACGCGTTTGCACGTGTAGACCGTTTATTAGAGGAGTTACTGGAGGTGACTGGTGTCCGTTACGGACTGCTGGTCGACCGCAAAGGCTTCGTTTTGTCTCACAAGGAGGCGCTGTGGGCACCGCGTCCACCTGCGCTGGACAGTGTGGCGACGCTGGTTGCCAGCAACGCCGCCGCCACGGGCGCACTCGCCAACATGCTGGGCGAGCGCACCTTCAGCGAGCAGACCCATCAGGGCGAGAACGGCACGCTGTATGTGGAATCGGTGGGCGACCAGGCCCTGCTGACCCTGATCTTCGACGTGGCGGTGCCGCTGGGCAAGGTCAAGGTCTACGCCCGCAAATCCATCGTGCAACTGGCCGCCATTCTGGAAGAACTCAAAGACATTCCGCCCGTGCAACTCGATTCGGATTTTTCCAAGGGTGCCAACGCTCTGCTGGACGATCTTCTCGGATGATGCCTGTGCCGCTGCCCTCCGCACGGTCGGTGTTGTCTGCCCGCCTCCTTTCCCCTCACCCGCGCGACCTGCCCGACCTGCGCCCGCACCTGGAGGCTAACCCGTGAGTACCATCAACTTTGCTGCCCGCGAAATCAACTGCAAAATCGTGTATTACGGCCCTGGCATGAGCGGCAAGACCACCAACCTCAAGCACGTGTTCGGCAAGGTTCCGGCCCACCTGCGCGGCGAAATGGTCAGTCTCGCCACCGAAGACGAGCGCACCCTGTTCTTCGACTTTCTGCCGCTCGACCTCGGCACCGTGCAGGGCTTCAAAACCCGCTTCCACCTGTACACCGTGCCCGGCCAGGTGTTCTACAACGCCAGCCGCAAACTGATTTTGCGCGGCGTAGACGGCATCGTGTTCGTGGCCGACAGCGCCCCCAACCGCTTGCGGGCCAACGCCGAAAGCATGCGTAACCTCCGCGAAAACCTCGCTGAACACGGCATCGACGTGCGTGACGTACCGATCGTGTTGCAGGTCAACAAGCGTGACCTGCCCGACGCCCTGCCCACCAACATGATCCGCTCGGTCATCGACCCCCGCCAGGAACTGCAACTGTTCGAGGCCACCGCGCACCTGGGCGGCGGCGTATTCGAGACGCTGAAAACGGTGAGCCGCCTGGTGCTGGAACGCCTGTCGCAGAACAAGTAATCGGGCCGTAGAAATTGAGTTACGGACTGTAGTAACAGATCAAAGACCAAAGTGTTGGCCCTGCCGAGTCGGTGGGGCTTTTTGCTGCAACCCGGCCCCCTTATTCCCAAAGCAAAAACCCCCACCCGAAGGCAGGAGTTCTTCTCTTTCATCTGTTCCTATATCCCACAACCCACGTCCTACACCCTTCTTCTACACATCTCGGCGGTCAAAGGCAAATACGGCCATCAGTCCAAAGCCCACCGTATAGATGATCAGCAAGATCAGCGGCTGCGTGATGTCGGTCTGCTGGGCGTACAGATTCAGGTGACTGGTGAGCAGCACACGCTGGATGGTGTCGGGGAAGACCACCAGCAGGCGCATCAGGTTGAGGGTGGCGAAGGTGGCGAGGGCGGCGGCGGCGGTATTCAGCAGCAGCACGCCGTACAGGAGGGCCAGGGCAGCAATGGGCATCAGCATTACGGCGGCCAGGACGCTGCCGCGCAGCACTTCTGCAAACGCCTGATTGCTGGTCAGGGTGCCCACGCCCACAAACAGCCCTGGCCCCATGCCTGTGCCGCCCGTGAATTCTCCGTAGCCTCTGGGAATGCCCGCCAGCAGCGACCCGATGACCGTGACGGCCACCAGCAGCACCGGATAGGACAGCGCCACGAATAGTTTGCTGGCAATGACGGTGGTGCGGCCCACCGGACGCAGCAGCAGCGGGGCCAGGGTGCCCTGACTGACCTCCGTGCCGATCATTTCAGCCACCGTGACGGCGATAAACAGCGGAATCAGGAACTGGACGGCGATGCCGATGCTGATGGCGGGAATCTGCCACCCACTCACCACCGCCACTTTCATCAGGACTTCCAGGCGCGGGGCAAAGGCCCACAGCAGCGGCAGGACAAAGCACACGATCAGGGCGAGGCGGGCGCTGCGGGAACCGAGCAGTTTCAGAAACTCTAGGGTGATCAGGGTCAGCATCAGGCTTGCTCCACGCGCTCGCGGTAATACTCGTAGAGGTCGAAATGGTCGGGGCTGGCCTCGAAAACCCGGATGCCCTCGTTGCTGAGGTGCGCCAATGCGTCGGGTACTCGGGATTCTCCGCCCAGATACGCGATGGCGTAGGGCGTGCGGGTGGTCACGCGGCGCACGAAGGGGAGCCGCTCCAGCGCCGAGGCCGCGCCCACCGGATCGTCTACCCGGAAGCGGTAGGCCGCCTGCCGCGCCCGCAGATCCACTGTGTCGACCATGCGCCCGCCCGTCAGAATGCCCACTGTGTGTGCGTAGGTGGCAATTTCACGCAGGTGGTGGGTACTCAGGATGACGGCGCACCCGCTGGTGGCCAGACTGGTCACGATGCGGTGAATCAGGCCGATGCCGAGAGGGTCAAGGCCGCTGGTGGGTTCGTCCAGAATCAGGACTTTGGGTTCGGCCAGAATCGCGGAAGCCACGCCCAGCCGTTGCCGCTGCCCCAGCGAAAACTCCTGCACCTTGCGGTCAGCCATTCGGGTCAGTTCCAGCAGGGCCAGAACTTCCCGAATCCGGTCACGGCTGACCTTGCGCCCGCCGGGAGCCATCGCTGCAAGGTTGGCGTGGGTTTGCAGGTTCTGCGTGCCCGTGAACTGTGGGTAGAATTTGGCGGGAGCCTCCACAACTGCGCCGAGGTAGGCGCGGGCACGGGAACCGTCGGTGTGGACGTCGCGGCCCAGGAGCCGTACCTCACCGTCGGTAGGAAAAGCCAGCCCGGTCAGGCAGCGAATGAGGGTGGTCTTGCCTGCACCGTTGGGGCCGGTCAGGGCGTACACTTCGCCCGCCTTCACGGTCAGGTGGACGTCTTCGAGGATGGTGTTTGAGCCGTACCGCTTGATCAATCCGCGCACCTCGATGGCCGGAAGTGCGGGCGCGCCTTGCTTAGTCACTCGCCTAACCTAACCCAAGAAACTCCACCAAGTTCTTACATTCCCCCCATCGCGGCCTAGAACATAAAGGCGAGAGTGGAGATAGGGAGAGGGCACGGGGCAGCCGTTCTGAGGTTGCTTCTGCAAAAAGATTGATCCAGCGCTAAAAAACCTATCAGTCAGAAAACAGCCGGGAGGGTGACCCCGGCTGTTTTCTGATCAAACCTTTAACTTTACTGACCTGCTGGTTCAGCTTCTACCCAGTCCGGCATCACATACATGGCAAGCTCCCTAACACCGAGTTTGTTCTCTCCTGTGCTGCCTCCCCCTGACTGCAATCCAGTAACTCAGGCTTTCAGCTGAGAGGAGGGCTGGTGCAGATCAACTTCAGAACGCCTTGAAGCGAGTGAGGCGGAAGGGCGTTTCTGGGGTACCGCCCTGCAGTTTGTCCAGCTGACTCTGGGTAACCACCACGTCAGTGCCAACTGCTGTGAGAGTGGCAGGAAAGCGCAGGCCTTGCAGGGGTTCTTCCGCCACCAGCGTGCCTGTGCCCGAGTCGGCACTCAGCGTCACCTTGCTGACCACGCCCATTGCGTTCCGGGCCACATACAACGTGCGCGGGTCGGCGGGATTCAGCAGGATGCCGTCGCCGCGCATCAGGCCGCCCATCACTTTTTTCACGGCTTTGGTCCGCAGATCAATGCGCCACAGGTCGCCCGTGTTCAGTTGCATGGTCAGCAGGTAGCGCCCGTCGGGGGTTGCCAGAATGCCGTTCAGATTGATGCCGGGGCCGTATTTGATTGGGGTGTTGCCCAGATCCAGCCACGCGCTCAGTTTCAGGTCGGGCGACACCCGGAAAATCACCGGGCGGGTGGAGTCGGTCACGTACACGCTGCCGTCTGCGGCGGGCGCGAGGTCATTGATATAGCGGTTGGGACTCTTGGGCGTTTCCAGAATCGCCACCGGAAAACCGTCGGAATTCAGCACGCTGACCGTGCCTGTCGCGCCGCCTGCCACCCAGACGCGGCTCTGGCTGTCTACCTTCAGACCCAGCGCACTGCTGCGGCCCAATGCTCCGCCTTCACTGAAGAGGTTCACTGCGCCGTTGGTCGGGTTGACCGTGTAGATGGAGCCAGTCGCGGCGCTGCCCGTGTATATCAGGCCTTTCTTGGCATCGTAAGTTACGCCTTCGGGGAAGGTCTGAACGCCCGGCAGCGGGTAGTCGCGGGTGGCGACCGCGCCGCGCACAATGGTGCCGCAGCGAACGCGTGCGCCGCTCATGCCCGAGGGGTCGCTCTTGTAGTCGTCCGGCTTTTCGTGGATGAGCAGGGTGCGGTTCAGAATGCCGTCCATGCCCGTCAGAGAAATCTTATCGGACATGAACGACGCCCGGCCCACACCGTCTGCGCCGACGGTCAGCATGGGGAGGTCGCCGCCGTGCCCGTACTTGTTGCCCGCAGTCGGGCTGTCGTGGTTGCGGCTCATGCCGGGATCGAAGTGAGGGCCAGCCGCGCCGAAGGGTACGACTTCATTGACCGCAGGATCGACGCCGGGGAGGCACTGGCGTGTGTCGTGGATGTGCATGCCGTGCTGCCCTGGCGTCAGTCCCCGCGCCTCTACGGTCACGGCGACGGCCATTCCTGCCTGCTTGAAGGTGGCGGTGCCCTGCGGCTGGCCCTGATCGTCCACGATGGTCGCAGTTGCAGTCAGCGGCGTGGTGGCTGGAGCCATCATCTGCACCATCTCTGCGCCGCCCGCTGCCGCGAGTCCCAGCGTCAGGAGACCCAGTGCCGTCCATTTCATCCGTCCAGTCAGCTTTTGCAGTGCCCGCATCTCAGTTCCCCCCGGTGTAGCGCACGCGGTAAATGACGCCGCTCTGGTCGTCTGTAAACAGCAGGCTGCCGTCGGTGTACTGGGCCACGCCTGCTACCCGGCCAAACTGCTTCCACTCGCCGCCTTCCTCGAACACGAAGCCCGTGACGAAGGGCGTGATGGAAGTGGGCTTGTTGGCCGTATCGAAGTTCACCCGGGCGATTTCATAGCCACTGGGTTCGGTGCGGTTCCACGATCCCCGGTAGGCCACAAAAGCGTCGTTGCGGAACTCGGCAGGAAACTGCGTGCCCGTATAGAACTTGGCGTCGATGGCTGCGGCGTGCGCCGTGTAGTTCAGTGTGCTGCTCTGCGTGCCCGCGCAGTACTCGGCCTTGGTGATCTTGCCGGGAATATTGCCCACGTTCACGTAGGGGTCGGGCTGCTTGTCGCCGTAGCAAAAGGGCCAGCCGTAGTTCTTGCCGCGCAGGATCACATTCAGTTCTTCGGGCGGAATGTTGTCGCCGTGCCAGTCGCTGCCCTGATCGAAGCCGTAGAGCGTCTTGGTGACAGGGTGCCAGCCGAAGCCGATGGTGTGGCGCAGGCCGCGTGCATACACTTCCCGAATCTGGCCGTTGGGACTGATCCGCAACATGGTCGCTTCTTCAGGGTTAGGGGTGGGGGCGTCGTTGTTGGTGGAGCCGAAAGTGGCGTACAGGAAGCCGTCTGGCCCCCAGTGAATGCTGCGGGCGGGGTGCTGACCGGCATCGGGGAACCCGTCGGCAAACACGCGGGGCACGCTCAGGCTGCCGTCTTTTGCCATCGTCATGACCCAGATGGTTTTTTCGCCCACCACGTACAGCTTGCCTTCCTTCACGTCCAGCCCGTGTGCCAGCTTGATGTTCTGGGCCACCTGCTTACGCTCGACGGCCTCGATCTTGCCGTCGTTGTTCACGTCTTTGAGGTACCACACGTCACCCTGCTGGCGGCGGGTCAGGTAGATGCCGCCGTCGGGCATCACATGCATGATTCGGGCATTGCCCAGCCCCGAGGCCATCACGCTGAGGGTAAAGCCAGCGGGCACTTTCAGGCGGGCCAATTTGTCGGGTGTAAATTCCAGGGCCGTCGGTTCGTTACGGGTGACCGTGGCACTGACTGCTGGTTCAGGCGGTGTGATTGGGCGCGGTTGGGCTGCTGGAAGAAGCGAAGGGGCGACCTGTGCCGAACCGGAAGAAATCGAACCAAAAGAAGCAAAAGTAAGGGCCGCCGTCAGAGCGGTCAAAATAGGTGTACGCATGTTGTGAAGCCTCCTAAGAGGCAGGATCACACACGTCTAAAATGCCCAAATCAACTTTTCACACCTTCTGAGCGCTCCTTAAGCCTCAGATCAAAGCTAAATTGAGGCAGGCTCAAGATATTTTTTAAAACTCCTTCATTTGTCTATTACCTATTGTTCAGTCCTGTGTGTCAGGCCGAAATTATATGTCGGTGAGGCTGCTTTCCAGAAAGAGCCGAATCTCGATTTTCTGGGCCGAAACTATCAATGCAAGAGGTGGATTAAGCAACGAAGCTCGACTATTCAAAGACTCGGCTCAGTCTATGTCCACAAAGAGCGGCAGGTCAGACCCGGCCACGGCACCCACAGCCACGGCGCGGCGGTGCAACTCCTGCACAGCCCGTTCTCCCTCATCGCCCACATCAAGGCTGAATTCGTTCACATACAGATCAATGTGCGCCCGCATGACTTCCTCAGACATCTCTGAGGCGTGGGCGCGGATATAGGCGGCGGCGGCCTGTGGGTGGGCGTAGGCGTATTCGAGGCTCTGACGCACAGCGGTATTCAGACCCCTCTGCAATTCGGCGGGCAGGTCGCGGCGAACCAGAATCGCCCCCAGCGGCAGCGGCAGCCCGGTTTCTCCTTCCCACCACGCGCCCAGATCCAGCACTTTGCCCAGACCGTGCTGCGGATAGGTAAAGCGCGATTCGTGAATGATCAGGCCCGCGTCTACCACCTGTCCCTGCCACTCTCCGCGCTCCACGGCAGGCATCACGGCGTCGTAGCGCATCCTCAGCACCTTGACTTCGGGATACACGGCCCGCAGCAGCAGTTCGGCGGTGGTCAGTGCGCCGGGAGAGGCCACCACTTTGCCGTTCAAGTCCATGCCATTCAAATCCGTGCCGTTCCGCGCCACCACCAACGGCCCCACGCCCCGGCCCAGTGCGCCTCCCGCCCGCAGCGCCACATACTGATCCATCACGCCAAGATAGGCGCGGTAGCTGATCTTGGTAATGGGCAGGCGGCCCTCTACGGCCCAGTCATTCAGCGTCTGTACGTCTTCCAGCACCTCGCGCACCGGCACTGGCGACGGCGTAAGGCCCGCGTGCAGCGCGTGAAAAATAAAGGTGTCGTTGGGACAAAAGGAGTAGCCCAGTTGAAGCACAGTTGGCAAGGCGTAGGCGGCGTCGGTCATGCGGTCAGGGTACGCCCGAGGCGGCGGGGCAATGGTCTTCAGGTTCGCTGAAGAGAGGGTGGAGGGTTCATCAGCGGCGCGTCATGGGGGTTTGGGTACGCTGGACACATGATCCGTTCTGTGTTGCTGGCGGCCCTGACCCTGAGTCTGAGTGCGTGCATGACCCGTCCCGCTGCTTCAGGCAGCACAGACCCTCAGCCTGCTGTGGCCTGCGTGGAAGGCTATACCCGCCCCGATTTTGCCCGATTGCAGGCCGATCTCAGCGCCGCCCGCGCCCGCTGGCAGGCTGCCGCCGTTTCCAATTACGCCTACGATTTTGCTCAATATTCCCTGCCAGTGCGCTTTCCTGCCGTGCGCGTCACGGTCAGCGGCGGGGCGGTGCAGAGTGTGATTCTCAAGGCGGGCGAGGAAGGCGAACCTTCGGCACAGGCCCGTGCCACCGTGCAAGACCTGTTCCAGAACATTGCCGATGCTCTGGCCTATCAGCAGGGGCAGCCTTGCCCAGCCGTAGAAGTCGAATACGACGCACAGGACGGCCACCCGACCCGCCTGTACAGCGGAATCAAGGAAGCGAACAGCGCCGATGGGGAAGGGGAATGGAACGTGACGGGGTTTGAGCGGCGCTGAATGGTGGGTGTGGGGTTTGCTCCTCCCCTTGAGGGGGATGGGGGGGTTGCCCTTGCCGCCCGTCTCCAAAGGGGTCAGGGTTTTTTGGGCTTGTCCCACGATTTTCCCCCACCCCCCGGCCCCCGCCCCCAGAGGGGTCAGGGGAGCGAAGCGCTGCGCTCGGCAGGAGTGACCTTGTCGTGTTCAGACTCGGCTTTCTTGCTCACTTGAAGCGGAATTGCCAGTCGTCTTGACGTTGGAATTGGCCCGCCCACTGCGTGGACGAAGGCCTCACACGTCTTTGGGCGGGGACGATTTGGGGTGGTGGGGTCGGGGTGATGGTTGCTCCTCCCCTTGAGGGGGGGCATTGCACAGCAATGGGGGGTTCGTCCTTACATGTCCATCTCCAAAGGGGCCAGATGAGGGGGTGAGTGAGCAAAGCGATTGTCTTGCCTCAGGCTCCTTTCCCCGGCCAGACCAGCCCCTCATGCTCTGTTTGCGGCCACTGCACGGGCAACTCTAGCCGCAGCCCCGGCCCCGTGATTTCCTGCACGGGCAGGATACCTACGCCTGCGCCGCAGATCCATGCGCGGCTGATTTCGGGCAGTTCGGCGGCAGACACGGACCGCGTCTCGAAGTCCTGTCCCTCCAGAAAAGCGGCGCGGGTCAGTCCCGGCAAGCCGCCCGCCGGAAGCACCAGCCGCCCGCCGATTTCTAGCAGCGGAGAGGTGCGCGAGCCGTCTACGACGTGCCCCGAGCCGTCCAGCAGCCAGCCCTCGAAGGCGTTTGCAGCGGCGGCCTGCTGAGCGGCGAGGCGGTAGGGCAGGTAGTTTCCGGTTTTGTGGGCGGCCAGTTGCGGGTGCGGTTGGAGGTCGGTCAGGTGGACATGCACACCACTCTGGGGGCGCGGGCCGGGGGTCAGCGGGCGGTGCAGGGCAAAGGTGCCGCCCGCCGCCACGGTGACGCGCAGGAGGCCCCAGGCAAAGGCTTCCAGCGTGGGCAGGTCGGGTTCCGGCGCGGGCAGGCCCAGGAAGGCGCAGGTGCCTGCCAGCCGCGCCCAGTGTGCCTCCCAGTTCAGCGCCCTGCCGTGCCGGGTGCGAACCGTGGTAAACGCCGAGGCCCCATGTAACCAGGCCGGGTCGTCCAAGAGGGCGGGCAGAATGTTCACGGTTTTTTCCACTGACCACTGACCACTGACCACTCACGGGTTTCCCTCAGCCAGTTGCCCAGCAGCACCCGCCCAGACGGACTCAGAATGCTTTCGGGATGAAACTGCACGCCCCACGCGGGCGCGTTGGTGGCTTGCAGGGCCATGATTTCCGACCCGTCGGCGCTGCGGGCCGTGACCAGTTCGGGCGGCAGATTCCGCACCACCAGCGAGTGATAACGGCCAAATTCCGCACCCTCTGGGATGCCCGCAAACAGGCCCGTTCCGGTGTGCTGCACGGCTTCTGGGCGACCATGTACTGGCGCGGCCCGTTCTACCGTGCCTCCCAGCACCTGCCCCAGCGCCTGATGCCCGAGACACACGCCCAGCAGTGGAATCTGCCGTTCCAGACACAGCCGCGTGAGGGCCAGCGTGCAGCCGCTGGTGTCGGGCGTGCCGGGGCCGGGACCGATCAGTACCGCGTCCCAGTGCGTTGCCAGCAACGTTTCGGCCTGTTCATCCTGAGAGCGCAGTTCTACCTGTGCGCCCAGCGCCCGCAGATCGTGGGCCAGATTCCACGTAAACGAATCTCGGTTGTCCAGCAGCAGCACAGTCATTCCCGCTCCGGCAAAGCGGGGCGCGGGGGGAGACTGCCACGCCCGCCCCGGCACAGGCAGGGCCGGAGCCTGCGCCGCCCGCCCCGGCACGTCGGCCAGCACGCCCAGCAGGGCCTGAGCCTTGTGCACCGTTTCCCGTGCTTCGGCGTCGGCGTCGGCGTCGATGACTGTGCCTCCGCCTGCCCGCACCGTCACCGTCCACCCTTTTGCATCACGTAAAAAAGCCGCCGTGCGAATCAGAATATTCAGGTCTACCCGCGCCCCCGAGACGATCCCCACGCCGCCCGTGTACCAGCCTCGCGGCCCCGGCTCCAGCGCCCGAATCGCTTCCATCACGCGGGGTTTGGGAGCGCCCGTGATCGTGCCGCCTGGAAAAGTGGCCGCCAGTACGTCGCGCAGCAGCAGGCCGGGGCGGGCGGTGGCGGTCACTTCCGACACCAGATGCATGACGTGGCTGTAGCGTTCCACCAGCATCAGGTCGGGCACGGCCACCGTTCCAGCCGCTGCCACCGCGCCGAGGTCGTGCCGCACCAGATCGACCAGCATGGTGTGTTCGGCCTGCTCTTTGGCGCTGGAGCGGAGTTCGGCTTCAAGGGCCGCGTCTTCTGCGGGCGTGTCGCCGCGCCGCCGCGTGCCCGCGATAGGCCGGGCCGAAAGCTGATCCTCTGCCCACAGAAAGAGCCTTTCGGGGCTGCACGACACCACCGTTTCCTGTTCCATCTCCACGAAGGCCATGAACGGGCTGGGATTCACGTCGCGCAGGCGCAGGTAAGCCGCCAACGGATCGCCCGCCGCCGCCGCCCGCACCCCCCGCGAGAGGTTCACCTGATAGACCTCGCCCGCCCGGATCAGCTCCTGCACGGCCCGTACGCCGTGTGGGTAGGCCACGTCATCCGCCCCGAATGGCCCCACCTTCAGCGTGGGCAAGGGCGCGGGGGCGGGGGCCAGCACTGCCGCCCAGTCCACATGCCCCGCCCCACCCACCACCGTCAGCGTGCCCGCCTGCCTGTCCCACACCAGCCCACTGGGATAGAGGCCCCACCAGCCCGCCGCACCGTCCGGGGCGTGTGCGCTGAGGCCAAATTCCCGCGCCGCCTCGTATTTCAGGCCGCCCAGCCACGCCGGAAACAGTTCAGCGCCGCCGGGACGTTCGGGCAACCCGGTCTGCACCTGCACAGGCCAGGCGCTGAGGTACGAAAATCGCCCGTAATCCACCTGTGGCCCCAACGATTCCAGCAGCGCGATACCGGGGGCGTGCATGGCCCGCAGGCGCAGCAGCACGTCTGCCGGGGTGAGGGGGGGGGCAGGGTCAGGCACAGGGGCAAGTGTAGAGAAAAGGGAAGTGGTCAGTGGTCAGTGGTGAGTGGGAAGGTCAAAGGCACAGCCGGAAGCAGGGGCATTTTCCACGATCTACACTCCACGATCTGCGATCCTCACCCAATCTCCTATTTCCTGTACGGATTTCCGGGTAAACTAACTGCATGTGGGTTTCGACCAAAGCGCAATACGGACTTCGTGCCCTGATCGAGATTGGTCGCCGGGGCGGGGAAGCGGTGCCGCTCAAGGATGTCGCCGAGCGCCAGGGCCTCAGCCAGCATTATCTGGAACAGATCGCCAGCAACCTGCGCCGCGCTGGATTTATTCGCAGCATTCGCGGCGCACACGGCGGCTACCGTCTGGCGCGGGCGGCCTCGGCCATCAATGCCTATGATGTGGTCACGGCGATGGAAGGCAGTATCGCGCCTGTGTCGTGCGTGGAAGACGACCATGTGTGCGACAGTCAGAACGTGTGTGGCACGCAGGATTTGTGGTATCGGGTGGACGCCGCCCTGCGCGACGTACTGGGCGGCACCACGCTGGCCGACCTGATCGAACAGAGTGACCGCCAGCAGCACGCCCGTCTGGTACAGCTCGAACCTATGCGGCCCGACGTGCTGGGATTGGGCGGGTAGACACCCCGACTGTAGACACCCAGACTTCGGTGATGGTTCATCTCACCACCCGCTCCGCATGGGCGCAGGCTCAGCAAGTCGGCCACTCTAGCCATCCCAGTCTTCTCACGGATGGCTATATTCATTGCTCTACACCCACAGAGGAACAGGTGATTGCCGTTGCCAACGCCTATTTTGTGGGTCAATCCGATTTGGTCTTGCTGCATATCGATCCTGAACGTTTGACCTCAGAGCTGAGGGACGAGGAATACGAAAACAGCGGACTATTTTTCCCGCATGTATACGGCCCTATCAATCTTGAGGCCGTGGTTGGGGTATCCGATTTCTTGCCTGCGCCAGATGGACTGTTCTCTTTGTCCAGCATAGTTTCTCTGTCCAGCCTGACCGCATCGTCACCGACTCTGTAGGGCGCTCAGAAGAGTTCTGACCCTCACACGCACTATCCTTGTTCCCGTGTACCGTCAAGCCCTCCGCCCGCTGCTGTTTCGTCTGGATGCCGAGGACGCGCATCATCTGAGCCTGAATCTGTTGCAGGCCGCTTCCCGGCTTCCGCTGTGGCCTGCGCTGGCACGCGGGGTCACGCTGCCGGGGGCCGTGCAGCCGCAACTGAGCCAGACGCTGTGGGGGCGCACTTTTGCTTCTCCGGTGGGGCTGGCGGCGGGCCTCGACAAAAATGGGGTGGCGGTTCCGGCCTTTGGCGCGATGGGCTTCGGCTTTCTGGAAGTGGGCACGGTCACGCCGCTGGCGCAGCCGGGAAATCCGCGCCCGCGCCTGTTCCGGCTGCCGTCCGACGGCGCACTGATCAACCGGATGGGGTTCAACAATGCCGGGGCAGAGGCGCTGCGCGGGCGGCTGAGCACGGGAAAACGGCCTGTGCCTGTGTGGGTCAACATCGGCAAAAACAAGGACACGCCCAACGAAGAGGCGGTGCAGGATTACCTGAAGTGTGTGCGGGCGCTGCACGCGGTGGCCGATGGATTCGTGATCAATGTGAGCAGCCCCAATACGCCCGGACTGCGTGCCCTACAGGAAGCGGCGGGTTTGGGGGCGCTGGTGCGGGCCGTGCAGCAGGAAGTGGAGGCGCAGAGTGGGGGAGAGGCGGGCCGGGTTCGCGCAGGCCGACGCCCCCCGCCTGTGCTGGTCAAGCTGGCCCCCGACCTGCACCCCGCCGACTTCGAGGCCAGCGTGAACGCCGTGCAGGAAGCAGGCGCAGACGGCCTGATCATCAGCAACACCACCCTCAGCCGCGCCGGACTGACCCACACCCACGCTGCCGAGGCGGGCGGCCTCAGCGGGATTCCCCTGGCCCTCCGCAGCACCGCGCTGATTGCCGACGCCTACCGCCAGACGCGGGGCCGCCTGCCGATTGTGGGCGTGGGCGGCATTCTGACCCCAGAAAGTGCCTACGCCAAAATCCGCGCCGGGGCCAGCCTGATCGAACTGTATACCGGTCTGATCTATGAAGGCCCGCTGCTGCCCGCCCGCCTGAACCGCACGCTGGCCCAACTGTTGCAGCGCGACGGTTTCAAGACGGTGGCGGAAGCGGTGGGGGCGGGGGAATAGGGCTGACCTGAGGGTTGGGTGCTGACTGATCCCTGTTGGGCTGAGCAACGTTCCGGGCATAACCCCCCAGTCTGCTTCGCAGCCAGCCCCCTTTAAGGGGGGGCGTTGCGTCAGCAACGGGGGGGTTGTATTGCCCAACGTTGGGCCGCCCAGCCCTCAAGGTGTGGCCCACCTCGGCAAGAATCAATAAGACCAGTTCTCGAAACTGGCCGCAAATATTGCTTCCAGATCGTCCGCCGTGGGCACACGCGGCGCAACGGCCAGCAAGCGCTGCTGCTTCAGCGCTCCCTCGATCAGTGCAGGCAGATCGGCAGGCGCGTAGCCCAGAGCTTGCAGTCCAGACGGTGCACCCACGTCGCGCATCAAGTCTAAAAGGGCGTTGGGCAGGGCATCGTGGTCATCAGGAGCATAGGATTGCCCGGTCAGAAAGGTGGCGGCCTGAATGTGGCGTGCTGGGCTGGCCTCGAAAGTAAAGCGGAAGGCAGCGGGCGCAGTCACGATGACCGAAAAGCCGTGTGGCACGAAGGCATGATCTGTGGGATAGCCCGGAGACTGAAAGCTGTGGCGCAGGCCCGCGATGGGGTAGGCACAGGCGTGCGGAATGTGCACCCCCGCCGAGCCGAAGCCCACGCCCGCCATCGTCGCCCCCAGCATCATGAAGCCGCGTGCCTCGGTATCAGAGCCGTCCTGCACGGCGCGGCGCAGGAATTCCCCGCCCCAGCGCAGGGCCTGACCCGACCACAGATCGGCCACCGGATTGCTGCCCTGATAGGGCGGGCGCTGTGCGGGGGTGGCGGGGCGTGGGCGAGAGGTATACGGGCGGCTGAGGTAGCTCTCGGCGGCATGACAGACCACATCCAGCCCGGCGGCGGCGATCACCTGTGGGGGCGTGGTGCGGGTCAGCTCCGGGTCTACGATGGCCTGCGAGGGCCGCAGCAGCCTATGACTGATGCCCGATTTCACGCCCAATTCGGGCAAATCCAGAATGGCGACGGTGGTGGCCTCCGACCCGCTGCCCGCCGTGGTCGGAATCGCCAGCAGCGGCATCAGCGCCCGTGGGGGCTGGCGGCCCGCGCCGATGGGCGGGTTCACGTAGTCCATGACCCCGCCCCCGCAGGAGGCCAGCAGGTTGGCAACTTTGGCCGTATCGATGGTGCTGCCGCCGCCCAGCGCCACGAATCCATCGGCCCCGGATTCCCGCGCCGCCGCCGCTGCCCGCTCCAAACTCTGCCGATCCGGTTCGACCCGAATATCTGAAAAGATCACCAGTTCCGCGCCGCTTTGCCGCAAATTTTCCAGCACAGCCTGCCCCGACGCCTGCTCCAGCAGGGCCGGATCGACCACCACGAAGGCCCGCCGCACGCCCAGCCGCGCCAGTTCCCAGCCTGCCTCGGCTGCTGCTCCCGGCCCAAATTTAATGGGAGTGGCCTCGACGGTAAACACGGATTCAAAAGGAGTTGAAGCATCGGTCATGGGGTGGTGTCCTCCGGCGTGGCGTGGTTGGATTGGTATGAGCTGGATTGTCGCGTTTCCGGCAGGCTAGCACCCGTGTGGGCAAAGAAAACGCCCGTCTGGGCATGGCAGACGGGCGGGGAATATTGAAGTGAGAGGTGAACCCCCCGTTGCTGGCGCAACGCTCCCCTTTAAGGGGGGCTGGCTGCGGAGCAGACTGGCGGGTTTGGGCGGAAGCGTGATCTGGCTTGGAAGGCGAACCCCCCATTGCTGACGCAATGCCCCTCCCTTCGGGCTGTACCAGTCAAGGGGAGGACAAGGGCTTGTTGCTCCGGTTTGCCCGCAATGTCCTACCCCACCTTACCCAGTCGCCCACGCAGCAGTGCGGGGCCGTGTTCTGCGGCGGTGCGAACCAGAATGCCCATCTTGTGGGGGTTGGCTTCCAGATCAATTCGCAGCCCCAGTTCGGCGGCGCTTTCGCTGCACGCGGGGCCAATACTGACCACCACCATCCGGTGAATGGCGTCGCGGAGTTCGGCTTCGAGGTTCATGCGGGCCGCAAATTTCATCAGATGCAAGACCTGTGTGCCGCTGGACAGCAGCAGGATGTCCTGACCGCCCAGCACGGTATCGCGGATGGCGTGGGCCAGCGGCGCGGTATCGGCAGGAAAGGCGCAGCGATACACCGGAATGCTGGTCACGCGTATGCCCGCATGTTTCAGCGTATGCAGCATGGCGGGGGGCGTGGCATCGCCGTATTCCAGAATCACAGCGTGCTGGCCGGGAGCAAGCGTACCGATCAGGTGATCCTGAACCTCGTGCCACGTACAGGGCTTGGGCACCCCGACCCCCGTGAGGCCAAAGGTTTTCAGCGCCTGCATCGGCTTGGTGCCGCGTGCCACCATCTGCACGCCCTGCAACGTCTCCAGATGTCTGGGATCACGGGCGGCTAGGTCACGCAGGAACAGTTTGCTGCCCACCCCGGTCATGCAGGCCACGGCGTGAATATCTCCGGCCGCCAGCCCCGCCTCGAACTGGGCGAGGTGGGCGCTGAGATCCAGCTTCTGCTCGCGCATGCTGGGAGCCACCATCGCCACGCCGCCGTATTTGCCGATCAGCGTTGCCATTTCCTCGGATCGCCGGGATTCCAGGCTCAGAATTCTTAAACCGCCAAACCAATCCATACGTCACCCCCTTTGGCGCGGGCCGCGTAGACAGGCAGGCGCAGGGCCGGGTCGTCCAGACTGACACCCGTTTCGAGGTCAAAGGCGTGCTTCAGCAGCGGCGAGGCCACCTTGAAGCGCAGGCCGTCTACCGCCGTATAACTGCCGGTCAGCCCCCGCGACAGCACGTTGGCGCTGGTGTAGGGGTCGTGGTTGCCCACCGCAAAAATCCGGTCCGCGCCCCGGTAGGTCACGCGGAACACGGCCACCTGAGCGCCGTCCACGAGGGCACACACGCCTGCACCGGGCAAAATGTCGTCGAGTTTGCACACGCGTACCCAGGCGGTAGATGGAGAAGAAAGGGTCAGAGTCATGATGGCTCCTTTAGAGGCAAAAGTAAGGTCAAGGATCTCTAGGTCTAAGGGCCGAACATCCAGAGTTTGAGTGGCGAAGGTCAGGGTTTTGCTGTTTCTATTCCCCATACCCTCAGTCGTCCCCGCCCGCCATCGGCAGCGGCACCAGCCCATGCAGCAGCGCGGGTTGGAGGGGTGCGGGCCGGATCTGCCCCCGTTCATCCACCCACTCGATGGCGTTGTCGCGGGCGTCGCTGTTGATAAAGGTGCGGAAACGGGCCAGCCCCGCCGTATCGCTGAGGGCGGCGGCCCATTCGTCTTCGTAGGTGCCGATGTGGTGCTGCATGGCCGCGTCCAGATCGGCGCAGATGCCCAGCGTGTCGTCCATGATCACGGCCCGCAGGTATTCCAGCCCGCCTTCGAGGTTCTCCAGCCAGGTGCTGGTGCGTTGCAGTCGGTCAGCGGTTCGCACGTAGAACATCAGAAAGCGGTCGAGCAGCGTGATCAGCGCGTCTTCGGACAGGCCCTCGGCCAGCAGCAGCGCGTGCTTGGGCGTGACTCCGCCGTTGCCGCCCACATACAGATTCCAGCCCTTCTCGGTGGCGATCAGTCCAAAGTCCTTGCTGCGGGCCTCGGCACATTCGCGGGTGCAGCCCGACACGCCCGATTTGAGTTTGTGCGGACTCCTCAGGCCTCGGTAACGCAACTCCAGCCGGATGGCAAGACTGGTGGAATCCTGCACCCCGTAGCGGCACCACGTCTGTCCCACGCAGCTTTTGACGGTTCTCAGGCTCTTGCCGTAGGCGTGCCCACTCTCGAAGCCTGCCGCGATCAGGTCTGTCCAGATGGCGGGCAGGTCGTCGCGCTGTGCGCCCAGCAGGTCGATGCGCTGCCCGCCCGTGATCTTGCAGTACAGGCCGAATTTGCGGGCCACCTCACCTATGGCGATCAATCCTTCTGGCGTCACCTCGCCGCCGGGAATGCGCGGCATCACGGAGTAGGTGCCGTTTTTCTGGATGTTGGCAAGGAAGGCGTCGTTGGTGTCCTGAAGGGGTGCATGCTGCGGCTTCAGAACATAGTCGTTGTGCAGGCTCGCCAGAATGCTGGCGACGGCAGGTTTACAGACCTCGCAGCCCGAGCCGCTGCCGTGCGCCTCCAGCACCTCATCCCAACTCTGCCAGCCCTTGACCCGGATCAGGCCGAACAGTTCCTGACGCGAGTGCGGGTAATGCTCGCACAGGTGGTTGGACACGGTTTCGCCCAGCCGCCGCAGTTCGGTTTGCAGCAGGCCGTGCAGTTGGGGCACGCAGCCGCCGCAGCCGGTGCCCGCGCCCGTACATTTTTTCAGGCTCGCCACGTCCCGCGCTCCACCTGCGACGGCGCTGCACACGGCCTCCGAGCGCACGTTTTCGCAGGAGCAGATCAGGGCGTTGGCTGTGGCGGGCATCTCGGTTGCGCCGGGCAGGGGCGGCACGATCAGCGTTTCGGGCGGCACGGTCAGGGGCGTGCCACTCAGGGACAGATCCAGCAGATCGCCGTAGCGGGCCGTATCGCCCACCAGCAGGCCGCCCAGCACGCGCAGTCCATCTTCCGAGAGCACCAGTTTGCTGTAGGTGTTGCGGACATTGTCGCTCAGGCTGACCGTGCGTGCGCCGGGGGTCGCGCCCCTGGCGTCGCCAAAACTGCCCACCTCTACGCCCAGCAGTTTCAGTTTGGTGGACAGGTCGGCCCCCGTGAAGCGGGCTTCAGAGGCCGGATTCAGGCCCAGATCGGTCAGGAGGCTGGCGGCGGCCACCTTCGCCATGCTGTAGCCGGGAGCCACCAGCCCATACACGCGCCCATCGTGCAGCGCACATTCGCCCACCGCGTATACCGCCGGGTCGGAAGTCACGCAGCGGTCATCGATGGCAATCCCGCCGCGCTCGCCCACGCTGAGGCCGCTGCTGCGGGCCAGCTCGTCGCGGGGGCGGATGCCTGCCGAAAACACCACCAGATCAGCGGGCAGGCTGGAACCGTCGGCAAAGGCCAGCCCGGTCACGCGGCCCGCGCCGTCCACCTGCACTTCAGAGGTGGCCTTGCCCGTATGGACGCCGATGCCCATGCCCTCGATCTTGCGGCGCAGCGCTCCGCCGCCCTCGGCGTCCAGTTGCGCGGGCATGAGCTGGGGCGCGAATTCCACCACATGCGTCTTCAGGCCCAGTTTGCCCAGTGCGCCCGCCGCTTCCAGCCCCAGCAGGCCGCCGCCGACGACCACGCCCGTTGCGGAGGTCGGTAAGGCTTCTGCGGCAGCGCGGATGGCATCCAGATCGTCCAGCGTGCGGTAGACGAAGCAGCCCGCCGCGTCCTTTCCGGGCAGGGGCGGCACGAAAGGAAAGCTGCCCGTTGCCAGTACCAGCACGTCATAACTCAGTTCGGTGTCGCCCACTTGCAGCGTGCGGGCCGTGCGGTTGATGCTGGTGGCGCGGCCAAAGACCACGTCCACGCCCAGTTCGGCGTACCCGGCAGGCGTCGCCAGCGCCAGATCGGGGCGCGGTTGGTCAAAGTGGCTGCTGAGATGCACGCGGTCATAGGCCAGCCGGGATTCCTCGCTGACCACGGTGACGCGCAGGCAAGCGGCGTCGGCCTGTGCGCGGAGCTGCTCTACAAAACGGTGGCTGACCATCCCGCTGCCCACGACGACGACCTGTGGCAACACTGGAGACACGGCAAAACGGTTGGGTTGGAACATCAAGGAACCTCTTCTGAATCTCAAAGCGGGACTGCATCTCAAAGCGTGGACTGGATCTCAACAACTGGGAAAAGCAAGCGAGGCCGGGTGAGGGTAGGCTCACTGCTCTGCCAAACCCTCTCTGCTTCCTATTGGGACCGATTCCATTCCGGTTGTCAATAGATTTACGAACAAACTGCAAATTTACTGAGTCGGTAACACCGCACTTTAGACGAATCTTGTTTTACGTTTCGAAAAAACATTTCACTCTGCAAATTTGGCCTTGACATGTTCTCCAGCAGCCCGCAAGGTGAGGCGATGTCTGCGCCGATTCCCTCTGCCGTTGGTCTGGTGCCGCCCGCCGTGCCCCGGCTGGTGCGTACTACCTGTCCCTACTGCGCGGTGCAGTGCAACTTCGATCTGCACATCGAGAACAACCTGCCCGTCAAAATCACGCCCACCAGAGAGTGTCCGGTGGCGCACGGCACAGTCTGTAAAAAAGGGCTGGCGGCCCTCAGCGATCTGCGCCACCCCGAACGCCTGACCACGCCCCTGCTGCGAAAAAACGGCCAACTCGTGCCCGTTTCCTGGGCCGAGGCGCTGGCCTATGTGCGCCAAGCCCTGACGCCGCTGTTGAGGACCAACCCGGACGCGGTGGGCGTGTACGGTAGCGGCAGCCTGACCAATGAGAAGACCTATCTGCTGGGCAAATTCGCCCGCCTTGCGCTGAAGACCGCCAACATCGACTACAACGGGCGCTACTGCATGGCGTCGGCCAGCACCGCCCTGAACCGCACGGTGGGCTATGACCGGGGGCTGGGCTTTCCTCTATCCGATCTGGGTACCAGCGACCTGATCCTGCTGGTGGGCGCGAACATCGCCGAGACGCTGCCGCCGATCATGCAGTACCTCAAGGCTGCCAAAGACCGGGGAGCGTTGGTGTACGCCATTGACCCCCGCGCCACCACCACCGCCAAAGTCGCGGGCAAACATCTGGGGATTCGCCCCGGCAGCGACGGCGTATTGGCGCTGGGCCTGCTGAACCTGATGAAGCAGTGGGGAAGAATCCGGCCCACCGCCACCGCACACGGCCTGACCGGGGTGCTGTGGCAGGCCGACGATTACCCGCCCGCCCGCGTGGCCCACGAATGCGGTATTCCCGAGAGCGAATTTATGGCGCTGGCCCATGCCTACGCCCAGGCCACCAAGCCCCTGATCCTGACCGGACGCGGCGCGGAGCAGCACGCCCACGGCACCGACACGGTACACGCGCTGCTGAATCTGGCCTTTCTGACCGGGCATTTTGGCAAACCCGGCGGCGGCTACGGCACGCTGACGGGGCAGGGCAACGGTCAGGGCGGGCGCGAACACGGCCAGAAAACCGACCAGTTGCCAGGCGCACGTAGCCTGCGCGACCCCCGCCACCGCGCCGAAATCGCTGCGCTGTGGGGTTGCACTGCCGCCGATCTGCCCCAACCCGGAAAAAGCGCACAGGAACTTCTGAACGCCTGCGGCACCGAGATAGAAGCCCTGATCGTGCTGGGGTCGAATCCGGTGGTCAGCGCGGCGGGGGCCGGATTTGTGGCCGAGCGTCTGCGGGCGCTGAAACACCTGATTGTCATTGATTTTTTGCCCAGCGAGACGGCGCAGTTGGCAACCTTGGTGCTGCCCGGTTCCATGTGGTGCGAGGAAGAGGGCACGACCACCAACCTGGAGGGCCGGGTGCAGCGCCGCCGCAAAGCCATCACCGCGCCGGGGGCCGCCCGCGAAGACTGGCGCATCCTGTGCGACCTCGCGCACGCCGTGGGCCGCCCGAGAGGGTTTGAATACACCGATTTCCGGGAACTGCAAGACGAATTTTTCCGGGCCACACGCGGCGGAAAGGCCGATTACAGCGGTCTGAGTGCCGAACGCCTTGACCGCGCCAGTGCCCAGTGGCCCGTGCCCCACGCCGCTGGCCCCGATACGCCCTACGCCTACGCGCCCACCTACCCCACCGCCGATGGGCTGGCGACCCTGCAGGTGCCCGCGCTGCCTGCCTTCGTGGCCGTGCCCCACACCCCACATCTGGCCCTGACCCTGACTACCGGACGCCTCAGCAACCAGTACCAGAGCGGCACCCAGACCCGCCGGAACGCTGGCCTGCGGGCCGAAAACACCGCCCAGATGCACCCCGACACGGCCCGCGAATACGGCCTGAAGGCGGGCGACCCTGTGACCCTCAAGACCGCGCATGGCAGCACCACCCTGCCCGTATCCATCACCCCCGGCATTCGGCCCGATACGGTGTTCCTGCCCTTCCACTGGCCCGAAACCGCCAACCTGCTGACCGACCCTCATACGCTTGACCCACATTCGGGGATGCCCGCATTCAAGGCCACGTCCGTGACCCTGCATCCGGCTTTTGCTGTTGCCAGCTCAACTGTGCGGGGGGTGGGTCAACCTGTGATGCGCTGACCGCTGCTTTCAATCCATTGGCCGCCCCACACTGCGCCCCCGCGCCGTGTTCCTCCTCTTCTGTCTTTTTTGCGAGGTTTGCGATGACATCCACTCCCAGCTCTTCTGCCCCAGCCTTGCCCCTCAGCCCTGATGCCCGCCGCGTGGTGGCGTGGAGCACCGCCGGATTTACGCTGATGTTTGCCGTGTGGGTCATGTTCGCCATCGTGGGCCTGCCGATCCGCAAAACGCTGGGCCTCACCGACGCGCAGTTCACGCTGCTGACGGCCATTCCGGTGCTGACGGGTTCGCTGCTGCGCCTGCCCGCTGGCCTGATGGCAGACCGGATCGGCGGCAAGAAGGTCTTTCTGGGCGTCACGCTGCTGACGGCGGTGTTTGCGCTGGCGCTGGCCTTCGCCAACAGTTACAACACGCTGCTGGCTCTGGCCCTCGGCGTGGGCCTCGCGGGGGTCAGTTTTGCGGTGGGCAACGCCTGGATTGCCCAATGGGTGGCGGTTTCTCGGCGCGGGCTGGCGCTGGGCACCTTCGGTGCGGGCAATGCGGGGGCCAGCATCACCAAACTGCTTGCCCCGCTGCTGATCACCCTGATTCCGGCGGGCCTGCTGATTCCGGGCGGCTGGCATTTCGTCCCGTTCGTGTTCGCCCTGTTGCTGGTGCTGATTGCCGCCCTCACGGCCCGCTTTACGCCCGCCGATGCTGCGGTGCGCCCGGTTCGCACCCTCGCTGACTGGATGCGGCCTCTGGGCAATGCACAGGTCTGGCGGTTCGGGCTGTATTACGTGGTGTTTTTCGGAGCCTACGTGGCCCTGAGTCTGTTCTTGCCCAAATACTACGTAGACCACTACGATCTGCCACTGGCGCAGGCGGGCCTGCTCACGGCGCTGTTTATCTTTCCAGCCAGCCTGCTGCGGCCCCTCGGCGGCTATCTCAGTGACCGCTTTGGCCCACGCGGCATCACCATCGCCAGTTTTGCCGTGATGGCGCTGGGCCTGCTGCCCCTCACGCACGAACTGCCCCTGAATCTGTTTTTGCTGCTGACCACGGTGGTGGGCGTGGGCATGGGCGTGGGCAAGGCCAGCACCTATACGCTGGTGGCCCAGTGGTTTCCCGGCGATATGGGTGTCGTCGGCGGCTTGGTGGGCTTGCTGGGCGGCCTCGGCGGATTCGTGCTGCCCCTCACCTTCGCCTTCCTGAAACCCAGCCTCGGCGCACAGGCCCCCTTTATTACGCTGATGTTGGTCACGCTGCTCAGCGCCGCCGTGTTTGTGGCGAGCATGTTGCGCCTGCGGGCGCTGGGGCGGCGGCCTACTTTCGCCTGAAGGGGGTCTAAGGGTCCAAAGGCCCAAGCAAAGGCACATCCGCCCTTGCTTGGGCCTTTGGCCTGTTTGGGGGAAGGGTTGGCACCCGTCGTTCCGTAGTCCTGCGCCCACTCGCATTGAGGTCGGCGCAGCTCTGGCCTTTCCTGAGATCCTAGACCTTTAGACCCTCAGAGCTGCCCCCGCCCCGGTATACTCGCGTTCATGCGTTCCCTTGCCGCCCGCCTGCTGATTGCCTCTGCCCTTCCTGCGGCGCTGGGCATGTCACTGAGCAGTTGTGCCCGCACGGTGGATACCTTCAAGCCCCGTATCGTGATCAGCAGCCCGGACGGCGGCGGAGTCAGTCGCCAGCGCAGTTTTACGGTGCAGGGCTACGCTCTCGACGATGTGGGCGTGACCCGGCTCACCGTGGACGGCAAGGCCATCGCTATTCCGTCCAGCAGCCGTAAAATTGCCAACTTCCAGTTCAAGACGTTGGTGCAGGGCAGCAAAGGCCAGTACACCATCAAGGCCACAGACGCGGCGGGCAACGAAAGCACGCTGGTGCTGCCGATCAGCGTGGATGCCGTGAATCCGGTCATCAAAGTCACGCAGGTAGAAAAGTCGGGCAATATCGTGCGCGTGTCGGGGGTCGCCACCGACAATACCCGCGTGGTGCAGGTCATCGTGGACGGCAACCGCCTGAATATCACGCCCGGCCCCAGCGTCCAGTTCTATGCCGAAACCACCGGTATCTACGCCGATGTACAGGCCATTGACGCGGCAGGCAACATCAGCAAGGTTCGCGCCCGCTGAGGCTTAACCAAGTGGAGGTCTGCCTTCCGGATGACGTGCCTCACCTCCTGAGGGGATAGCCTGCGCGTATGCATGATTTCACTGCCGCCATTCTCTCTGCCTCCTATCTGGGCATTTTTGCCATCGTCTTTGCCGAAACCGGTCTGCTGCTGGGGTTTTTCCTGCCCGGCGACAGTCTGCTGATCGCGGCTGGATTGGTGGCGGCCAGCGGTGATCTGCATTTGGGCGGCGTGATGGCGGCGGTGGTGGCCGGGGCCATTCTGGGCAATACCGCCGGATATTACATCGGTCAGAGGTTCGGCCCCGCCGTATTTCGCAACGAGCGAGCAAAGTTTTTTAAGCCCGAATACGTGCAGCAGGCGGAAGGCTACTTCAATCAGTACGGGCGGTTGGCCGTGGTGGTCGCCCGGTTCGTGCCCATCGTGCGAACCTTCGTGCCCACGCTGGCCGGAGTGAGCCGGATGCCGATTGCCGTGTTTACCGTGTATAACGTGATCGGAGCGGTGCTGTGGGGTGTCGGCGTGCCTGCGCTGGCCTACTATCTGGGCCGCCTGATTCCCAATCTTGACCGTTACATTCTGCTGATCGTGGGCGTGGTGTTGGTGGTCTCCATTATCCCGATTGCTATCAAGGTGTTGCAGGCGCGGCGCGGCACGGCAGCCTAAATCTCGCTGAGCTGAAGGCGGCGGGCGGCACAGTTTGGGCGGAGACAGACTCCTACCCTGAACCGTGCCGCCCGCCGTTCCGTCTATGCCGCTCCCCGCTCGCCTGCCCAAACCCACCCTCACCGAGCAGCAGCCCCCGCCCGCCGATCTTCAGGAGGTGACGACGCGGCTGCGGGAGCGTTATCTGCCCACCCTGCCCGCGCCGAACCGCAGCCCCGAACCCCTGGACGCCCTGATCGGCACCATCCTGTCTCAGCAAAATACGAGCATCATTTCCCGTCGGCAATTCGCGGCCCTCAAGGTCAGCTATCCGCAGTGGGAAGCAGCGCTGGCCGATGGCCCAGACGGAATAGAGGGCGTACTGCGCGGCGCGGGCGGCGGGCTGGCGCGGGTCAAGGCCGATTACATCTACAACGTGCTGTACAGACTGGAAGAAACGCGGGGAACGCTGAGCCTGCAAGACACGCACGACCTGAACGATGCCGAAGCCCGCGCCCTGCTGGAATCATTGCCGGGAGTGGGCATGAAAACGGCGTCGTGTGTGCTGCTGTTCGATATGGCGCGGCCTGCCATGCCCGTGGACACGCACATCGGCCGGATCGCGGCGCGGCTGGAGTGGGTGCCTGCCCGCTGGAACGCCATCAAGGTCGAACGCTGGTTCGATGAAGTCCTGCCCCGCGACTGGCCTTCTCGCTACGGCTTTCATGTGTCGGCCATCCGGCATGGGCGCGAAACCTGCCGCGCACAGCGCCCCCTGTGCGGAGAATGCGTGCTGCGCGACCTGTGCCCCTCGGCGGGAATATTTTTGGCAGGCAGTGTTTAGGCCCAGTGCCTGTACAGAGCCGGTGCTCCTCAGTGTCTCGCTGCCCCATCCAGATATACGGCCAGCAGCGCCCGCGCCGTGCCCTGCGGATCGGCGGGCGGCGCACCCGTAACCAGCGGATAGGTCAGCGCCAGCAGCGCCCGCGTCAGCACGGCTGGGGGCAGATCAGCCCGGAGTTCGCCGCGTGCCGCCGCCGTTTCGATCAGCGCGGTCAAGCCGCCCATCCACACCCGGCGGTATTCGCCCTCGAAGGCGGCGCGGCGCTCGGGTGACACATGCCGCAGCTCCCCGGCCAGTTGCAGGCCCACGCGCTGGGCCGGGGCACTGGCGACCAGATCGCCCACCAACACTTCCAGTTGTGCCCGGATACCGACCTGCTCGCCCGCGTGGGCCACCAGCCGCGCCAGACCTGCCAGTGTGCCGTCCAGCATCGCCAGAAACAGGGCTTCCTTGTCGGCGTAGTGGTGGTATAGCGCGGGCTTGGTCACGCCCACCGCTTCGGCCACCTCGCGCATGCTGACGCCGTGGTAGCCGCTCGCCACAAACAGCCGCGCTGCCTCGGTCTGAATTCGGGCGCGTGTGGTGTCGGGCAGGGGCATCGTCGAATGCGGGGCGGTCACAGGGGCATCATAGCGGGGTGGGGCCGAGCAGGGCAGCTTCAGCCCTTGTCCTCCCCTCAAGGGGGGGCGTTGCGTTAGCAACGGGGGGGTTATGCCCAGCTTTCAAGGTGTTGCCACCCTAGTTAAGAATCAATAATGCCGACTTATTGGCCTGCTTCCAAGTTCTCCCCCACCCCCCAGCCCCCGCCCCCAAAGGGGTCAGGGGAGTGGTCGCTGCGCTCGGCAGGAGTGATCTTGTCGTATTCAGACCTGACTAAATTGCTCACCTGAAGCGGAATCGCCCATAAATTCCAAGCTGGAATTGGCCCGCGCGTTGCACGCATGACGGCCTCACACGGATGTGGGCGGGGACGATTTGGGGTGGCGGTGGTGTGGTCTTTTCTCCTCTCCTCAAGGGGGGCATTGCAGAGCAATGGGGGGGTTGCCCCTACGAGTCATCTTTATCCCCGATCAGACGCCTTTTACTCCAGTTCCTCCGCTGCCCAGACCTCTTTGGGCGTTTCGCGCCGCCGCATCAGCTTCCACTCGCCGCCCTCCCACAGCACCTCGGCGGGGCGTGAACGGGTCAGGTAATTGCTGCTCATGCCCGCGCCGTAGGCTCCGGCTTCATGGATCGCCAGCAGGTCGCCGCGTTTTGGGGTGGGCAGAGCCACATCCCGCGCCAGCAGGTCGCCGCTTTCGCAGGCTGGCCCAGCGATGTCCCAGGTGCCGCTGTGTTCGCCCTCCCATAGTGCCGACACCGGATGCTCTGCGCCGTACAGCATGGGCCGCAGAAGCTCGGTCATGCCCGCGTCTACCAGCACGAAATTACGCCCTGTTTGCTTGGTGCCCACCACCCGTGTCAGCAGCGTTCCGGCCTGTGCGGTCAGGTAGCGGCCCGGTTCGACCCACAGTTCCGCGCCAAAAACGGTAGCCACCGCCCACGCTTCCCGCGCAATACCGGGCAGGTCGGCATTCAGGCCCCAGCCGCCGCCTGCATCCAGCACGGCCAGCGGGCCAGTTTCGGCCCTCAGGTCGGCCAGCCGCGCAAAGGCCGCCGTAAAATCCTGCGCGTCGCGGATGGCGCTGCCGATATGGACGTGCAGCCCCAGTGCCGTGTGACCCGCATCCCGCAGGGCTTGCAGCACCGCCGGGGCCTGCGCCAGGGTCACGCCGAATTTGCTGCTTGCCGCGCCCGTGGCAAGGTGGTCGTGCGTGCTGATCTCTAACGCCGGATTCACCCGCACCAGTGCCCGCGAGTGGGGCGGGAGTAAGCCCACCTCCTCGGCCCGGTCTACGATAAAGGTGGCTCCCAGTCTTGCGCCCGCCGCGTACTCGGCGTCACTTTTGGCGGGGCCGTTGACCAAGAGGCTTTCCCCGCCCGCGCCCACTCGCTCGGCCCGCGCAATCTCGCCCGCGCTGACGCATTCAAAGCCCACGCCCGCCCCGTGCAAGCGCCGTAGCAGGGTCAGGTTGGGATTGGCTTTCATGGCGTAGTACACCCGCGCCGTGCCAAATGCCGAGCGCACCCGCCCCAGCGCGGCGTCCAGCTCGGCAGCGTCGTACACGTACAGCGGCGTTCCAAATTCGGCGGCGGCGCGGTCAAGATGCTCGGTGGCTGGGGCAGCAGGGGCAGGAGAGAGGAGGCTCACAGCTCCCCAGTCTAATACGCACTCTGCCTAAAGCAATGCTCCGAACGACCCATCAGAGATTGATGAATTTCGGTGAGGTCGTGGTGTTCTTTGCCATTCTGTTCACTCGGATATAGGTGACCAATCGGTCAGTGAAGCCCACTGCCCAGTACACTCACCTCAGAGAGTATAGGGACCTCGATTCTGTGCTCAGTATCGGCCAATGGGGGATACCGGAACAGTAAGTCACTGTGGAATAGTAAGTTCAGCAGAATAAATATTTAATGAAGATGCATTCAACTGGGTAGGCAAAGTCAATCGGGGATCTGATTCAAATGTGCAAAGACACGCCTCCGTACGCTTCTGCTGTTGGGCTCACCACACCGCTGATTGATCTGGCCGTAGAGCTGAGAAAGCGGCAGCCGGAAAGCTCGTTTCAATTGGCCCAGTTGGCCTATCACGAGGCGCGGCGAACAGGGGACGAAGCAGCAAAGTGGTCGGCTCTGTCTCAGCAGGTTCCATCGGCGGGCTTGCTTGGAATGAATCTCTGGCTGGTCGAGTACGCCGAAGAAGTGGTGCGCCTGGGCCGCCAGTTTGCCGAGCCTCGTGAGTTGCGGCGAATTCACGGCATCTTGGGCATCGCGTTTTTGCGCCTGGGTTTTCTGGCGCAGTCGGCAGATCAGCACGCTCAGGCCTGTGCACTGGCCCAGCAACTCGACGCCGCCGAACTGGGCTACGCGCTGTATAACTCCAGCATCAGCTTCAATGAATTTCATCGTCCAGAACGAATGCTGGAATTGGGCAAAGAGATTCTGGCCCTGGACTTGACGGGCATCTGTCCGTTGGAGGGCCAAAAGGTTTCCTCCTATGGCGTTCTCACGTGCGCGGTGGGTTCGTTGTATCTGGCACAACAGGCGTTGCTGCGCGGGCACGAAGCAGAGGTGTGGCAGTATGCCGAACAGGGCATTCAATTTCTAAACCGCCTCCTTGATTTTGCGCCCGTGACCGATAATCTGGGCTTTCAGCAACGCCAGTTGCATACCCATGTGCGGCTGCTGGAATTGGTCGAACCCAGTCTCCAGCAACGCCTTCAGCTTAGGCAGGCGCTGGAAGACTGGCGGGCGTGGACAGACGCTTTTGAATTTAAATCCAGCCCCCGCGCCGAGCAAGCCTGGCTGGCGGCTCTGGGTTGGGAGGCGGCGCTGCACCACGATGCGGCGGGCGTGAAGTTGTATTTCGGGCAGGCGCTGAAGCTGGGCGAAAAGATTCCCTTTGAGGACACCATCTGGTTGCGCCTGCACAGTCAATACAGTTTTGCCGCCCGTCAGGTCGGAGATCTTCAAACCGCCCTGGAGCAGTTGCAGTTGTACACGCAGCTTTTGTTTGCCCGGCTGCAACACGAGGCCCGAAGGACGCTGGAAGAAATGACCGTCCGGTTTCAGGTGGCGCAGGCCCAGCAGGTCAGCCAGAGCGCTCGCCTGCGGGCCGACACCCTCAGCGAACTCGTGCAGCAGCGCGAACACGCCCTGTACGACGAGCAGATGCATACGCTGGAGCGCCTGGCGACGGTGGCCGAATACCGCGATCATGATTCGGCCAAGCACATCCACTGGGTCGGAGACGCGTCGGCCTGTGTGGCGCAGGAACTGGGGGAAGCGCCTGAGTTCGTGCAGGCTTTACAGGTGGCCGCCCGCCTGCATGACATCGGCAAAATTGCCATCCCCGACGCCATCTTGCTCAAAACTGGCCGCCTGACTCCCGAAGAATTTGACACCATCAAAACCCATACCCTGATCGGCGCAGAAATCCTGGAAGGCCCACAACACCCGTTTTTGCCCCTGGCTGCCGAAATCGCCCGCACCCACCATGAGCGCTGGGACGGCGGCGGATATCCGGCGGGCCTGTGCGCCGAGGCCATTCCGCTGGCTGGGCGCATCGTCAGCGTCGTGGATGTCTACGATGCGCTGCGGGCAGTGCGCCCTTACAAAGAGGCCTGGACAGAAGAGGCCGCCCTGAACCACCTGCAAGCAGGCGCATCTACTCAGTTCGACCCCAGGATTGTGCAAGCTTTTTTGGCTGTCCACGCTGCTGGGCGGCTGCCGCAACGAGACACGGTGCCGGAAGGTGGGTAGGAGAGCGGGGCAGAGGGGTAAACCTGGACCGGGGGGGCGGCGGGCGACAAGCTTTCCCGGTAGGCTTACGGTTCTATGCGCCGCGCCCTGTTAGGCTTCAGGGCGGTATGACGGCAGCGGCAAATTCCACCCCCCCCACCTCTTCTCTGGACGCTCCCCCAGTGCAGAATTATCTGGGCAACAATTCGGGCGTCGCGGCTGCGGGCGAGCGCGTGCTGTGCGCCATGTCGGGCGGCGTAGACAGCAGCGTGACGGCGGCCCTTCTCAAAGACGCCGGATACTCGGTGGTCGGCGCGATGATGCGCTTCTGGCCCGACGACAAACGGGTCGATACCTTCGATACCTGCTGCTCGCCCGATGCGGCCTACGAAGCGCGGCGGGTGGCCGAGCAGGTCGGCGTGCCCTTTTATCTGCTGGATTACCGCGAGCAGTTCCAGCGCCACATCGTCGGCCCCTTTTTGGAAGAATATGCGCAGGGCCGCACGCCCAATCCCTGCGTGAATTGCAACACCAAGGTCAAATTTGACGAACTGGTGAAGAAGGCCAAGATGCTGGGCTGCCGCTACGTGGCAACGGGGCATTACGTGAAGCGTGTGGAGCTGGAAAGCGGCGAGGTGCAGTTTCACCGGGGCGACGATCCCCGCAAAGACCAGACCTATTTTCTGTGGGGCACGCCCCGCGACGCCCTGCCGTTCATTCTGTTTCCGGTGGGAGAGCTGGAAAAACCCCGCGTGCGCGAGATTGCCGAGGAACGTGGCCTGCTGACGGCCCGCAAGCCCGAAAGCCAGAACATCTGCTTTGTGCCCGGCAAGGTGCAGGACTTCGTGGCCGAACACATTCCGCAGGCCACCGGATTCATCCGCGAAATCAGCAGCGGCGAGGTGGTCGGGGATCATCTGGGTACGCAGTTTTATACGCTGGGCCAGAAGAAGGGCATGGGCCTGTACCAGTCTCACCGGGTGCGCCACATCGTTCACCTTGACCCGGCCACCAATACCGTGTGGGTGGGCGATTACGAGGACTGCCTGTGGTCTGACCTCAAAGCCGAAACGCCCAATTATTTGCTGGACTTGGCCGATCTGCCCACGGAGATCGATGTTCAGGTGCGCTACCGCACCAGGCCTGTGCGGGCCACCGTTCTTCGGGCCGACGAAAATGGCTTCGAGTTGCGCTTTGCCGAGCCTCAGTTCGCAGTTGCTCCGGGCCAGAGCGCCGTGCTGTACGACGGTTCCCGGTTGCTGGGTGGCGGTCTGATTGCCGACCATACGCGGGTGCTGCCGGTGCTGCCTGCCTGAGCGGGGTTAGGCGGGAGAGACTGGGCTTGTGTGGTTGCTGCCACGGTTTTCCCCCACCCCCCAGCCCCCGCCCCCAAAGGGGTCAGGGGAGTTTCCGTTGCACTCGGCAGGAGTGATCTTGTCGTTTTCAAGCTTGGCTGACTCGCTCATCTGAAGCGGAATTGCCCGTCGTCTTGACTTTGGAATTGGCCCGCCCGCTGCGCGGACGACGGCCTCACACGGACTTGGGCGGGGACGATTTGAGGGGGTGTTGCTCTCCTTTCCCCTAATACCGCCGCCCCGCCGTGACTTTGCCTTCCGGTTCGCGCCCGTTCAGCATGTCCAGCAAAAAGTCTCGGGTCAGGCGTGCGCCGCGTGGCACGAGGTCTTCGGTGGTGCTGGCGATGTGCGGGGTCAGAATCAGGTTGGGCTGCCCCCACAGCGGATGGTCTCTGGGCAGCGGTTCCGGGTCGGTCACGTCCAGCACCGCGCCGCCCAGAGGCCCGGATTGCAGGGCAGCCAGCAGGTCATCCGTGACAATCAGGTTGCCGCGCCCCAGATTGTTGATCCAAGCCCCCGGTTTCAGGCGGGCCAGCAGGTCGGCATTCACGAGGCCGCGTGTTTCGGGGGTGCTGGGCAGCAGCAAGACCACCCAATCGGCTTCGGCCAGCGCGGCGTCCCGCTCTTGTGGCGGTGTGGTGCTGCGAATGCCCGTGACCTGTGCGCCGAACGGTTCCAACATGCCTTCCAGAATCCGCCCGATGTGGCCGTGGCCCCAGATCACCACCTTCAGGTCATCCAAAGTGGTCAGGCCAGAGTGGTCGGGCAGGGCAGGGGAGGCCCAGTCGCGGCGGGCCTGAGCATCCCGGAACCGGTGGAAACCGCGCACGGCGGCCAACATTCCGGCCACCGCGTGCACGGCGACGGCCCGGTCATGCAGGCGGTTGGCGTTATAGAGCTGCACCCCTTCCGGCAGATGCGCCTGCACATGCTCGATGCCTGCCGTGAGGGTCAGCACCCACTTCAGCCCCGGTGTCGCCAGCAGGCGGGCGCGGGTGTGTGGGCCGGTCATCCACAGCACCACGCCGTCGGCAGGGCCATCCGGCACCTGGGCAGTGGAATAAAAATCAAGGTCTATGCCCGGTACGCCGTGTTCATCGTGAAGGGCAAGGGCGCGGAAGGCGGGCAGGTCGGGCAGCAGGACGCGCATGGGAAAACCTCGGAAGGAGAAGAGAGCGGTTCAGAAGAGAGCGGTCAGAGGGGAGACGTTGCCGAAAAATTCAGCCATTCTGTTCGGGTAATTTCCATATGCACATCTGTACGGCCCGGACGCTCGGTACGGCCTACCTCGCGGAAGCCGCAGGCCAAAAAAGCACGCTGAGCGCGGCGATTGTGCCCGAAGGTGGTCAGGCGGACCCGAGAGAGCGGAAGGGGGCGTTCCTCGAAAGCCCAGCGCAGCAGGGCCGCCACGGCTTCCCGCCCGTACCCCTGACCCCACAGCGCCTGCACGCCGATCATCACGCCCAGAGTCGCCACCGTGGGAATGCTGGGTGGGTGGGGCCTCATATCGTAGAGTTCCGCGCTGCCGATCAGCTCGCCGCGTTCGTTCAGCACGCCGAAGCCTGCGCGTTCGCCGGTTTTTTCTTCGTCCTGCATCACGCGCCGGAACAACCATTCGGGCATTTTGATGGGTTTGGCATCGTTCCAGTCGGCCAGCTCGCGGTCTCTAAAAAAGCCGTGCAGCGTGCGCCATTCCGCCGCGCCAAAGTCCAGCAGGGGCCGCAGCGTCACGCGCCTGCTGGCGTGAGCTTCCTGCTCCGGTCGGTCTTGCTCTGGCATGATCGGTAGTCTAGCCCGCTTGCGGCTCGTTCAGTGGCCCCAGCGCCCGCACCACATCCCGCGTCAGGCGCGAGAGGTGAAAGGCGTCGCCCTCGGCCCGCTCCACGGTGCGCGTGACGGGATCGACCACCAGCAGCGCCAGGGTCTGCCCGCCTGCGTGCCGCACACTGACCCCCGGATGTCCGGCCAGCGCTGTCTGGTCTGTTTCGCTCAGGGTGGCCCACGCGAGCGCCGATTCATTGAGGCCCAGATGTGCGGTGGGCAGGGCGCGGGCCGCCAGTTCTGCCGTCAGCCACGTCAGGGCTTCGGGTTGCCCTCCGACAATGCCCTGCTCGATGTGTGGCCGCTCCTGGTTGTATCGGATGGGCAGGCCGTCGCGCCGCAGCAGGTCGCCCCCCGATGCCCGTAGCAGCGCATGCCCCGCCGCGATGTCCCACTCACTGCGCGGCGACATGGTAAAGGTCGCGTCTGCCTCGCCCGCCGCAATCCGGGCCAGTTTGAGGGCGATACTGCCGCTGGGTTTCATGCCGGGAAGGTCGTGCAGGTGCAGTTCCCGCTTGTATTCCGTGCCTGAAATCGCCACGACGAACGGGGGCGTAATGCGGCTGGAGCTGGAAGCCTCGCCGTTTTTGGTCACGCCCGCGCCCACCACGCCCGCAAAAAATTCGCCCGATGCAGGTGCGAACACCACGCCCAGCATAGGCTCGCCGCCCACCGCGAGGCCGATGCTGACGCTGAAATCAGCGCTGCCTTTGATAAAATCGTTGGTGCCGTCTATGGGGTCGATGATCCACACCCGCGCCCGCCCCAGGCGCTCGGCCCTGTTTTCGGGGCTGTCGGTTTCTTCCTCGCTGAGCAGGCCATCGCCGGGAAAGGCCGCCTTCAGGCCCGCCACGATCAGGGCGGAGGCTTCGCGGTCTGCCGCCGTCACCGTGTCTTCTGCCGAGGTTTTGTGTTCCACGGTGACGCCGCGTGCGAGGTGCGACATCAACAGCGCTCCTGCCTCCTGCGCCAGCCTGACAGCGGTGTCCAGTTCGGGTTGAAACTCCGGGTGGATGGTCATGGAGGCAGGATAGCGGCGGGCGGGGTTCATCGGTCAGTCATCTCCGCCTACCACCTCGCCACGGCCTGCTCCACTGCTCGACTGGGGGGGCGTACTTTCCAGCCGCATCAGTGCGGGCGAGAGGAATCCGGCGAGGCTGGCCAGGGTTGCCAGCACGCCCGCCACCACAAAGACCCAGCGCACCCCGAGAGCGGCTCCGAGCGGCCCCACCAGCGCGAGGCCCACAGGCGCGGCGAGACCCATGACCGTAGACAGCAGCGACAGGGCACGGCCCTGCAACTGGTTGGGAATAATGGTTTGCAGGGCGGCAGTCATGGGGGCGTTGCCGTATACGAAGGTTGCGCCGCTGACCACCCACCACACCACAGCCAGCCAGAAGGCGTTGGCGGGGGCGAGAGCCGTCAGCGCCACCGTAAGGCAAGACAGGGCAAATGCGATCAGCACGGTGGCAATACGGCGCTTGGGGTTCAGGGCCGCCACCAGTAACCCGCCCGCGATCATGCCCACGCCCGACAGTCCTTCCATCAGGGCGACCTGACCCGCACCGCCGCCAAAATATTCCTTGACCAATAGGGGCGTCAGGGTAAATGTGGGCATGATCGCCAGCACCACCACAGCCAGCAGCGCGTACAGGCGGCGCAATCCCGGATGTTCCCACACCAGCGATACGCCCTCGCGGAATTCCTTCCAGACGCCCAGGCGCTGATCTTTGGGCGTGCGAATCTGCGGAATGCGGTAGATCAGCAGCGGCACGATACCCAGGAGGGCAGTGAAGACATCTATGAGGAGTGCGCCCTGAAGCGGCATCACGCTGATGGCAAGTGCGCCCAGCGGGGCAGCGGCCACCGTCATGATGCCCATCAGAGACTGATTGAGGCCCGCTGCACGCGGTAAAAAATCGCTCGGCACCAGCATGGAGCTGCTGGCTGCCGACGCTGGCCCCTGAAACGCCTGCATACTGCTGCGAACAAACATCATGGTGTAGACGTGCCACAGCTCTATGCGTCCGCTGGCAAACAGAAAGATCAGCACCAACATGCACAGGGCGCTGATGGTATCGGCCACGATCATGATCAGGCGGCGGCTGTAACGGTCTGCAAAAGTGCCGCCCAGTGGCCCCAGCAGGGCCTGAGGCAGCAGCGCAGCCATACCCGCCGTTGCCAGAGCCGAGGCGCTGCCAGTGGTATCGGTGATCCACCACAGCAGCACGAACTGAGTCAGGGCCGAGCCGATCAGACTGAGTGCCTGCCCACCAAAAATGGCCCAGAAGCGCCGTTGCCAGCCGGGGCCGGGGTCGGGGTGCTGTGGACCGGGTGTCGGCGTGTCCGGCTTCAGCGTGTCCACCGGGTCAACTCCTCGCGCACGGCAGGCAGGTCAGCGGCAGACATATGGCTCAGGCATAGGCCGTCGCAGGCCAGCCGAATCGCGTGGGCGCGGCCCAACGGCAGCCCATCGGCTTCGGCGGCAGCGATCATCTCTGCTTCGGTGGCCTTCCATGCGGCCAGCACATCCGGTTGTAGGGCCAACGTCTGCATCACTGCGTAAATAGCGTCTTCTTCAGCGCTGGGATCAAAGCTGACGGCAATGTAGGCCCGTGCCCACGCTCCTGGCTGCTGGCCGTGAACCGTCGTCTCGGCGTCCAGCGCCGCTGCCACCCGCCCCCGGAACTGCTCCAGGAGCCGCAGCGCCAGTGCGTTCAGCAGCGCCTCCCGCGAGGGAAAATGATGCAGCAACCCGCCCTTGCTGACGCCCGCTTCTTTAGCCACAGCGTCCAGCGACAGGGCCGCCCCCAGGTCTCTGAGAACAGCGGCGGCAGCGTCTAGCAGGGTAATGCGGGTCAGTTCCGGGTTGCGGGTACGGGTCAAGCAGATCACCTCTGGCCCAAAGTAGCATACCGTCTGGACGGTTTGTAATTCAGAGGTAAACACTGTTTTTCAGCCGAGTACGCTGTAGGTCCGGAGGCCAGATGACCGACAACCAGAGTGCAGGGCGGGCCTGGAGCGATGACCTCGCTCGGAGGCCCAACGGCTATACGCAAACTTGGAACCAGTGGATTGAAGGCCCGGATGCTCAGGCACAATTCGATGCCCTGGTGTTGGAGAAAGCAGCAGGTCAGCGGGTATTGGATTGTGGTTGTGGAGACGGTCAGTTTACGGTTCATGTGGCGCACACAGCGCGGCAGATAACGGGCCTCGATTACTCGGCGGGATTGTTGGCCCACGCCCGGCACAATGCGGCTCAGGCGGGCCTTTCCAATGTGGCGTTTGTGTTGGGTCATGCCCGCCAGGAAACGCCACTACAACCAGAAACCTTTGATCTGGCCTACTCCCGGCGCGGCCCGAATATTGGTCTGGTCGTGCCTGAATTCGTTTGCAGAGGGGGGCTGCTTCTGGGCCTGCATCCGTTGTCGGACGCTTCGCAGACTGTGCGGTACGCCGAAAGCTTGCAGCAAAGCGCCCTAGAAATCCTGCACTTTGAGGGAATAGACGACACGTTGCGGTTTCCAACTTTGCCCGATCTCGCCGGATTTTTGAACCGGACTCCCGGCATGCCAGACGTGCGCCAGCCCGAACATCAGGCTCTCCTGAGGCAACACGCCGCCGCGTTGACCCATCCAGAGGGCGGCTATGCCAAACGGGTGCATTATTTGCTGTGGATGGCCCGCCGCGTGTGATGGCCTGCCCCCGCCTGCCTAGCCCCCGCATTGACCCCCGGCCCCCGCGCCCGCTATGCTTCCGGGCATGACACGTGTGGCCCAGAACAACGTGAATGATGATCCCCAGTAGGGGACGCCTCGCCGCACGCCGCGCCCCCGCACTCCCCGCCGGAGTCGGGGGCTTTCTTTAGATTCAGCCGTCCAGCTTTAGAACCACCTCAGTTAAGGAGCCGCGCCCATGACCACCGAACCAGCCCAACCTACCGCCGTCCCCGCCCGCCTGCCCCGCACCCTCACCCGCGACCTGTCTCAATTCGATGGTCAGACGGTGCGCCTGCAAGGATTCGTCCACGCCCGGCGCGACCTTGGGGGCGTGCAATTCGTGGTGCTGCGCGACGTTTCGGGCATTACGCAGTGTGTGGGCAGCGGCCTGAGCCTGCCCCTCCCCGAAAGTTCGGTGGAAGTGGTGGGCAAGGTCAAGGCGCACCCCAAGGCCCCCGGCGGCTTTGAAGTGCAGGTGGAAACATTCACGGTGATCACGGCTGCCGTGGAAGCCTCGCCGCTGGAAATTCCGAAGATGGAATGGAACGTGAACCCCGAAACGATGCTGGATTACCGCTATGTGTCGGTGCGCGGGTTGCGTGAACGGGCCGCGCTGAAGGTGCAGGCAGAACTGGTCTTCGCCTTTCACAGCCACCTGCGCGAACAGGGCTTTACCGAGATCAGCACGCCCAAAATCGTGTCTGCGGGGGCCGAGGGCGGCGCGAACCTCTTCAAGCTGGACTACTTTGGCGAGCAGGCGTATCTGGCCCAGAGTCCTCAGCTCTACAAGCAGATCATGGTGGGCGTCTTCGAGCGGGTGTATGAGGTGGCCCCGGTGTACCGCGCCGAAGAGCATGCCACGAGCCGCCACCTCAACGAGTACCTGAGTCTGGACATCGAGATGGGCTTCATCGATTCCGAAGAAGACGTGATGGATCTGGAAAACAGTGTGCTGGCCGCCATGATGGAGCGCCTGAAAACCACCTGCGCCGCCGAATTCGCGCTGCTGGGGGCCACCATCCCCGAAGTCCCCGCCCACATTCCCCGTATTCCGCTGATGGAGGCCCGCGCCCTTGTCACCGAGAAGTACGGCCACGCCGTCGGCGGCAAAGACCTGGACCCCGAAGCCGAGCGCCTGCTGTGCCAGCACTATGCCGAAACCGAGGGCACCGATTTCGTGTTCGTGACCAAATACCCCCGCGCCGCCCGTCCCTTTTATGCCCACGCCGAGATCAACGCCGACGGCAGCCTGAGTCCCGACATCACACGCGGCTTCGACCTGCTGTTCCGGGGCATCGAAATTACCTCGGGCGGGCAGCGCATTCACGACCACGCCATGCTGATGGACTCCATTCGCGCCTACAAAATGAACCCCGACGCCATGACCGGCTATTCGGAAGTGTTCAAGTTCGGCATGCCCCCACACGGCGGCTTTGCCATTGGGGCCGAGCGATTGACCGCCAAACTGCTGGGCATCAGCAACGTGCGCTATGCCCGCGCCTTCCCCCGTGACCGTAACCGCCTGACGCCTTGATGACAACTGCGTCAAATCTCGATGATTCTGCTTACAACTTGAAACAAATCTGGCGATAAAGTATTCAAATGGCTCTTAAGTTGGTCGCCTGCTGAGAAGATGAAGAAAGTAGAGTAGGAAGAATCAGATATAGCACTTTCATTGAGCAGGAAGGGAGAAGACTTTTTGGCTCTCTTCCTGCTCAATTGTTGGGTGGATCACTGTTGAGCTGGAAGGATTCAGGCTTAGAAGGCTCAATCGAATGCTGAAGTGGTAGGTTTCTATACAGCAGGCCCAAATTTGTGAGTGTAAGCTGAAGTATAGATGACCACTCGCCGTGAGCGTCGTCGGAACTTGCGCTTGCCTGCCGTGCCAGAGCAAGTTCAAGACCCCACCGTCCCCTGGTCTGAAGTGCTGAGGCGCCGGGTCTATCTGACGGCCCTGGCTTTCGGTGTCCCTGTGCTATTGATGGTCTGGGTCCTGCAATTAGGCGAGTCCAGGCCTGATCCATACGTCCTGTACGCCCATCCGCTGCTGCTGATCATGTGCGCCTGGGCGGTGGGCTGGCTGCTGCGCGGGAGGCCGCTACGGGTAGCCGAACAGGTCGTGTTTGCCTGCAACGTCACGGCAGTTCTGGCCCAATCATTGTTCACCGCACTGACCCCCGGTGCGCCGATTCTGGACCTGTCGAGCAGCACTTATTGGATGTTGGTGGCGCTCTCGATTCTGGCCTTCTTGATGTTCGGCACGCGCCGCGCCGGTCTGCTGACTGCCGTGAATTACCTGTTGTGCGTGGCCTTCCCGTGGGCCGCACTCCTGGCACGCGGGGAAGGCAGCCTGGCTGCCAATACCAGCCTGTTGCGCGTTCAACTGACCTGCGCTGCCATCCTGATCTTGCTGTTCGGGCTTGCGTGGTACAGGGCAAGATTTTTGCAGGAACGCAGCGAGCGCCTCACGCTCTTTCATCTGGCCCATACTGACCCACTGACCGGGCTACCCAACCGCCGCGCCCTGTACCCTGCCGTGGACGGGTTGCTGGTGGCAACACCGCAGGGCAAGGCTGGCAGCGTGATCTTGCTGGATCTGGATCACTTCAAGCGGATCAACGACACCTACGGCCACAACGTCGGTGACGACGTACTGATCTACACCGCCGCCCTGCTGCGCTCGGCCCTGCGAGACTCCGATACGGTGGGCCGCTGGGGAGGCGAAGAATTTCTGATCACGCTGCCGGATACCGATACATTGGGAGCGACGAGAGTGGCCCAGCGCCTGCGCCGTCTGATGCACAACACGGCTCAGCCACCTGTGGGTCAGGTCACGGCCAGCCTGGGGGTGGCGACCTGCGAACCCGGCGACGACCTGCGGGTGCTGACGGCGCGGGCCGACGCCGCCATGTACGAGGCCAAGCAGCAGGGCCGCAACCGCGTCGTGGTGGCACACCGAGATGCTTTTGCCGAACCCGGTCTGCTCTCGCCGCCCACGCTGACCCTGTGGGGCGAAGAAGTTGGCTGAGGATGTTTCAGCCCTGGCCTGAACAGAGGCAACATGAACAGTGACTGGGCGGCGCTGTTGCAGCTCCTGTTGGCTCCGCTTTCTGAGCAGCACGGGTTGCAGGTGCGGCGGGCCTTCGTGCAGGCACTCGAAACCCGGCTGCAAGACCTGGGATCGCTGCCCTATTCTCCTGACCAACTGCGCTGGGCACGGGCCGACGCCCTGATGACGGCCCTGACCGCCCACGCTGGAGATGAGGACGTTCCGGCGTGGTGGCTGCTCATGCAGGTGGACTGGAAGGCGGCGGACGAGGTGGAGTGGCAGGCCCGGTCGATGTGCCAGACATATGGTCTGCCTGCTTCCTTCGTCTGGAGTTCTGCGCCCGGCAACGGCGTACCGGAGGCATTGGACGCCTTTGCCGCCTGGCTGGAACCCCGGGGCTTTTGCTACCGCCCCTGGCTGCGAGATGAGGATGCTTACGCCGGATTTCTGGTGCCGCACTCGCAGGCGGAGGCTTTTGAAGAGGCTGCCCAACGTGCGCGGTTGGATGGATAAAGGCAGGACAACGCCAGAGCAGCGCCGCTGCTCCTGTCCTCCCCCTTCTTGCTCTCGATCTTCTTGCTCCCCCGTTCCGCCACGTTGCTCCGTCCCTTCAAAACCGACCCAAATGCTCTAGCATCTGCCCCATGCTTCCCGCCCAAGAGCAGTTTGCACAGTTTTCGGTCGATGGACAGCGCCTCTATGGGCTGCTGCATATTCCTAACAGCGACGACTCCAGTCAGCGGCCCGCGCAGGGCTGGCCCTCGGTGGTGCTGGTTCACGGCTTTACGGGCAATCAGGGCGGCGACCACCGCCTACTTCCTGTGCTGGCGCGTCATCTGGCGGCGCGGGACGTGGCGTGCCTGCACTTCGATTGCCGGGGCAGCGGCATTTCTCAGGGCGACTTTTCCGAGATGACCGTGACCCGCGAGGTACAGGACACGGCGGCGGCCTTCGAGTACATGCGCCGTCAACCGGGCCTCGATCCCGAACGCGTGATGCTGCTGGGCTTCAGCATGGGCGGCATGGTGGTATCACTCGCCGCTGCCGAGGTCAGGCCGCACCGCCTCGCCCTGTGGGCACCCGCCCTGCCCGAACTGTGGCTGCCCATGCTGCGCGGCGGATTCGTGCCGCCGGTGGTCAGCGATTATGGGGGCTGGCCCGTGGGCCGGGAATTTTTGCAGGAAGTCACGCGCCTCAGGCCGCTAGAGGCAGCGAATGCCTGGGCCACCAGCATGGGCGGCGGTGTGGCCCGTGTCTTTCACGGCGACGCCGACCAGACCTGCCCGCCCGAATTTGGGGTGCGCTATGCACAGGCCCTCGGCTGCGATGCAGTGGGCATTCCCGGCGGCACGCATACCTTTGAAAACTTTTCCAGCACGGAAATGCTGTACACGGAAACCCTGCGCTTTCTGACGGGCGGGTAGGGGAGGGGCGGTCAGAAGAGACTTTGAGCTATGAGCCGTGAACCCACAGAACGCGGCGATAAAGCGTTGTCTTTCATGGCCCCCATGCTTTTCCCACTCACCACTACCCACTGACCACTGACAGAACTAGGGCCGCACCGCCAGCCAGATCGTATGCTTCGCGCCTTTTCCGGGGCGTTCGCGGGCGATCCGGGTTTCCACGCTGTAGCCCGCTTTGATGAGGCGGGCGGTAAATTTGGGGTCGGGGTCTACCGACCAGATCGCCAGCACGCCGCCCGGAGTCAGGGCCGCCGCGATGGCCTTCAGTCCCTTCATGCTGTAGAGCCAGTCGTTTTCCTTGTGGGTCATGCCGTCCGGGCCGTTGTCTACGTCCAGCAACACGGCGTCCCAGGCGGCGCTGCTGGCCCGGATCAGGGCGGCCACATCGCCCACATGCACGCGGGTTCGGGGATTGTCCAGCGGGCGGCCCGCGCATTCGCCCAGCGGTCCCCGGTTCCACTCCACCACCTGCGGCACGAGTTCGGCCACCGTGACCACGGCATCTGGCCCGGTAGAACGCAGCGCCGCCGCCAGCGTAAAGCCCATGCCGAGGCCCCCCACCAGCACCCGCACGCCTGCCCGCGCCGCGATGAGGGGGCAGGCATATTCAGCCAAGGCGTCCTCCGAGCCGTGCATTCGGCTGTTCATCAGTTCGCTGACATAGCCGCTGATTCGGATAGTAAATTCGTCGTCCCGCTGATACAGGATCAGGTCTTCGGAACTGCCCGGAATCGGGGCGCGGCTGAGGACGGTGTAACCACTCACGCGGCCAAGTGTAACGGGGCAGGCCCTCTACAACCCAATCAGCGCCCCCACCACTGCCGCGCCCACCACCACCAGCGCCGAATTCAGGCGGGTGCGGCGCAGAATAACGAAGGCGAGGGCCGCCAACGCCGCTGCCGCCCACGAGTGAATACTGGTCTGGCCCAGCACCAGCACACCTGCCAGCATCACGCCTCCGCCAAAGGGCAGCAGGGCATCCCGGAAGGTCAGGCTCCACGGGTGGGCGCTGTGCCTCTTCCAGAGGAGGGCCGCCGCCGCGCTGAGAACCGCTGTGGGGCCGTAAAAGCCCACCGTAGCGGCGGCAGCGCCCCAGCCCCCGGCGATGACCAACCCGTAATGTGTGACCGCCAACAGGTTCGGCCCCGGCATCAGTTGGCCCAGCGCAAAGCCATTGGCAAAGGTGCGGGCGTCTATCCAGCCGTGTTGCCCCACCAACAGACGTTCCATTTCGGCCAGATTGGTGCCGCCAAACCCGGTCAGGCCAAGGCGCACGAAGGTCAGGAAGATGTCCAGCACCAGCTCAGGCGTTGTCATGGGTCCTCTTGGCGGGGCGGTGGGCCACCAGACCTGCCCCGACCAGCACCACCAGCACGGGCAGCAGATCCAGCCGCAGCACGCCCAGCGCCACAAAAGTCAGCAGCGTGACCGCCGCCCCGATGGGCAGTCGTCCGGCTTTCAGGTTCCAGCCCACGCGCACGATGGGGCCGACCATCGTCAGCATGACAGCCAACGCTGCACAGGCCGCGCCACGCAGCGCACTTTGAAGAGCGGGCGGCAGGCCACCGGGCAGGCCCAGCAGCAGTACCGTCACGGCGGTCATGGCAATCAGCCCCGGCGTCAGCACCCCCAGCGTGCTGGCAAGTGCGCCCCGTTTGCCGCCCAGCCGCGCCCCCACCATCGCCGCCAGATTCACGCCGTTTGGCCCCGGCGTCAGTTGGGCCAGCGTAAAGGCTTCGGCAAATTCGGCGTTGTCCAGCCAGCCCCGGTTCAGCATGGCGCGGCGCGTGTGGGCCGGGATGCCGCCCCCGATGCCTGCCAGCGCCACACCCACAAAAGCGCGGGCCAGTTGCAGGGGCGTCGGTGGCAGCGGCAGTGCAGCTTGAGGCCGCGTGGCCTGTGGTGGGTCATCCTCCAGTTGCGGGGGCAGGGGCAGCGTAGCAGGCATGCCCGCAGCCTAAACCCGTGAGGCAGGCCAGAAGGCCAAAACTAACGTGACCGTGCAGGGAACAGGCCCGCACACAATGCACAAAATTCATGCAGGATTCAGGAGGTCAGCCCTGGCTCGCCATTTCGCTTATCTATAACTCCTGGCGCGGCCTTATGCTACAGACAACATGATATCTCCGCCACCCGATGTTGCCGTGCAGGTGCGCGACCTCCGCAAAAGTTACACCGTCCACGAAAAAGACCCTGGATTGATGGGCAGCGTGCGGTCGTTTTTCAACCGCAGATCGCATGAGGTAGAAGCTGTGAAGGGCGTGTCGTTCGATCTCGCGCCGGGTGAGGTGGTGGGCTTTCTGGGGCCGAACGGGGCAGGGAAGACCACCACCCTCAAAATGCTGTCCGGGCTGCTGCACCCCACGGGCGGCACGGCGCGGGTCGCAGGCTTCGAGCCTCGCAAACGCGAAACGCCTTTTTTAAAGCAGATCACGCTGGTCATGGGCCAGAAGCAGCAACTGATCTGGGATTTGCCTGCCCTCGATTCCTTCCTGGTCAATCAGGCCATCTATGAGATTCCCGAAGCGCAGTATCAGGCCACCATGCGCGAATTTACCGAGGTGCTGGGTCTCGAAGGAATTCTGAAAAAGCAGGTTCGCAAGCTGAGCTTAGGCGAGCGCATGAAGTGCGAACTGGCCGCCGCGCTGCTGCACCGCCCCAGAGTCCTGTTTCTGGATGAACCCACCATCGGACTGGACGTGAATATGCAAGAAAGCGTGCGGGCCTTCGTGCGCGATTACAACCAGCGGTTTGAGGCCACCGTGATCCTGACCAGTCATTACATGGCCGACGTGACCGCGCTGGCCCGACGAATTCTGGTGATCGACGCGGGCCAGTTGGTCTTTGACGGCGACCTCGCCAGCCTTGCCGAACAGAGCAGCGGCGGCAAGAGGGTCAGGTTGCAACTGCGTCAGCCGATCTCTCTGGCCGACCTGTCGCGCTACGGCAACGACGCCAGAATAGACGGCCTGAGCGCCGAACTGAGCGTGCCCCGTTCGGAAGTCAGCGCCCGCGCCGCCCGCCTGCTGGCTGATCTGGACGTGGCTGACCTGACCGTGGAAGACCCACCGATCGAAGCGGTGATGGCGGAGTTGTTTGGGGCTGGCCGGGAAAAGGCAGCCGAAAGTGTGACTGGAAGTGTGGCCGCAAGTGTGGCGTAGCGTGCGGGCAGAAGGCGAACGGTGGACTGTGGCTTGGTGGAGTTGCCCTTCCCACTCTCCACAGTCCACCACCCACGACCCAGGCCGGGAGCGCTCATGACTCCCTTTCTGCGCAAGTTCCGCATTCTCTTTTCGACCCAGTTTGCCCTGATGACCGAATACCGCGCCGAAATCGTGATCTGGATGCTGTCGGGCACGCTGTCTCTGATCATGATGCTGGTCTGGATGGGGCAGGCCGCCGCCGCGCCGGGGGGCCAGATTCGCGGCTTTTCTGCGTCCGATTTCGCGTCGTATTTCCTGGCCACCTGGTTCGTGGGGCAACTGTTGGTGGTCTGGGTGGCCTGGGAACTGGATTTCGAGGTCCGGCAGGGTACGCTGTCACCCAAGCTGCTGCGTCCACTGGATCCGATGTGGGGCCATTACAGCGGGCATGTGGCCGAAAAAATCGTGCGGTTTCCGATCATGCTGGTGCTGGTGAGTCTGTTCGCGTGGCTGGCCGGGGCGCGGTTCAGCCTGGACTGGCGGGTTTACGCCGCCGTGTTGGGGCTGGTGGTGCTGGGTTTTACCGTGCGTTTCCTGTGGGAATACTCGCTGGGCCTGCTGGCCTTCTGGACCGAATCCAGTACCAGTTTTCAGGAAGTGGTGTGGCTGGTGTACGCCGCGCTGGGCGGCCTGTTTGCGCCGCTGGCCTTCTATCCCCAGTGGGTGCAGAACATCGCCGTCTGGACGCCGTTTCCGTACATGCTGGGCCTGCCCGCCAACCTGATCGCCGGAAAAGCCACGCTGGAACAGGCCGGACAGGGTGCATTGGTGCTGGTGGGCTGGCTGGCCGTGTTCATATTGGTGCGCCTGATGGTCTGGCGCGTGGGCCTGAAGAAGTACGGGGCGGTGGGGGCGTGAACTGGGTGGACGGAAGTCACCTATGGGCCGTAGGAAAATCCCAACCCACAGCCCACGTTATGCGCTGGGGGCAGGCATGACCCGTTATTTCCGACTGATCCGCATTTTTACTGGGGCCACCATCTCGGCGCAGCTGGAATACCGGGCCAACTTTCTGGGCGCGGTGCTTGCCAGCCTCGGAGAAGTGGGCGTGGCGCTGCTGGGCATCGCGGTGCTGTTCGGGCAGCCCGGAACGGTCAGCGTGGGGGGCTACTCGTTTCATCAGGCCCTGTTGGTGGTCGGGTTTTTCATGCTCACCGAGGGGTTTATCAGCGTGTTCGTGCAGCCCAACATGAGCAAGATCGCTGAGGCGGTTCGCACGGGCAGCATGGATTTTACGTTGCTCAAACCGATTGACGCCCAGTTCAACGTGTCCACCCGCAACCTCAACGTGTTGCGCCTGACCGACATCCTGATCGGACTGGGCCTGATCGTCTACGCCGCCTCGTTCCTCACCGTGACGCCGGGGGGTGTGGTGGCTGCCGCCGTCATGTATCTGTCGGCGTTGGTCATCGTGTACTGCATCTGGCTGGCGCTCAGCACCACGGCGTTCTGGTTCGTCAAAACCCAGAACATGTCCGAACTGTTCAGCGGGGTGTTCGGCGCGGGCCGTTTTCCGGTCACGGCGTTTCCTGTGCCGGTGCGGGCCTTCCTGACCTTCGTGGTACCGATCGCCTTTATTACCACGGTGCCCGCACAGGCACTCACGGGCGGGCTGTCGCCCCTGCTGGCGCTGGCCTCGCCGTTGGTGGCCGCCGTGCTGTTCGTGGGCAGCCGCCTGTTCTGGAAGAAAGCAGTGGGCAGTTATACCAGCGCGAGCAGCTGAGGGGCTGGAACTAGAGAGTCTGGGCCATGACCAAGGCTTTTCATGGTGGTGCGGCCTGACTTATGGCCCGCAACTCATGGCCCACAGTTTATGGTTCAGAGCTTCTCTTCCGTTCTGGCCTGCACCTGTGCCCACACGTCTTCCAGCGTTCCTTCCCCTCCGGCCCAGTAGAACTGAGTCACGTAAGCTGTGTCGCCGCTGAAGCGCACGCCCGCCGTGTCCTGAAAGTCGGCCAGGGTCCAGCCCCATGCGCCGTGCTGTTCGATCAGGCCGCGCAGTTCTTCGGCGCTGGTGAGGGCCTGTTGGCCAGTGACCACGCGGTTCTGGGCGAAGGACATGAATGTTCTGTAGCCCGCGTCATAGGCTGTCTCGGGGTTGTTTGTCTGGTCGCTCATGCTGCGCCTACTCGCACGCCACGCCGTCCCCGTCACCGTCCATCTCGGGGCGGTAGCCGGGTTGCCCACGCCGGATGGGAGCGGCTCCAGCAGCGCGGGCGGCGGCACAACTAGCAAAATAGGTGGGTTTGGCCGTGCCCGATTTCAGAGGCGCATTGGCTGGGGCGGCGGCTTCTTCTTCCTCGTCATCGGTGGGACAGCCCTTGAGAGGCAGGGCGTAGCGGCTTCCGGCAGCGCGGTTCACGCGGTAGCCCAGATCCTCCAGTGCCCCCAGCGTCAGCGGGCTGACCGGATTCACGCGGCCCGTGTAATCGCCCGCCTCTCCCGACAGGATTTCAGAACAGACTGTGCCGCCCGCCCAGTGCCCCGCGTCGGCGTCCAGCGGAATGCCCGCGCTGACCTTGCCTCCCAACGCCTTATAGGCCGCCAGCGCTCTGGCTCCGGTGTAGTAATACTTTCCGCCCACCTTCTTGATCAGGTTTTTATCGTCCGAGTCGCCGCTCAGCGAAACCCGGTAATCGGCTTCCCAGAGGGTGCCCACACCCAGCGCGTGCAGCATCTCGTGAATCACGGTGTCCAGCAGGTCCACTCTGGGAAGGTCGCTGAGGCCGTTGGAATTGATGTCTATCACGCCGTAGATGGGCAGGTAAGAGTCGTCGTGCAGGTCGCAGGGCGCGGCCTCGGCGTATTTTTCTTCGCCCAGATCGCTGACGCGTACGAACACAAAAAACTGCTGCACCTTCTCCTTGATTCTGGGCAGGTTGGAATCGCAGGAATTGGCCGGTAAATTCAGCGTCACCGGCACAAAAGGCGAGGCGATCAGGCCCGACACCCGCGCCGCTGCCTCGCGCACGGTGGCCTGCTGCGCGGCGTTCAGGGTCTTGCCCAGAAACCGCAGCTCCACGGTGAAGGGGGCGGCGGCCTGTGCAGTTGCGGCGGTTGCACAGGCCAGGCTTGCGCCGAGGCAGAGCAGGCGGAACCAGGAGGGTCGTTTCACAGTGGCTTCAGATTAAAACATCGACCTGTTCAAAGTTCTGTCTGGGGGCTTGCTGTCGGCCCTTGAGGGAAAGGGGCGCATAGTCCCGGCAGATCATGGCGTTGCCCCGCTGTAGGCCCAGCCGCTCATAAAAGGGCATATCTCAATGGTTCGGACAGTTGTTGGTTTGGAACAACAGGCCAGAGAACAACGTTGTCTGGGACGCCCAGTCTGAACCCCCCAGTCGGCTTCGCCGCCAGCCCCCCTTAAAGGGGAGCACAAAAGCGCCCTTGTCCTCCCCTTTAAGGGGGGCGTTGCGTCAGCAACGGGGGGGTTATGTCGCCCTAGCCAAGAATCAATAAACACTGTGTTTTTCGGCATCCCTGAAAGGCATTTGAAAACTGTCCGAACCATTGATAGATAACCATTGAGATACAGTGTTTCAAAGGTTTCTATTCCACACCATAGCCTAGAATTTGCGTGTACCACGCTTTTTTTCTCTTCCCACTCACCACTTACAGCCTGCGGTCATGACCTTTGTTCTGGCTCCCACCCCAAGCTTAAGCATCTGCCTGCTGGCTTAAACGCCGCCATCATCCTAGATTTGGCGCATGACTGCTGCCCCGCCCCTTCTCCTGCAACCCTTCAAGCTCAGTAGCCTGACCCTTCCCAACCGCGCCGTCGTGTCTCCGATGTGCATGTATTCCTCGGTGGGGGGCTTGGCCAACGAGTTTCATCTCGTGCATCTGGGTCAGTTTGCGCTGGCGGGCGCGGGCCTGATCTTTACCGAAGCCTGCGCGGTTTCGCCCGAAGGCCGCATCAGCCCCGAAGATCTGGGCCTCTGGTCTGATCATCACATCGTGCCGCTGGGCCGCGTGACCGATTTTGTGCACGCGCAGGGCGGGCGCATTGGCCTTCAACTGGCACACGCGGGGCGCAAGGCCAGCACCTATGCGCCCTGGCGGGGACGCGGAGCCGTGCAGCCCGAGCAGGGCGGCTGGACCGTGATCGGGCCGGATACACAGCCCTTCAGCGACACCTTTCCGGTGCCCACAGCCATGACCGAAGCCGATATCCACCGCGTGACTGCCGATTTTGTGGCTGCCACCAAGCGGGCGGTGATGGCCGGATTCGATGCCGTCGAGGTTCACGCCGCACACGGCTACCTGCTGCATCAATTCCTGTCGCCGCTGGCAAACTCGCGGAGCGACCAGTACGGCGGCAGCTTTGAAAACCGCATCCGATTCTTGTTGGAAGTCGTGCGCGGCGTGCGGGCGGCGTGGCCCATGCACCTGCCCCTGTTTGTGCGGATCAGCGCCACCGATTGGGCCGAAGGTGGCTGGGATGCCGAGCAGAGCACTATCCTGGCCGACCTGCTGGACAAAGAAGGGGTGGACGTACTGGACATCAGCAGCGGCGGCCTGACCACCGCGCAGCAAATCCCGGTTGGCCCCGCCTACCAGACGCCGCTGGCCGCGCGGATCAAGCAGGCGGTTCCTGATCTGACTGTCATGACCGTCGGAATGATCGAAACGCCCGAATTGGCCGAGCGAATCCTGGAGGCTGGAGAAGCCGACCTGATCGCGCTGGCCCGCCCTTTTCTGCGCGATCCGCACTGGGTTCAAACGGCGGCGGCGGCGCTGGGCACGGCTCCACAACAGGTCAATCAGTATGCCCGCAGTGGGCGTTGATAGACCCTATTCACCCTATTCCCCGTCTACCATCCGTCCATCCAGCAGGTGCAGGGTGCGGTCCGCGCGGGCGGCGAGGCGTTCGTCGTGCGTGACCAGCAGCACGCCCGCCTGATTTTCCCGCGCCAGATCGATCAGGAGGGCGGCCACCAGATCGGCGTTGACCCGGTCCAGGCTGCCGGTAGGTTCGTCGGCCAGTACCACGGCGGGGCGGGAAGCGAGGGCGCGGGCCACCGCCACCCGCTGGCGTTCGCCGCCGCTCAGCACGCCGGGGAGAGCCTTTTCGCGTCCGCCGAGGCCCACGCGGGCCAGCAGAGCGCGGGCGCGTTCTGTTCCATCCTGACCCGATAAGAGGGCTGGAACGCGCACATTGTCCAGCACGTTCAGGTCTTCCAGTAGATAATGGTGCTGAAAGACCAGCCCGACCCGTCCAGCCCGGCGTGTAGCGCGGGCCTGCGTGTCCAGTGTGTCGGCGCGTTCGCCTGCCCACCACACCTCGCCTGCCTGCGGCACGTCCAGCCCGCCCAGCAGATGCAGCAGGGTACTTTTGCCGCTGCCGCTCGGCCCGGTCACGGCCACCACTTCCCCCGCCGCCACGCTCAGCGAGACGCCGTGCAGCACGGTCAATTCTCCAAAGCTGTGCTGCAGGCTCACGGCAGCGAGGGCGGCGGCCCGAACACTGGGAACAGAGATGGTAGGCGCGGGCGAGGTCACGCGGGGCATGGTAGCTCATGTTGCATCGCGCAGAAGCTGACCCAGACCACCCGATTTTCCTGAGATGCGTGGACATTGACTGGGTGTTGTGAAGTTTTTAACCCAAACACACTGCTTTTCTAGGATGGCGGGTTGTCACGCTAGACTGCCCCTGATGTCTCGTTTGGAAGCTTTGCGCCGCTCGCCCCTTTTTCAGAATGTGCCCGAAGAAGCCATGCTGGACGCCCTGAACATTCTGACTCCACGGACTTTCCGTCCCGGTGAGGTCGTGTTGTCTCAGGACGTGTCGGGCGACGCGCTGCACCTGATTACCAGCGGGGCAGTACGCGTCAGCCGGGTCAGCCTCGGCCACCGCGAGCGCGTCATGGGCGATATCTATGCTCCGGGGTTGGTCGGAGAAACCTCGGTGCTGTCGCATCAGCAGCGCAGCGCCACCGTCACGGCCCTCACCGACGTGACCACGTTGATGCTGTACCGCGAGCATTTTGAAGTGTTGCTGAACCGCCATCCCAAGGTGTTGTGGAATCTGGCGGCCATGCTCGTGCAGCGCGTGACCAACCTCAACGACGAGCTGATTGCTTTTGGCCTCAACACCGAAGCCGCGCTTGCCCACGTGTTTACCACCCAGTATCAGCAGCGCGTCGCCGCAGGCGTAGCTGACCCCGAGGTGTTGCCGCTGGGCACGCAGGACATCATGCAGCGCATCAGCGCCAGCCGCGAAACAGTGGCCCGCGTGATGAAAAAATTGGAAGGGCAGGGCCTCCTGCAAACCACCTCCCGCACGGTGCATCTGCTGAATCTGGAAGGCCTGGGAGCTGTGCCGCTTGATGACGGAGACGAGGAATAGAGCAGACGGTTACGGCTCACTGCCCAGGTTGATCCAGTTTGATACCGCCTCACGGCCTGAAATTCCGCATGGACGCCCACACCGACGATCTCCATGGCTATCAAGGCAAAGTCCAGACCACCAGAAAAGTCGGTGAGTTCATCGTGGATTATTCGCGCACGGGTCGCGTAGTGGGGCTGGAACTTCCTGGTCTGCAATGATCTGGCACGGCACGGCGGAGTCATTCGGATTCCGCCCGAAGTCCTGCCGCCGCTTCTCTGAGCGCCGTTTCTACGGCTACCACGCCTTTCCTACACCCCACACCCCACTTCCCACAACCTCTCTCTACCCCTCTTTTTTCAGCAAAATACTCTTCAGATACAGGCTTTCCGGCACGCTCAGCAGGTGGGGATGATCGGCTGGCTGGTAGGTGATGGCGGTCACTTCGGCGTTGCAGCCTGCCTCGCCGCTGGCGACCCGCGCTGCGTCCAGCAGGTCGTCTACCCGGATGTAATGGGCGCAGGTGCTGATCAGCAGGTGCCCGCCGGGGGTCAGCATTCGCAGGGCGCGGGCGGCTCCATCGGTAAAAATCCGCTTGGCGCGGGGCACGTCATCCTTGCGCTTGGCGAGGGTCGGCGGGTCCAGCACGGCGGCGCTGAAGGTGCGTTTGTCTTTCTCCAGCCCGGTCAGTTGCTCTATGGCGTCGCCCCAGCGCACGCCCACGCGCACCTCGTTCAGCCCTGCTTCGCGCTCCAGCACGGCCAGCGCCACATTGTCCTTGTCGATGGCAACCGCTTTGGCCCCCGCCCGCGCCGCGTGCAGCGAGAAGCCGCCCGTGTAGCTGTACACGTCCAGAAAGTGTTCGCCGGGCTTAATCAGGCCGCGCATCATGCGGCGGTTGTCACGCTGATCCAGAAAAAACCCGGTTTTCTGGGCGTCCATCGGTGCAAAGTGCAGCTTCAGGTCATCCTCGAAAAAGGTCACGCGCTCCGGCACGTCGCCCCACAGGATGCCCGTTTGCAGACCCAGTCCCTCGCGGCGGCGCTCGCCCGTATCGCTGCGTTCAAAGGCGCTGGTGGCCCCCGTTTCCTCGCGTAGGGCACGCAGGATCAGGTCGCGGTGGCGCTCGACGCCCGCATTGCGGAGCTGCACACTGAGTACGCCGCCAAACTGGTCGGCAATGATTCCTGGCATGCCGTCGGCCTCGGCGTGCAGCACGCGCATGGCGTCGGTGTTCAGGATTCTTCCAGCCCGCCGTGCCAGCGCCGCACGGATTCGGGCGCGGTAGAACTTCAGGTCGATCTCTTCTTTTTGCCACGTCAGCATTCTCAGCGGCGTGGCTCCCTCGGCATTAAAGTAACCGCGCCCCAGCAGCGGCCCGCCGGGATCTCGCACATCCACCACTTCGCCGGGGGCAATGCCCGCGTCGGCTGCGGCGATGTCGCCGGAATGCCCAAACGGATAGCGCCCCGCGATGCGCCGAACCGCGCCGGGACTGAGGGTGACAGACAGACTCTTCTTCATGCGACTAGGCTAGCAGGCAACGGCGATTGGGCGCAGGCGGGTCGGATTGGCTCCCGCAGACGCCTGACCCCCCCCACTGTCTGAGCGCCGGGAATCATCCGGCATAAAAAATTCGCTGTTGCTGAGGCGCGGCGCAGGCGCACAATCAACCATCATGAAACAAGCTTTGATCGCCGCTGCCGCCGTTGCTTCGCTGGCCTTCACGTCCTGCGGCATCATTCCCACGCCTGCCGTTCCGATTCCCGACGCCGAAATCAATCTGCCGCCCAACAGCGCAGTGGCGGGCCGGGTCATCTACATGAAAACCGACGTGCTGGGCGGCGTGAGCCTGCCCGGTGTGCTGCAACAGGTCAGCATCACGGGAACGGCCACCTATGTCAGCGGCGGCGGCAACCTCAGCGGCGCAAGCATCTTCATTCGCGGCAGTATCGACCCCATGCCTGCCGGGTGCGCCACCACCACCCTCGCCCCGGTGATCCTGTGCGACCCCGCCGGAGAAGTGGCTCGCCAGATCGGAAACGTGAACGTCACGGCAGGCACGGCCACCGCCTTTACCCTCAGCGGCCCGGAACTGGACGCAGCAGCCAAGGCGGGACACGGCTACATCGGCGTGCTGATCACGGGCGGCAGCACGGTCATGACCGACAAACTCAAGCTGACGGGGATGCAGGCGCGGGCCAAGTTCTGAGTCGGGCCAAACGCTGAGCAGAGAAGCTTTGGGCGGTTAACGCCTTCTTACACCTTCGGCCAGTCGCAACTGCGCGTTTCCAGTTCCTTCAGCACGTCTGCCGCGTGATTGGCGGGGTTCACGGTGCGCCAGTGGCGGGCGATGCTGCCGTCTGGGGCGATCAGGAAGGTTTCGCGGGCGGCCATGCCCAGCAAGCCCCCCAGCCCGCCGATCACGCCGTAAGCCTTGGACAGCGTGCGGTCTCCGTCTGGAATCAGGGGATAGGACAGGCCGCAGGAGTCGCGGAATTTGGCCTGCTTGGCTTCGGTATCCAGACTCACGCCGATCAGTTGGGCGTTCAGGGCGCTGAAATTATCCATTTTGGCCTCGAACCGCCGCGCCTCGATGCTGCATCCGGGTGATCCGGCACGCGGATAGAAGAACAGAATCACCCACTTGCCGCGCAATTCCGACAGGCGCATGGTGCGGCCATCGTCGCTGCGGGCGCTGAATTCGGGGGCCATCTTGGCCGGGTGGGGCATGGAAGGCGTGAGGGTGGTCATGGCCCGATTGTACGGGGGCGACTAGAATCGAACGGTGTTGTCGCTGACTGCTCCGCTGGCTCCCTACGCTGCTCAGACCGTGCTGGTGGGCGTGTCGGGCGGGGCCGACAGTGTGGCGCTGTTGCTGGCGCTGCAGCAGGCAGGGGCGCGGGTGGTGGCGGCTCACCTCGATCATGCCCTGCGCCCCGATTCTGCCGAGGATGCCCGCTGGGTGCAGGAATTATGCGCTGGACTGGGCGTGCCCTGCGAGATGGCGCGGGTAGACGTGGGCGCGGTGGCCGCCCGTCAGGGCCGCAATCTGGAAGACGCGGCGCGGCGCGTGCGCTACGAATTTCTGTCCAGAATTGCCAGGAAAGCCGGGGCCTCGGCCATTCTCACGGCCCACACCCGACGCGATCAGGCTGAAACGGTGCTGATGGGCCTGCTGCGCGGAGAAGCTGTATTGCAGGGCATTCCCGCCGTGCGGGGGCGGGTGCATCGGCCCTGGCTGGGGGCGGCGCGGGCCGACATCGAGGCGTTTTTGCTGGCCCAGCAGCAGGCGTGGCGAGAAGACCCCAGCAACGCCGACCCGTCCTATACACGGGCGTGGCTGCGGCTGGAGGTGATGCCCGTGCTGACGGCCCGCTTTCCGGGCATAGAAACGGCGCTGGCCCGCGTTGCCTGCCTGAGTGCCGAGGACGACGCCGCCCTGTCCGGGTGGGCGGCCCGCCTGAATCCCCATACGCCGCTGCCCACGCAACCCCCCGCCGTGCTGCGCCGCTGGGTGCGCGAACAGTTGCAGGATGCGGGGATCAGCTTTCACGCCGAGCATCTTCAAGATTTGGCGGCGGCCCTGCGCGAGTCGGCCACCCTGCATCTCACGTTGCCGGGGGCGCGGCAGGTCACGGCCACCGGGGGGCGGCTGTACACCGCGCCGCAGGTGTGGCCCGCACCCGATTTTCCCCTGCCTGCGGGTTGGACGCTGCGTCCCCGCCAACCCGCTGACCGAATCCGCTTGCCTGCCGGAACCCGCAAACTCAGCGACCTCCTGACCGATGCCAAGGTGCCGCGTGAAAGCCGGGACGCCGTGCCTGTGCTGGTTTCTGCGGAAGGTGTGCAGTGGGTGGGCGTGCAGCTGCCCGTGTGGGCCGAGGGTGCCCGCGCCGTGGCCGGAGCGCCGGAAGACCCCCACCACGCCGCGATGGGGGAGGCCCTGACGCTGGCCCACGCCTCAGCCGAGGCCGGAGAAGTCCCGGTGGGAGCTGTGGTGCTGCATGGGGGCGTGGTGGTGGGCCGGGGCCGCAACACCTCGCGGGAGGCAGGCGACATGACCCGGCACGCGGAACTGGCCGCCCTGCGAGAGGTCGCCGCCACACTGGGCACGCCGTACCTCACAGGCTGCACCCTGGTGGTCACGCTGGAACCCTGCCCGATGTGTCTGGGCGCGGCTCTGGAGGCCCGAATCGGCGCAATCGTGTACGGCGCGGCCAATCCCAAAGCCGGGGCGCTGGGCGGCGTCACCGATCTGCTGGCGGCCCACTGGGGCCATACGCCCACGGTGCTGGGCGGCGTGCGGGCAGCGGAGGCGGCGCGGCTGCTCAGGGAGACGTTCAGGCAGGTGCGGCAAAACAAGACTTCTCCCCCGAGACACGAACGCGACCCCGCCTGAAGGGTCGCTGCTTGAGAAGCGTGAGTGGTGAGTGGTCAGGAGTGAGTTGGAAAAGCTTGCTGGCTGTGGAGTGGGTCTTCTGGGGAGAGACCGAAAGTTCTGAAACGTTGTCCGGCCCGCCCTAGCTTCCGCACCCGCCGCCGCAGCCACTCCCACAACTGCTGCCGCCATCGCTGCCGCCAGAATCGCTACAGCTACCATCACTGCCTGTATCCGCTGCAAAGCTTTCGCCGCCCGAAGTGCTGTCATTGTTGCGGTTTCTGTGCGGAGTGGGAGAACTGTTGCCTGCCAGTGCCACCCCGACCAGGATCAGCACGGCCAGCGCGATCAGTACGGCGAAGCTGCTCCAGGCGAAGGTGGCCCAGGCGACCAGCGCGGCGGCCAGTGGCATCAGCCAGCGCCAGTGCCTCGGGGCGCGTGTGGGCGGAGCGCTCTGGCGGGGATCGGGCCACAGGTCGGCGGGCGGCTGCATTCCAAAGGTTTCGGCGTACAGATTCAGCGTGGCAAGGTACTGATCGGCGTAATGCGCGGCGTCGCCGGGTTGCCCGCTGGCGGGTTCGTGGTGCAGCGGCGCGGGCAGCAGTGGCGTCAGGCGCTCCCAGTAATCGCGGGTAAAGGTGAGGTGCAGGTGCCAGACCTCATCCACCAGTCTGGACGGCGTGACCGCAACGCCGCCCGTGGCCGCCAGCACCAGAAAGCGGCGGTATTCCTCCAGCGCCCGCCCGGTCAGCGCAGGTGTCCAGCGGTGTTCGGCTTGCAGGCGGTCTATCAGTGCGGTGGGAAAGGTGTAGTTCAGCAGGGTAGAGGTGAGCGGGCTGAAATCGGTGTCCGGGTTACTCATGGGGCTGACCGTTCCGTGACGACCAAAGCCAGGTAAAGTGTGCATCTGTGGTCTCCTGTGGATGCTCGAAAGAGTGCCTACGACGGTGTTTCTTCCTGCCCTGAGCCTGATCCTGCCCGGTCAGCCCTCTGTCACGGCAGGGTCAAGGCGGGCCAGAGCCGAGGCTTCACTGTGCCCCTTGGCGCTTTGCTACACTGATGAAGTTGCGAGGCGAACTGGGAAAGAATCCGGGTTCGCCTCGCTGATTTGGTGGTGTGGACTGATTGGGCTTTAAGGCTAGAAAGTATGGACTGTAGGGGAGATGTCCGGCTCTTCCCACTCCCTACAACCCACTTCCCACAACCTCAGTTCTGTGCGTCCGGGTCGGGCATACTCGCGGTCACGCCAGCGTCCACGCCACTTTCAAATCGCTTGAAGTTTTCGCGGAACATCCGGGCCAGTTTGCGGGCGACCTGATCGTAGGCGTCGGCATCGGCCCAGGCGTGGCGGGGGTTCAGCACGCCTTCGGGCACGCCGGGAACCTGCGCCGGAATCTCCAGACCAAAGTGAGGTTCTCGCTCAAAGGTCATGCCGTCCAACTCGCCAGACAGCGCCGCGTTCAGCATGGCCCGCGTGTGGCGAATGCTCATGCGTTTGCCCTGACCGTACATTCCGCCCGTCCAGCCCGTGTTCACCAGCCAGACCCGCGCACCGCTGGCCTGCACTTTCTGGGCCAGCAGCCGCGCATATTCGCCGGGATGCCGTGGCATGAAGGGCGCACCGAAGCAGGTACTGAAGGTGGGCTGCGGTTCGGTGATGCCGTCCTCGGTGCCGGGAATTTTGGCTGTAAAGCCGCTCAGGAAAAAGTACATGGTCTGTTCGGGCGTCAGGCGGCTGATGGGCGGCAGCACGCCGTAAGCGTCGGCGGTCAGAAAGACGATGTTGCGCGGATGTCCGGCGCGGCCCGCTTCCACGATGTTGCCGATCTGCTCGATGGGGTAGGCGCTGCGGGTGTTCTCGGTCAGAGAACCGTCGTTCAGGTCGGGCGTGCCGCCTTTGCCCAGCACCACGTTTTCCAGCACCGTGCCGAAAGTGTGGGTGGTGCGGTAGATATCCGGCTCGGCCTCGGCGTTCAGGCCGATGACCTTGGCGTAGCAGCCGCCCTCGAAGTTGAACACGCCGTCTTCTGTCCAGCCGTGTTCGTCGTCACCGATCAGGGCGCGGGTGGGGTCGGCGCTGAGGGTGGTCTTGCCCGTGCCGCTCAGTCCGAAAAACAGTGCCACGTCACCGCCCTTCCCATCAATATCGGCACCCACGTTGGCCGAGCAGTGCATGGGCATCACGCCGCGCTCTGGCAGCAAGAAATTCAGCACGCCGAAGATGGCTTTCTTGTTCTCGCCCGCGTATTCGGTGCCGCCAATGAGGACCATCTTGCGGCTGAAATTGACCAGAATAAACGTGTCGCTGCGAACGCCGTCGGTGGCGGGGTCGGCGCGGAAGCTGGGCAGGTTCAGCACCGTCCAGTCGGGGGTAAACTCGGCCAGTTCGGTCTCGGTGGGCCGCACGAACATGTTGCGAACAAACAGCGAGTGGTACGCCATTTCCTGCACAAAGCGCACGCCGAGGCGGTGGGCCGGGTCGGTGCCTGCAAACAGGTTCTGCACGAACAGTTCTCTGCGGTCCGCGCTGCCTGCACCAGCGTTGGCATAGGCCGTCATCTTGTCCAGCAGGCGGTCAAACACCACTGGGCTGATCGGCGTATTGAATCCGCCCCACCACACGGTATCCCGCGTCAGGTCGTCTTCCACGATAAAGCGGTCTTTGGGGCTGCGGCCCGTTTTGTTGGTTCGCACTGCCAGAGGGCCGCCCGCCGCAAGATGGCCTTCGCCGCGCCGCAGGGCTGCCTCATACAGTTCGCTGACACCGGGCTGGAGATGAAGCGTAGCGTCGTGAATTCCCAAATCGCTCAGGACGGTGCTTGGTGCGTCTGGCAACCCCGTCGCCTCTTGGCGTGCGCTGGTCAGGCTCATAAGTCCTCCCCTCAAGATGAATAAGTGTGAACAGTTACCCTCTGATTGTGGCCTGGGAAGCGGTTCCAGACCAACATTAGTGTCGTTACCGCAGCAGGGACAACACTTTCGATGTGTACGCAAAAGCAGGTGCGTCAACATGACGGTCAGGGTCAGACGCATGCCATATGCGCAGAAAAAAGGCCACCGAGCTTCCGCATGAATGGCCTTTCAAAACTTCAGGTTGGTATCTGCCAGAAATTACTGTGCCAATTTACTGGCCCAGTTGTAGTGGCCTTCCGCTCGTGTCCACCACGCGCACCTGGCTGTAGCTTCCGCTGAGGCGGACCAGCGTCCACGGGCTGGTGATGGCCTGCGTGGTAATCGAGCCTGAACCGGGAACGGTCAGGGCCACCGTGAGGGTCAGCACGCCGTCTTGGGCGCTGGCATTGGTCACGCGTACGCTGTAGCCACCCGTATTGCGCTGGCCGATAAAAATACCCACGGCAGTTTCTCCGGCATTCAGGCGCGGCGCGGCAGGAATTCCGGTCTGGCGGCCATAGGCGGTGGCATACAGGGTGCCGAGGGCCGCCTGGGTCGTGGCGACCTGCACCGCTCCGGCAGAGGCGCTGGCATTGTTGCCGCTGGCGATTTCCACAAAGCCCACCCGTCCGGCAGTGCTTCCGGTGCTCGGCGTGGTCGTTACGGTGCCAGTGGTTCCTGTGCCTGCCACGGTGCGCACACCCGGCAGCACGTACAACGCGGTTCTCAGGCTTTCCTGGGGGGCGGGTTCTACGGTCAGGGCGGGATCGGCCACGCTCTGTTCATTCAAGACCGCCACGGCCAACGGCCCCTGTCCCAAGAGGGCCTGACCCAGTGCCACGCCTTCTTCGCTGGTCAGTGCGCCTGCACCGGTCAGCCCGTTGACGCTCACTCCGGTGGCGACACCGTTGGTGGTGCTCAGCTTTTGCCAGCGCGTGCCGTCGGTAAAGTACACGGCGCTCAGGGCCGCGCCGCCCTCGGGCTGCACGCTGAAGCGCCCGCTGACATCGCGGGTGACATTCACCTTGATGCTGCCCGGTGTGGTGGCAACCCGGTAGGTGGCCTTGCCATTCACGCTGAGGGTGCCGGGCAATGCCAGCGGGTCCTGGCCGACCTGCGCCTGCAACGTGACCGCCGTGCCGCCCAGTTTCAGGCTGCTCTGGGTGCTGCTGCCCAGCGTGCCGTAGACCCACACGATGCGCTCCTGAGTGCCGCCGTACAGCGTGGCCTCGTGAACCCTGACATTCCCCGCACCTGTCATGCTGCACCCCGCGAGGAGGCCTGCGCTGAGTGCCAGCAGCCCACCCAGAACGAATTTAGAAGACTTCATGAACGCAGCTTAGGCGGCCTGCCTGATGAACGACTGAACTGGCCTTGAGCAAACGCATACTCAGAGAAGCTGGCTGCCGACAGCCGGACAGGGCTTGGAGACCGGTTCTCAGCGGCTCAGCAATTCCCGTGCATGCGTCAGGGCCGCGTCGGAGGTGTTGCCGCTCATCATGCGGGCAATTTCTTCCAAGCGTTCCTGGGGATTCAGCAGGCGCACCCGGCTTACGGTGCGGCCTCCTTCCACCTGTTTTTCTACCTTGTAATGCTGATCGGCTCGGGCGGCAATCTGCGCGAGGTGCGTGACGACCAACACCTGCCGCGAGGCCGCCAGGCCCGACAGTTGCGCGGCCACGGCCAATGCTGCCGAGCCGCCGATTCCTGCGTCTACCTCGTCAAAAATCACGGTGGGGGTATCGGCTCCCAGCACGGTGCTGATCGCCAGCATCACCCGCGACAATTCGCCGCCGGAAGCGACATCGGCCAGCGGTGCGAGGTCTTCGCCGGGGTTGGCCGTGAAGTACAGCAGCACGTCGCTGATCCCCGACAAGGCGGGCGTGGGCAGCGGCGAGAGCCTGAATTCCAGGCGGGCGTGCGGCATCCCCAGTTCCCGAATCACGGCCAGCAGCGAGGCGGCCAGGGGGCCAGCCGTGTGGGTGCGGGCAGCGTCCAGCGCCCTGCCTGCGGCCAGTGCTGCGGCCCTGAGCGCCTCCACGTCGGCTTCCAGCGTTCCGGCATCGTGTTCGTCCTGTTCTAGGGCGGCCAGTTCCGCATTCACCGACTCCTGAAAGGCCAGCACGTCCTCCAGCGTCGGCCCGTATTTGGCCCGCAGTTTGCCCAGTGCCGACAGCCTCGCCTCCACGCGGGCCAGTTCTTCGGGGTCGGGGGCGCTGTCTTCAGCGGTGCCGCGCAGCTCGCCCACGATGGCCTGCACCGCGTCTAGAGCCTCGCGCAGATCGCGCTGCAACCCGGCGCTCGTTTCGTCGTATCTGGCTCCGGCATTCAGCGCCCGCACTGCCTCGGCCATCAGCCCCGCCACGCTGATTTCCCCGTCCGACAGGAGTTCCAGCGCCCCCGCCGCCCCCTGAGCGATGGTGTCCAGATTCGCCAGCCGGGTCAGGTCGGTGCTGAGGGGTTCTTCCTCGCCGGGTTGGGGGGCGATTTCGGCAATCTCACGGGCCTGAAAAGTCAGGAGATCCAGTTGCCGCGCCCGCTCGCGCTCTCCGGCCCGCAGCGCTTCCAGCCGTGCCGCCGCCTCCTGCCACGCCCGGTAGGCGGCACGGTACGCGCCCGATTCTGCGGCCACCTGCCGGTCAAGCAGGTCGCGCTGATTGGCGGGGGTCAGCAGACTCACGGCGCTGTGTTGCCAGTGAATCGTGAGGTGAGAGGTGGCCCACTCCTGCAATTCGCGCACGCTCACCACCTCGCCGTCCAGCCGGGCCGTGCCGCGTCCCTGCGTGGTCACTCGGCGGCTGGCGCTAAATTCATCTGCCGCCCCTTCCCAAAAGCCCGTGACCAGCAGCGCGTCTTCTCCGGTGCGGATCAGGTCGGTGTTGGCCCGCGCTCCCAGCAGCAGCCCCAGTGCGTCCACGATGATGCTTTTGCCCGCGCCCGTTTCGCCCGTAAAGGCCGAGAAGCCGCCGTGCAGCTCCAGACTCAGGGCCGGAATGGTCGCCAGATTTCGCACTTCCAGCCGCGCCAGACCGCCGCCTGATGGAGAAAGAGGCGCGGGCTGTGGGGCTGCCGGGGGATGGGGGGTGCGGGCCTTGCGGGTCACGTCCCGGAGTTTAGAGCTTTCGGGGGGCGGGGCATGGAGAGCAGGACCGCGATTGGAGAGAGATGACGCAGAAGGAAGGTGCGCTGAAGGCAAATCAGCCCCGCTCAGCGCCCGCCCGACACATCCAGAATGGCTCCGGTGGTATACGACGCTTCCTCCAAGAGCAGCCAGAGAATGGCCCGCGCCACCTCTTCGGGCCTTCCGCCCCGGCCCATCGGCACGCCCGGAGCAAGCCGCGCCACCCGCTCTGGCTCGCCGCCACTGGCGTGCATTTCGGTGGTGATCAGGCCGGGGCGCACGCCGTTCACGCGGATGCCCTCGCCCGCCACTTCGTGGGCCAGCCCGACGGTCAGGGTATCCACGGCCCCTTTGGAAGCGGCGTAGTCCACGTACTCGCCAGCCGAACCCAACACCGCTGCCCTAGAAGACACGTTGACAATCGAGCCGCCCTGTCCGCCGTGCCGCGTGGACATGCAGCGCACGGCCTCGCGGGCACACAGGAAAGTGCCGATCACGTTGGTTTCAAAAATGCGCCTCAGACGGTTGGCGTCCAGATGCTCCACGCGGGTCTGCTGTTCCAGAATGCCCGCGTTGTTGACCAGAGCGGTCGGCGTGCCCAACTGCTGTCCAACTTCCCGGAACATCCGTTCCACATCGCTTTCACTGCTGACATCAGCCTGAATGGCTCTGGCCTGACCTCCACTGCCCTGGATGGACGCCACGACCTGCCCGGCAGCGGCAACGTCCTGCCTGTAATTTACGGCCACCACGTACCCCTGCCGTGCAGCCAGCAGCGCTGTGGCCGCACCGATGCCGCGACTCCCGCCCGTAATCAGCAGAACTTGATTCATGGGTGTCAATCTAGGCGACCTACACAGGCAACTCCGCCGAACATGAACCCCGCGTTACATTCCCCCCATCCTCATCTGTAGGAAGTAGCCCACAATGACCGCATTGTTTGCTTTGCCCACAGAAAAACCATATGGCAAGGCAGGCGTGAAAGGAGAACCATGAACAACGACATGAACGGCGGCGTCAGCAAACGCAGCCTGCTGCTGCTGGGTGGACTGGCGGCCCTGAGCCTGAATCCCGACCTTCGCCGTAAGTTGGTGCTGGGCACCCGTGATGCACTGGGCACGGCGCAGGGCACGTTGGACGACACCATCAAGCCCGCTCTGGCAGGCGCGGCAGTTCAGGCAGGACACGCCGGACACGCGGCCCAGACCGCTGCACAATCGGCAGTTCAGACGGCCCTGCACACCGCGACCCACACCCTGGAAGCCCTGCGTGAAGAAGTGCCCCCCCGCGCCCACGCCCTGCTGGGCAGCGCACAGGAAGCGGCGGGCGTGCTGGCTGCCGGAGCCGCTGCCAAGGCTGTACAACTGCGCCACGATGCAGGTGAGGCCGCCCAGGTGGCCCGTGAGGAAGCAGGCAAGCGCCTGACCACGCTGTCGGGCGAAGTGTTGGAAGCGACGGCTGAGCGCCGTGAGGCTGCTGCCAAAGCCCTGACTGTGGCCCAGCAAACCGGGAAGACTGCGGGCAGCGCCCTGATCTCTGACGTGAGCCACCGGGTACAGGGTCTGTTGGGAGACGCACAGGACACCGTAGAAGGCCGCCGTCACGCTGCCGAGAAAGCACTTGCCCGCGCCCGCAAGGACGCCGAGAAAGAGTTGCGTGCGGCCCGCAAAGAGTGGAAGCCCGCCAAGCTGGAAAAAGCCGTCGCCAAGCGTGTCGCGCCCCTGCAAAAGCAGGCTGGCCGCGAGGTGGCGCAGTTCGAGCGTGAGTTCAAGAAAGACTGGGCCAAGAAAACAAAACAGGCGGCGCGTACTGGCCGCCAGATCGAGGGCAAGATGAAGCAGGACGTAGACGTGAAAGCTGTGAAGATGAAGGCCGCCAGAGCGGTGAAACAGAATGAATCCGAGCAGAGCGGTGGCAGCGGCGTGATTGGTCTGGTGCTGCTGGTCACGGGTGCAATTGTGCTGGCCCGTGTTCCGGTGGCGCGTCAGGGCATCCTGAACGCCGTGGAGTCCATCAACCCCGGCGCGGCCCAGAGCCTCAAGAATGCAGGCCGGAGCGCCCGCAACCTGATCGGCACGATGTGGCTGGAGCGCATGGAAGAGGCGCCCAAACCCGCCACCCCGCCCGCTGCCAGTGCCCCCGCGCCGACCACGACTGCTGCAGCCGTGGCTCCCGCTGCCGGAGCCGCCTCCAACACGCAGGCCGCCACCACCGGGGCCACCTGGGGCGGAGCCATCGAGCCTAATTCTCCTGCAGCCAGCAAGCCCAGCGGTACAGAAGCCAACAAGACGAACTGAAGGCTTCGGTTAGGGGCTTGAGTCCTGAACGACAGACCTAAAAAACAGAAGAGAGGCCGCCGCGTGCGTGCCTCTCTTCTGTTTTTTGTAGCCCGTTGCGGTTACTGGCCCGGCAATCCGTCCAGAAAGCTCCGCAGTTCTGACACGATCTGCGTTTCGGCCTCGGCGCGGGTCACGGTGGGAATGCCGTCGCCCTTTTGCGGGCCGTAGCGTCCAAAAAAAGCGTGGACGGCCCCCCTGATCACAGTCAGGCGGGCAGAAGTCGGCAAGCGGTTCAGGCCATCACGCACGTCGTCGGCGGCAGCCACCCTGTCCTGCTCGGCCAGCAGCGACAGCACAGGCAGGGGCGCTCCGGGCAGGTCGCGCAGGCTCACGTTGCCTGCCGGGTACGCGCCCATCAGGATCAGGCCCGTCAGTTGTGCCCGGTGATCGCGGGCGTACTGGGCCGCCATCGCGCCGCCCAACGAATGTCCGGCCAGAATCACGCGCTTGCCTGCGCCGAACTGCCGGATCAGGGCGTCGGCGCGGCCAATGCCCGTCACGGCCAGATCCAGCGGAAAGGCGGGAATTACGGTACGAACACCCTGCCCAGCCAGAGCGGTGCCCAACCATTCGTAGGCCTGCGGGCGCACCAACCCGCCCGAATAGAACACCAGCAGCGTGTCGTATTGGCCGCCCACAGGCTGGACATCCAGAAATGTGCCGGGAGTGGTCTGCAACGTGGCGCGGGCCTGTGCGCCCTGTACGGCGGCGTCCTGTCCGACCATCAGCGGCGGGCGCACCGCCACACCCACACCCACGGCCAGCAGGTAGCCCAGGAAGCCCGCCAGAAAAATAGACAGCCACACCCGCACACGCGGAGAAAGTCGGGGACGTCTGACGTTTGTTCTGGAGGAAAGCCGGGTCATGGCCTCAGCCTATGCGCTTCTTAAAACCACCTGGTTCTTTAGTTCCCCTTCATCTTTTTGGCGCACCTGATCCAAACAGCTCTGCCGTGCATATAGCTGTTCAGAACAAGAGGCCGAGCCTCATAGCCCACAAGGAGAACCACCATGACTAACCTTAAAATTGGAATGACTGCCCTTGCCGCCCTTTCTCTCGCTTCCGCCGCCAGCGCCCAGATGGGTCAGGCGTATGTCCGTGTAGTTCATGCCGTCAGTGACGCGCCCAATGTGGACGTGTATGTAGACGGTATGCGTACGGTCGCCAACGCGCCCTTCAAGGCCGTGACTCCCTTCGGTGAAGTGCCTGCCGGTGCCCACAAAGTGATGGTGACTGCCGCTGGAATGAAAGACATGGTGGTGTTTGAAGCCGACGTGAACCTGACCGCTGGAACCTACTACACCGTCGCCGCCGTCGGTTACCTCAAGAACATCAAGCCCAAGATCTTCACGGCCACCAGCATGAACATGGACAAGGGCAAGGCCGCCGTCAGCGTCTATCACCTCTCGCCCGACGGCCCCCGCGTCCAGGCGCTGGCCGTGGACATGAGCAACGCCAAGCTGCTGCCCATGGGCCTGAGCTACGGCAATAAGGCCAGCCTGCTGGTCAACCCGATGGGCGTCAACCTGAACGTCGTACCTTTCGGCAAGATGGAACCCGTCGTCAAGAACATCAGCGGCATCAGCGTGGCGGGCGGCAAGAGCTATAGCCTGTTTGCCGTGGGCACGCTGGGCGGCAAGACGTTTGATGTCGTTGTGGCCGAAGACAAACTGGTCATGGGGAGCATGAACGAGAAGTAAGTTCAGAGTTCGGGCCTGGATTCCGAACGAAAGTGAATGGGCTGGGGGGCGCAGAAATTTGGCCGCCCAGCCTGTTTTTTTGCTCTGAGCCACCAGCCATGAGAGGTGGGTGTTCCAGCGCAGTTGTCGTTCAAGGCTCACAGCTTATGGTCCGCAACCACATCAGGAGGAATCACCATGAAATTTTTACGGGCGTTCATCGCCGTTGCTCTGCTGAGCGTACTGGGTTTTATCGGGTTGGAGGTGCTGGGCTGGGTCAATCCGGTGGTGTCCCTGTTTGGCCGGATCACGCAGGCGTTGGGCGTCCCGGTCATCTTTCAGGCCCTGCACCAGATTTTTGGTCTGGGCAGCACGGGCAAAAGCGTGGCCTTCGCAGGTGTGCTGGTGGGCTGGCTGGGCGGCCTGACGTTGCTGGGTGGGCTGGTCAGGCCGTGGCAGGCGGGCGCGGTGGTGGCTCTGGCGCTGTTGGCCTTCACTCCGCTGGAAGTGGCGCTGGGCAACGGGGCCGTGTTCGGCTTGCTGTTGTGGGGTCTGGAACGATTGCTGGCCCCGCGTGCCTCCACACTCTCAGAACCGCTGGCTCCCGTTCCGACGGCTGCGGTGGCTCGCACCGATGCCACGCGCCGCACAGTCACGCTGGCGTTGGCGGGCACGGGCGCGGCGGTTCTGGCTACTAGAGCGGGTCGCCTGATTTCGGTTGGAGGTGCAGGCGCGTCGGCCTCGGCTGCGTCCACTCCGGTTACGCCGGGAAGTCTGCCCGCTGGCGTCACACCCGTTTCCAACTGGTACTACGTCAGCAAAAATCTGGAAGCCCTCGACCCCCGCATCAACGGCGAGAAGTGGCGCTTGCGGGTAGATGGACTGGTGGGCACGCCCAAAACCCTGACGCTGGAAGACCTGACCCGGTTTCCCGCCGTGACCAGTGAGCGCACGCTGGCCTGTATCAGCAATCCGGTGGGCGGCCCACTGATCTCCAACGGCATCTGGGAGGGCTTCCGGCTGGCCGACCTGCTGCGCGATGTGGGAATCGGCAAGGAGGCCCGCTTTGTCCTGTGGGAAGCCGAGGACGGCTACACCGAAAGCCTGCCGCTCGGAGACGCCCTTGACCCCGACGTGCTGCTGGTCACCCGCCTGAACGGTGCGCCCCTGACGCCCAAACACGGTTTCCCGCTGCGGGTGCTGATTCCCGACCGCTACGGCATGAAGCAACCGCGCTGGCTGACCAGAATCACCCTCAGCGCCACCGACAAGCCCGGCTACTGGGTGCAGAGAGACTGGAGCCGCACCGCGCGTCTGGAACTTCAGAGCCGCATTGATTTTCCCGAGGAGATCAATCCTCAGGTGAAGGCGGGCCAGCCCATCACGGTGCGCGGCATGGCGTTTTTCGGGACCAGGCCCATTACCCGTGTGGAAGTCAGCACCGACGGCGGCAAAACGTGGGGACAGGCCAAACTGACGCCGCCGCGCAGCAATTCTGCGTGGACACTGTGGGCCTTTGCGTGGACCCCCACCGCCGGGGCCGCCATGCTGATGGCGCGGGCCTACAGCGGTTCGGTGGCCCAGAAACCCGCCGAGCGCGACGCTCTGCCGGAAGGAGCCACCGGGTATCACCGCTTTATCGTCAACGCGGGCTGAGACGAGAGGCTGAGCCTGCTGCGGGCATGGAAGAGGGAGAAGCAGCCATCCTTTGGGATGAGCCTCCTGTTCCCCCCAGATGTTAGGCTCACCCAGACATGGATTGGTTCTACGCTCTCATTTACGGCATCGTCGAAGGCATCACCGAATTTCTTCCCATCAGTTCTACCGGCCACCTGATTCTCGCTGGAAACCTGATGGGCGTGCCGTGGCCCAAAGACGTCAAGGATACCTTCGAGGTGGTCATCCAGGGCGGCGCGATTCTGGCGGTCCTGGCCTATTACTGGCGCGATTTCGTGCAGCAGGGCCGCGATATCGGGCGCGACCAGCCCACGCAACAGCTTTGGCTGGGCATCATCGTGGCCTGCATTCCCGCCGTCATTCTGGGCCTTGCCTTTGGCGACGTGATCAAGGCCAACCTGTTCCGGCCCAGCGTGGTGGCGTGGGCCTTGATCGTGGGCGGCGTGATCATGTGGGTCATCGAGAGCCGCAAAGTGCAGCCCGTGGTCCACGACATCAAAAACATCGGTGTTGGGAAGGCGCTGATGATCGGCGTGCTGCAGACCCTCGCGCTGCTGTGGCCCGGATTTTCTCGCAGCGCCAGTTCTATTCTGGGCGGCATGGTGCTGGGGCTGGACCGTCAGACCGCCACCAAATTCAGCTTTTACCTTGGTGTCCCCACGCTGGGCGGCGCGGCCCTGCTGGATTTCATCAAGAGCCGCGACATTCTGGCCCAGATCGGCCTCGTGAACGTGGCTCTGGGGGCTGTCACCAGTTTCGTGGTGGCCTACCTTGCCATCGGTTGGCTGCTGCGCTTCGTGTCCACCAACAACTTCAAGGGATTTGCCGTCTACCGCGTCATCGTGGGCATCATCATCCTGATCCTGATCGCCACCAAAGTCCTGAGCAATACCTCGCTGGCCTGAACAGAAAGCCTCTATTCCCCCGTAGCCTGCATTGCCCTCCCCAGTCAGGGGGCGTGGCAGAGCGGCGGGGGAATTGCCTTTTCCTCTAAACTGCCCCCGTGTTCCCCAGTTCACTCACCCTGTACCGCCCGTTTCTGAGCGGCAGATACACCGTGTCGGCGGGCCTGTTCCGCCTCGGCGTGCAGCCTGTGCCGTTCGTGGGACCGCAGGCGGCGGAGGTGGTGGAGACGCATACCTTTGCGCTGGACAACACCTACCCGGCTTTTGTTGCCAGCAAAGCCGCCGCCCATGCACGGGCCTTGCACGAATACGCGGGAGAGGCGGGCCTGACGCCTGCGCTACGGGAGGCTGCCCTCTCCTTTTTGGCCCACACGCTGGCGGCCCAGAGCGGCGGGTGCATGACCTGGGACGGACAGCATTTCGGCAACGCGGCCCTGGGATGGACGGCGGCGCTGGACCTGAAACGCGGAACGCTGGACAGTCTGACTCAGGATTCCGGCCCATATTCGGCACTCGTAGCCGACATCCAGCCCATTTCTGCCTTCGATTTTTTGGCCCTGAATGCCCCCGAAGACCTCGCGCTGTTGGCCCGCCATCCAGTCACTGGTGCAGATTTTCTGGCCGCCGTGCATGTCATGTCGCCGCAGCACTGGGACCCCCGCGACAAATTGGGGCGCGATTTTGCCTTTGTACACGCGCCTGTGGCGGGCAGCGGCCCCCTGAACGCCACCGCGCCGCGCCTGATCGACGCCGTGATTTCGCGGGGGCCATTCGTGCGCTTCGCGTGGGGCGTCGCCATGAGTGACCGCCTAGACCACCACCCCGCTGCCCCGCCCGACGCAGACCGCGCCCGCGCCACCGCCTTCGACCCTGACCGGGCATTTCTGCGCGTAGAACGGCAAACGCTGACCGGATTTCCTGCCGCGCACGGAGCGCTGTTTACCATCCGACCTTACATTTATCCGCTGGCCGATGCGGTGGCCGACCCTGTCCATGCCCGCGCTCTGGCCGCCGCGCACCGCTCCATGACGCCCGATCAGGTGGAATATAAGGGGCTGACGGCGCTGCTGCCCGGTCTGCTGGCGTGGCTGGACGATCAGGGTCTGGATGGCCGGGCCGGGGCACGATGAGGGCTAGACTGCCGGACGTGAATACCCGGCCTCCAATCTCTGCCCTGTGGGGAGCGTTGCTGCTCTCAGCGGGTCTGATGGCCTGCTCGCCACAGGACGGCGGAACGCAGGCGCAAACGAATCAGGCGCAGGCGAATCAGACACAGACAAGTCAAGCGCCGCCGAGCCGCACCCAGACCCCCACCAACTCCACCCGAGTTGCCCCGCCCCGCACCGACCCAGACAGCGGCCTGCTGTATATCGCTGCCGCTGCTCTGCCGCGTGAAGGTCAGCAGACCCTGCGCCTGATCAATGTGGGCGGCCCCTTTCCCTATTCCAAAGACGGCGCGAGTTTCGGCAACCGCGAGGGCATCTTGCCGAATCAGCCCCGCAACTATTACCGGGAATACACCGTCAAAACTCCGGGTGAAGGCGACCGGGGAGCGCGGCGCATTGTCTGTGGCACGGCCCGAAACACTCAGAAAACAGCCGAGTGCTATTACACCGCCGATCATTACGCAACTTTTCAGAGGATTCGTCCATGATGAATGTATTTAACGCTGCCCCAGACGGTATCCAGACAGCGCCGCACGATATGCGGATCGTGGCTGCCGGGTATCAGGTAGCGGTGCGCGAAGTGGACCTGACCCGTGTGCGGGACAAGGAAAGCCTGATGCTGGCCTTCCTGCGTGGGCTGGCGCTCACCCAGAGCTTCGGGCACAACTGGGACGCCCTGTACGATGTGCTGACCGACCCGGAGAGCCGTCCACCCCGCTTTGCGCTGGTGCTGTGCGACTACGATCATTTTCGTAAGCGCCAGACCAAGCTGAATGCCGAGCTGGAAGCCGTGCTGCTGGATGCCCAGCGTGAGGTGGCCGCAGCGGGCCGCCAACTGTGGGTGCTGGCCGAGGAACCCGAAAGCGATCCGCGCCGCTGGTAAGTCACTGCCGGGTGATGACCGGGGAATCACCCCGAGCGAAGCGAGAAGGCAACAGTGGCTGGGGGCGGAAGTGGAGCGCTTTCGAGTGGTGTTTTCGAAGGCGCGTCACTGGAGCCGCCAGCCACTTAGGGAGCTGCAAGGAGGAGGTTCCGTAATGGCAGGCCAGTTGCCCTGGCCTCCGTCCTCTACACTTGGCCCCGATGAATGCTGTCCCGCCTCTGCCTGCTTCTGCCGATTCTGCTGCCCAGCCCCGCTACATTCTGGGCATCGACACATCCTGCGACGATACGGGTGTGGGCGTGGTGGAACTGCTGAGTAGCGGGGGCGTGCAGGTGCGGGCCAACAGAATCTGGTCGCAGCAGGTTCATGCCCAGTACGGCGGAGTCATGCCCGAACTTGCCAGCCGTGAGCATGTGGAGCGCATAGACGAGATCATGGGCGCGGCCTTGCAGGAAGCGGGCCTGACCGTGGCCGATATCGGCGCAGTCGCGGCAACATCGGGGCCGGGGTTGGTGGGCGCTTTGTTGGTGGGCCTGATGTACGGCAAAGGGGTCGCTCAGGCGCTGAACGTGCCTTTTTTTGCTGCCCACCACCTCGAAGGCCATATTTTCGCGGCGGCCTCGGAAGAGGAGTTGCAAGCTCCTTATCTGGCTCTGGTGGTCAGCGGCGGTCATACCCACCTGTTCGATGTGCCGGAGGAAGGCCAGTACGTTCTGGTGGGGGCCACCCGCGACGACGCCGCCGGGGAAGCCTTCGACAAGATTGCGCGGTTGGCGGGCCTCGGTTATCCGGGCGGCCCAGCCATCAGCGAGGCGGCCACGCGGGGCAACCCGGACGCCGTGCCCTTCAAGGAACCTTTACAGGGGCAAAAAGGCTTTGAATTCAGCTTCAGCGGCCTCAAAACCGCCGCGCTGCTGGCGCACAAAGCCGGAGCCAGGCCCGAAGATCTGGCGGCCAGTTTCGAGCGGGCCGCCGTGCGCTTTCTGGTCAAAACCACCGTGCGGGCGGCACAGGCATACGGGCGCGGCACCGTGGTCGTCTCAGGCGGGGTGGCGGCCAACCGTGCCCTTCGCGCTGCTTTTGCGGCTACCGACCTTCACGCCGTCTTTCCGGGGGCCGGACTCAATACCGATAACGGCGCGATGATTGCGCTGGCCGGAGCAGCCGCCCTCCATGCGGGCCGCCCCAGCAGCGCCCTAGACGCCGGAGCCGAAGCCTACGCACCGCTGGCCTCACTGTCAGCCCAGGCTTTCAGCCTCTGACGGAAATCTTAGACTCTCTAATCCTATCGTGTTGCTGATTTTTCCGAGCTTTATGTTACAAACGTTAACTGGAAGTTCTTTCGACGTGACATAATTCAAGGTTTCCTGCCTCAACGGAGAGGTTGAACTGATCAGTTGAGGCGTATGTGATGAGTGAAGGCTCAAGTCAAGATAAAGCCTCCTGAATCCTCACAGTTGTGTCCGTAAATACAGGCAATTTCGACACTTGCTCTCGGTAACCCTGAGATCAGGCTGCTTTTTTTCTGTGCTGCTGCGACTGCATGCTGCTGAAGTACAGGAGCCATCCTCAGTCCAGTCAGAGCAGTTCCCCACTTAACTGCTCGGGCTGTTATGAGAAAGCGGCGCGGCACATTGACCATCGGCAGATGTACGCCTAATATGCCTTTCACGAGTCATTCAAGATTCGGCAGTTGTTCCTGTTCGCCCCACACGGCACCAGATCATCCGCTGACCCTTTCCGCGCCTGCGGAACTTGGGCCATTCTTACCGTTCCCCCGCTGCTCTCATAAAGGAGTCACTTCATCTCATGGCCCTGAAACCGATCTCTATTGGCTCGGCACTCCTGCTTGGTACGCTTCTCATGGGCTGTAGCCCCACCGATCCTGTGCCTGCTGGCGATACGACGCCGCCCACCGTGAGTCTGAGTGCAGCACTGACGGCAGTGGCCTCCGGTGCAAGCACCACCCTGACGGCTACCGCTACCGATGACACCGCCGTGACCAAAGTGGAGTTCTATAACGGCGCAACAAAGCTTTCCGAAGACACCACTGCCCCCTACACGGCTGTCGTGACGGTGGCAGGTACGACCACCTACACCGCCACCGCCTATGACGCCGCAGGCAACACAGCTTCGGCCACCACCACCGTGAATGTTGCGGCAGGCACGGGTTCGGTGCAGGGTACGGTCGTAGACCAGAACATCGGCGCTCCAGTTGCAGGCAGCACCATTACGGTCATGCAGGGCGGCGTGGATCTGGGCACCTTCACCACGGGCGCAGACGGCTCCTTCGTGTTGCCCAGCCTCGCAGCGGGCAGCTACGACATCAAGGCCCGTAAAGACGGAATGGCAGGCAGCGATATCTACGGCCTGGTCGTCAATGCTGGAGCCGCCACGCCCCTGACGCTGGTGCAGCGCCCCGCGTTTGAAACGAGCGCCAACCCCACTCCCGCCAAACTGATCCTGACCCGCGAAAATGGTTCGCCGCTGGCTGGAGCCACCTTTACCAACACGGTGGATTTCCGGATCAAAACCGCGCCTGATTCCGACCACGTGCCCCCGATCCGCATCATGTATGCCCAGATCGGCCGCACTCCGGGCAGCGGCGGCATTACGGCCTCCAATACGGCCAACAACTGGAATTTTGCTCCCCCAAGCGGTCTGGTCGGGCAAGTCGATTCCGGCGCGGTCACAGTGCCCAATGCCAGCTTCCCCAACTTTGTGGCCGGACTGGGTAGCGCAGCAGGCGAAAACCTGTACCTGAATGTTCTTGTCGTGGATTACAACTACAACTACTCGCGCTACGTGGTGCCGATCAAGCTGATCAATACTGCGGCGACGGCGGGTAACACGGTAGAAGCCCCGACGCGGGCCGCTGCCACCGCTTATACCCTCAGGCAGGAAGGGTCGTGGACGACGCCCTATTCCGTTGATCCCGAAGGGAACGCCGCCCCCAACGGTTCCGGCGTATTCGTGGAAGTGCGCTGGTGCTACACCAACGTCACCGCTGCGGCCAAGCCCTTTGCCTTCGATATCGAGCGCTCCAGTGACGGCACCACCTTCACGAAGATCGGCACGGTGGGAGGCGCGAGCGTCGCGACCTGCTCGGCCACCAACCAGCAGGCCCGTCCCTACAACTACCGCGATACCAGCTCCGAGTTGGCAGCGGGCAAGACCTTTACCTACCGCGTGCTTGCGCGTGGAGCCAACAGCGTCGCCAGCAACACCACCCAGACCACACCGCTGGCCCAGTTCACGCCCACGTTCATCGCACCAGCCGACGAATCCACCGGAGTCTCTATCGACCCGACCTTCGTGATGGGCCAGAACCAGACGGCCATCGGTGCCGACGGCGCAGCCTACAACCTGCGTCTGCGCGATCTGATGACCCTCAACGGCTACAACCTGCCGGGTGCTGCGGCCAACGCCCTGATCCGGGTGGAAGAAGGCACGGGCGACACGGGCAACAAAGTTCCCACCGGACAGTCGTTGGTGTTCCTCAGCACCAGCTCGATCCTGACGCCCCCCACCTCCGCCGGATCAATCCTGACCGATACCTCTGGCAAATATCTGGCCGACAGGCCCAATCTGTTCCCAGTCGATACTGCGGCCCACACGGTCAGTATTCCCCTCAATATTCTGACCGGAGTGTCGTTGCAGACGTTGCGGCCCTACAAGTGGGAAATGTACTCCGGCTTTGCCTACAAGTACGCTCCCAGCGAGGGCAACCGGATCTCGGCCTACTCGGTCTACACGTGGCCTGACAGCACGGTGGCCCCGATCAACCAGACCCGCGGCACCAATATCAACTGGGATTTCATCACGGGCGAGAAGTAAAGCGGAAGGAAGCGCAGGTCTGTTGGTGCGCTTCCTCCTCCGCCCGGTATTTTCCTGATTTCCACCCACCTGACTTCCTGACCCTGATTTCCTGACAGAGAGGCCATACGATGCGTAAGAACCCGCACAACCTGCGACGGAACCTTCCCAAAACTCTCGGCGTGCTGGCCCTCACGGGGTTGCTGGCAGCCTGCTCCCAAACGAGTACTGTCGCGCCAGTCGCCCAGCAGCCCGCTGTGATGGGCGAGGTGGCTCAGAGCGGCAACCTGAAATATGTCAAGAACGAACTTATCATCGGGTACGCCGACGCGACCAGCCTTCAGGCTGCTGCCACCGCCCTGAAAGGCACCGTCGTGGCGACCATTCCCGAAATCAAGTCGGCCCTGATCCGCGTGGATGGCGACGCCCTGAAGGTGTCGAGGGGCGCAACCAAGCTGAGCGGTATTCGCTACGCCACCGTCAATACTGTGGTGACCCAGGATCCCGCCGTGCGGAACCTGCAACCTGCCAGCCTGACCCCACAGGCTGCCAGCGCCGACCAGATCTTTGATGAACTGCCTCAGTACGCTCTTGATCCCCGCCACCTGAATGCCAAAGTCGCCTGGGATGCAGGTCTGACCGGGAAAGGCGTGGTCGTAGCTGTACTGGACGATCCAGGCGACGTCTCCCACCCCGATCTGGCCCCCAACTGGGCAGGCAAGGCGTACAACCCCTTCCTGAACAAGGTCTATACCTCGGCCAAAGATTGGGTTACGGATTCCAGCAGCAATTTCGCCTCTCACGGCACTTTCGTTGCCTCCAGCATCGTCGCCGCACGCGATGGCAAAGGAATTGTCGGCGTTGCTCCGGAAGCCAAATGGATGCCTGTGGTCATCAACCCGGCCAAGAACACCGAGAACGAGTTCTATTCGAGCTTCTACATTGCTGCAGGCGCAGTCTGGGCCACCAACAACGGCGCACGCGTCATCAACAACTCCTGGGGCGGCGGCGTGTCTTTCGGGGCTGTCAAGGACGCCTTCGACTACGCCATGGGCAACGGCACGACCGTCGTGGCCTCCATGGGCAACTCGTACCACGATGAGTTCCAGTATCCTGCTGCCCTGCCCGGCATCATCGCCTCGGGCGCTCTGGACGGCAGCAACCGCAGGGTGACTTTCTCGACCAGCGGGCGGCACATCTCCAGCGGTGCTCCCGGCCAGGACACCATGCTGGCAAACCCCACGTGGTTGTGGGGCGATTCCGCCAAGCCCGAAACGCATGAACTGATTTCCGGCACGTCTTTCTCCTCGCCGTACACCACAGGTGTAGCCGCCCTGGTGCTGCAAAAATGCCCGGCAGCCACGCCCTATCAGGTGCGCCGCGTGCTGGAAACCACGGCCAACAACACCATCGGCAGCAACCCCACCGGCTTCGACCGTGATACGGGCTGGGGTGCACTGAACGCAGGCAAGATTGCCCAGACCCTCACCGACTGCGCCGCCCTGCCTGCCAAGGGATCGAACGTCGTGGTCAACGTGAAGTACATCAATGGGAACGGTACCCAGCCCGGTGAACTCGTTGACGTGATCCTGCGTGGTCAGGGCATGCGGGCCGGAGCCACCGACGATCCCACGCCGCTCTACCTGACGCCCACCGATGCCAACGGCGACGCCCGCTTCGCGGAAATCGCCCCCGGCACCTACGACCTGTACGTGGCCGGAGCCGACTTGGGCATCACGGGCGGCCTTTCCGAGGACCGTGGCACTTTCATCGGCACTGTAACGGCCACCAGCGGCAGCACCTACTACACCCCTGACCGCAAAGACGTTGCTCTGACGGCCAATGCCCCGGACTTCAATCCCGTAGACCCCTACGAGCCTAACGACACACCCGCTGATGCCAATACCATCGCCTACGGCCAGACCAGCCAGACGGCCTACATCTTCGGCAAGCCGCAGGACCTGGACTACTTCAAGTTCACGGGTGCGGCAGGCGACCAGGTCAAGGCTGAAATGTTGGCGGCCTCCCAGCTCGGCGGCTCGCTGGATTCCTACCTGTTCTTGCTCGGCCCTGACGGTGTGACGGTGCTGGCCGAAAACGACGACCGTGGCACGCCCCGTATCGACTCGGATTCCGAAGTGAACTTCACGCTGCCCGCTGCTGGCACGTACTACCTGGTTGCCACCAGCTACACTATTGCCAGTGGCCAGAACGACGACAGCCCCTTCAACAAGTACCAGCTCAAGTTGACCAAGACCAACTGAGCCTCAGCCTTCATTCCCGGCCCCTGCCTCTGCGCGGGGGCTTTTCTTTGTGGTAAGGGCGTGTGGACTGGCCGCCCACAGACCCACCAATAGCCCCAGAAAGGCAGCCTGGGCCACCAGCGTCCATACTCCCAGTTGGCCCACGATTCCCTGCTGGCCTGCCAGCCAGCCGTTCACGCCCACATCAACCAGCATGACCCCCACTCCAAAGGGCAAGCCCAGCCGGGGCCAACGCCACAGCAGCGCGGCAGCCACAGCGTCCCACAGCACCAGCGAAGTCCAGAAGGCATTGATGGACAGCGGCGCAAAATGGTAGGGCAGCCACCCACCGCGCAGCACGTCCAATCCGTGCCGCAGGCCAGCCACCGCAAAGCACAGGGCCGCCATACGCGCAGGCCAGAGCAGGCCCGTCAAATCTTTTGTCCCGTTGTCATGTAGCTCAATCTATCTTCGGTCCTTATTCTCCTTCAGCCTACCCTCATTCCTGAGCCTGCCCGACTCAGGTTGCTTTCGCGCACCTCACTGAAATCAGGCACTCCGGTCAGGTTGCAGGGGCGTATACTGCGAGGCGTCATGTTCCGTGTCCTGAACAAAGTATTCGATAACAACCAGCGCGATGTACAGCGCATCATCAAAACGGTGGTGCAGCCGGTCAACGCGCTGGAAGAAGAAACGATGAAAGTCGAGAATCTCGCCGAGGCCTTCATGGCCCTTCGGAAGCGTGTACAGGAGGGTGGGGAGTCCCTAGACGACGTCATGATTCCGGCCTTTGCCCTGATCCGCGAGGCAGGCCGCCGCGCCATCGGGAAGCGCCATTACGACGTGCAGCTCATCGGCGGCGCAGCGCTGCACCAGGGCCGCATTGCCGAGATGCGTACCGGAGAAGGCAAAACGCTGGTGGCAACGCTGGCGCTGGCCCTGAACGCGCTGGAAGGCAAAGGCTGCCACCTCGTGACCGTCAACGATTATCTGGCGCGGGTGGGCATGGAGGAAATGGGCCTGCTCTACCGCACGCTGGGTCTCACCGTGGGACTTGCCAACCGCGAGTTGCAACCCGCGCAGAAGCAGGCCGCCTACGGCTGCGATATCACCTACGTCACCAACTCCGAGTTGGGCTTCGACTATCTGCGCGACAACATGGCCCAGAGCCGCGACGCCCTGGCCCTGCGTGCCGATACGCCGCTGCACTTTGCCATCGTGGACGAGGTAGACAGCATCCTGATCGACGAGGCCCGCACGCCGCTGATCATTTCGGGGGCCGCCGAGAAAGCCACCGACCTGTATTACGTGTACGCCAAGCTGATTCGTCGCCTGCAAAAAGGTGAACCCGCCGAACCCGGCAAACGTGCCGAAGCCACAGGCGACTACACCATCGACGAGAAGGGCAAGCAGGTGCATATCACCGAAGCGGGTATCGGCAAGATCGAAAGATTGCTGAGTATTCCCGACCTGTACAGCCCCGAGAACATGGACAAGGCCCACATGATCACGCAGGCCATCCGCGCCAAAGAGCTGTATCACCGCGAAAAAGACTACATGGTGAACGCCGAGGGTGAAGTGCTGATCGTGGACGAATTCACGGGCCGTTCGATGCCCGGACGCCGCTACGGAGAAGGTCTGCATCAGGCCATCGAAGCCAAGGAAAACGTCAAGATCGAAAACGAAAACCAGACGTTGGCGACCATCACCTATCAGAACTTCTTCCGTCTGTACAACAAGTTCGCGGGCATGACAGGCACGGCCAAAACCGAGGAAAAGGAATTCCTCGACATCTACGGCAGCGACGTGCTGGTCATCCCCACCAACAAGGCCATCTTGCGTAAAGATGCCGAGGATTTGGTGTACCGCTCGCGGATCGGCAAATACAACGCGGTGGTGCAGGAAGTCGTGGAAATGCACGCCACGGGCCGCCCCGTCCTGATCGGCACGGCCAGCATCGTGACCAGTGAGCAGCTCAGCGATCTGCTCAAGGCTGCCAACATTCCGCATACTGTTCTGAACGCCAAATTCGAGGCCCAGGAAGCCAGCATCGTGGCTCAGGCCGGACGCAGCGGCACCGTGACCATCGCCACCAACATGGCCGGACGCGGCACCGACATCAAGCTGGGCGGCGACAGCGAATTCCTGCTCGGAGAGGCCATCGAGCAGCATTTCGGCATCAGCCGTTTCGCGCCCGAGGCCGAGAACTTCATCAAGGCCATCAGCCGCCAGGATCCTGCCGCCACCGAACTCGGCCTGCTGATTCCCGGTGTGACGCCTGACTTTATTGCCCAGGCCCAACAGCTTGAACTCGATACCATCGCCGACCATGCCCGCGTACAGGAAATTGGTGGCCTGCACATCATCGGCACCGAGCGCCATGAATCGCGCCGGATCGATAACCAGTTGCGTGGACGGGCGGGCCGTCAGGGCGACCCCGGCAGCAGCCGCTTTTATGTCAGCTTTGAAGACGACCTTATGCGCCTGTTCGCCAACGACCGCGTGGTTGCCATGATGGACCGCCTCGGCATGGATGACAGCCAGCCCATTGAGGCCAAAATGGTGACTGGAGCCATCGAAAAGGCGCAGGCCCGCGTCGAAGACCGCAACTTCAGCACGCGTAAGCAACTGCTGGAATTTGACAACGTGATGAGCGTGCAGCGCGACACCATCTACGGTCAGCGCCGCGAGGTATTGCTCGGACCAGACGAGGCCGTCGAAGAAAGCACCGAGGGCATGATCGCCGACTTCGTGGATCTGCAGTTGGCAACCTACGCCCCTGTCGATCAGAACCCCGAGACATGGGACATCGAAGGTCTACAGACAGCGGTGATCGATGCTGTGCCCCAACTGGAAGGTTTCGATTTTGCGGCCCTGAAAACGGTATCACCTGCCGAAGCACAGGAGCGCCTGCTGACCGCTGTGGCCGACGCCTTCGATGCACGCAAGGCAGAACTGAGTCCCACGATGCTCAACAGTCTCAGCCGCTATGTGCTGCTGCAAGTCGTTGATCAACACTGGAAAGAGCATCTGCACGGCATGGATGTACTCCGCCAGGGTATCGGTCTACGTGGCTACGGCCAGCGCGACCCCTTCACTGAATACAAGTTCGAAGCCACCAACATGTTCAACGAGATGATCGACAACTTGAAGAACGACGTAACCAAATTTGTGTTCAGAATGCAGTTTGGTCAGACGGGATAAGACAGAGTTCAGCACAATATTTTGAAGGCGGCCACATCAACGTGGCCGCCTTCACTTGGTTCTCAACGCTCCACTCAGGTGAGCAACTGACCTGCTATCGAAGGCAGAGTGGGACTTGAACTTATACCGAATGGCGAGACTGCGCGATAACTATCTGACTCGCAAAGCTGCGCAGCAGAGCAAGTGGTAAGAGATGTGGGAGGAGGAGCGTCCTTCTGGGCGTCCGTTCACGACAGGGGCTGGCAACATTTACTGAATATCCAGCGTTTTCCCGGATGTTCAGGACTCAAAGTAAGTCCGTATAAGAGCCTTATCTGAGATCAACCGCAGATGTGAGCATTAATATATATTTTTTGAAAACTGGCTACTCAGAGATTAAGATTGTAAGATAAATCGCTCTCTAGCACCCTGCTACCGAATGAGATCCAGGCAGACCGCGTTTAAATGAACCTTGAGTCAATGTAAAAAACCTCTAAATATTGGAGCTCAAGAGTCGTCCTGCCATTGGTTTTCGACTGTATGAGGTGTGCCAGTACATTGGTTTCTGATCCTCATTAAGTAAGCCAGGTAGTGGTAAACAGATTATTAATTTATTATGATAGAAGTACGGGGGCAATCTTGAACATTCTAATTTTCTTAACCACGTCTGCCCAAGACCGCAGAAAATATATGATTTCTTGCATTCGTGTCTCTCTGCTCAAGCGGTGGCACCCGTTGGTTGGAGCACTCATCTTGGGTGTTGCCATAGGTTTTATCCTCAACTGGCCACGAATGGATCAGGCGCTTATGGGTTTTCTGGGTCTAATGGTGTCGGCTATCCTGATTGCGGTGCAGTCCTGGCGACGCCACGCCGACGATGTGCCCGCCTCACGTCTGACGATCCATCCTCCAGAATCCGATTGAGTCGGGCGTTTTGATTCGACGGCTCATACACTGTCGGAAGTTCTTTCTGTGCGGTCAAGTGCAGGATTTGCCTATGAATTCACTACCAGCACAGTGATTATCAGCGGCACGACGATCAGAGCAGTGACACCGAAGATAAGTTGTAGGCGGCGTGCGCGGGGCAGAGATCGATGTGTCAGGCGGCTATGCAGCCAGAGACCCGCCGTCATGAGGGTCATGACCACAAAGGTCAGCAGAATCAGCGCAGCAGTGATCGCTAGGCCTCCAAAAAAGGCGATATTCATTTCCATCTCAGCAGGCTACCGAGCGGCATCTTGCCGTAGTGTGTCTCGCCGTGATGTCAACGTTTCGATCAAGTCAGACCTTCATCACGCCGCTTTTGCCTGATGCGTCAAAGAGCGACTTCTGGCATCTGCCCGTAGATACTGAAGCATGACTTTTGAATTCAGTGGCCCACTGTGGTTCTGGAAAGGACCAGCTCCGTGGTACTTCATCACGGTGCCCACCGAACAGAGCGCCGAACTCAAGGCCGCGTCTGGGTTCGTGACCTACGGCTGGGGCATGATTCCCGTTCAGGCCCGGATCGGCAGCACAACCTGGAAGACATCGTTATTTTTTAAGGACGATCATTACGTCGTGCCTATCCGCGCCAACGTCCGAAAAGCTGAGGCAATAGAAGAAGGGGCAGAAGTTACGGTACAACTGTCAGTAGGTTGATGGTCTGCGGGCTGCGTACATCCAGGCATATCCAAACTAATTTGGCCTTCACGGTATATATACATTTCGGTGCCCAGTTTTATTTCAATCCGTGTGTAGAGCATGTTCTGGAATCGGCATTTACTTCTGAAGACGTAACAGTCAGTTGGCAACAACTCCTACAAAAATCGCAACAGCCCTCGCCTCTGCTGAGGATGCTGGGCAGCCTGCAACTGCAAGGAAAAGTCCTCCAGCGCTTCTTGGAGTTGCGTCGCGTCGCGCACCAGCCCGGCGCTGAGCGTCTGCACCTGCGTCTCCCGTTCCTGCTCCCAGTGGTTCAGCACGCGTTCGTTCAGGCGGGCGTGGTCAGGGCTGGTCACGTCACGCGGGGGGGCGAGGCGGTCGCGGGCAGCTTCCAGGTAGGCCACATGGTCGGTGGCGCGGGCAGCCTCAGCATATTGGCGCGTCTGCTTGATCTGGGCCACCCGCCCCAGCAGGCGCTCGCGCTCCAGCACGGTGCGGGCACGTTCGCGGCCCTGTAGCAGCGCGGCTCCCACGGCCATCGCCACCAGCGACATCGTAAAGGTCAGCAGCGACCAGTGCTGAGGCACGGCGTTGGTGTCGGTGGTGCTGCTGAGGTCAGTGAGCTGGCCCTGCTGCGCGGCATTGGCGGCGATCTGCTGGGTTACGCGCAGAATGCCGTCCCAGTTCAGGTAGCCCTCCACCCCCAGATACAGCACACTGACGGCCAGAATTCCTGAAATATAGGCGCTGGGGCGGCCCATTCCCGGCGTACCGTTCGCGGCAGCGTGGGCGGCCATTTTCGCCCGGTAGGCCAGCTCATCGACCAGCCACAGCAGCAGCACGCTGAACATCACTCCGGCGGTCAGGGCAATCACGGTCAGGTACAGGCGACTCTCCGGGTTGAACAGCAAATTGATGCTTACGCCGCTGATCACGCCCACAAAGAATTTGCTGAAGACGGCGAACCCGTTGAATACACGCTTGCTCCCGGTCTGCTGTTCGGGCGGGCGGATCGGGTGGCCTTCGCGGGCCAACTCTGCCAATGCCTGCTGCTGATAAAAGCCCTCGGCGCTGAGGGTGTCCGGCTGTGCACCGTACTCGGCCAGCGCGTCGAAACGTTGTTGGCGGGCCTGCTCGATGGCTTCGGTGGCGCGGGTGTATTCATGTTCTACACCGCTGCTGGCCGCATTCATAAACCGCAGGTGTTCATCCTGCCGCGTCCAGGATTCGCGCACGCCCACGCCCGTTTCGGCCAGTACCCGCGTCAGTGCCCCGCGTGCCAGCGCATGATTGACGCGGTACTGCTCCACGTTCAGCGCCAAAATCCGGGCGCGTTTGGTTAGCATGCTGCGGGCGGCGGGGTCGGCGATGAGGGCCAGCTCATCCGTCAGGTCATTCAGGAATCCGCTGTAATGATCTGGCGGCAGTACGGGCATAAATTGCTCGGCAATGAGTGGATCGGGGTGGGGGAGGGCGGCCTCATAGGGATTTACAGGTGAGGGAATCAGGAGGCTGCCGGAATCTGGCTCGGCACTCTGGACGGAAGCCGCCGCGTCTGCACCTTCCGTCCCCGCAAAGCTCATGTTGACCGTTCCCAGATCCGGGCCGCTCAGCGTCACGCTTTCCAGTGGGGCCGGAGCCTGAAAGGCCGGATTGCCGTCACTCAGACCGTTTTGTTTGGTCAGGTCCTGTTTGGTCTGGTCCTGGGTCGTCACTTCAGCGCCTCGCTTTTTTGGCGGCGTCGGCAAAGGTGGGGTACACGTTGTTCAGGTCGTAGGCTCCGGCCATCAGCAGGCGCTTGTCGTTCACGCCCGTGCCCAGGGCTTTGGCAAAAGCATCCCGGACCGAATTTCCGTCTGTGCCGCGCTCCGGACTGAGGCCCGCAAAAAACAGCAGGCGCGTGCCAGATGCGTTCAGAATGCCCTTGACGGTGCTTCCCAGCGCGGCGCGTTTGGGGTCGTCCAGCGTGGCCCCGTCGGTAAACATGATCACGATGTCTCCCACGCCAGCGGTTCGGGTCGCCGCTGCTCTGGCCTGTGCCAGCGCCGCCGTAATGGCGCTGCCCTTGCCGGTGCAGGGCTGCGTCAGGGCGTTGGTATAGCGCAGAATATCGGCCTTGCCCATCCTTGCTCCGTTCTGAGACTGGAACCGGAAGTCGGCCACCGTCTGCACGCCCGCGCACACCCGCAGCAGCGTCACGGTGTCGCCAGAACGCACCTGATTCAGCAGCACGCTCTGGCTCAGCAGCCGGGCCTGCGCCGCGTACCCGAAGGCCGGATTTTTAGAACTGCCTGTCATGTCGGCGGCAATGACCACATGCAGCGGCGGCGTGCTGAGGCCCAGCAGGGTAGAGGCGCTGGCCGCAGCGGGCGCGGGCGTCAGCAGCGGCAGGAGGGAAAGCAGGGGAGAGAGGGGCATGGGGGAACTCCTTGGGAAGGATGTGGGACGTGGGATGTGGGAAAAACAGGAAAACACAGGGGCGTTGGTGGAAGGTTAAAAGCGTTTGCTTGAAGGTATTTACGTAGCTGTATGGGGTTCATGGCGCGTAGCTCAGAGCCTCGAATGCTTCAGGGCGGCGGCGGATTTCTGAGATTCAGGCCGGGCACGGGTACGGCGACGCCGCCCACGCGGGTGATTCCGGCGGGGGCTTCCAGACTCCGGACCTCATGCGGCAGGTCGCGCAGCAGGCCCAATTCGCGGCAGGCGGCCTGACCCTGGTACAGATCGGCGGGGACGCTTTGCAGGCCGTCCGGGTCGCCGATCCAGACGCTCATGGCGTACTGGGGCGTCACGCCCGCGCACCAGGTATCGCGCACGTCGTCGGTGGTGCCGGACTTGGCTCCCAGCGGTACGTTCCGCCCGGTCAGGCGCTGCACGAAGCTGGGGCGCAGGAATCCCACATGGCCCGCGGAGTCGTTCACCGCGCCCGTCAGCAGGTCGAAGGTTTCGTAAGCCACCGCCGCATTCCACAGTGGAGCGCAGGCAGCGCGGGGCAGCGGCAGCGGTTTTCCGTTCCGGCCATACACCTCGGCCAGCAGGTGCGGCGTGCAGAGTTGCCCGCCATTGGCAAAGCTCGCGTAGGCGGCGGCCACCTTCAGCGGCGACGAGCGGTAGGTTCCCAGCGCGGGGCTGGAACGGTTGGCCGTGTCCTCGGTATAGCCCACGCTGTCCAGCACGCGCCGCAGAGTGGTTTCCCGCTGTGTGCCCACGCGCACGGCCACCGTGTTCAGGCTGCGGGCGTTGGCCTCGCGAATACTGACGGAGCGCCCCAGAAAGGTGCCGGAATTGTTGCGGATGGCCTGACCTGAATAAGAGGTGGCCGCGTCGGGAAACAGGCTGAGTTGAGTCAGGCCCTCACCAAACGCGGCGGCGTATAGCAGCGGTTTGACGGTACTGGCCACCGGACGGCTGGCCGAGGCTGCCCATTGCCGCCCCGGTTGACTGCTCTGCTCGCCGCCCGTGCTGCTGGCGAGGGCCACGACGCCGCCCCCGCGTACATCCAGCACGGCTGCGCCCTCCGCGACCCCCTGGGGCCGATCGGCCAGTCTGCGGCTTAGGGCCGACTGTGCGCCCGCATCGATAGTCAGGACCACGCGGGCCACCCGGCGCGGATCGAGGCCGCTGAGGCGCAGTTCCCGGCGTACCAGTTCCTGCATGGCCCACACGGGTTCGGGTTCGTTGGTGTAGTCGGGATTGCGCGACGCACTGACCAGCCGCAGATCAGAGCCGCCGCCCGCGTATTGCGCCCGCCACAGCCGGGGTTGCAGCGGTGTGGACACGGCGTCCAGATGTTCGGCCTCCGAAATCAGGCCCCGCGAGCGCAGGATATTGAGCGTGATCAGTTGTTGCGCCCGCATCCAGCGGAAGCGCGACGTGGCGGCTTCGGGCGGCGTGCTCTCCGACACCAGATAGTTGCCCGGCGCAGGCAGCAGCCCCACCAGAAAAGCACTCTGCGCCAGCGAGAGGTCGGCGGGGTCTACGCCAAACACCGCCCGCGACGCATCGTAAATGCCTTTGCGCTGACCTATGCCCAGCCACGGCAGGCTGTTCACACTCATCGCCAAGACCTCACGCCGTCCGTAACGCCAGGTGACCAGCGGGGCCAGCACGAACTCGGTGGCCTTGCGCGTCAGCACCAGCGGCAGCGTGCGCCGCCCGGTGTCGTAATCGAAGTGGCCGGCCAGCACGCTATTTTTCAGCAACTGCTGCGTGATGGTGCTGGCCCCCGCGCCGCTGAGCAGTGCACGCGGCAGGCGGCCCAGATCCACCCCCACATGCGAAAAGAACCGCACGTCCTCTTTGGCGACGTAGGCCAGCAAAAACGCCCGTGAGACGCCGGTCAGGGGCACGCTCAGCGATTCGCGGCACGGCACGGCATTGACCACCGCGCCCCCTTCCCGGCAATGGTCGATCACGCCCAGCGGCGCTCCCCGGCGGTCTTGCACCTCAATGGGTTGCAACTCGGCCCGCAGGTTCCATGCCCGCCCAAACGCTCCCGAAGCCGCCGCGCCGCCCACGCCCAGCCCGATCACGCCCAGCGTCACTGCGCCGACTCCAGCCAGACCCGCTCTTGCCATGCGCCTCAAGGTCCACGGCTGAGGGCGGGTCACGAACGGGGTACGCGGCCAGGGCGTCCGGCGTCGCCAGAAGGTCAAGTGGGGTTCCTGTACGCAGGGCGAGGGGTCTGACTTCTGTTCACAGTGCTAATACGTCCTGAAGGTGGGCAACGTTGCGGCCCGGATCACCGCACCACATCCGATACGCCCGCCGCCGCCGACCTGAACTGCGCGGCCTGCCACACCTGATTGGCAAGGCCCGACACGCCCACGATGGAGATGAGCAGCATGCCCAGCACGGCCAGCGCCGTGACTGCTGTGGCCCAGGAAGAGCGCGGCTGGCGGGGCGCAGATGGAGTTTTTTCGGGCCGGGGTCGCCGCTGCCGCGCGGGTTTGGGAGGCGTCGGCGTGGCCCCCAGACCAGAAGAATTCAATCCAGAGGGAAATCCAGAAGAAGTCAGACCCGAAGAATAGGGCCGGGGCTTGCGGACAAAGCTCATATCCCCAGTGTAGGCGGCGCAGATGAGGGCGGAAACCGACTTTAGGCGGAGGCGGGGGTGCCTCCGTCCCACCTCCCGTCAGAGGCCGATCTAGACCAAGTCCACACCCAAAGTCCTGCCCGGCGTGGTAAACTTCACGGGTCAGCACGGCAACAACGTAAACCCCGGATTCTCGTTCAGCGTACCCCGGTTGTCCGGCCCGTTTCTGCCCACGCGCAGAGGCACCATTCACGGACAAGAGCAGGGGCGAAAGGTAGGCACACTCATGGCCGAAGTCATCCTGGAGCACATCAACAAGCGGTACGGCAGCAAGCATCACGCAGTGAAGGATTTCAACCTGCACATCGAAGACCGTGAATTCATGGTATTCGTCGGGCCTTCGGGTTGCGGTAAGTCCACGACCCTGCGCATGGTGGCTGGCCTGGAAGACATCAGCGACGGCGTGCTGAAGATCGGTGACCGCATTGTGAACGATGTGCCGCCCAAAGACCGCGACATCGCGATGGTGTTCCAAAACTACGCTCTGTACCCGCACATGAACGTCTACGAGAACATGGCCTTCGGCCTGAAGCTCCGCAAGACGCCCAAAGAAGAGATTGACCGCCGCGTCCGTGACGCCGCCAAAATTTTGCAGATCGAGCACCTGTTGGGCCGCAAGCCGAAAGAGCTTTCGGGCGGTCAGCGTCAGCGCGTGGCGATGGGCCGTGCCATCGTCCGTGAACCCAAAGTGTTCCTCATGGACGAGCCGCTGTCCAACCTCGACGCCAAGCTGCGCGTCGAAATGCGCTCGCAGATCAGCCAGCTTCACCGCCGCCTCGGGGCGACCATCATCTACGTGACGCACGATCAGGTCGAAGCCATGACGCTCGGCAACCGCATCGTCGTCATGCGCGACGGCGTGATCATGCAGGTCGATACGCCCATGAACCTCTACGATTTCCCCAAGAACAAGTTTGTCGCAGGCTTTATCGGCAGCCCCAGCATGAACCTGCTGACGGCCAAAGTGACCAACGGCGAATTCGTACTGGGCGGAAGCCGCGTGGCCGCGATGGGCTTGCTTGCCCGCTCGCTGAAAGCCTACGAAGGCAAGGACGTGGCGATGGGCATTCGCCCCGAGCATATCGGCGTGGTCGGCATGACCGATATTCCTCGCGGCAACAACGTGCTGCGCGGTAAAGTCGTGGTCGTGGAGCCTCTGGGCGCACAGACCGACTTGATCATCGATGTGGCAGGCCAGCACCTCACCTGTAAGGTCGAAGGACAGGCCATCGTTCAGCCCGGCGACGACATTGATCTCCTGATCGACCAGACCCGCCTGCACGCGTTCGACATGACCAGCGAAGACGCCATCGACCGTGGTACGCCTACCGGCAAGCGCGGTCAGGCCGACACGCTGAACCTCGGTTACGAGTACCCTGGCGTGTCCAGCAGCGCCGCTGCCGTTCCCGTCGCCCTCAATAAAGTCTGATTTCAGTTGTTCTGAAACTGCTCTGATCTGCGCCGCCTCCCCACCGGAGGGCGGCGCAGTTTTGTTGTGCTGCATCTGAGACTGTGGGTCTGATCCAGCGTTTCTGGCCCGGCGTCGGCTTCTCATCCGGCTTGCCTTTACCCGGCTTTCATCTGGCGCTAGACTGCCGCATCTCAACCACCCCGCTTTCCCACACAGGGAAGACGTGATTCATTTAAGGAGAACCATGAAGCGACCTCTACAGACCGCCCTCCTGACCCTCACCGCCCTTGCCCTGCTTGCCAGCACTGCACAGGCCCGCACCTGGGCCGATATCAAGAAGAGCGGCACTATCAAGATTGCCACTGAAGGCGCGTTTCCTCCTTTCAACGTATTGAAGGGCAAGGAACTGACCGGTTTTGAGGTCGATCTTGCCAACGAACTCGCCAAGGGTCTCGGCCTGAAAGTGCAGTGGGTCACGCAACCCTTCGATAACCTGCTGATCGGCCTGAAAAGCGATCGATACGACTTCGTCATTGCCAGCCACGGCATCACGCCTGAGCGGGCCAAAGCGGTGGATTTCGCCAGTCCTCATTACTGCACGGGCGGTGCCATCGTGACCAAGCCCGGCGGCCCCATGACCGCAGCGGCCCTCAGCGGCAAAACGGTGGCCGTACAGGTCGGCACCACCTACCTCGAAAACGTGCGGAAAGTTTCCGGCGTCAAAGACGTGAAGACCTTCCCCAAAGACACCGACGCGCAGGCTGCGTTGATGGCGGGCCGCGCCGATGTGTGGGTAGGCGACAAATTCACCGGTATCGAACTGGTGAAGGCGCAGAAAGGCAAGGTTGTGCAGGGTGCGCTGCTGTTCAATGAGCGGATCGGCATGGCTGTGCAGAAGGGCAATTCCAGCCTGCTGAAGGAACTGAACGCTGCACTGACCAAGTCCCTGAGCGACGGCACCTACGCCAAGATCAGCGGCAAATACTTCGGTCAGGATGTGCGCTGCAAAAACTGAGACCTGAAAACAGTTGACAATCCCGATGGGGGTTTGTGAGGGCGGCGCTGGGAAAGGCCGCCCTCTGGTCTGCGTCAATATTCTTGCTCCTAACTTTCGCCTGTCGAGGTCACTGAATGCAGCGGAAACCCAGAAGATGTTCAGCCAAACAGCTCCTTATCTGTAGCAGATGTGACATCATTCAACCAATGCAAAACCTGACTGGATCACGTTTCTGCCCTGACCTCCTGTGGGTGGGCGCATGACCACACCCAAAGCCACGCCGCGTCAGCAGCCTATGGGCGGCGGCACCCTCCTGCTGTGGTTCGGGGGAGCCGCCGCCGCCTTCTTGCTGCTCTTCTTACTGATTACAGTCATCTTGCGCCAGATGCCCGATCCGATTGGCCCGCGTGCCGATCTGTTTGTAGAAGGTGCACGGATGACCCTGCAACTCACCGTGGTCAGCGGCCTGATTGGGCTGATCTTGGGCGTAATCGCAGGTATTCAGAGAACCAGTGCGCTGTGGTGGGTACGTCTGCCCGCCAGCATTTTTATCTGGCTGGTGCGGGGCACGCCGCTGCTGGTGCAAATTCTGTTCGTCTACAACGCTGTGCCGCCACTTCTCAAAGGTATCGGCATCGACATCGAACTCAACGAGTTCTGGTCTGCGGTGGTGGCGCTGTCTCTGAACGTGGGGGCGTACAACGCCGAAGTGATCCGGGCGGGCATTCTTGCCATTCCCCCCGGACAGGGCGAGGCCGCCCGCAGCCTTGGTCTGAACGGGGCGCAAACTATGTCTACGGTGGTGTTGCCTCAGGCACTGCGAATCGTGGTGCCGCCGTTGGTCAATAACCTCGTGGCCCTCCTCAAAGACTCCTCTCTGGCAAGTTCTATTGCGCTACTGGAACTGACGTTGGCTGGATCACGGGTCAGCAGCGAAAGCTTTGAGCCGATTCCGGTGCTCACGACGGTGGCCGCTGTCTACCTGGCCCTGACCACAGTTATGACGCTGTTTACTGATCAGTTGGAAAAACGGGTGAAAGTGGGCAGCCGCTAGCCGACTGCATCACCTTCGCGTATCAAGGCCCGCCGAGAAATTTGCGGGCCTTGCACTTTGGTCTTTCTGCTCTCCGCCCTCTACACTTCCTCTCCATACCCCACCTCCCACACCCCAGAACAAAAGCGGCCCCCGAAGAGGCCGCCCTGTTTAAACTGAAACTTACTGCGCTGAAATTTACTTGTTGGGAACCTTGATCTTGCCGCTGACGATCTGGGCCTTGACGGCTTCGACCTTGGCGACCTGCGTGCTGCTGATCAGGCCCTTGTTGTAGGCGTCCACGGCGTAGCCCACGCCGCCTTCCTTCAGACCGAAGCGGCGCTCTCCGCCCTTGAAGCTGCCGCCCTTCACGTCCTTGATCAGGGCGTAGACGGCGTTGTCTACGCGCTTGAGCATGGAGGTCAGGCCGTGGTTCAACGTGGCGGGGTTCTTGTCGAAGTCGCCGAGGTAGTTCTGGTTGCTGTCCACGCCGATAAAGAACATGGGGCGGGTGTTGCCAGCGCAGGCGTTCTTGTAGCTGGCGCTCTTGCCCACGTTGGCAAAGTTGTTGGTCGCAAACTTTACGCCGCTGGGCAGGCTGCCTGCCTTGAGGCACTGGGTCTGCTTGATGTAGTCGATGACGCCGTTGCCGCTGCCGCCTGCTGCCGCGAAGATGATGTCAGCGCCGCGAGAACGCATGCTGGCCGCGATTTCCTTGGCCTTGCCGGGGTTGTTCCAGGCGTCGGGGGTGGTGCCGACGTACTGGGCGTAGACCTTGACCTTGGGGTTGGCGGCTTTGGCGCCCGCCGTGTAGCCCGCTTCGAACTTGTGGATCAGGGGGATGTCCATGCCGCCCACGAAGCCCAGAACGCCGGTGCTGCTGTTCATCGCGGCGAGGTAGCCCACGAGGTAGCTGCCCTCTTCTTCCTTGAACACGAGGCTGGCGACGTTCTTGGCGGCGCTCACGTCGTCGATCAGTCCGAAGTAGAGGTCGGGGTTCTCTTTGGCGACCTGAGAAATGCTGGCGTTGTTGGCAAAGCCCACGCCGATGGTCAGGTCGAAGCCTTCAGTGGCAAACGAACGGATGCCCTGAATGACCTGGCTGGGATCGCTGGGTTCAAAGTCTTTGACCTGAATGCCGAGGGCTTTGGAGGCCCGCTGGCTGCCTTCGTAGGCGCTCTGGTTAAAGCTCTTGTCGGCTTTTCCGCCTGCGTCGTAGGCCATGCCCACGCGAACGGCTCCCTGCGCGGCGGCAAGGGTGGTGCTGAGGGCAAGGGCAAGAGTCAGGCCTTTCTTGATGGAACTGGTTTTCATGGGTGATCCTCCGGGGTTTGGTTTAAACGGAATGCTTAGATAGAGTATACGCAATCTGCCCTGTGTCTAGACCCTGCCCTGGGTCACCGTGAGCCTGACGTGGATGAGCAAAAAGGGAAGGGACTGCTGAGGCGTTCTTTAGGATTTCTTTAAGTTGGTCAGCTTTGCAATCTGTCCCGGCTCTGTGTTGCTCAATGCGGCTTTACATTTCTGCGCTGGGCCGCCGAGGGCCGGAATGCTAGGCTGCCATCATGGACGCTGTGCCCGCCGGGAGTTCCGACCTTGCCCCTTCCGACACCCTGAACGACGTACTGCACGCCCGCTATCTGGCGTTGCGGGCCGAGGTGGATCACCACAACCGGGCCTACCACGAACAGGATGAACCTGAGATCCCGGACAACGAATATGACGCGCTGGCCCGCGAGCTTCGTGCTCTGGAAGCCGCGCATCCCCAGTGGGCTGCCGACCTTGCCGGGGCGGGAACCAGTCCGGCGCAGGCAGTAGGCGGCGCACCCAGCAGCGCTTTTCAGCCCGTGAATCACCCCACACCCATGACCAGTCTGGACAACGTATTCGATGACGCCGAACTGGGTGAATGGCGCGAAAAGCTGGCCCGGTCACTCAACCTGCCCGCCGATACCGACACCTTCACCTTTACGGGCGAACTGAAAATAGACGGCCTGAGCGTGAATCTGTATTACAGAGACGGGGAATTGCAGTGGGCGGCCACACGCGGCAACGGCGTCACCGGCGAAATTGTGACGGCGCAGGTGCAGACGGTACCGGGGATTCCAACCACCCTGCCCGGCCTGAGTGGAGAGCTGGAAGTGCGTGGAGAGGTCTACCTGAGCCGCGCCGATTTTGCCGCCTATAACGCGCAGGCCGAGGAATTGGGCACGCCTCTGCTCAAAAATCCGCGCAACGGGGCCGCCGGAGCCTTGCGCCAGAAAGACCCGGAGGTGACGCGCACCCGCAACCTCAAGGCCATCTTCTATGCACTGGGCAAGCGCGACGGCGTGCAGGCCGAGACCCAGGGGGAAGTGCTGGCGTGGCTGGCGGATCGGGGCTTTCCAGTTAGCCGCTATTCCGAGCACCTCACGGGGATAGACGCCGCTGCCGACTACCACCGCCGCATGATCGCCAACCGTGCCAATTTCGAGTTTGACGCCGACGGAACCGTCCTGAAACTCGATTCTCTGCATCTACAAAACGAGGCCGGATTTACCAGCCGTGCGCCGCGCTGGGCCATTGCCTATAAGTTTCCGGTGGAGGAAGTGGAAACCATTCTGGAAGAGATCGTGGTGAACGTGGGCCGCACCGGAAAACTGGCCCCGCTGGCCTACCTGCAACCGCGCCTGATCGAGGGCAGCACGGTCAGCCGCGCCACGCTGCACAACGAGGATTACATCCGCGATATGGATCTGAGGATCGGGGATACGGTGGTGGTTCGCAAATCGGGCGGCGTGATTCCGCAGATTATGCGCGTGCTGGTAGAAAAACGGCCCGAAGGCACGCAGCCTTACGCCTTTCCCACGCACTGCCCTCAGTGCGGCCATGAAGCCGTGCGAACCGAGGGCGACGCCAATACCTACTGCCCCAATCCGGCCTGCCCCGCCCAACAGTTCGAGCGCATCCGTTATTTCGTATCCAGAGGCGCGATGGATGTGCGCGGCATCGGGGAAAAGCTGGTGGCCCAACTGATCGAAACTGGACTGGTGCGGGACGCCGCCGACCTGTATACCCTGACCGCCGAGCAGATCAGCGCTCTGGACCGCAGCGGCGACAAGAAGGCCCAGAACATTCTGGCGCAACTGGACGCCAGCAAAACCCGCCCGCTGTGGCGATTGATCAACGCGCTGGGCATGAGCGGCGTGGGCGAGCGCAATGCTCAGGCGTTGGCACGGGCACTGGGCACGTTGGATGGTGTGCTGGCCGCCACCCCCGAACAGATCGGCGCGATTTCCGGCATGGGCGATACGCTGGCGCAGAGCGTCACCGCTGCCCTCTCTGACCCCAACATGCAGGACATGGTTCGCCGCCTGCGCGACTCTGGCCTGAATCCGGTGGAAGAAGCCACGCTGCGTACCGATCAACTCAAGGGCCTGAATTTTGTGATCACGGGAACGCTGAACCAGCCCCGCGAGGCGATCAAGGCCGCGCTGGAAGCCGCCGGGGGCCGCGTGACCGGCAGCGTCACGGGCAAAACCAGTTACCTGATTGCCGGAGCCGATGCCGGAAGCAAGCTGGCCCGCGCTCAGGAACTGGAAATTCCGGTGCTGGATGAGGCGGGGCTGGCGGCGCTGCTGGAAGAAAAAGGGGTGTAGGTGGTGGGAGTGCATCATCACAGAGCAGGTGAGGCACTCTCATTCATGTCGCTCAGGGTTTAGGACTTGGTTGAGACACTGTCGGCCCAGTCGAACAGGCTGCTCAGGTCGTAGTCGCCCCCATGTCCCTGGTTCCAGGGCATCCAGAAATCCACGTCATAGCCGCTGTTCTGAAGTTTCGTGGCAAGGATGGTCGGGATAGCCAGAGACGTGTCCTTGTCTGCCGTGCCGTGGCGGATACGCCAGTGTTGGGCCGTGGTGGTGCCGGAAGTGGCGATGTAATTGAGGGGGTTCATCAGCTTCACGGTTTGCGGATCAGCGAGCGTACCGCTGACCTTGCTGTTGGCCTTCCCGAACACGGTGAAGTGTTGGTTGTCCGCCGTGGATGTGCCGAAGAGCTGGTTTTCACCCGTATTCAGGCTCAGGCCATCGAAGGCGGTGGGGGTTTTTTGCCGTCCCACTGCGAGGGCATAAGCGTCAAAGTCTACGGCAGTGACCTTGCCGTTCTGAATCGTCAGGTATGTGGCCTTGCTCAGGTCGGTTCCACTGTCCAGTGCTTTTTGCGCTGACTGGGCCATCCAGGACGCCACAAATGCCTTGAAACTGCCGTTGCCGCTGGCATCCAGGGTCAGGGGCTGGTCACTGTTTTTCAGATTCAGGCTGTTCAGATAAGTCGTAAACTGTGGTTTCAGGGTGTTTGAGACGGCAATCTGGTCGCTGGGGAGGGTGCCGTTGACCATACTCCGTACCATCTGACCACTGGCATCTCGTGAAAACTGCATGGTCTGGAAGTTGTTCACGCCGTTGAATTGCCATTCGTAGGCGGCGTCGGCATGATCCAGATTGGTGATCGGGCAGTAACTCGATACCGCATATACGCTGGTGCTGGCCGGAGCCGCGCCCAGCGCCTTCAGGTAAGGCAGGTAGTCGGGGTTGTCTCCGCTGGCCCCCAGCAGGGCCGACAGTGCCCCGCCCGCACTCGTGCCGTTCGAGATGATCTTCCCGGCGTTCCCCGGCATGCGGGCGTCATTGAAGTGCAGGTAGGCCACGGCAGCCTTCAAATCCACAATGGCGGCGGGAGCCTTGCCGTAATACTCGCCCTTTTCGGTTTTCAGCGTGCGGCCCCGTGCGCCGGGTGCGGCCACCACATACCCGCGTGACAGCGCCACCTGTATGGCAGAAGTGGAGGCTGGGGCGGTGCCGCTCGGTACAGTTGCTCCGGTGGTAGCCCCGGTGGTCGCTGTGCCGCCTGTTGGAGCCGTACCACCCGTTGGAGCAGGGCCGCCACCCATGCCGCTGCGGGTCATGTTGCCGGGTTCGGCAGGCAGATACCCGCCCACCTGATTGGGCAGAAAGATCGGCGCAGTTTGGGCGGTGTACTTCCCGCTGCCCTGACCATCGAAGTACTCCTCGGGCACATAGATGTTCATGCTCTGATACTTCGTGTCTACTGGATTGGTCACGTAGACGACGGTATAAGCGCGGTATTTGTAGGTCTTGCCGTCTACCGTAACGGAACCGGCAGTGTACTTGGTGTCATCAAATTTCAGGGCGCTGCTGCTTTGCATCATGGTGCAGGAACTCAGCAGCAGGGCGGAACCGAGGGCGGCAAACATTAATTTTGACATAACAAATCCTCCCGTCGATGGGCCAGGCAGAGCACCGCCTAAGGTGAAGAAAACGGCGCACCACCCGGCATCAAGCAGATATAGTGACATGATTACAATGTGGGATGTATGTTAATTCACAGTTAAAATGACGCGGCTCGGTCTGGCAGGCTTCCAGCTTCCTTTCCAAGATTCGCAACTCTTTCTCCCTTCATCCGCCCTGCGTTTTCCATTCCCTCTGGCCTACAACCCGCATCCAGCTCTAACCCATGCCCATCTGTGCCCACCCTGACGCTGCGCCTATACGGCGCTGTGCCTATACACTGTGCCTATTGGCGGCCCCGGTGATTGCGGGTCGCGTGGAGGCATCAAGCATGGCGAACAACCCCCCCCAACCGTCTCAACCCGAAGTCGAAATCAGCCGCAACGTCCTGACCGATATCACGCAGGCCACGCTGGAAGGCATCGAAGGCATCGAAGTGGCGCACGCTTCTTTGAATGTGGGCGAAGTGCTGCGAAATCAGGGCAATCCCCGCCGCCCCCGCGCCCTGAAAGTGACCCGTGAAGGTCAGGCCGTGACGGTCGATGTGGGCCTGAACATCGAATTTGGCCGCAACCTGACCGGGCTGGCCGCGCAGGCCCAGCGGGCCGTCTGCGAAAACGTAGAACTGATGACCGGTCTGAAAGTGAAAGCCGTCAACGTGACTGTGCTAGACGTGACTTTGCCCAAAGGAGGCCACGCTTGACCCGCCGCCGTGAGAAGGCCAATCAGCCTGTCGGCACGCGCCGCGCTGCCCGTGAATTTGCGTTCAGGGCGCTGTTTCAGGCGGATCGGGGCGACCTGCCCCTGAGCGACGTGTTTACCCGTGCAGAGGGCGAAATGCGCGAGGGCGACGACACCTTTCCGCAACTGGCCCCAGACGCCGTCACGTTTGCCCGCGAACTGGTGGACGGTCTCGTGACGCACCGCGATTCCATCGATCAGACCCTGCGCCAGACCATTCGGGGCTGGAGCTTCGATCAGATGGCCCAGACCGACCTGAATGTGCTGCGCCTCGCCACCTTCGAGATGATGTATACGGGCACGGCGCACCCTCCAGTCATTGAAAGTGCCGTGCGAATTGCCCGCAAATTCGGCGGCGACGATTCGGGCCGCTTCGTGAACGGTGTGCTGGCGGGCCTGAGCCGCACCCTGCAAACCGCACCTGCCGTGCCCAGCGTAGAAGGCGGCGCGGAAGCCGAGGCCGACGAGTGACCGACGCCTCAGCGGGTCTGAGCGCTGCTGGCCCGAACGTTGCTCGGCCACTGCCGGGGCCGCCCGCCGCCGCCGCGCTGCTGGCCGACGCTGCCGCCCGCGCAGCCCGGTTGGAGTCGTCCCCGCACCTGTCTATCGTGCGGCTGGGTGACGATCCCGCCAGCGTCAGCTATGTGCGCGGCAAAGACCGCAAAGCGCGGGAAGTGGGCCTGCAAAGCACTGTGTACGCGCTGCCCGAAACCACCTCGCAGGCCGAACTGCTGGCGCTGGTGGCCCGCCTGAACGCCGACCACACCGTCAACGGCATTCTGGTGCAGTTGCCCCTGCCTGCCCATGTGTCCGAACAGGCTGTGCTGCACGCCATCGACCCGCGTAAAGACGTGGACGGTTTTCATCCGGTGAATGTGGGCGAGCTGTGGGCGGGCCGCCCGGTGCTGGCTCCCTGCACCCCCGCCGGAATCATGTACATGCTGGGCCACTACAGCATTCCGGTGGCCGGGGCGCGGGCCGTGATCGTGGGCCGCAGCCACATCGTGGGGCGACCTCTGGCAGCCATGCTGCTCAATGCCCATGCCACCGTGACCATTGCCCACAGCCGCACGCCTGATCTGGGCGCAGTGACGCGGGAAGCCGATCTGCTGTTCGCCGCCGTGGGCCGCGCCCACCTGATCACGCCCGAGATGGTCAGGCCCGGAGCGACCGTCGTGGATGTGGGGATCAACCGGATCGTCGGCGCGGACGGCAAAGGCCACCTGACGGGCGATGTTCACCCGGACGTGGCGGCGGTGGCGGGCGCACTGACCCCAGTGCCGGGAGGCGTGGGGCCGCTGACCATCGCGCAACTGCTGGCGAATACGGTCACAGCGGCAGAAACGCAGGCGGTGGCCCGCAGTTCAGGCTGACCTGTGCAAACTGGAACAGAGTGCAATTCTTTTCACCCGCTAAACTGAACGCCGCGTGAATACGTTCGCTGAACTTCTCGGAAACCGCTGGCTCCTGACGGCTGTGCTGGCCTCCACGGGGGCGCAAGTTCTCAAAGTCCTCCTGATCCTATTGATAGAGCGGCGCTGGCGGCCCGCTGCCTTTATGGAAACGGGCGGCATGCCCAGCAGTCACTCTGCCATGGTGGCGGCCCTGACCACGGGCATCGGCCTGACGCAGGGCGTGGGCAGCCCGCTGTTTGCCGCCAGCGCCGTTTTCGCCCTGATCGTCATGTACGACGCCACCGGGGTACGCCACAGCAGCGGCATGCAGGCCCGCCTCCTCAACGAACTCGTAGACGAACTGCGGGCCGTGGTGCGCGAGGGATTTGCGCCTCTACCGCTGCGGGTGCTGCTGGGCCACACTTATCTGGAAGTGGGGATTGGAACGCTGCTGGGGGTGGGGGCGGGGTTTTTCGCCTTTACGGTGATCTAAAACTTGGGAGTGGTCAGTGGATAGTGGAAAGGGCAAAACCCCATTGAGTTTGGGTGTTTTGCCCTTCTCTTTTCCCACTTCCTACTGACCACTACCCGCTTTTCTACGCTACGCCCTGCACCGCCCCCGCCAGCAGCAGGCCCAGCCGTTCCCGCGTAAAGGCGCGTTTGCCTTCCCAGAGGCCGCCTTCTGGCCCGGCGTGCAGATGCCAGTGCTTGCTGCCTCCCATCAGGCGCAGGCTGATTCCCTTGAGATCCACATGGCGCGGGCTGACAGCGGCCACCAACAGCGGTTGCCCGCCCGTGCCCACACTGACGCTCATGACGGTGGTGGGCAGGTCGTAGGGGCGCTCCATGCGGTAGATGTAATCGGGAAAATCGGCAATTTTGGTGAAGGTCAGGCCACGCGCCGTAGCCTCGGCGTCCAGCCAGCCCAGCAAGTCCATCCAAGCGGAGTACAGTTGCCCGTCAGTTGCATGTGCCATGTGGCACAAGTGTAATACGGATCGCGCCGGATTCCAGAACAGTCTCGCCTGACCCTGAACAGAAGGGTCGCCTGCCCTGCCGATATGAGCCAATCAGCCTATGCGCCCAGCCTGCTCCCCATGCTTTTCTGTGCCCGTGCAGCGCATTTTGGTGATCGGAACAACGGGCAGCGGCAAAACCACCTTGGCGCGGGCTATTGCCGGGCGTCTGGGCCTGCCACACGGCGAGCAGGATGCATGGAACCATCAACCCGGCTGGCAGCCTGCGCCCACAGAGCAATTTCGGGCGCAGGTCACCGCGTTTACGGCCCAGAGTGCCTGGGTCATGGACGGCAATTACAGCAAGGCGCAGGACATCGGCTGGTCGCGGGCCGATACGCTGGTGTGGCTGGATTATCCGGCCCCGTTGGTGTTCTGGAGATTGCTGCGGCGCACCGTGCGGCGGGTGGTCACGCAGCAGGAACTCTGGAACGGCAACCGCGAAAGCCTGCGCGGGCAATTCTCGCGGGAGAGCGTCTTGCCGTGGTTTTTCCGCACCCACTGGAAACGCAGACGGGAAACGCCGCAGCGGATCGCGCAGTTTCCGCAACTGGGCGTGATTCGGTTGCGTTCGCCGGGGGAAGCGGCGAGGTGGCTGGCCTCCCTGAGCGCTACGCCAGAGATGCAGACGGCGGCCAGCCAGATCACAATTCGGCCTGAGCCTCAGCCCTGAAGGAGGAGCCGCCCGCCCACGGCTTCCAGCGTCACTTCGCCGCCCTGTATGGCCTCGCCCGTCAAGGCGTCGCGCCACTCTCCGGCGGGCAGCGTCAGCGTGACCGAGTGGGCTTCGGTGCGGCGGCTGGCAACTATGGCGGCGCGTTCGGTGCGGCCATCCGCGTGGGTATATTCGCGCAGATAGGCCAGGGCGTCGGCCTCGGCGTGCAGGAACCGCAGGTTGCCTTCCTGAAGGGCATGTGTGGCGCGGCGTACTCCGATCAGGGCTTTCACTCTGGCGCGTAACTCGGTGTCCCAGTCGGCCTCATCCCACGGCATCGGCTCGCGGCACCACGGCATATTTCCGGCGCGGCTCTGGGTCACGCCCACCTCACTGCCGTAATAGGTGCAGGGTACGCCCGCATAGCCCATCAGCAGCGTAAAGGCCGCCAGAAACAGCCTGCGATCATTGCCGACCCGGTACATGGCCCGCCCGATGTCGTGCGATTCCAGCAGGTTCACCATGCTCAGGCCCACCTGCGGCGGCAGCGCGTGGTAGGCGTCCCACAGGATTTCGGCCACTTCTGGCCCTGCCAGCAGGCTGGGTTCCGAAAAATAGGTGGCCCCGCTCAGCCACTGCATCACGGGCAGCCCAAAGCCGTGATAGTTCATGGTGCTGTCTTCGCCTTGCCCGTCCAGCGCGTGTTCGGGATCAAAAAAGCGTTCTCCGAAAATAAACGCGTCGGCCTTTTCCTGCCGTGCCGCCGATTTCAGGGCGCGGTGAAGGGGCAAGTTGTCTTCGTCGGTGCCGCCCGTGCCGATCATGTGGGCCACGTCCAAACGCCAGCCCGCCGCGCCGCGCCGCAGCCAGTGGCGCACCACACTTTCTTCACCGCTCAGAAATTCCTGCACCGCCAGTTCGTTGCGGTAATCGATCTTGGGCAGGGTGGGCACATCGAAAAAGGCGTGGTAAGGCGGCTTGCCGGGTTCGTCGCGCCAGGTGAACAGGCCGCGTTCGGGGGCCGCCTCATCTTGCAGCGCCGCCTGAAACAGCGCGTTTTCGTTGCCCATATGGTTGAACACGCCGTCCAGCACCAGCTTGATACCTGCGGCTTCGGCGGCCCCGGCCAGTTCGTCCCACGCCGCGTCGCCGCCCAGGTGAGGGTCTACCCGGCGGTAATCGGTGATGTCGTAGCGGTGGTTGCTGGGCGAGACGAAAATGGGCGTGAGCCACAGCGCGTTGATGCCGAGATCGGTGAGGTAGGGGAGGGCCTGAGTCACGCCGTTCAGGTCGCCGCCGTAGTGGGCGTGAATATCGCCGTGGGCGTCTACCGGGGTGTTCCATTCCACATGCTCCACCGGGCGGCCCTCATAGATGTATTCGCCCGTCTGCACGTCGTTGGCGGGGTCGCCGTTGCGAAAGCGGTCTGGGAAGATCTGATAGAACACGCTGCGCCAGGCCCATTCGGGGGCGCGGTGGCCCGCCAGATACTGAAACCAGTTGCGAAAGCCCCGGCGGGTGTGGTGCAGGCCCAGCGCGGTCAGGTTCAGGTGATCTCCGGGCAGATCCAGCGTCCAGGCGTAGCGTACGCGGTCACTGTGGAGCGGCAATTCGGCCTCGAACCAGCGGCCCTCGCCCGCCACCCCGGTCACTTCCCGCGCCCCAAAACTCTCGATTTCGCCCACCTGCACCACGCGCAGGCGCACCGCCGTCACGGGCAGGGTGGTTCTCATGCGTACGGTCACACTGCCCCCCCGCGCCGCCCCCAACCGGGAGGTGTAAGCGGGTGTGTGGTCGTGTTGGGCGCTCAGAAGGGAAGAAAAAGCGGGACTGAGAGTCATAGAAAGCCTCCGGGGGAAAGGAAAAACACAAAAAAGACGTCTGGCACGGCCCGCCTGCGGTGTGCAGAGGAAGGTCGTGCCAGACGGCAAGCGTTGCCTGTGAACTGTATGGATTCAGTGTGCGCGAAAGATGGAGTGTGGTCAAGGGGTCGGTATCTGCGGAGGTCGCTGCTTACGTGCCGCTCTGTCAGGTACTACCCCCAGCGGGTGATTTGCTGATTTTTTCACGAGTATGCCTGTTATAAGCGAGAAAATATACGTGTAGCCGGAGCTGGGCGCGGCAGCATGGGGTCGATGAAACGCACTGCCACTCCCCGTTTGATGACGGCTTCCTCCTTAGTTGCTTCGGCTTCTTTCCGCCGTTTCTCTGTGTGTGCCGTCTCGCTGGCGTTGGGCATGGCTCAGGCCGCGCCTGCCAACACCATCGGCCTGGCATTCGACGTGGGCGGCATCAAGGACGGCGGATTCAACCAGGCAGCCTACGAGGGAGCGCAGAAGGCCGCCAAGGAACTCGGCCTGACCATCAAGACGGCCCAGCCCAAAAAATCTGCCGAGATCGGCAAAGGGGTCACGCCGCTCGTGCAGAGCGGAGCGGGTCTGGTGATCGGGGTGGGCTACGCCAACAACGACGCCATCACCACCTCGGCGGCGACTTTCGGCGGCAACCGCTTTGCGGTGGTAGACGACCTGCCCAAAGGCAAAAACGCCGTGGGCCTGCGCTTCCGCGAGCAGGAAGGCAGCTTTCTGGTGGGCTACCTGGCAGGCAAGCAGAGCAGTACAGGCATCGTGGGCTTCGTGGGCGGCGTGGACGTGCCCGTGATCCAGAAATTCCGGGCCGGATTCGCGGCGGGCGTGAAATTCGCCTGCCCCAATTGCCGCGTCGTGAGCGCGTTCGTCGCCAAGACCAGCGCTGGGTTCAACGATCCCAAAGCCGCCGCCGTTCTGGCCGCCAGCATGACCAAACAGGGCGTGGATATCATCTTTCCGGCAGCGGGAGCGAGCGGTCAGGGCGTGGTGAATTTCATCAAGGCGCAGCCCTGCCTGAAGGCCAGTAGCCTCCCCGCAGGCGTGAAATTCAAGAGCGACCTGTTTGCAGGCGTTGCCAAGAGCGCCGCATACAAAAAACTGTGCACGACTGCCTCACGCCCGCTGTTTTTTATTGGCGTGGATACCAACCAGAACGCGCTCGGAGACTTCGACAAGCAGGCCGCCACCCTGAACCACGGGCTGACCAGCATGGTGAAGCGGGTAGACAATGCCGTTTACACCATCGTCAAGGAATATGCCGAAGACCGGCCCTGGCGCGGCGGCGACCGTTCTTTCGGCCTCAGCAACGGTGGGGTCAGTGTGGCGATCGATACCTATAACCGCGCCCTGATTCCGGCGAGCCTGGAAACCAGCCTGAAAAAAGTCGAGCAGTTAATTACGGACGGGGTCATTAAGGTGCCCACCCAGTAAGTGCAGTAAGACGGGCGAACGAGTGTGTCGGCTAGGCTCAAGGTCAAGTTTTCGCTTCACAATCCAAATCCCTCACTTCTGTCGTCTGTGACGCTTTGACCGTTCGGGTCGGCTCATACGCGCCAGAGAAAGGAGCGTATGAAGACCTTGCCTTCTCGCCGCCATGCTGTTCTGATGTATTCCCTATTTCTGTGTAGCAGCCTCGCGGTTTCTGCCCCCGCCGTCCCCAGCGTCATGCTCCTGTTCGATCCTGCTGGGCGGGCCGACAATGCCATCAACCAGAGCGCCAGTGACGGCCTTGACCGGGTGGTACGGGACAGTGGTATTCCATTCGCTTCCAACGCTGTGACTGGCCCGGACGACGCTCTGGCCCAGATTCGGGACGCGGCCAAAGCCAACACGGTGGTTATTGCTGTGGGCGGCGTCAGCGTCGGCGCACTGACCAAAGCGGCCAAAGAGTTTCCGAATGTCAAATTCATCGGCGTAGACAGCCTGCCCAGTGGCCTGAACACGGCGGGTCTGCGCTTCCGCGAGCATGAAGGCGGATTTCTGGCAGGCGCGTTGGCAGGCAAAGTGACCAGCACCCAGATCGTCGCAGTGGTGGGGGCGGGCAACGATCCCGTGACCATCAAATACCGTGCAGGCTTTATCGCAGGCGTGAAATTCGTGTGCGGCAAATGCACCGTGCTGACTGCCAACGTCACCAAGCCCAACGACATGTTTGGGGCCACCACCCTGACCAAAGGCCTGTTCGCCAAAGGTGCAGACATCGTGCTGGCTGCCGCCGGAAGCAGTAGCCGGGGTGTGGTCACTGCGGCCACCACCGTCGAATGTCTGAATGTCAAAACCCTGCCCAAAGGCGTGACTTTCAAGAGTGACGTGTTCAAGAGCATCTCCCGCAGCAGCGATTACAAAGGCACCTGCAAAGGTGATACCCGCCCGGTGTTCGCCATCGGCACCGAAAGCAACATGAACCGCTACGGCGATACCGATGTAGACGCCTCCACCCTCAATCACACCCTGACCAGCGTGATCAAGCGGGCCGACAATGCCGTGTACGCGATCCTGAGCGATATCACGGCGGGCAGGCCGTGGCGACCCGGCGAGCGCGGTTTCGCCCTGCAAAACGACGGCATAGAACTGTCTATCGACAAGACCAACCGCTCCCTGATTACTCCCCAGATGGAAAAAGACCTGACAAAAATCCAGAAGCTGATTATGGATGGGGTGATTAAGGTTCCAGTGCAGTGAGAAAAACGGTGAGTGGTCAGTGGAAACGGCGCGGGAGCTTCAGCGCCGTTTCTGCTTTTGTCTTTCGCTTTTCCCACTGACCACCACCCACTTCCTGTTCTGTCCCTTTCTTCCCGCCCCGGCCCGCGTAAACTGTACGCATGAGTCCTGCACGCCGCCAAACCGTCACCGCCTGGGTGGGCAATGTTCCCGTGGGCAGTCAGCATCCGGTGGTGGTGCAGTCCATGACCAACACCGACACCGCCGACGCCGAAGGCACCGCCATTCAGATTGCTCAGCTGGTGCGGGCGGGGTCCGAACTCGTGCGCGTGACCGTGAACACCCGCGAGGCCGCCGCCGCCATTCCCGAGATCGTGGCGCGGCTGGCAGAGGTCGGCATCAGCGTGCCTATCGTCGGGGACTTTCATTACAACGGCCACATCCTGCTGCGCGAGTTTCCCGAAACGGCGCGGCTGCTCGCCAAATACCGCATCAACCCCGGCAACGTGGGCGCGGGCCAGCACCACGACGCCAACTTTGCCACCATGATCGAAGTCGCCAAGGAATTCGGCAAACCCGTGCGAATCGGCGTGAACTGGGGGAGCCTGGATCAGCAGGTGTTGGCCCGCCTGATGGATCAGAACGCGGCGGCGGGCAGTCCCAAAACCGCCACCGACGTGATGATCGATGCGATGGTCGTCTCTGCGCTGGAAAGTGCCCAGTACGCTGAAGAACTGGGCCTGCCACACGATAAAATCCTGATCTCGGTGAAAGTGAGCAGTGCCCCCGAACTGTGGCAGGTCTACCGCCAGTTGGCGGGCCTGTGCGATTACCCGCTGCACCTCGGCCTGACCGAAGCGGGCATGGGCATGAAAGGCATCGTGGCAAGCAGTGTAGCCCTCGCGCCTCTGCTCACGGAGGGCATTGGCGATACCATCCGCGTGAGCCTGACGCCCGAGCCGGGGGCCAGCCGCAAGTTGGAAGTAGAAGTGGCCCAGCAAATTCTGCAAAGCCTCGGCATTCGCCAGTTTTTGCCGCAGGTGACGAGTTGCCCCGGTTGCGGGCGCACCACATCCAGCTTTTTTCAGGAGCTGGCCCAGAAGATTCAGGACTATATCCGCGACACCATGCCCGACTGGAAGGCCAAATATCCGGGTGTAGAAGACATGCAGGTGGCGGTCATGGGCTGCATCGTCAACGGCCCCGGCGAGAGCAAGCACGCCAATATCGGGATCTCGCTGCCCGGAACCGGAGAGGACCCCCGCGCCCCGGTCTATCAGGACGGCAAATTGCTGACCACCCTGCGCGGCCCCCGCATTGCCGAAGATTTTCAGGAACTCATGGAAAAGTACGTGGAGCAGCGGTATGGGCGGCAAACGGCAGAGGTATGAGCGAGGAGGAGTTGCCAGGTGTGTGGGTTTTTCTGGGTGCTCACGCAAGGCAACCCGCCGCCGTGTTTTCAACTCTGGAACTGGGCGAGGCTTGGGTCAGAAAGCAGGGTTTCGACGGCCTGTTGACGTGCTCTCCGCTGGATGTGAGCGCCTACGACTGGGCCGTGTAAACCGGGCGATTTAAGCCTAAGCCGTTGCCTCAAAGTGTTCTTGCCAGTTTCACCTCAGCCGCTCAGCCACATCAACACTTTTCGGCCCCTCCAACAGAATCAGGTTGAATCCTGATACAAGACGAGATGAAGCCAGCGGGAGCAACGTCCGCCAGCTTCATCCTGACCAGTGGGCTTAGCAGCCGAGGGGCTTTTCTACTCTGACCACGATGTTCTTGTTGAAAGAATAGATATAGGTGCAGCCCGAACTGTCTGCGCCGTAAAACCATTGGGTCGCGGTAGCGATATCCTTTGCCAGAGCCACGCCGTCAGCGCTGTAGATTCCGTATTTGGTGAACACGGGGCCGCCCTTCCAATCACTGGGAATGCCGTGACCCTTGAAGACATTGAGGCGGTCTCCGCCAGCCACTTTGGGCATCGTCGCCAACACTTGAGCATATTGTTTGTCGAAAACCCGGTCGGCGGCAGGCTTGATGGCCTTGACGGCGGCTTCGGCTTTGGCTCTGCTGGTCTCTGTTGCGTCTACGAGGGCTTTGACATTGGTGCTGCCCAGCTTGGTTGTCCCCGGCAAGGTGGAGTCAGAGGCCGTGTCCTTGACCTTCGTTGCTACGTCGGCCAACCAGTAAGCAGCAGACTTCAAATCACGGTACTTCAGCAGCACATCTAAATCAGTTTTGTTCGGACGGGCAGCAGCCTGTGCAAAGGTCTTGAGGTGGCCCTCATAGGTCGATTTGAGTTTGCCCAGTTCGGTCAGCGCAGCGGCGTTGGCCTTGGCCAGCACTTTTTGTGCCACCACCAGCCGTGCTGCACAGTCTTCGCCCACTTCCGCGTTGGTAAAGTCATCACCCTGAGTAATCATCACGTCGGCCAGAGAGGGAAAACTCTTCAGACCGCTGCGAACCGTATTCACACAGTCTGTCAGCAACTTGGCGCGGGCTGCGTCGTTGTGGGCGTCACTGAGGGCAACTGCCCTCGCCTTGCTGTACGCGCTAGAAATACTGGCCTGCACCGCTTGGGCTTCGGGGCTGCTCGAAGATCCGATCTTTTTGACCTGAGACGCGCAGTAGTCGGAGACATACTTTGCAGTGCGGACAGGATTTGAGTTCGGCACCTGCTCGCTGCCGAGCGCTGGATTGGCTTTGAGGAGAGGTTCGAGGGCATTGGCGCAACTGGTGTACTGTTCCTGGGCAAAGTTGATCAGGGAACGATCCATGTACTGATCGCCTTTTTTGGCGTCCATATACGCATTGAACATGGTGTTTTCTTCGCTGCCCGTGGCGGCGAGCGCGACGCTGGACGGCAAGAGCAGGAGCAGGCCGAGGGGTTTCAGGAGAGATTTCACCCGAACAAACTAACATCTGGTCATTTAAGCGTCTGCTAGAAATGTGAATTTTATCTCACTCTCGTCTAGATCTTTCCCAAAAGCTGGCAATATAGACCCTATGAACGTCTGGGGAACTGGTCCTTTTGAAAACGATGCAGGCGCGGCTTTCGTGCAGGAAGTTGTGCAGGACGGCGAATTTGCCCTGGCCGAAGCCTTCGAGGTGGCCCTGGACCCCGATACGGTGTTCCTGGCTGCCGAGGAAGGCCACCGTGCCTATGCTGCCGCCGCAGTCCTGGCCGCCGTGCTGGGCGGCGAAACAGCGGGAATAACCGACGCAGGCCTGCGCTCCTGGGTACAGAATGCAGATCAATCCGAGTTGGTTTCCCTGCAGGACATCGCACGGGACGCCCTGGAACGGATTGTCGGCCCAGACAGCGAACTGCCCGATCTGTGGGAAGACAGCGCCGATGCCGAAGCATGGCAGGCCGAAATAGAGCGCTTGCAGGGTGTGCTGGAATAGGGGAGATGGGGCAGGGTCGGTTCGCTCTCAATATCGACCCAGACAGCGTGCTTGACCTGCTGGTAAAAGAACGGTATGGCCCGTCCTGCCTCCTGCCTGATGGGGTGGAAGGATACCTGAACCAGTTGGCGCGGCGCTGGGGCTGGCAGTCTAGATCCGTGCCACCAATGCTCTATCAGAGCTTTTGGGTCAGGCATTGGCAAGATCAGTACGGCGCTCCGTTGGGCGTCACGTTGCACCGGGAGAGCGTGACCGCTGTCGTGTTGCCGGGGGATGAGGAGCCGCTAACCGACACACGCCACTATCAGGCTCTTGGCCCTTTGGCCGAGGCGTTGAGTTCGGGCGGCCGGTTAATCCTGCCTGAACCCGATTGGCTGGCTGCGCCGTTTACCGCTGCCGAGCGCAAACGTCTGGCGGCTTCGCGGTCTGGCGGGAGCTGGGAAGCCTACAGCCTGCGCTACTGGAAACCGACTTCACGCGGGGCGGCCCTGTTCAACGGCTGGGATTGATACGGATTCCGATGAAACACCGAAAAGCACGGTGTTTCATCGGACTTGCAAAGCTCTGCGGAGCAGCTCTACGAGTGCGAAGCAGAGCGAGGAGGAAAGAGTACGGGCTACGCGTTATGGAGGAGTGGCGTCCTCTCCTGCGGAGCTGTACCAGACATGGGCGTCCGTTCACGACGATGGAAGCCCAAGCGGTGCTTCAAGGTTGTGGCGGAATGAAGCGGAGTCCCTATGACCCGCAGGGAAAGCTCAGAACCGCAGTTCCAGCCCTACCCCAGCCCCGATTTGCCCGCCAGTGTTACCGCGTACGAAGGCCCGCCATCCTGCTGGCCCCAGCAGAGGCCCGCGCAGACCTGCTTCCGCGTAGCCCACCACCGTACTGTTGGTGCTCAGAAGTTCGCCGCCCACCGTGCCGAAGGCGTCCACCCGCGTCAGAGGCAAATTTACGTCGCGCAGGGTCAGGCCCGCTGCGTAGCGGCTTGGGCTGCTGCTCCACTGCTGCTCGGCGCTGCCCTCCACGCCCAGGGTGCCGATAAAGGGCACGCGCAGCAACGCTATGCCCGCATGAACACCGTATCCGGCGGTGGTGGCATTGGCTCCGGCCCACAGGCTGGCGGCGCTGGCCGGAGCAGACAGGGCAGATAAGGTCAGGAGGGGAAGCAGGAAACGGCGCATGAAGCACAGCTTAAGCGGGCGGCATGAGAGCCGATTGGTGGGTGTGCGGGTGGGTCTTTCCAGCCCTGCGTCTGAGTACGTCCTGGCTGCCGTTTCGGGATTTTGCAAACGGCGCTCCATCCCTCCACTCTCGCCAGGACGTACTTCTGTCCTTTCTCGCTCTGCTCGGATACCTCAAAGGGGATCAGGGAGCTACTTAAGTACGTTGCACTTAACATTGCGCGTTTCCAGAACAGCACCAAAACCGCTTCATTCCCAGTGCAACGCACTTTTTTCGGTGCTCGCTTCACTCGATTTATCTAAAAGATAAATGCGACCTATTTAGCCGTTCAGCCGCACTTCGGCCACCTTCGCCAGCAGCCGGAAGGTCTGAAACAGGTGATAGGCGTCCGGGCTTTGCCAGGCTACCGTGACGGCATCCACCCGCATCACGCCGGGCACCCGCTCGCACTGGTCAGCGCGGGCCTGATGATCAAAACTCAGTTGCACCTGCGCGGGCCAGCGCGTGGTGTATGGCGTCGCCTGAGCTGCCGCCCGCACGCCCGCTTCTGCTCCGGCCCGGATGCGTCGCTGGGCCTCGGCGGGGTGCAGATGCACGGCGGCAAAGGTGCTCAGTCCTTCTTTGACGGCCACGCCCACCACCTGCTCTCCCAGTTCCGCCTGAATCTCGGCAATGGCGATGTCGTCTCCGGCAGCAAAGACTACAGGCACGCCGTATTGTCCGGCCAGCAGCGCATTCAGGCCGTATTCACCTGTAGAAAGGCCATTGATTCTGACATCCCGGATAAAGCCGTTCCAGGTGTGTGCCAGCGGGCCGCGTGGACTGCCTGCGCGGGCGTGATAGCCCACGAACAGCAGTGCGCCCGTACCTGGTTCCTGCACGCCCTGCACCATGCTCAGGGGTTTATCGTTGCCGCTCGTGAATCTCAGGCCCGGCAGGTCAGGCAGCAGTTCGGGCAGAAGATTTCGCATCGTGTCGTGGCTGTCGTTGATCAGGACTTCGGTGGCTCCGCCCGCAAACGCGCCCTCGGCGGCGGCCACTGCTTCCCGCGTCATCCGTTCGCGGGCTGTCTGGTATTCGCCAGCGTTGACCAACCCGCCAAATTCCGGGGGGCTGACCTGCACCCAACTGGCAATGCCGCATACGCCTTCCATGTCCACACTGATCACGACTTTCATGCCCAGAGCCTAGCGCCTGCCGGGGCTGTGGCCCTCCTGTGGTGCCCGTTCCCAAGGCGCGTTTGCAGGCGTGCTACCCTCATTTGTTATGAGTCGAGTGGCCCTTAAATCTGCCCGTGAAATCGAAGCCATGCGCCGTGCGGGGGCGCTGGTGGCCGATACGTTCCGGGTTCTTGATCCCTTTGTTAAACCCGGTGTCACGTTGGCCGAACTGGACCGGATTGCCGAAGAACACATCCGCAAGGGCGGCGCGGTGCCTGCCTACCTCGGCTACGGCCCCAAAAACAATCCCTTTCCGGGCACCATCTGTGCCAGCGTCAATGAGGTCATCTGTCACGGCATTCCCGACGGGCGCGTGTTGGAAGAAGGCGACATCATCGGTGTGGATATCGGCGTGCTGATGAACGGCGTGTACGGTGACGCCTGCTACACCTACACGGTGGGCAACGTGAGCGCCGAGGTGCAGGGCCTGGTCGATACTACCCGCGAAGCCCTCGCCGCTGGCCTGGACGTGGTGCGCCCCAATGCCCGCACAGGCGATATCGGCCACGCCATCCAGACTCTTGCGGAAGGCCGGGGCTACGGCGTGGTGCGTGAATACACCGGGCACGGCATCGGCAAGCGCCTGCACGAAGAACCCACCATCTACCATCACGGCGCACGTTATACGGGCCTGAAACTGCAACCCGGCATGGTTTTCACCATCGAACCCATGATCAATCTGGGCCGCCCCGAAACCCGCCTGCTGCCCGACGGCTGGACCGTCATCACCGCCGATAAATCGCCCAGTGCCCAATTCGAGCATACATTGGTGGTGACGGCCAAAGGGCATGAGATTCTGACGCTGTAGGCGTGGGCGGTGGGAGAGGATTTGGCGTTGACGATTGTGGGTGAACCCCCCAGTCTGCTTCTGAAGGGGAGCGCAAAAGTGCCCTTGTCCTCCCCTTAAGGGGGGGCGTTGCGCCAGCAACGGGGGGTTGGATTGCCCAGCCCCCTGACCATTCCCTGCCCCCCAAGCCTTACAATTCGCTGCGTATGGGACGTATTTCTATGCAGGTTTCTCCGCAGATGCTTCGGCAGACTCGCCCCCCCGCCGTGAGGGTACGCCCATAACCGCGCCCACCTTCAAGGGACGCCGTACCCGCGAACTCTCGGCAGACGCGGCGGTCAGTGTCGTGGATGTGTTCAAGAGCTTCCGCAACGCGCAGGGCGGCGAAACACGCGTACTGGACGACATCGACCTCGATATTCGCAAGGGTGAATTTTTCAGTTTGCTGGGGCCGAGTGGCTGCGGCAAAACAACCCTCTTGCGAATTCTGGCAGGCTTCGAGCAACCTGACGCGGGCGCAGTCCTGATCGGTGGGCGCGACATGACGGGTGTGCCGCCCAACCTCCGCCCCGTGAATACCGTGTTTCAGAGTTATGCGCTGTTTCCACACCTCAGCGTGTTTGACAATGTGGCGTTTGGGCTGCGGCAAAAAGGCATCGGCGGCGCGGCCCTGCGTGACCGGGTGGGGCGGGCGATGGAAACCGTGCGGATCGGAGATTTCGGCACGCGCAAGCCCGATAACCTGTCGGGTGGGCAGCGGCAGCGGGTGGCCCTGGCCCGCGCCATTGTCAATGAGCCGGAAGTCCTGCTGCTCGACGAACCCCTCTCGGCCCTCGATCTGAAGCTCCGCAAGGAATTGCAGGTGGAACTCTCCAACCTGCAAGAAACATTAGGCATGACCTTCGTGTTTGTCACGCACGATCAGGAAGAAGCGCTGGTCATGAGTGACCGGATTGCCGTGATGAACCGGGGCCGCGTGGAGCAGCTCGGCAAGGCCGAAGACCTCTACGAGCGCCCCCGCACGGCCTTCGTCGCCAACTTTCTGGGCCAGAGCAATCTGATTCCCGGCAAGGTGCAGGAAGTCGGCCCCGGCGGCGCGGTGGTCATGACCGATCACGGCCCCCTCAGAACCGTGTACGGCGCAGACCTGAACGTGGGCCGCGAGGTCATGCTCTCTATTCGCCCCGAAAAACTGCGGATGGAGCGAGACGATGAAACCGAAGGCAACGAGGTTCGCGCCCGCGTGGACGACATCGTGTACACCGGGGCCGAAAATCAGTATCTGCTGGAGGCCAACGGTCAGCGCCTGGTGGCCTTCCAACTGAATTCGGATATCGGGGCCGACGAAGATTTCGACTATGAGGAAGAAGTGGCGCTGTATCTGCCGCCCGCCAGCCTCGTAATCTTGGAGGAAGGGTGAGGGGGGCGGGTTTGACTGGAGCTTCTGTCGCTGGCCCCGCCTTTTCCACTGACCACTTCCCACTTCCCACTCCCGGTTTCCCCCCATGCTGACGCTCAGGCGCTTTTTTGCCACCCTTGGTCCCGGCGTGCTGTGGCTGGCCGTCTTCCTGATCGTTCCCGTGGCGATCATGTTCGGCTACTCGCTGCTGACCCGTACCGATCTGGCACAGGTGGGTGGCCCGCTGACGCTGGAAAGCTGGGGCCGCGTGTTCGGCTACGACGCCCTGTTCCGCGAATGGGTGCCCGATAACCTGCGCGTATTGGGCCGCAGCGTCCTGATCGCCGGATTTTCCACGCTGCTGTGTGTGCTGATGGGCTACCCGCTGGCCTTCTACATTGCCCGCCAACCCGCGCGGCGCAAGAGCTTTTTGCTGCTGCTGCTGATTATTCCGTTCTGGACCAACTTCCTGATCCGGGTGTACGCGTGGATTCTGATTCTGCGCCCCTTCGATCTGGTGCCCAGCCTCACGGCCACCTTTCTGGGCATGGTCTATGCCTTCTTGCCCTTCTTCGTGCTGCCCGTGTATTCCAGCGTGGAAAAGGTGGATTGGCGCTTGCTGGAAGCGGCTCAGGACCTCGGCGCACCGCCCGCGAAGGCGTTCATGGCCGCCGTCTTTCCCCAGACTCTGCCCGGACTGATCGCGGGAATCTTGCTCACCTTTATTCCGGCCCTCGGCACCTTCGTGGTCAGCGATATTCTGGGCGGCGCAAAAACGGCCCTGATCGGCAACCTCGTGCAGAACCAGTTCGGGCAGGCCGGAGACTGGCCCTACGGCTCGGCCCTCAGTTTTCTATTGATGGGAGCGGTATTGGTGGGCCTGTGGCTGTATGCGCGGGCGGCGGGGCAAAAGGGTCTGGAGGAACTGATATGACCCGCCGCACCCACCCCGCCCTGTCTGCGTGGGCCTGGCTCGTGTACGGCTTCCTGTATCTGCCTATTCTCGTCCTGATTATTTTTTCCTTCAATGACTCCAAATTCGGCGCGACCTGGGCGGGCTTTACGACCAAGTGGTACGGGGTCTTGCTGGCCCGCGAAGATGTGCGCGAGGCAGTGACCAATACGCTGCTGGTGGCCCTGTCCAGCACGCTGATCAGTACCGTGTTGGGCACGCTGGTGGGGCTGGGGCTGTGGCGCTATTCGTCGCGCTTCCGGCTGCCGCTCACGTTCCTGCTGGTCACGCCCATCGTCATTCCTGATGTGGTCATGGGCGTATCGCTGCTGATGTTCTATTCGTTGGTACGCGGCGGTCTGGAACTCACGGGCTGGACGTTCGAGAACGGTTTCTGGACGGTCATGTTCGCCCACGTCACGTTCCAGATCAGCTATGTGGCCCTGACCGTGCGTTCGCGGCTGGCGGGCTATGACCGATCTCTGGAGGAAGCCGCCCGCGATCTGGGCGCAAGTTCGGTGCAGTCCTTCCTGCGCGTGATTTTGCCGCTGGCGCTGCCGGGGGTGTTGGCGGGGGCGCTGCTGGCCTTCACGCTCAGCCTCGATGATTTCGTGGTTACGTATTTCACCAGTGGGTCGGGCTTTCGTACCCTGCCCGTGCTGATCTACACCAGCGTCAAAAAGGGCGTGACCCCTGACATCAACGCGCTCAGTACGCTGCTGGTGCTGTTTACAGTGATTGCCATTATCGCGGCCAATGCCATCATGCGCCCGCGTGCAGGCCGGGGAGGAGAAGCGTGAAACGCTTGCTGATGCTGGCGCTGCTGGGCCTGAGCGCCTGCCACCGCATAGAAACCTCGGACACCGCTGCCGAGGGGCAGGGAGCCACCACGCCCGCACCCGTGGAGCGCAACGGCGGGCGGGTGCTGCGGATCATCATGTGGTCGGACTACATCGATCCAGAGGTGGTTAAGCAGTTTGAGAAGCGAGAGAACGCCCGCGTGATTCTGGATACCTTCGAGAGCAACGAATATATGCTCGCCAAATTGCAGGGCGGCGGGGCCAGCTACGACCTCGCTACGCCCAGCAACTACTTTATTCAGGTCATGGTGCGGGCCAAGCTGCTGCAACCGCTGGAAGCCCAGAAACTCTCCAATTTCGGCAACATCGGCGCGGGTTTCCTGAACCCCAATTTCGACCCTAGCAACGTGTACACCGTGCCCTATCAGTACGCCGCCACGGGGCTGGCCTACAACTCGGGGCGCTTTACGCCGTCCTCCGAAAGCTGGAAGCTGATTTTTGGCGACACCGACACCGTGCGCTTTTCCTTGCTGGATGACCCCCGCGAGGTCATCGGCGCGGCCCTGAAATATCTGGGCTATTCGGTCAATTCCAGCGATGTGGCCCAGCTCCGGGAAGCCCGCGATCTGCTGCGCCGCACAGTATCCAAGCGCGGTTTTGAGTCGTTCAGCGGCGGCCCCGAGGTACGGAACAAACTGCTGGCTGGAACGCTGGATCTGGGTCAGATCTACGTGGGAGACCTGCTGCAAGGCGCAGCCGAAGACCCCAACCTGAAGGTGTACCTGCCCAGCGAGGGCACCACCATCAGCACCGATACGCTGGTGCTGCTCCGCGGCAGTCCCAACCCCGCGCTGGCCCGCAAATTCGTCAACTTTGTGCTGGAAGGCGAAGTCAGCGCGGCCATCAGCAACTACACCTATTACGGCAATCCCAACACTGCCGCCGCGCCCCTGCTCGACCCGTTCCTGCGCTCTCAGAAGGCGTTCAATCCCTCGCAGGATGACCTGAAAAGTGGCAAGGTGGAATTTATCAACGAACTTCAGGCCGGCAATACCACCCGCCTCTATGACCGAATCTGGACGGATCTGAAGGCGCGTTAGGCCCCAGCGACTTCAGCGCGGGAAGTGCAGCCTTCCCAACACCGCCCCCGCCGAGATACAGCCCCCGCCTGTGCACAGGCGGGGGCTTCCTTTTTCTTCCAACTCAGTCCGGCAGATTCACCGGGCGGGCGCTGTCCAGCCAACCCCAATCGCGCAGGTAGGCCCGGAAATCCGACAGTAGCAGGGCGGCTTCGGCGCGTTCGGGTTCCGGCAGGGTTCGCAGCCATGCCTCACTCGTCAGGTGGGTATAGGCCAGCAGAGGCACGTTTTCGCCCAGGCCCGTGCCCAGAAAACACTCGAAGGCGGCCAGTAACGCCCCCCGCCGTGCCCGGTCTTCCAGACTGTGCAGCGGGGCCACATGCAAAAAGGCGTCGGCAGCGTCGGAGAGCAGCACCCGTTTGGAGGAAGGGTGGGGCGGCATAGCAGAAGGCCGGGGCGCAAAATGAGTCATGCCCAAGCCTGCGCTGGGTGTGTCAGCCGACTTTGAGCCGCAGGTCAGGGCAGGGTCAGGTGAGGCCGTCTCGTGGTCAGTCCTGTGCCATCAGTCTTTGAAGATGTGGCCTGCCGCCTCCAGAGCCGTCTGCGCCTGTGCCACCTGCTCGGCCTTGACCAGCACGTAGTCAGTGTCGAAGGTAGACAGAGCAAAAATCCCTATGCCTGCGGCTTTCAGTGGATTCAGTACCGCCGCGAGAATGCCGGTCAGATGGAAGGGAAAGGGGCCATGCAGGCGCAGCGCAGCCCAGCCGCCTTCCAGCTTGAAGCCGTCCGGTAGGGGCGAGGGCACATTTTCCTCGGCGGTCACCACACTTACTTCGTCGGGTGCGCCCACCACTGCCCACAAAGTTCCCGAAGCTGCCCAGGTCGGTAAGGAGGCCGCCGCCGGAAGCTGCACTACCACGAATTGTCCGGTCAGTATGGACAGGGTCAGCACAGCGGTTTCTGATGTGGTTTCATTCACTGAATCAGTGTACATCTATGTTTTTTTCGTCAATCTGATAGCTTTCTGACGCGTCTGAGTGCGCCTTTTTGCCTATCACTGGGCTTTCACACTGTGCAGATTTATCATTCTTTTCCTCGTGAACTTCCTTACAATGGGAGGCGATGAAGGTCTGGGTGATTGGAGTTTCGGCAGCGGCGCTATTGGGCGGAGCGCTGGCTATGGGCGTGGCGACACAAAACAACGGGACGCTTGCAGCAGGATTGCGGGTTGCAGGTGTGGATGTAGGAGGAATGACCTCCGAGCAGGCCCTGGAAGCCCTGGGGACTCGGGCGGGCACTGCGCCGCAGGTGACGGTGACGGCGGGCGGTCAGAGCTGGACGGTGGGGGCCGACACCCTGGGCTGGCGGGCTGATGCCAAAGCCAGTATTGTCGCTGCCGAGCGTGCCACACAGGAGCGCGGCGTCGTGCAGCGGGTGCAGGCTGCGCTGGGACAGGCTCCGGCCCAGGATTTTCCGCTGATTGCGGGTGTAGATGCGGCCCAGGCCAAGGCGGGCCTGAGTGCCCTGACCACCAGCCTGAATACCCAGCCCAAAAACGCCACGGTTTTGTTCGACAAAGCCACCAAAAAATACACTGTGACCACCGACACGCCGGGACGCAAGGCCGACGTGAATGCTGCTGTTACTGCATTTGTGGCCGATCCGACCCTGACCAGCCTCAGCGTGCCGGTCACCCAGTGGAAGGCCAAGTACACCGCCGAGCAGTTGCAGGCTTACGTGACCACAGGCAACGCCCTGATTCGTCCTCTGAGCGTGCAACTTCAGGGCACCACGCGCAAGGCGGGCCTGACAGGTCTGCAAGTCGCCAACCTGTACTGGGTGCGCGAAACGGGCATCGTGCTGGATGACGCCACCATCAATTCGGCCTTCAAACGTCTGACCGGGCTGGTGAATCAGCCTGCCCAGAATGCCCGCTATGCCCTACAGGGCAGCAAGTTGGTGCGTGTGAAGGAGCAGGCGGGCAAGGTGGCCGATCCCAAACTGGCGCTGGCCGCCTTCCGCAAAGCCATCACCGACGCCGCCGTCAAGAACGTGGTGCTTCCTGGCAAGGTCAGCCTGCCCACCCTCACGCTCGCGCAGCTTCCCGACGCCGCCAAGCTGGAACTGATCACCACTGGCCGCAGCACCTATTACCATTCCAGTGCCGCCCGGCGCACCAACGTCGCCAATGCCGCCGCCAAAATCAACGGCACTGTGGTGCCCGCCGGAGAAGATTTCAGTTTCCTGAATTCTCTGGGCAGCATCAGCGCCAGCAACGGCTTCGTGGGCGGGTTGATCATCAGTGGGGGCCGTACCGTGGACGGCCTCGGCGGGGGCGTGTGTCAGGTCAGTACGACCACCTTCCGGGCGCTCTATCAGGCCGGATTACCTGTCGTCGAGCGTAACCAGCACTCCTACCGGGTGGGCTACTACGAGCCGCAGGTGGGCTTCGAGGCCGCTGTGTACGATCCTGGCCTCGACCTGAAAATGAAAAACGATACGGGCGGCCCGCTGCTCATCAAGACCATCAATCACAACGACCAGTCCATGTTGGAAGTGCAGGTCTGGGGCATCAAGCCTGCGCGTACCGTCACCATCAACCCCGCCGTGATTACGGCCCGCACGCCCCACCCCGCCGCGAAGTACGTGACCAATCCCAATCTGCGCCCCGGCGCGGTGCAGCAGGTCGATTGGGCTGCCGACGGCTTCAATCTCTACATCAGCCGCACCATCAAGGATGCAGCGGGCATTCGCAGCGATAAGGTCAGCACCGTGTACAAGCCCTGGCAGGCTGTCTTCGAAATGGGGCCACGGAGCTAAGCACACAGCTCAAGTCGGGCCAACATTTCTGGCACTGATTTATTGAAACTTTGGGGACAGCAGAGCGGACGCTGTTCCCTTTGTGTGTGCCGATCAGCCTTCATTCACGTCCCCGTCAGGCCCAGAGGGTACAACTGGTCATATGCGTTCCCTCTTTGCTCTGACTGCCGCCGCCCTAACTCTTGCTCTGGCTGCCCCTGCCTCAGCCGTGCCCCTCGTGGGCACCAACTGGACACTGACCGGGCTGACCGAACAGGGCAAGCTCGTGGTGCCCGGACAGGCGGCACCGCGCCCCACATTGCGGCTGGACGGTACGGCGGCGTCGGGCAGTACCTCCTGTAACACCTACCGCGCCAACTTTGCTACACGGGGCGATATTCTGCGCTTCACCTCACTCGCCACTACCCGCCTCGCCTGCCCTGACAGGATCGACGGCCTGGAGGAACGCTTTGTGAATCTGATGCGCGGAGTCTCACGCTTTACCGTGCAGGGGGATACGCTGACGCTCTTTTCGGGCAAAGCAGATCGACTCGTTTTTACCTCGGGCAGGGTGGCGACGCTGCCGGGCCTTCCCTCGGATGGAAAGGGGCAAAGCATGAGCACGCTAAAAGGCAACTGGTTCGTGACGCGGTTGGTGGTTGCTGGACAGGAAATGGTCTTGCCTGCACAGGCATCGTTCAGCTTTGCGCCCGACGCGACCGGATTTGCGCTCAGCGGCACAGCAGGATGTAACCGCGCCATGGGCCGGGTCACGACGACAGGAACGGCGGTCACGTTCGGGCCGCTGGCAACCACCCGGATGCTGTGTGATGCCCCACGCATGGCACAGGAAGCCGCGCTGCTGAAGGCGTTGTCGGGAACACTGAAAGCTCAATTCACTGGATCCACGCTGGTCCTGACCGGTTCCGCCGGAACTGTCACGCTGTCGCGCACGGCGGGCGTGGCAACAGGTACAGCTCAATCTTCTGTGGCTGCCGCGCCATACACACTCAAACAGGTGAATGGTCAAGCGGCTCCCAAAACTTCCAAACCCATGACCCTCATGCTGGATGGAGGCCGGATCGGAGGCAGCGACGGTTGCAACTCCTACGGCGGCTCCTACCGGATGGAAGGTAACCAGTTGGTGCTGACTTCTCCGCTGATCAGTACCATGATGGCCTGTGCAGAAGAAACAAACTCGCCGCTTCGGTCTGTTCTCGACAATCGCCCCACCCTGACGGTGCAGGGGGAGACCCTGATCCTCAAGACAGACGAGACGACGCTGACTTTTGGCCGTTGAGTGATGTCTTACTACCCGGTCATTTCTTCAGCTCTGTTGTGTAAAATCTCACATTCAGTCAGTCGAGATTCAGTAGAACAGATAGGATGAAGCCCTTGCTGCTGGCCGCCCTCATGCTCGTCGCTGGAAGCTCTGCGCTGGTGCAAGCTCAGCCCTCTGGTCCTGTGGACATCCTAGGCAACTGGAAAATCGTGGGCTGGACACTCCCAGACGCCGTGCCAGTCAGCGGCTACGTGCCGACGCTCAAGTTTGCTGGAACGGGCAGCAGCCTGACCGTGGCGGGAAAAGTGGGCTGCAACTACATCAATGGCCCCGCCACCCTGAAGGGCGATCAGATCACCTTCGGCGTGCTGATCAGCACCCGCGTGGCCTGCTCGGTGGCTGTGGGCCAGCAGGAAACGGCACTGATCAATGCTCTCTCCGGGCAGACCCTCAAGGCAGTGCGTGTGACCGACAGCTTGACGCTGACCACCAAGGGCGGCGCAGAACTCAATATTCGCCGCTCCACGGTTCAGCCCAAGTAAGAACCGCAGTCACACCAATCTTCTGGAGGTTGGGGAGCCTGAATTATCTGTTCGGGGCCAGGGATTCTGGCTCGGTTCCTCTTCCTATCCCTTTCGGGAACCTGCTGTTCTTGGCCGCGTGCCTGCCAACCGCCCCGGCACCAGCCGTTCCAGCAGTGCCACCAGATCGGCGTCCATAAAGTCATAGTCGTCGGGAATGCCCAGCGTGAGGATTCGGTCATCGGGCAGTGCGCCCCGGAACTTCTGGCGCAGGATGTCGCGGTGACGCTTTTCCATACAGACCGCCACATCGGCCCACTCCAGCAGATCACGCGAGACGGGCGTTTCGGCGTCGCGGTTGGTGCCTGCTGAGGCCACTTCCCAGCCGTAGCCCTTGCGGAATACCGCTTCGGCGGTGGGGCTTCTGAGCTTGTTCTGGGCACAGACGAACAAGACGCGCAGCGGGCGTTGCTCAGTTTCTGTGTTTCGGGTCAAGGTTCCTGCCCGGCCAGCAACCACGCCGCCTCATCCTCTCCCATCTCGGCGGGGGCATTGGCTCTGGCCCACGCTGCCGCCGCCTGCACGTCATAGGGGGTGCGCCGAAATTCTATGTTCCAGTGCCCATTCTGCCGGGTCAGCAGGAGCCAGCGGGCCAGCGGAAGGCCGTCCTTCTGGCGGCTGACCGGGCCAGCATTCACCAGGCTCAGGCCGTCCTGAACACTCACCATCTCGCGGTGAGTATGGCCCACCACGCACACGGCCCCGGCAAACCCGGCCAGCCGTTCGCGCATCTCGTCGGGTGTGGCGGGCCGTTCCTCTTCGCCCGACAGCATCAGGGCTTCCCACGGGTCACGCGGGCTGCCGTGGGCGAGGCGCACCTCACCGCCCGCGACATCCACAAAAGTCGGGAGTTGGCCCAGTTGTGCGGCCACGTCTGCGGGCAGTTGCGAGGCCACCCAGCCGCGCATGGTTTCCTTACCTGCCCGCATTCCGGCCATGCGCTCATCGGTGTTGCCGCGCACGGTGGGCGGCGCAAATTCGGCCTGCAAAGCCCAGGCAGTGGCCGGGTCAGAAGCTCCCCAGACCGTATCGCCCAGGTTGTACAGCGCGTCCGGGCTGGCGGCCCGCAGATCGTCCAGCACGGCCCGCAGCGCAAACCCGTTGCCGTGGACATCCGATAGAATGGCAAGTCTCATGGTTTCTCCAAGAGGATTATTTGGGTCGCCGGATGGCCGAAAAAATCAGCGCGAACAGGGCCACCGTGCCCAGATAGCTCACGAGTGAAAAGGCGGGGCTGAAGGCGGGGTTCAGAGCGTCGGCAGCAAATTTGTAGATGGCGTAAGGCACCGCCCAACCCAGCGCGTACAGCGAGGCGCGGCGCAAAAATTCGGGCGTGACGGCGGCCTGTGCGAACAGCCGCATGGGAATAAACATGGCTGGAATCAGCAGGAGCTGAGAGAGATAAAACCACAGGGGCAGGCCATCAAATCCGTATTCCAGCCCTGCAAATACGATATTCAGGACGCCGATCACCACACCCGTGATGACCACCGTTCGGAGCAACAAAGAATTCACGCCCGCTATGTTGTCATGAAACGGGCGTCCTGACGGTCAGACTGATTTCGCTTTTCCTGCACAGAAAAGAAATTCACGGGCTACATGAGGGGAGATGTAGCCCGTGTCCTTTGCTGTTCCGTTCGCAGCACTGCAGGTTACCCCTCGCAGATAAATGCTGTGAGAAAAGGCTTTCGCTCCAAATTCACATCAGGTGGGGATACCTTCCACTGCGCCGTAATGCAGCACCGTGGGAAACGGATCGTAAAAATGGTGCAGCAGCGTCCGCCACTGGGCATACTCTGGGCTGCCCCGAAAGCCCACTGTATGGGCTTCCAGAGAGTCCCACCACACCAGCAACACGTATTCGCTGGGCCGCTCGATACAGCGCTGAAGGGTATGGCGCACGTAACCGCCCATGCCCGAAATGATGCCCTGCGCCACCCGGAAGGCAGCTTCAAATTCGGCGTTCTGGCCCGGAATGACGTTGAGGATGGCGACTTCTAGGATGGGTGCTGACATGGGGGAGTGTAGATCGTGGAACGTGGGAAAGCGCAATCCCGATCTACACTCCCCCCGACTGGCTTACACCGTCGTCTGACTCACCTGACGGCTCTTGCCCAGGCCCGCCACGATCTGATTGATCACACGCAGCCACGCACGGGCGCTGGCTTCCACCACATCGGGCGCAACGCCCGTGCCGTGAATGCTGATCTCGCCGTACCGGGTGTTCACGCTGACCTCTCCCAGTGCCTCGGTGCCTTTGGTCACGGCCTGCACGCGGTAAACCTCCAGTTCCGGGGCAATGCCAGTAACCGTATTCAGCGCGTGGAAGATGGCCTCGACTGCGCCGTCACCGCTGCTGGTGGCCTCGCGGGGGCCGTCGGGCGTGGTCACGCGGACGTAGGCGAGGGGCTGCATATCCGTGCCGCTGGTAATCTGGAATTTCTCCAACACGAAGGTCTGAGGAACGTCGGTACGGCTGTCTACTAGGGCACGCAGATCATCGGCGTAGATCTGACCTTTGCGGTCTGCCAGGTCCTTGAACCGGGCGAACATTTCCTTGATGCGGTCCTCGGCCACGTCGTAGCCCAGGTCGGTCAGCGCTTTGCGGAAGGCGGCGCGGCCCGAGTGCTTGCCCATCACCAGGACGGCGGCTTCACGGCCCACCAGTTCGGCGTTCATGATCTCGTAGGTTTCGCGGGCCTTGATCACGCCGTCCTGATGAATGCCCGATTCGTGGGCAAAGGCATTGTCGCCCACCACGCCCTTGTTGGGCTGCACCGGCATTCCGCTCAGGCGGCTGACCATCCGGCTGGCCCGGTAAATCTCGCGGGTGCGGATGGCGGTTTCAAAGCCGTAATGATCCTTGCGGGTATGGAAGGCCATCACGATTTCTTCCAGTGCCGCGTTGCCCGCCCGCTCACCAATTCCGTTGATGGTGCATTCGATCTGCCGTGCCCCGCCCTGCGCCGCCGCGATGGAGTTGGCAACCGCCATGCCCAGATCGTCGTGGCAGTGGGCCGACAGGATCACGTGTGCGGGCAATTCGCCCTTCAGGAAGGCAAACAGCGCCCGCATTTCTTCGGGAGTGGTGTAGCCCACCGTATCGGGTACGTTGATGGTGGTTGCGCCCGCTTCCACGGTGGCCTTAAAAATCCGGGCCAGAAAGGGCCAGTCGGAGCGGGTGGCGTCCTCGGCGCTGAATTCCACGTCGTCTACGAAAGTGCGGGCCAGCCGAACTGCTTCGACGGCCCGCTCGACCACCGCGTCGGGTTCCATCTGCAATTTCTTGGACATATGAATCGGGCTGGTGGCGATAAAGGTATGAATGCGGGGCCGCTCGGCCAGTTCCACGGCTTTGGCGGCGGCCTCGATGTCGGCCCGGCCCGCACGCGCCAGCCCGGCAATAATCGGCCCCCGCACCTCGCGGGCGATGCGGCTCACACCCTCCAGATCGCCGGGGCTGGCAATCGGAAACCCGGCCTCGATCACGTCCACGCCCAGCCGCGCCAGTTGGTGGGCAATTTCCAGCTTCTGAGTATGGTTCAGCGCCACTCCCGGAGACTGCTCGCCGTCACGCAGGGTCGTATCAAAAATTCGGATGGGCTGGATGGTGGGCGTGGCTGGGGTCTGATCCGTCATGGTGGTGGCTCCTTGAGATCTTGAGAGGGAGGAAGGGAATGGGCCAAAGAAAAACCCCCGGAGGGCGTTCCTCCGGGGGCTGACACGGTTCTTAGCCGCTCACTCCACCGGAGGAACGCTAAGAAGAAGCAGGCCAGATACTTGCATAGAGAGACTGTACAGGGCGGACACAATGAAGGCAACCCCACACGTCTACACGGGTGTAGCCCCGGCAGGGGAGAGTGATGGGGCCGTCAGAGCAGGCCAGCTTCTTCCAACGCTTTGCGGAAGCTGCTGAGGCGAGGATGACGGTTCATGATCTCGCGCACCTGTGCCCTGCTTTCGGCTGCGCCCAGCAAACCCTTCAGCCGCCCGAGGATTTCTGCTGCCTCCTGATAGCCGCCCCGGTTTTTGCGGTCAATGCCCTGCTGGGCCGCCCGCTCGATCAGTGCGGCGGCCCACTGGGTCTGCCCCTCTTTTGCCAGTGCGTCGGCCAGCAGCACCAGTTGTTGGGCGGGAACATCCTGCCGTTCTGCGGTCAACTGAATAGCGTCCTGAATCAGCTCCTCGGACAGCAGGAAGGCCATCAGGGTGGAGGTGTATTGCCCCGATTTCCAGATGCGGGCGATGATGTCGGGGCGTTCGCTGTTCCAGTCGGCTGACACGCTTTTGAGGGCCGCCAGCCAGAAGGCAGACGGGCGGCCCTTCACAGCGGCCAGTGCCAGAGCGTGCGCCCCGGTCCGGCGCTGGGTCTGGACATAGCGTTCAAACAGCCACTCCCGGATGCCTGCCACCTCCAGATTCTGGCTCATCAGATCTTCCAGCAGGGGCAACTGGTCGTGAGCCGCAAAAGTTGGAGACAGACTGGGAAGATGGACGCGCAACTGGGGATTCTGGAGAGCGTCCCGAACGGCCTGAAGTTGCCCACGCTTCAGCAAAAAGTCGGCCAAAGCAGGAATGTCTGCGCTGGCCCGCAACAGGGTTTCACGTTCTTTGTCGCTCACGTTGTTGTCGTTGGCCGTCAGTTCAGCGAGGGCACGGGCGTATCGGCTGCGCTGGAAGTCGTGGGCCGCGCGGGTCATCAGGTCTCTGAGGAGCGTGAGCAGAACTTGCCGTTCGCCCGCATCGAGGGCCTCCACAAAGGCGTGGAGCTGCTGGATCTCGTGCAGGTGGCCGCGATCAGAAGCAATTTCGCTGAGGATGGTTTCGATAGCGTCGGCCCTCGCGTGGTCGCTGAGGTGGCCGCCCCTCACCAACTGCTGAACGGCTCTGAAGGCGTGGGCCTGCACATCGTCCAGTCCCCAGTCCAGATCCATGTTGCTGTACGTTTCTTCCACTCCGTCCAGCACGGCAATATAGACTTCCAGCGCCCAGGCCGCCTGACTGGGCGTGAGGGATGCGGATTGCCTGAGCAGGCGGTCTGCGCCGTGCATCGCTTCCCAAAGGGCGCGGTCATCTGGGCCTTCTTCCTGATCCTCGTAGGGATCAAACATGCGCTGAATGGCGGCAAAGGCCGCTTCTACCGCCATACGAACGGCCCCCAATTCAGCGGTTGGGGCTTCTGCGGTGGGAGGGCGTGCCGAGCGGGCGATTACGAAGGCCAACAACTGCGGCTCGGCGTCTACCAGGGCGGCGATCAGGTCGCGGAGGGCCGTTTCGTCCAGTGCTCCCAACACTTCGCTCAGGGCAGGCAGAACAGCAAAAGCTGCGGCGTCTCCGGCAGCCCGTGCCAGCAGCGCTCCCATATGCTTGCAACGCCCGTTTCCTCCCACCGGGCAGCTACACCTTGCGCCGGTTACTTTGCTGCCCTGCAAGGTGGCCCACAGTTCATAGCGTTCCTGCCCGTAGGCGGCCCCCGCGATTCGCAGGCTGGGCGCATCTCCAGCGACATGTCCAGCGGTGCTCGGTTGGACCGTCAGGCCCGTCATACTCCGCATGTACTCACGGCCCCGGTTCCAGCTGGTTTGCCCGCACCACGCCAGTGCCTCTGCTTGACGGAGGACCAAAGGAATAGGCTTCGTCTTCACAGAGCCAGCTTAACGAATCAGGCCGCAGGCCGCAAAAAGCCCGCTCAGATTGCTCCGGGCGGGCCGAGGATGACGCTGTGGTTGAGGCTTAAACTTCCAGCGCCTTCTTGCTGATGAAGGGCATCATGTCGCGCAGTTCCTTGCCCACCACTTCCAGCGTGTGCGTCCGCATTTTGCCGCGCTGCTCGTTCATGTACGGGAAGCCGCTTTCGGCATCGGCAATGAAGCGTTCAGCGAATTTTCCGGTCTGAATGTCGGTCAGCACGTCTTTCATGGTGGCCTTGGTCTCATCGGTGATGATGCGTGGCCCGGTCACGTAGTCGCCAAATTCGGCGGTGTTGCTGATGCTGTGGCGCATGCCCTCGAAGCCCTTCTCGTAGATCAGGTCCACGATCAGTTTGACTTCGTGCAGGGTCTCGAAGTAGGCGATTTCAGGCTGATAGCCCGCTTCCACCAGGGTTTCGAATCCGGCCTGAATCAGGTGGGTCACGCCACCGCACAACACGCTCTGCTCACCAAAAAGGTCGGTTTCGGTTTCTTCCTTGAAGGTGGTTTCCAGCACGCCCGCGCGGGTGCAGCCGATACCGCGTGCGTAGGCCAGCGCAATGTCGCGGGCGTGGCCGGTGGCGTCCTGCTGCACGGCAAAAATACCGGGCATGCCTGCGCCGTCAGCGTACACGCGGCGCAGCATGTGGCCGGGGCCTTTGGGGGCCACCAGATACACGTCCACGTCGGCGGGCGGCTTGATGCGCCCGAAGTGCACGTTGAAGCCGTGTCCGAAGGCCAGCGCCTTGCCAGCGGTCAGGTGCGGCTCGATGCTCTCGGCGTAGGTTTTGGGCTGGTTCTCATCGGGAATCAGCAGCATGACCACATCGGCGGTCTGGGTGGCTTCCTCGATGCTGACCACTTTCAGGCCCGCCTGCTCGGCCTTGGCCTTGCTCGCACTGCCTTCGCGCAGGCCCACGACCACGTTCAGGCCGCTGTCACGCAGGTTCTGCGCATGTGCGTGCGCCTGAGAGCCGTAACCGATAATGGCGATCAATTTGTCTTGGATGGGGGAAAGAGACACGTCGCGGTCATAGAACATCGTTGCAGCCATTTGTGGATTCTCCTGTATTGAGGCGATGGGTGGGGGAGTGTGGGCTAGGTAAGGGGCGGCTAAGGGAAGAACCCCCCCAAGAGAGGGAAAGCAATAAGCCCTTGTCCTCCCCTTCAAGGGGGGGCGTTGCGCCAGCAACGGGGGGGTTCACCCAGAAATTCAACCTTACGTCAGCAGCGGGGAGGGTTATCCGCCAAACTCAGAACAGATTCGGTACGTCCCGCGCCCGCTCTTCTCTGGGTTCCACACTCTCTACTGCTGGGCGCAGCGTCTGAGTTTCTCCGTCGTGGTAGACGTGGCTGGGAATATCGGCGTTGCTGCCGCGTGTCAGGGCAATGCGGCCCGTTCGCATGGTTTCCAGAATCCCGAACGGGCGCATCTGCTCAATAAAGGCGGTGATCTTGCCCTCATCGCCCGTCACTTCAAAGGTGAGGGCGTGGCGGCCCACATCCACGATCCGGCTGCGGAAATCTTCGGCAATCTGACGCACCTCGACCCGGCTGTCGGGCGAAATGGCGACCTTGACCAGCACCAGTTCGCGGTCTACAAATTTTTCGAGGCTGTGGTCGATGATCCGCACCACGTCATGCAGTTTTTCCAGCTGGCGCATGGCCTGTTCCACCACGCCCCGGTCTCCCGTAACCACGAAGGTCATGCGGGAGAGGCCGGGATGCTCCGTGGCCCCCACGCTCAGGCTGCGGATGTTGTAACCGCGCCGCCCGAACAGGGCCGTGATCCGGGTCAGCACGCGGGGTTCGTCGCGCACCAGTGCCGAGACGAGGTGATCTTTGGGTTGATCGGTCAGGGTATGTTCGTTCATGCGTTCTTGGCCTCCTCGGCTGCCGCCATCATCTCTGCCGACAGGTCAGGCGTGGGCTGCTTGCGGGGTGGCTCGGTTTCGATCATCTCGTAGAGGGCTGCGCCTGCCGGAACCATCGGGAAGACGCCGTGTTCGTGCGGCACCACGATTTCCAGCAGGGCCGATTTGGGATCTGCCAGCCACGCGTCAATCATGCCGGGCAGTTCTTCGGCGTTGCTGGCGCGGTAGCCGGGGACATCGTAGGCTTCGGCCAGTTTCACGAAGTCGGGGTTGGAGTCGCCCAGCCACACCTCGCTGTAGCGCTTCTCGTGGAACAGTTCCTGCCACTGGCGCACCATGCCCAGAAAAGAATTGTTGATGATGCAGATTTTGACGTTGCGAATGTCGTACATCTTGAGGGTCGCCAGTTCCTGCAAGGTCATCTGAAATCCGCCGTCGCCCGCAATAACTACGCTGGTGACGCCGGGTTCGGCCATACCCGCGCCGATGGCTGCCGGAAAGCCGAAGCCCATCGTGCCCAGTCCGCCCGAATTGATCCAGCGGCGCGGTTTTTCAAAGCGGGCCAGTTGCGCGGCCAGCATCTGGTGTTGGCCCACATCGCTGCTCAGGATGTCGTCGGGACGCAGGCGGTCCACCACCGACTTCACGGCGAATCCGGCGCTCCATTCGGTGGGCGTCACGGTGCGGGTCTTCCATTCCTCAATCTGGGCGTGCCAGTCGGGTAAATCTAGCTTGTATGCGCCCTCGGTCAGCATCCGGGCGGCCACGGTGGCGTCTCCGCGCACGGGCACACCCACCCGCACGATCTTGCCGATCTCGGCGGCGTCCAGTTCCACATGAATGATGGCGGCGTTGGGCGCAAAGCCGTTCACGCGGCCCGTCACGCGGTCATCAAAGCGCAGGCCGATGCCCAGCAACACGTCGGCTTCACTGATGGCGCGGTTGGCGGCCACGCTGCCGTGCATTCCGGGCATGCCCAGCCACAACGGGTCGGAAGAAGGAAACGCGCCCAGGCCCATCAGGGTGGTAATCACGGGAATATCCCAGGCACGGGCGAGAGCCGTGATTTCGGCGCTGGCATCCAGCGAGCCGCCGCCCGCCATGATCACGGGTTTTTTGGCGGCCAGCAGCAGTTCTTTGGCCCGCGCAATCGCTTCGGGCTTGGGGGCGGGATGCTCGGGGCGGGCGTGCGGGTAGGCCACCTCGCCGTGATAGGCCGCCAACTGAATATCTTTGGGAATGTCCACCAGCACCGGGCCGGGTCTGCCACTGCGGGCAATGCGGATGGCCTCGGCAATCACGCGGGGCAGTTCTTCGACCTCGCGTACCACGTAGTTATGTTTGGTGATCGGCAGCGTGATGCCCGTGATATCGGCTTCCTGAAAGGCGTCGGTGCCCATCAGGTGCCGTGCCACGTTACCCGTGATTGCCAGCAGGGGCACGCTATCCAGCATGGCGTCGGCCAGCCCCGTGACCAGATTGGTCGCGCCGGGGCCGGAAGTGGCGATACACACGCCGATTTCTCCGGTGGCTTTGGCCCAGCCTTCGGCAGCGTGAATCGCGCCCTGCTCGTGGCGGGCCAGCACATGGCGCACCTCAGGATAGAAGGTCAGCGCGTCGTACACGGGCATAATTGCCCCGCCCGGATACCCGAACACCGTGCTGATGCCGTGATTGGCGAGGGTGGCCCACAGAGCTTTTGCCCCCGTCATGCTGCCCCGGTCCAACTCGTGTCCTGCTGCCGGATCCTGCTGCCCTGCACCGTGTTGATCTGCGTCCTGCCCGCTGCTGTGCGTCATCTGTGTGCCTCCCTTGAAGATCCTGCCTTTCTCTGGTTGCTGTCCCGACCTGCTGCTGAACAAAAAATCCCCCGCCCTGTCGCTTGGGCGGGGGTGTGTGGTGGCACGCGGTAGCGCTCAGCCTCGGACACAACCCCCGAAACCAAGAAGTACTACCACGATACGGAACGCACTCATAGACTTACCCTACGGTCTGTAGGGGGCACGGGTCAAGGCGCGTCTAGATCACAGCGGGGGCGTGGGCGTTACGGGCCGGGACACAAACGGGCGTTTGTTGGGGGTCAGGGTCAAGGGTATTGCGGCGAGTTGGTCAGATGGGAGTGGAATGGAGGCGGCGTTTTCTCCACCTCGCACAAAAAATACCCCCACCTTTCGGCAGGGGCACTCGTCTGAAATTCTAGGACTCAGCGTCCGGCAGGAACGAATTCGCGATCTGCGAAGTCTTCGCGGGGGCGTCCGCCCTGTGCGCCGCGCTGCTGGTAGCCGCCCTGTCCGCCACCGCTCTGGCTGCGTCCGCCGCCCTGGTAGCCGCCGCTGCTCTGGCTGCGTCCGCCACCCTGATAGCCGCCGCTGCTCTGGCTGCGTCCGCCACCCTGATAGCCGCCGCTGCTCTGGCCGCGTCCACGGTAGCCGCCTTCATCACGGTTGCCACGGTTGCCGCCTTGATAGCCGCCCTGACGTCCTTCACGGGTGGGGGCTTCAAACAGCTCGGGGAGTTCCTGCGCCACTTCCACGCCGACTTCTCCGCCCAGAGGGCTGGCAGCCAGCAGCTTGGCGACGTATTCGCTGGGCACGTCGGCCACAGCACCGCCACGCCACTGACGGACACGGCCCAGGCGGCGCGTATCGGCGTCGCAGTTCTGAGCAATGACGGCCACAGCGCGGGGAACGCTCATGCGCTCGGCGTGCAGGATGATGGTGGTCAGACCTTCTTCACCGCTGAGCAGGCTGGCGGCCTTCACAGGCTCACTGACGCCGCTGATCTTGGCGAGGGCGCGGGCCAGTGCTTCAAGGCCCAGTTCGCTGAACAGGCGCTCGGCTTCGGCTTGGAAGGTGTTGGCTGCGGCGGGATCGACCTTGCGGACGATATCGGCAGAAGCCTTGGCGCTCGCAGCCTGCACTTCCTTGGGGGTGGGCAGGGGACGCTCGATAAAGCGCACGCCCGTCACGCGCTCCAGACCGTTCATTTCGCGTCCGTCACGGTCGCCGTACATCACGATGGCGGTGCCGGTACGTCCTGCGCGGCCCGTACGGCCCGAACGGTGAATGTAGCTGTCGGGGTCCTGGGGCAGGTGGTACTGAACCACCAGATCGACCTCGGGGATGTCGAGGCCACGGGCAGCCACGTCGGTTGCTACCAGCACGCCAGCCCGTCCGTTACGGAAGGAACCGAGGGCGCGTTCACGCTGGCTCTGGGCCAGGTCGCCGTGCAGGGCTTCGGCTTCCAATCCACGGTGGATCAGTTCCATCGCCAGTTCATCGGCTTCGCGCTTGGTGCGGGTAAACACGATGGCTTTTTCGGGGTTGTACACGGTCAGCAGGTCGGCCAGCACGCGGGTCCGGCTGCGGCCCACCTTGACCTTCAGGTGCTCCACGGTCTGCGCGGCCTGGCTCTTGCCTTCGCCCACGAGGTCCACCAGCACAGGCTCACGCAGGTACTGACGGGCAATCCGGCGGATGTCGTCGGTCAGGGTGGCGCTGAACAGCTGGGTCAGGCGGGTAGGAGGCGTGCGCTGCAAAATGGTTTCGATGGCGTCGGCAAAGCCCACGCTCAGCATCTCGTCGGCTTCGTCCAGCACGGCAAATTCAATGCCGCTCAGGTCGAGGTTGCCGCGCTCGAGGTGGTCGATCAGGCGGCCTGGAGTGCCCACCACGATGTCCACGCCACGGCGCAGTGCATTTTCCTGAGGAGCGTAGGCGGCGCCGCCGTACACGGTGACGGTGACGAGGTCGCTGCCCGTCTTGCTGAACTCTTCTGCAACCTGCTTGGCAAGTTCGCGGGTGGGGGCCACGATGATGGCGCGGGGAACGCGGCCACGATCACGGCTGGGGTCCAGCTTCATGATGATAGGCAGCGCGTAGGCCAGCGTCTTGCCGGTGCCGGTGCGGGCGCGGCCAATCAGGTCCTTGCCAGCAAGGGTATGGGGCAGGGTTTCTGCCTGAATAGGGCTTGCTTCGGTAATGCCACGTTCAGCGAGGCGCGCCACGAGTTCGGGCGCGATCAATTGATCAAAGTTCATTTGTAGTCCTTTCGGGAAAGCACAGCCCCAGTGACTCGCAAATGCCTTTGATCGGCAGCATGTCCTGAATGTGGGGGCACCTTCCAGCCGCTAGGCACTTCCTAAGCGGCGCACGAATTGAAACTATACACGGCTTTTAGGAAAATCGCAAGGGGGGGGGTGAAGGGTATGAACTCTATGTGCTTCTGGCTCAGGCGGTCGCACGTCCAGGACGGAATCAAATGACTTCTTCCTCTCGGGTGTGAACGTTTCCCCGGTGATCTCTCTACCCGCAGTTCGGCAGAGGAGAAGTCACCCGGAAGGCAACCTCTCCCAGATGGGGGTGAGTTCAGGTTGATCTCAAATAAACTGCCCCGTGATACTGCGCTCCAATTCGGCCAGCAGGGCAGGTGGGCCTTCAAACAGCACTTCACCGCCCGCGCTGCCACCCTCCGGCCCCAGATCGATGATCCAGTCGGCCTGCCGGATCACGTCCAGATGGTGTTCGATCAGAATGACGGTGTTTCCGGCGTCTACGAGGCGGTCGATCATGCTCATCAGCAGGCCGATATCCGAGAGGTGCAGCCCGGTGGTCGGCTCGTCCATCACGTAGACGCTGCCCTGTTTGTGCAGTTCGGTCGCCAGTTTCAGGCGCTGGCCCTCGCCGCCCGACACCGTGCTCAGCGGTTGCCCCAGCTTCAGGTAGCCCAGACCCACGTCGTTCATGGCCTGCACCACAGCCCGCACCTTCTTTTCGGTAAAAAAGGTCAGCGCTTCCTCGGCAGTCATTTCCAGCACGTCGCTGATGGTTTTGCCGCGCAGGTGGTAGTCCAGCACCTCGGGCTTAAAGCGTTTGCCGCCGCAGGCTTCGCAGCGGGTGGTCATGCCTTCCATAAAGGCCAGATCGGTATAAATGACGCCCAGCCCGCTGCATTCCGGGCAACTGCCCTCGGAATTGAAGCTGAACAGGGAGGCGCTGACCCCGTTGGCTTTGGCAAACGCCTGCCGGATGTCGTCCATGATGCCCGTATAGGTGGCCGGGGCCGAGCGGCTGTTGGCTCCCACGCGGGCCTGATCGATGACGACTGCGTTGGGATGTTGGGCCAGAAACACATCGTTGATCAGGGTGCTTTTGCCCGAGCCTGCCACGCCTGTCACCACCGTCAGAATGCCCGTGGGCACGTTCACCGACACGTTTTTCAGGTTGTTGAGGGTCGCCCCCTCGATCCTGAGGTGTCCGGTGGCGCGGCGTACCTCGGTCTTGATGGGCAGGTGCTGGCGCAAAAACCGCCCTGTAAGAGTGTCGGTCTGCCCCAACTGTTCCACCGAACCTTCAAACACCACCTCGCCGCCGTGCGTGCCTGCGTGCGGCCCGATGTCCACGATGTGATCGGCCACCGCGATCACGTCCGGGTCGTGTTCGACGACCAGTACCGTGTTGCCCTTGTCGCGCAGTTGGCGTAGCAGACCCGTCAGGCGGGCCACATCGCGGGCGTGCAGGCCCACGCTGGGTTCGTCAAGGATGTACAGCATGTCGGTCAGGCTGTTGCCGAGGTGCCGGATCATCTTGATGCGCTGCGATTCGCCGCCCGAAAGCGTGGCCGTTTCGCGGCTGAGGCTGAGGTAGCCGAGGCCGATATCGATGAGGTGCTGAACGCGTTCGCGCAGTTTGGCGGCCACCTTGATCGCCACCGGGTCGCTGAGGTCTTGCAGCACGCCGATCAGTTCGGTGGCTTCCAGATCAGACCAATCTGCGATGTTGCGCCCGTCGATGCGGCAGTTCAGCGCCGCCTCGTTCAGCCGTGCGCCCCCGCAGACCGGGCAGGTCTGAGTATTCACGAACTGCTCGAACACCGCCTTGTTGCGCTCGGACATGGCCCCCGCATCCTTCTTGAGGTACATGCGGTCAAATCGGTCTACCAGACCCTCGTATTTCAGATAGCCCATGCCCAGATCGACGCCCGCGCCGTCGCCGTGCAGCAGGGCGTGTAATTCAGCCTCGCTGTAGTCCTGCACAGGTTTATCAAGGTCAAACTGGTTGGAGAGGGCGTAGCTTTTCCACAGCAACTTGCCCACCTTGAAATCGGGGTGTAGAATCGCGCCGCCATTCAGCGATCTGCTGCGGTCCAGAAACGCATTCAGGTCAAGCTGCACGGTTTTGCCGATGCCCTCGCATTCGGGGCACATCCCCTGCGGCGTATTGAAGGAAAAGGCGAAGGCTGGCCCCGCGTAAGGCTGACCCACACGCGAAAACAGCAGCCTCAGCAATGCAGAAATATCGGTATAGGTGCCCATCGTGGAGCGTGAGCCGCCGCCGATGCGCTTCTGGTTGATGATGATGGGCGCGTTCAGAAACTCGATGGAATCCACGTCGGGCTGGCCGTAATGCGGCATGAACCCCTGTACGAAGGCCGTAAACGTCTCGTTGAGCTGGCGCTGGGCCTCGGCAGCGATGGTATCGAAGACCAGCGACGATTTGCCCGACCCTGATACGCCCGTGAACACCGTGATTCGGTGCTTGGGAATGTCCAGCGAAACATTTTTGAGGTTGTTCTCGCGTGCGCCCCGAATCTGGATGAACTGCTGATCCGCCATGTCGCTCCTTGATGTGCAGAAATGAACCGGATCACGCTGACCCGATCCCCCCAGTCTTTTTGAGAAAAATGTGAAAACGGTTCCACAACAGGTTTAATTATTATTAATGTTCTACGACTTTTTCTGCCCGACCAGATACCCGCCGTACCACTCGTGAAAGGGTTGGGCCGCTGCAAAGTGCGCCGACAACTCACTCAGCGCCGCCTCTATGTCGGGTAAATCCGTCTGGGTCAGGCCAAAGATGCTGGGGCGTTGGGGAATCCGAAATTGGCTGTGGTCGTGCGGCACGATGTGTACCAGCGTTCCCAGCGGTGTGCCGTCCGGCCCTCTGACCACGCTCCACATCCAGCGTTCCTGGTGGGTTTCGTCAGCGTTGCCCCACTCGCGTGACTGTGAAAAGTCGCCGGGCAGAGGCGGCTGAGTGCCCAAGCCTGCCTCCCGCAGCGCCCGCTTGATGGGCCGGAAGAGGAGTTGCTGATACGTGCCGTAGGCCATATCCCCGGCTCTGGCATAAGCCGTGTCCAATTTGGCGCGGTACTCGGTCAGGATGGTCTGCCAGTGTGCCTCCAACTGTGCATCAGCCCAGGCGGCAAGGCTGTCAATATCGGCAGGCATAGGAATGACCGGCGTGTCTTGGTTCGTAGCACTCCTCGAACAGACCAGAGCAGGTGTTTAGAGGTATTGAGCACTGTACAGATTCAGCACAATCGCACCAGCAGAGAGTTGACAGCAGTCTTTCATCCTACCAGAGTCTGATTTATAGGGAATACGCGAAATTGCCTATAGCAACGGTGACTATAGGCAATGGGCTGGTGTAATTTCTAGAATCCAAATAGGTTTGTAGTCAGGATTTGCGGTTAATCCCGTTCCAGACCAATCGGCAGGTTTCCGCCCACGGCGATCCACGCGCCAACAATATCGTCGGGGGCGGGGGCGTGCAGGTGCAGGGGTTGCCCGGTGGCCGGGTGCGGCAGGGTCAGAAATTGGGCGTGCAGGGCGTGGCGCGAGATCAGTTCGCTGGGGCGGCCATACACGGTATCGCCCAGAATCGGGCTGCCGAGGTGGGCCAGATGCACCCGAATCTGATGTGTGCGGCCAGTGCGCGGCGCGGCCCGGACCAGCGCCAGCGTGCGACCGTGTCCGTCCGGGTGGGCACTCAGGGGCGCAAAAACCGTCTGGGCCTCGCGGGGGTGTGCGCCGCCCACGGTCATGCGTTGACGCTGGATAGGGTGGCGGCCAACCGGGGCGTCCAACTGCACCGGATGATCGGCCTTCCAGCTTCCGGCGGCAATCGCCAGATACACTTTGCGGGTTTCGCGGTCTTTGAAACTGGCGGCCAGCTTTGCGTGGGCCTGCACAGTTTTGGCGACCACGATCACGCCGCTGGTTTCGCGGTCCAGCCGGTGCACGATGCCCGGACGGTAACCACCCTCCTCGTCGAATCCCTCCTGCTGCGGCAGCGTAAAGCGGCCCAACAGCGCATTGACCAGCGTGCCCGTGTACACGCCGGGGGCCGGGTGCGTGACCATGCCGGGGGGTTTGTTGACGGCAATCATGAATTCGTCTTCGTACAGCACGTCCAGCGGTACATGTTCGGCCTCGACTTGCGAGGGTGGCGGCGGCGGCACATTCACGCTCAGGCTCTCGCCGCCGCGCAGTTTCAGGCTGGCTTTGGATGCGGTCTGACCGCCGACCTGTACGTGCCCGCCCCCGATCCACGCGGCCACCTGAGAACGGCTGGCCCCCGCAAGAACGGAGAGCACCGTATCGAGGCGTCCGGGGGTGGCGGTAAACAGCAGGGGAGGGGAGGCGTCTGACACGGCGGGCAGTGTACCCCGCCAGTCGGTGAGGGTGGATACAGGGAGTGACTTTGAGGTCATACAGGCAGGGAAAGCCTGAGGTTGTAGGCGAATAGGGCGATCAAAAGAGCGTCGAGACCCGTCGAGGTGCCGTGCATCTGATGTGTGGCCTACGCGCTTCTGGACCTGTTGAGCGGACTGGTCAGAACGGCCTGTCGCCGTGAGTGAAGTTGCCTGTCTGTCACAGCTTCGCAGGAAGGAGGCTGGGTTGCGGTGACGTGAATGAAGCGCATGCCCTTCTGGGCCGATCAGCCCTCTGACTTTTGTATGCCGTACCCAACTCTCAACCGCCGTCGCCAGTCCTTCACCACTTCTTCACGGGCTGGGTCGGCAATTTAGGTCAGGTGATCCAATTCACCCCGCCCTGCATACAACTGGGTGAGCGCCACATCTGGCCCCGCTTAGGCGGGCTACGCGGCTCGACGCCCGCCTCTCTGCTCACCGGAGGCCGCTCCGGGCAGGCGCAGACAGGAATCTTTGTTGGAGGTCACCCCTATGGAAGACATGCACACCACGCCCACCCCTACCCCTGAAACCCCCAACTCACGTCGTTCGTTCCTCGGCTACGCTGGACTGTTCGGCGCAGGCCTCGCGCTGGTTTCGTGCGCCCCGAGCATGGGCATGAGCAGCAGCATGGGCAACACGATGGGCGGCGGCGCGGCGCAGGACCTTGAAATTCTGAACTACGCGCTGACCCTCGAATATCTGGAAGCCGAATTCTACACGGCCTTCAGCAGCGGCCCGCTGGCGGCCAAGCTGACCAACCCCCGCACCAAGGAATACGCCAAAGAACTCGCCAGCCATGAGCAGGCCCACGTGGAAGCCCTCTCCGCCACGATCAGCAAGCTGGGCGGCACGCCGGTTGCCAAGCCTACCTTCGATTTCAGCCCCCTGATCGGAGACGGCAGCGGCCAGAACGACATGACTTTCTTGCAGTTGGCCGCCACCATCGAACCCGTGGGCGTGCGTGCCTACCTCGGCCAAGTGGCCCGCCTCAGCAACCCCGAACTGATTTCCGCCGCCGCTGCCATTCATGCGGTAGAAGCCAACCACGTTTCGGGTGTGCAGGAGCTGCGTGTGGCGCTGGGATACCACAAGAACCCCACCCGTCAGACCAATATCGCGCCCCAGAGCGACGCCAACCCCAGCAGCACCAATGTGGCCGACTTCAACGCGGATTACTCGCCCACGCCCACGGCGTTCTGGACTCCTCTGACGATGGCGCAGGTGCTGGCAATCGTTGGCCCAGTCATCAAGTAACCCAGTCATCAAGTCAATCCATCATTCGATCACTGGCCCCGAAGTCTGGCCGCCGTTTTAACCCACACCTGATCCCCATCAAGGAGAGTCCCACATGACCACCACTCCCAATGCCCGCCGTTCCTTTCTGAAAACCGCTGGCCTGACCGCTGCGGGCGCAGTTACGCTGGGTAGCCTGAACCTCTCGGCCCTCGCTGCCACCAGCCCCGCCACCAAAAGCGTGGCCCAGGACCTCGCCATCCTGAACTACGCGCTGACCCTGGAATATCTGGAGACCGAGTTCTACACGGCCTTCGATACGGGTGCGCTGGCAGGCAAGCTGACCAACCTGCGCGTGAAGGAATACGCCAAGCAACTCGCCAGCCATGAGCGGGCACATGTGGACGGCCTCTCGGCCACCATCCGCACTTTGGGCGGTACGCCGGTCGCCAAGCCCACCTTCGATTTCAGCCCCCTGATCGGTGACGGCAGCGGCGTGAATGATCAGGTGTTCTTGCAGTTGGCCGCCAGCATCGAGCCTGTGGGCGTGCGTGCATACCTCGGGCAGGCCGCCAGCGTTCAGAACGGCGCTGTGTTGACCGCCGCCGCCAGCATTCTGGCCGTCGAAGCCAACCACGTTTCGGGCATTCAGGAACTGCGCGTGTACCTGGGCTACAACTCGGCCCCCACGCGCCAGACGGCCATCGCGCCCCAGAGTGACGCCAAGCCCACCAGCCCCGCCGCTGCCGACTTCGATGCCAACTACTCGCCCACGCCCACCGCGCTGTGGACTCCCCTGACGATGGAAGAAACGTTGGCTATCGTCGGGCCACTGATCAAGGCTTAAGCACCAGAATTCAGAAGTCCGGCACTGTCTGGAGGCCGTGTAGTCCTGGCGGCCTCCAACTTCATACCTTTCTCTGGCCGTTTTCCGCGGCTTTCCCAAAGAGGTCATCCCTATGCCCAACATCGGCCCCGCTGAAATTCTGTTGATTCTGATTGTCGCCCTGGTGGTCTTTGGCCCCCGCAAACTGCCGGAACTGGGCAAAAGCCTGGGCAACGGCCTGCGCGAATTCCGCAAAGGTACGGCTGGCCTGAAGGCCGAACTGGACGGCGGTCTGCGTGAGTCTGTGCCTGCGCCCGTGGTGATGGATGTTCAACCTGTCGCCGCCGCTGTCGCCCCTAGCGCCGTGACGCCCCGCGCTCCCCAGGCCTGAGCTTTCAGGCTCTTCAGTACAGGTTAAGATCAGCGTAGAAGTGCATACATAGGATTCGGCTGCTGGGCTGTTAGGCTGCATTCCGAATCTATGACCTCCCCCAGTCCAATCCCTGATCCGCCCGACGAGGCCCTGATCGCCCGCATGGCTCAGGGTGACGAGGACGCTTTCAGAGAACTGCACTCCCGGCATTCGCGCCTGCTGTATGCGCTGGGAACCCGGATGCTCCGGCAACCCGACGATGTGGAAAGCTGCGTACAGGACGCCTTCATGAATGCCTGGAAGCATGCCGCCCGTTTCGATTCTGCCCGTGCCAGCGTGAAGACTTGGTTGGTCAGTATCGCCCACCACCGCTTTTTGCAGGAGCTGCGAGACCGCCCCGATACCCCGCTGGAGATAGAAGACTGGGATGCCCCCGTGGCAGCCAGCGATCCCACTGACCGGATTCTGGCCTCCCGCGCTGTGAATGTCCTCGATGCTAACCAACGGCACCTCGTGGAGCTGGCCTACTATCAGGGACATTCGCACAGCGAGTTGGCGGTACTGACAGGGTTACCCATTGGCACTGTAAAATCGAGATTGCGGCTGGCCCTTGACCGCATGCGCTCCGCTTTGGCCGTTCCTGCTCAATCTGCCCACCCAGAGTCGGGAGCTTGACTCCACTCCTCCCTCTTCCGCCCCATTTTCCCTATGTGCTTTCAGTTTGCGCTCTTGAGGAGGTGAACACGCGTGACCATTGATCAGGATCAACTGACCGCCTATGCCCTGGGCATCTTGCCCCCTGAAGAAGAAGTGCGCGTTCGGGCGGCCATAGAAGCCGACCCGGCCCTCCGGGCGCAGTTGGACGCTGACCTTGCGGCGCTGGTGGCCCTGAGCGAATCCCTGCCCGATACTCCCGTGCCTGCTGGAGCCGAGGACCGCCTGATGGCCCGGCTGCACGCCGAACGAGGTGCTGGCGGCATGGCTGCCTCCCCGCTGCTCCTGAAGACAGAAGACGTTGCTGGGCAGGCTCCCGAGGCTCAGGCCTCTGCTGCACCGGCCCGCCGCCCCCTGTGGCCGCTGCTGGGCACGCTGGGACTGGCCGCCGCCGTAACCGCCGTCCTGCTGCTGCGCCCTGCCGACCCGGTCAGCCAATATGCCCGCACGCCCGGCGCAGTGACCGAAACGGTTGCCGCCGACGGACAGAATCTGGGGCAACTGGTGCGCCTGCCGGATGGCCGCGCTTACCTCTACCTGTCCAGTGCCGCCGACACGGGCCGCGTCTATCAGTTGTGGCAGATCGTGGGGGGCAAACCCGCCTCGCTGGGAGTGTTTGACGGGCAGGGCATCCTGATCAATGGGCTGGAAGCCGGGGCCACCATCGCCGTGAGCGTGGAACCCACGGGCGGAAGCGAACAGCCCACCACCACGCCGATTCTGGTGCGTCAGCTCTGAGGCTGAAAATGAGCAAGCTGGGCAAGGGCAAGCGCCGTCCCTGAAGAAGGGGCGGCGCTTCGATCTGGTCGAGACTTCAAGCTTTTTGCCTGCCTTAAGTTCCGTCCTCCGCTGTGTCCCGCAGTCCTGTGCAGTTGCAGGACAACAGGGCGAAGACGGGCCTCTGTCTGATTCTTAGACTTTGGCCTTCAGGGCCGGAATCCGTAGTCCCCCGCGCCCATCCCAACCTTTGAAGGCGTAGAAGCGCCCCGGCTCCCCGGTCTTCAGGTAATCGCTGAGCGGCTCACGCATCGGCGGTGAATCCAGTTTGTCCAGCGCCTCCTCCAGTGAGCAGAATTTGGCCTCCACAATGAAGCCGTCCGGGTCGGCGGGGTTCAGCAGCCCCTCCCAGGTGGCCTCGAAGGCCACGGCAATGGCGCGTTCTCCCCGGCGCTCATCCTCGATATGCACGGTGTAGGCCATGTGCTTGATTCCGGTCAGTTTCAGGCCCGTTTCTTCTATGATTTCGCGGTAAAGGGCTTCGGGCAGGGTTTCGCCGGGTTCCACGACGCCGCCGGGGAGGGTGTGGCGCACACGCCCATGCCCCTGCCAGTCGTTGCCGACCAACAGCACCCTTCCGAACCGATCTCGCAAAATACCTGCCGCGACCAGCAGATCACGCCGCGCCATACTGTCCGTCCGGCTGCCTACCTGTATCGCGGCTGCCCATTTCGACCAGTTGCCGCTCGCGCTCGGCCCGTGCGAGGGCCGCCACCACCGGAGCCAACTGGCCCTCGATCACGCTGTCCAGCGCAAAGTTTTTGGTGTCGCCCTCCAGCCGGTGGTCGGTCACGCGGTTCTGAGGATAGTTGTAAGTCCGGATTTTTTCGGATCGGTCTCCGCTGCCCACCTGCGACGCCCGCTCCGAGCGTTCGCGTTCCTCACGGGCGGCCCGTTCACGCTCGGCCAGACGCGATGCCAGCACGATCAGGGCCTTTTCGCGGTTCTTGATCTGGCTGCGGCCATCCTGACAGACCACCATGATCTCGTCGGGCGTGCCTGCGCGGTACACGGCCCGCACCGCGCTGTCGGTGGTGTTCACGCCCTGCCCGCCCGCGCCCTGAGAGCGGTACACATCAATCCGTACTTCCGAGAGATCGAGATGCACCTCATCCTGCTGGACTTCGGGCAAGACAGCCACCGTCACGGTGCTGGTATGAATCCGCCCCGCCGATTCGGTGGCGGGCACGCGCTGAACGCGGTGAACGCCCCGTTCCCACTTGAAGGCGCGGTAGGCGAAGTCGCCCGTAATTTCGGCCACCACCTTGCTCGCGCCGCCCAAATCGCTTTCGGAGGCGTCCAGCACGTTCAGTTTCAGGTTCGCGCCCTCGGCGTAGCGGGTGTACATCCGCAGCAGGTCGGTGGCAAACAGGCCCGCTTCGGCTCCGCCCGCCCCGGCCCGCAGCTCCAGAATCACATTCTTGCCGTCGTCCGGGTCGGTGGGCAGCAACAACACTTCCAGATCGGTTTCGATGCCTGCCAGCCGCGCTGTAAGACTCTCGATTTCTCCTGCCGCCAGTTCGCGCATATCTGGATCGGCCAGCAATTCGCGGGCGCCCGCGAGGTCGGTGGTCAGGCTGTCGCGCTCCCGGAGCAGCGTGACCAGCGGCGTCAGTTCGCGGTGGCGGCGGGTCAGGCGGGCGTATTCGCGGGGTTCAGCCAACATCGCCGGATCGCCCAATGCCCGCTCCACCATGCTGAATTCAGCCGCCAGTTCTTCCAGACGGCCACTCATGCTTCAGACCTCACGTGATGGACTCAGGCCGCGCGGCAGATGACCACGGCGGAATACGGAAAGGCAGACAAGTTCTTGACACGGGCAACATGAACCCAGTGTAGCGTCCGGGCAACTAGACGACTGAGCGCAAAGTCAAGATGGGGAGCAACAAGAGGGGGGTATATCGCCCCCAGCTTTTGGCCCCACACCTATCCCACCCCCCGGCCCCCGTCCCGTGCCTGCGTTACATTCACGCCATGAGAACCGTGACCGTGGGCTTGTTGGGCTGTGGAACCGTGGGCGAAAACGTCTTGCGGCTGCTGCAAAAGCGCAAAGACATCTTTGACAATCTGGGTGTAGAAGTGGTGGTTGCGGGTGTGCTGGTGCGCGATCAGGCCCGCGTGCGCGATATTCCAGCGGGTATCACCCTGACCAACGATCCCGCCTTTTTGCAGGAATGTGCGGTGGTCATGGAATGTCTGGGCGGCATCGACCGTCCGCTGCAACTCCTGGCCCCTTACCTCAGGAGCGGGCGGCCCGTGATTACGGCCAACAAGGCGCTCCTGGCCGAACGTTGGGACGATCTGCGTGACCATGCACTGGCTGGCCGCCTGTACTACGAAGCCAGCGTGATGGCCGGAACACCTGTGATCGGCCCGATGAGTACCGTACTGCGGGCCAGCACCTTTGTGGGCCTTCAGGCCGTCCTGAACGGAACTTGCAATTACATCCTGACCCAGATGGAAGCGGGCCGGGAGTACGCCGCTGCCCTGGCCGAAGCTCAGGCGTTGGGCTACGCCGAAGACCCACCGACGCTGGATGTGGGCGGCTTCGATACGGCCCACAAACTGACCGTGCTGGCCCGCTTCAGCGCCGACGGCAACTACCCTTTCAGTGCCGTACAGGTCACTGGAATCGAGAACGTGACGTTGGCCGATATTGCTGCGGCCCGTGAACGCGGCGAACGCATCAAGCTGGTGGCCGAACTGGTGAAAGTGGACGGCGAGTGGCAAGCGACCGTCTCGCCCCAGAGCCTGCCCGACACGCACCCGCTGTGCACCGCCGGAGACAGCCGAAATGCGCTGGTCTACGAGGGAGAGGAGAGCGGCACCCTGATTTTCGCGGGTGGCGGCGCAGGCGGCATGGTCACGGCGTCGGCCATGGTGGGCGACCTGCTCGACTGGCTGATCGGCTTTCCGGGGCATGTGCCCCTGCACTGATCTGGTTTTTCTCGGCGCTTGATCTAAGGGCTGAAGGGTATAGGGCAAAGATATGGGGCGACTTGGTGTTGACCTTGTCGCCCCCTCTGGTTGCAAAAAACAGTGTATTTCGTGGGCCTTTCACACCTTCTCGCTTTGGGGGTTGATAAGTGTCAGCGATTGCCCTTCCTTAGACCCCCAGACCCTCAGCGCTTGACCCTCAGACAGTTCCCTCTGCCCGCGCAGGTATCAGCACCACGCCGCCCCGTGCGGGCACCTCGATGTCGGTGTTGCCGCCGAGTTCCAGTGTGCGGCCCGTGAGCACATCGGTGTAGGTGCCTGGCTGCACCCCCGTCAGCGGAATGCGGGTGGCGTGGTGGGCGCAGTTCAGGGCCACGTAAGCGTTCCCTTCGTTGTGGGCGCGGGTATAGGCGATCTGATCGCCCTGGGCATAGGTCACGTCGAACGTGCCGTGGCGCAGGGCCACTGTGCTATGGCGGGCCTGCACCAGTTGGCGGGTCAGATTCAGCGTGGCCGTGTCCCACTCCTGCTGACGGTCCCACGGGAAAGCGCGGCGGCAATCGGGGTCGGGGCCACCGGGCAGGCCGATCTCGTCGCCGTAGTAGATGCAGGGTGCGCCCACGTAGGTCATCTGGAAGATGGTGGCGAGGCGGTAGGCGGTGGCGTCTCCTCCGACGGCGGTCAGGTAGCGGGCCGTGTCGTGCGAGTCCAGCAGGTTCAGTTGTGCAGCCACCACATCCGGGTGATACATCTGGGTCACCTCGGTCATGCGCTGGCCGAATTCGGGGGCGCTCATGGGCGGCACAAAGCCGGTGCCGCTGCGCTCGTTCATGGGGTGATCCAGCGTGTGAGCGCCAAAAAACGCCAGGCAGGGTCGCGTGAAATGGTAGTTCATGACGGCGTCGAACTGATCGCCCTGAAGCCAGCGGTGCGCGTCGCCCCAGATCTCGCCCACGATGTAGGCGTCGGGGTTGATGGCCTTCACGCGGCGGCGAAACTCCTGCCAGAAGGAATCGTCGTCGATCTCGTTGGGAACGTCCAGACGCCAGCCGTCCACGCCCTGCTTGATCCAGTATTCGGCGATGTCCCACAGAAAGTCGCGCACGGCGGGGTTGCTGGTATTGAATTTGGGCAGGGCGCGGTTGCCCCACCAGGCGTGGTATCCGGCAGGCCGGGCGTCGTCATAGGCCGATAGGGGCCAGCCTTCCACGTGGAACCAGTCGCGGTAGGCGCTGGCGTCGCCCTGTTCCAGCAGGTCGTTGAACTGGAAAAATCCCCGGCTGGCATGGTTGAACACGCCGTCCAGAACCACTTTCAGGCCGCGTTCGTGGGCGGCCTTGATCAGCGCCGTCAGCGCCTCGTTGCCGCCCAGCATCGGATCGACCTGGTAGTAGTCGTGCGTGTGGTAGCGGTGGTTGCTGGCCGACTGGAACACTGGGCAGAAGTAGATGGCGTTGACGCCCAGACTCACGATGTGATCCAGCTTATCGATCACGCCCCACAGGTCGCCGCCCATGTATTTATGAAAATGGGGTTGGTCGCCCCACGTCTGCAGATTCAGTCCCGTGACGCGCCCACTGCGGGCGAATCGGTCCGGAAAAATCTGGTAGAACACGGCGTTTTTGACCCAGTCGGGCGTGATGGGCTGGCGGAGGCGAGCTTCGGGGGAGATGGCGGCGAGCATGGTGAATCAGCATACCCCAAAGCTCAACATCAAATGAAGTTTTTCTCATTTGTGAGGACTCCGGGAGCTTCATCCGCTGGGGGGAAGGTTTGCCCAGTTCTGCACAAAAGCGCGGGCCTCTTCCGGGTTTTTTACGTCGCCCAGTGCAGCGGCCTCGTTCAGTGCCCGGAGGGCCTGCCCCACCTCCGGGCCGGGTTGGATGCCCAGCAGGGCCATGAGTTCAGTGCCTGTCAGCAGGGGTCTGGGTGCGGCGGGCTGATCTTCCAGCGCGGCTAGGACCCGGTCGATGGCGGCGGCATAGGCGTGGCGGGAAGCCGGGCTGCTGCTTGGCCCCCGCGCCGCTTCCCGGTCGGCCAGCATCAGCGCCAGCAGATCGGGCAACAGCGCCCGCCGACGGTGCACAAATCGCCGCGCCTCGGTATCGTTCTGGGGCAGAGGCAGCATGTGTGCGCCCACCAACGAGGCGGCCCGCGCCGTGTCGTCTGCGGGCAATTTCAGCCGCGCCAGCACTTCCCGAGTGATCTGGGCACCCAACTTGTCGTGCCCATAGAAGTTTTGGCCGTCACTGAGAGCGTAGGCGCGGGGCTTACCCACGTCGTGTAGCAGGGCTGCCCAGCGCAGCGGCAACGGCGCGTCGGCAAACCGTGCCAGCAGTTGGTGCAGGGCTTCTACGTTGTGCTCAAACACGTCCAGATGATGAAACCCGCCCTGAACCACGCCTATGCCTTCCCGAAGCTCCGGTACGGTCAGGGCCAGCAGCCCCAGCTCCTCCAGCCTCAGCAGGCCCCGTGCGGCCTCGCGGTGGCCCAGAAGGGCGTGCAACTCCTCCCGCACCCTCTCAGGCGCAGGCAGGGGCAGCCAGCGGGCAGATAGATCGGCGGCCACCTGCCGCACGGCCTGCTCTGTGGCAGCGTCCATCCGGAATCCCAGCGTGACCTCGAACCGCGCTGCCCGCCACGCCCGCAGGGGATCGGCGTGCAGGTTGTGCGCCGAGACCATTCGCAGCCGCCGCGCCCGCAGATCAGCCTGCCCGCCCGTGGGGTCATGCCACCGCCCGGCCTCGTCCAGTGCCAGCGCATTGACCGTGAAATCTCGCCTCAGCAGATCGCTAGTCAGGTCATCCGGCAGTGGCACAAAGTCATGCTGAACGCTGCCCGGCAGATGAACCCGCCAATATCCCCGCTCCTGATCCAGCGGGAAGGCCGAGCCGCCCTGAGCCTGGGCCAGGGCACTGGCTGCCTCTGCCGGATGAGGTACAGCCCAGTCGTAATCTCCGGGTGTCACTCCTCGCAACGTATCCCGCGCCGCGCCGCCCACCAGCAGACCACCCGCAGGCCAGACCCCTGTGGGAAGCCGGGAAAACGCAGCGTGGGAACGGCGAAACATGGCCCATGCTAGCGGCTCTGGCTGGAGTTTGGGAGGGCGCATTGGCCTATGCCTGTGGGTGGGGGTTGCCAAGCGGCCTCACCTCTGGTAACCTTACGCCCGCTGAGGGGGCTTAGCTCAGCGGGAGAGCATCCGCTTTGCAAGCGGAGGGTCTGGGGTTCGAATCCCCAAGCCTCCACCAATTTGAAGCCGTCCTAGACGGCAGAAACAAGAAGCGCCTGAGGGAGAAATCCACTCAGGCGCTTCTTGCGTGTAGTAGGCGTGTAACGGGAGAGCGTGTGTAGCTCTCGTGAGCCGTCTCAGAAGGTCTGTCAATAATTTTGAGCGGAAAGACGAGGGGCGGCAGCGGCGGATGCGAAAGCCAGCAGGGCATCGCTGTGGTGCGTGTGCCAGGCCGTGATTGGGCGGTTGCGAGCTGCCGATCGGCTCAAGCGCACCCGCTTAGCTTTTGGAGGGTTTGCTCCCAGGATGCGCGGCACGCCACTTGGCAATCACCTCTTCCGCCTGGGCCAACGTTGGCCGACGTTGACTGGCTTTCATGGCCTGACCTGCGTCAAAGCCGGGTTGGAAGCCCGCCACCGTCATGATGTACCCGCCGTAAGCTGCCGTCCGAAGGCCGAAAATGACGATCTCTTCCCCCGGATAGGAGATTGGATGTTCGGCCTCGATCGTCTGGGCGAGTACCTGATTTGGGTACTTGGCGATCATCCCCAGGCGGCTGCACGCTGTATTGAGGACGGGTCCCAGCACGCCATAGCGGGAGTAATCTGACAGGAGCTGTTCCAAATACTGCTGAGCAACAGCCTTGTCTGTGGCGCTTTGAGCGTAAGCGATGGCCTGTTGAATCCAGAACACATCAGTGGCCTCGCTGTACTTCTTGACGAGGTCGGCGAAGAAGCGATCGGCTTCCGCTGTCGGGCGCTCGTTAAGCCTGGCCAGCTGGTCTTTCAGTTCTGGGCTTGGATTGGTTTCGTAGGCCACCCAGTCGGTATAGGCCTGAGCAATCTTGTCTAGGGTCATGGTCTTCTCACTTGAGGACTCACCGCCCTCCCGTGGCGTACTCCACGGCCCTGGTCATCCTGGTGTTGACCACCTGATCTCCTGCTTTCGAAAACTCTGCCAGAACTGTTCTGGCATCTCTGATTGTATCCATGTCAATCTGTGGAGACTGCCGAAGGCCCATCAGGGTTATAGAGCTTCGCCCCGCCTTCACGCACCGCTGAGGTGGTGATGTCGGCCACCATGAACAGGTATTCGCGCATCTGAACAATCTTTGTTTCTTTGAGACTGCCGTTCCCACCGAGGGCCAGCACTGGGACATACCCGTACATCTGATCGGCCTTCAGGGGGCCAAGTTTCTTGAGCGCCTTTAAGTGCTCCGTGTGAAAGTCGGAACTGGTTGATACCAAGCCGCTCGACATCAGGGTGTCGAAGACTTCGAGCTTGTGGCCGTAGATGGCCCGCGCGATTTGCGGGTGAATCGTATAGAGACGGTCATCCAGGATGGCCCACAACCTACCGAAAGATGTGCGGGCATACACGATGAACGAGTATTGATCCCCGAAAAACGCTTGAACGATGTCGGTGAAGTCGTCGGGGTTGGTGAACCACAGCTCACCCTGACCATGTGAGGTCAACCCGTGCCGTTCCCAGATGGCCAACAGCAGCTCCGGCACCTTGCCCTGGTACTTTTCCAGTGTTTCAAGGGTCACATCAGCGTACTTTTGGCTGCCATGCTTATTGCAAAGCCGTTCATAATCAAAGAGATCGACATGTTCGTACATCTTCACCTCAGCATCAAATCCATCTTCAAAGGGTTGTGAGCATCCTCCGAAGTGCGCCGAAGAGCTTCTCGCCGCAAAGCCGCTCAACAAGGGTCTGGTAGTGTCTCGCCCGCATCTTCTCCACCGCTGTAGCTGAACGTTCCGTCAAAATTGGTCAGGTAGGACGACACGATCTTCGGCTTTCCTTGCAACATGCGGATGCGAAGCAGCTCAAAGCGTTGCGTCGATCCTGCATCAACAGAGCCGATTACTGCTCTCCCTAGCCCCGGCTCTTCTTGAACGCAGTAGAGGAGACGCTTTTGCTTGGCCGCCAACAACCCTCGAAAGTGTGTGAATTGCTCGGTATCGAGATGTCTAGGACGGGAAATATCGCTGTAAAGGTCTGGTCCGAAATACAGCGCTTCAAACGTCTCGGCGGCCGCAAAGAATCGCTCATCGCTGGGTTCCGTGTGCGCCATGACCCACAGGGCATACTCGGCGGCCAAGTAATTTTCGATGAAGGCCTGCATCTGCATATCTTGAGCCACCCACCAAAGCCTGCGTGAGCAGAGGGCAATTGGTGTGCTGCCACCGCTAAGGTTCAAGCGGCTGTCCTACGCCTGGCTGAGGAGAGTCAAATAAGCTTGGAAGTCGCCCCTGTACACCTCTGAGGTGACTTCATCTCCGCCCAAAGGCAGAGCAGGCGTCAGGCAAAAACAACTGGAGCGGTCAATTCGCTCGCCTGCGGCCCACAATTCTTGGTGACGTTCATAGAACGGATCGTCATTGATGTAGCCCGGCTCGCCCAAAGACATCACGGCGGAGTGCAGCGACACGGCCATCGGCTGAAGTTCTTGATAGGACGGCGAAAAGCTGTAGCCCTCACCTTCAGGATCCAAGAAGTGGAGATCACCGAACGAGGTTCGGGCGAAGGGGATCAAGCGCCGATCCAAGTCGAACAAAGCGTTAACCCAAACATGCTCCGCAGGATCAAGGAGCCACACAAAGCCGTCGGCCCGTGCACCAAAGCCGAACCGTTGCCAAAACAACTGCAAGAATGCTGGGTACCCGTCGAGCTGGCCTGTCTCTGCGAAGACTGAGTCTGTGAGGTTGCCAAAGTGCTTGTGAAAGTACGCCAACACTTGTTCATCGTGGGTCATGAGGACAGTTTCACATCGGAGGGGTTAAGGGGTGCGTGAGCGGTACAAAAACCGTCTATGGCGGTGTCAATACTGTCAATGTTACTCGGCCAACTTCTGCCGATTAAGGCATTGGTTTCCCGCCTTCCAAGAGCAACACTAGCTTGCGCCCTCAATCCTGCCATCTGGTCTGGGGCGTGCAGTGCAGCTTGGTCGGCCTATGAGTACAAACGCTTCAGACTCGCTTCTTCTAATGGAAAGTAGTCGTCACAGATATTGACAGTGATGTGGAGGTCACTCGCTGCCAAGGTTTCGAGGGTAGCCCGGACACCCTGCTCGGGGAAGAGGTCTAGGGAATCCAGGAGGGTGTTGAGGGTGTCGGCTCGCAAGCGATCAAATTGGAGAGCCACCATCTGATTGTCCTGATGGCTGTGGAGCGTCACGTTCAAAAGATTCAGCTCGCCTTCACCGCCGCAGCTATAGCGCACGATGGCAGAACATCTGCGTTGCCTTTGAATGAATTCTGCTTGGTAAGGTACTCCCCACCCTTGCTCAAAAAGGGTCGTAAATGTTCCTGTGGACTGCCAGTTACGGTTCAACATCTCCCGCTGGAACAGGAGCAAGTCGGCGTTCTGATCCAGCGATAACTCAGCCCGTTTTCTATTTGCCATTAGTTCAACTCACGTACGGGATTTCTTCTGTTTGCCACGCACACCCCGGTGGAGCAGGCCATTTCACTGTTAGATCTGTGGAACACATCAAGTGCATTGGTTGCTGTCAATTCAACACTCTCAGCGCCTGTGAAAAAGAAGACCTCGCCTGGATAGGACGCAGCGAGCTGTCGAGAGAGTCGCGCTGCACCGGCCACAGTCATTTGCTCAGATGCTGCTAGAAGAGTCTGAATCACCTCCACAGATTCTTCGAAGCTATCAACATAAATGACGTATTCGGCACGTCCCTCGTGGAACTGAGCGGCTGCAAAACTCACGTAGGCGTCTTCAAAACTGTAGCCGAGTTCCATGATGCAGGCTGGAACGCGTTTTCGAGCTGTTACCTCCGCAGGAAGCCAGAGGTCGTCTTCAAACGCCTCGACATTCTTGAGCTGCCATCCCGCATTGACCAGCAGTTCCATCACAGACGCCCGCTGCTCCAGCTGTTCTCGGCTCAGACTTGACTGATCCACATTCACCTCAGGTTAAGTTCAGAGATCTCAAGTGACTCAGTACTGTTGCGCCACTTTGACTGAGTCGACTTGACGACCACTCGGGTAAGCGCCAGAGAAGCATATTCAAAAGCCAAAACAGAATTTCATCAGGTTCTAGGCGTTCCGGTGGATCAGAGAAAGTTCGGCATCTGTAAGCCACTCTCCTGTCAGCTCAGACTTCTTCATGATTGACCTGAACCCGGACAAGCACTCTAACTCACTGCTGATAACTGCGCGAAGCGGTTGAGCATGTCCTGGGCACGCTGCCGAACCTCTGGGCTGGAATCTCGACTCAGTTGATGGAGCACAGGCTCGTATTCGATCTGACCCAGGTAGCCAAGGCCCACGACCACCCCGGTCCGGACCGTCGCTTTGGGATCGCGGGCGTACTCCTGCATCGCCTGAAACACTTCTGGATCGTAAGTCCACGGCGCACCGACGGCGGTGGCGTACACCGCCAAGAGACGCTGACCATCTTCTTCCACAGGTGCAGTTCGGTACAGCTCCAGCAGTTCCTGAAGCGGGTAAGTCGGCACTTTCTCTTTCAGGCGGGTCACGATGGTCTCGAAGGCCGAGGCCGCTTGGGGGTGGTCAGGCTGCAAATACGTGACCTGAACCCAATTCAGACCAATCAGTCCATCGTCCCGGTAGGTGATCGCGATCGTCTCCGGATCGTTGGCATAGGTGGCCTCGTAATTGATGAATGGAACGGTATCGGGGATGATTCCACCAATCCCGCCATAGATTCGTTCAAAATAGATGAACCTTTCAAACTCGTCCTGGCTGAATTCCATTCGGATGGGCATGCGGAAAAAGTACGGATGTAGGTTCATGGCGAGCCTTGAGAGGAGAAATTCACTCCAACCATCGGAACATTGCGTTGAGGTTCAAAATCATATCAAGATGCTGGAGCTCTCCAACTGTACCCACACCTTCCCGGCAAAATCCCGGAGGTGAGCATCAGGCGAGTGCACAGCGAGGGCCTGAACCGCGTTGTGCAATTCGGGCCATCCAAGCAGTTGAGCGGCCACTAATGCCCTTTCCACCGTTTCAGTCACCGATGAGTTCAGAGCAGTTTTTAGAAGAATGGCCGTTGCGGCATCAGGCGTTTCACGATGTTCCATAAGCCCGAGGTGGGTCAAAAAAGAAGCGTTGCCCTCCAGGTCTGCCGTCAGCGCTGCCCTGACTTCTTCCAGTGTGAAAAGCCCGATGTGCTCTGACAGCCAGGCTTGCATCGCAGTTATAGCTTGCTCGGGAACATGTTGAAATGAAAGGTAGGCGATATCTTCGAGATAGTCGTCGACCAGGACAAGTTGGACGCCCTGCTCAGGATCAAGAAAGACGTAATGGACGTAGTCTTCGGAGACTTCATTCTCGCCCATGTATTGAAAGTTCAGTTGATGGACATCAGATGCACTGGCCAACTGGGTCACTCGCCCACCTGTGAGGAGTTTTCCAGCAGATGACCGAAGCACCATCACTTTTTCTTGCATCAGGCTCCTCATGACATCAGGACGCTCACAATGTCTGTCTGAAAGGTGCAGGGATGTTGTTCTAGGGAAGCAGTATCTATACGAGCCACATGGCCAGGGTGGGCCGACATTCTGCGTTCTGCCCGTGCCCTTCACACAAAGGTTATGCCCTCATCTTCGGAGAATTGATAGCGGCCCGCTCGGAATCCTTCTACCACATGGTTGAAATAGGCGGTCAGATCCGAATACACGACTTCGTATTCCCCGCCCTCATGAAAGTAACTCCTGACTTCGCGCGTTTTCAGGTCAAGCAGCAGGTAATCTCCTGCACCGTTGGACAACAGGGGGAGCCACTCCGCCCGCCAGGGTTCGGTGGCGACGATGTCATCAAAAACATCTTGGTTCTCTCGGTACAGCTCCAAGATCATCTCGCTGTCCAGCAGATGCCAGGTGTCCTCCAATATCAACCAACCAGGGAAGCCGTCATGCCGCGAATACAGTGCCAAGAACTCTTCCGGCAGGGGCAGGGCAAAGGTAGCCCTGAGAGCCGCCAGTCGGTCTGCAGTGATCGGTGAGGTCAATTCCTTGTGTGGAACGCCTTGGCCTTCAAGCCACCGTTCTATTTCTGTTACGCTCGACTCCAGGGTCATGGGGTGGACACCACCTTCAGAAAGTATGTTCTGTCTGTGTTTTCGAAGTCGGAAATCTAGGCTTGAGCGCCGTTGTGCAAGGTGAACGTCACGCGAGAAAGGATGGAGTTGCCTGAACCATTGATCGCTCGGTCAAGCGGCCACAGGTTCTCCACCGTGTCTGGGCCGCCCAATTGTCGCTCCAGAACGTGATCGGCGTTGAACCGGCTGCCTTCCACGTTCAGGCCATGTTTACGCAGTATTTTATTGAGTTTGTCGCCGCCACCGGTTCGGGCGCTTTGACTGGCATCGAACGTCAGAGTCTTGCCCTGAAGGACCTGATTGGCTTGGATTCGTGGGGAGAATTGACGCTACCCCTCCCATAGAGCCAGCAGGCTCAGCGCTTTTTGGCAGGCCGGGCCTCTTCGCGCCACGCCTGAGTTTGTAGGGTTTCGAGCAGGAGCGGGGCCGCCGTCAGGAACCAGACCCAGGGGCGCAGCAGCATCCATTTCGGCGTGGTCATGCGGATCAACACCGGCCACGTGCGGCCCCGGCGGATGTCACGGCTGTGCCACGCTTCCCCAATCACGCCGCCCAGGCAGATGACGGCCAGCAGGGAGTACAGGCTGAGGGCGGTGAAGACAGCTGCCGCTCCCCAGGAGAAGGCCGCGTCACCGGATTGATGTGTGAGGGCCGCGCCCATCGTCTGACCTGCCAAGAGACAGAACACCACGATAGCCAGACTGCACAGCAGCAACAACAAGATGGCTACGGTGATCAGGCCATTTCTCCACATGGAAGCAGGGTAGCGATCCGCCTCTGACAGGCTCCCGACAAGATGGGGAACAGAGCGTGGTGAGGTTCCTGGTTCTGGTGTGGGCTGAACCATGTCCCCGCCATCCAAGCCGCCACCGCCCAAACCACCACAACCTCCAGCCGTCTATTCGCACCCTTCGACGTAAACGAACGACAAGCCCTCACCTGCGCTGATGCGTGGGTAAGGGCTTTTTTTGTCTACAGGGCAGGGGAGAGGCTGTAGATAACTCTGGCGTGCGTAACTAGGCGGCGGCATCAGACGGAATGGAAAGGTTCTGGCGTTTTCTAACGAACAGCCCCCGCCCGCCGGAGGAGGCTGAGGCGGGGGCGGGTCGGGAGCTTATTTTTGGACGACGGTGCACCAGGCCAGGATCACGTCGGCCTCGCCCTGAAACCAGGTTCCGGCCACCCACATCTTCGGCGTCGTCAGCACGAACTGCTCGTATGCGCCGCCGTCCGACATCTCGCCCACATCAAGGTTCTTGTACTTGAACTCCTTGGGAATCTTTGCGTTCAGTGCTTTGGCGATGGCCTCGGGATTGCCTTCCCAATAGAGCAACTCGTGGTACTTGCATTTGCCGTTCAATTCCGCCGCAGTGGTATCCAGAATTTCGACCATTTCTTCAGAGAAGTCGTCGTCGGTCAGCTCAAGAGCCCCTTTGGGCAACTGGAATCCCGTGAGGTTGGATTCAGTGACGAAATCTGTAGCAAGGGCGGAGGGCGTCAGCAGGATGGAAAGAGCGATCAGAAGACCTAATTTTTTGCTCATATCCTGAAGTGTGAAGTCTGCATTTTTCTTCCGCAATGGAGGGGGGAGGGAGTGCCGCCGCAGGCTGAACGGCAGGGGCGTGGGGCTGAAGCGTAAGAGAATGCAGCGGTCATGCTCGGCTCTGCGTCCGTCCTCAAGGAGGCCGCCGCAGCGAGAATGCAGAGTTTCCGGTCGTGTGCCAACACTTGGCAACGTGGGTCACCCCTCAGGTGGGGCTTTCAAATGAAAGCCGGTGTTTCCGAATATCACAAGTTGCCAGAAAATAATCTGTCTCATCTGGGTTCCGCTTCATTCCGCCACCACCTGAATCCCAGTGCCTTGCCTCCCAGGGCTGTGCTGGCCGGATTGAATTCCAGATACTACAGAATTCGGATCAGTTCTCGTATCCGACAAGGCCCCTGCTTGGCCTGTTTTCCCTGCTCTGGCGTATCGGGCCTTACCTCTACAGCCGGAGGTCTGGAATTGGAATCTCCAAGCCCCTCCCGAAAAAACAGCGTCTGAGGGTAATTCTCCAAGGCGTCCCCTGGACATCTGGCGCAGTCTGGAGGGCAAGACTGGCAATGCAGAATCCTTATCAGGCCGTCGCCATACTGACTGGGCAAACTGGCCCCTTTTCTCCTGTTCCGTCGCTGTTTTCCAGCGGTGTCGTTTTCTTTATGGAGGCTTTAAAATTGGTGACATAGGATGCACCCGAATGATGCATAAACAGGCTGACCGGCAAAGAGGAGTTGGGCGGCGTTCAAAGACGTTCCTGCCTGCGCTGAGGCTTCAATCTCTGGCGCTCTTGACCCTGCTTGGTACGGCTGCTGCTGTGGGTTCGTCCACGTCCTACACCGTGCAGGCAGGCGACACGCTGTTTAGCCTCGCCCAGCGTTCCGGCAGCAGTGTTCAGGCGGTTCTTCAGCTCAACGGTCTGACTCGTCCGGCCCTGAAATTGGGTCAGGTCATTCGGTTGCCTGCGACCACCCGGCCCAGCCCAGCGGCGGTGGTGCGCCCTGTGTCGGTGGCGTCCTCCCGCCCTGCTTTACCCCGATCTGTATCCTCCCAGTCTGCCCTGCATCTGCCCCGGCCCGATCTGTCCAGAATTTCCGGCCCGGTGGCCTGGTCCACACCGCCCGCTGCCACTGTCGCCAGTTTTATCGGGTGGCTGCCCCTGACGGCCAATTCACCTATCGGTGATGCGTTGCCGGTTCGTACCTATCTTCAGGGGCTGGCCTTCGATCATCAGACCTACAACAATTGCGGCCCCAGCGCCCTCTCGTCGGTGCTGGGGTTTTACCAGGTCAAGATCAGTCAAGATGTGATTCGGCGCACGGCGCGGCCCAACGGCGGCTATATGCAGATCAGCGCCATTGCCCCTGAATTGGCCCGTTTCAAGCTCAAGACGCTGGCGATTCGGGGCGGCCAGTTGTCTCAGGTCAAGCGTCTGCTGGCACTGGGCATTCCCGTCATCGTGCTGCAATGGTACGACCGCCCCGGCCACATCGATCATTTCCGGGTGGTGCGCGGCTACGACGATCAGGCGCGGGTGTTCTGGGTCAGCGACAGCATGGTCGGCCCACTAACCTACCTGACCTACACCAGTTTCGACGCCCTCTGGAATACGCAGGGCCGCCAGATGTTCCCGGTGTATCCCAATGGCTACGACAGTCTGGTGCGCGGCTTGGTTGCCAAAGACGGCTGAGTTGTCAAGGGGCGGACCATTCCCGGGAGGAGTGCATGAAGGAGGGCCAGAGGTGAGGATTCACGTCTCTCGATCATTCTGCAACCCGGATTCCAGCCCGTTCGTGGGTGGCCTGTAAGTCTTCAATGGCCCGTTTGACCTGCTGCCATGCCCGGTTGCTCATCTCTTCGTCTAGCAGCGGCGCTTCCCGGAGTTCTCTACCGGGAGACAGGTAATCCCGGTAGTACCGCACCCGGTGGGGCAGATCGTCTTTCTTCAGGCTGATCCAACTTCTCTCGGCAGCTACGTTCAGCATGGCGTCCAGTTTCCAGTCCCCGAAGGGCAGCGAGAAATGTGAAGCGTGATCGGAAGACCGGGCTTGTTTGGGGAAATAGTAGAGAGAGGCCGACAACACATGCTCCAGAATGAGGCTGAGGGCCAGAAGAGTCATCCTGAATGCTCCGGCCCTGTGCAGGGTCACGGCCTCGTTCCAGCGGTCTTCCAACAAAGCCACCTCTTCTTCAGAAAGGGGAAGATGCTGGAAAGAAGGCAAACTTAACTCCTCTGTCGTGGGCGAGGACACAGGAACCGTTGCAGGGGCAACACGGAATTCAGCCGTTCCTCTGTCCTGTCCGAGCGTAAAGCCGTAAGGCAGCAGGATCTCGCTGATGGCTGCTTGCACCTGCCGCTGCACCTGTTCTGAACTACCGGACTGCACCAGTTGGAGTAGCAAGCGTGAAAGCTGTCCATCTGCCTGCACCTGTGCCAGCACCCGCGTGGTGTATTTGCTTCTGGATTCGGCCTGAAGGTAATCAATCGGGTAACCGAGGTGATGGAAAAAGGTGTCCAGGGCTAGCAATTCCCGGTATCCGGCAGGCCCGTCGATGATCAGGTGAACCAGTTGCCGGATGGCCTTGCTTCTCAGGATCAGCGCCGTCATGGAACCATCATAGGCAACCGTGTTTTGCTGCTTGGGGTTCAACAGATCCTCGCCTGATCCATCACACCCCCAGCCCCCGCCTGCCTCCCATGCGCCGACTGACCACCATCAGGCTGCATGCGAGGGCGGCCAGCACACCGCACAGCCCGAACACACTGCCGTAGCCAAACGCCTGCGCCCACGCGCCCGACAGCAGGCCCGCCACCAGATTCCCGGCGCTGCTCGTGTTGGAAAACAGGGTCGTGGCCGCCCCCACCCTTCCCGGCATCAGTTCCTGAAAATAGGCCATGCCAAGGCAGGAAGCGATGGCGATCACCACGGCGCGGATGATCTGGGCCACCAGCATCAGCCCCAGCCAAGCGCCGCCCACCAGCCCGCCCAGTCCGGTCAGGAGGCTGTAGAGGGCCAGCAGCCCGAACGCCACCACCATCAGCGTGGCGGTTCGGAAGCGCGGGGGGCGCAGCACGAAACTCAGCATCACCGGAATTTCCAGCAGAGCGCACAGGCCCACCAGCAGCCCCACTTGTCCGGTATTGCCCCCGAGTTCCTGCGTGATGAACAGCGGCAGGGCCACCGCGCCCATGGCCAAAGCCGTGCCGTACAGCACGAAACTCAGCGAGATCAGTTGCAACTGGCGTGGGCCGACGGGTGCGGGTGTTTCGGTGAGGTTGGAGGCAGCAGAGGCGGCGGCCAGTGCCGAACGCGAACGCCCCCGGCTGAGGACCACTGGCAGGGCCGCCCCCACATATGCCGCCGCGGCGCACAAGAACAGCCCCCGGAAGCCCAGTGCCCCCACCAGCACAGACCCCAGCAGCGGCCCCGCCACCCACGCCAGAGAAAACACCGAGCGCAGGGTGGTCAGGCCGTTCTGGGCAGCCTCGGCCCCCGCGGAGCCGAACTGTACCCGTGCATAGGCGAACAGTTGCGGAAACGACGACGCGCCCGTGCCCAGCAGCAGCCCCCCGATCAGCAGCAGCGGAAGATAGGCGGTGGTGGTGGTCAGCATCACGAAGCCCAGCGCGGCGCTGCCCATACTCAGCAGCACGGCAGGGCGGCGGCTGGGCAGACGGTCAGACCACCGGCCTATGAAGGTACTCAGGGTAATGCTGCACACTGCCGTGACCGTGAGATACAGGCCCAATTTCAGCGGCGACATATGGGCCGCCTCCACCGCGAACAGCGGCATGAACGGCGCGGCAAAAGACGTCGCCAGCCCCATCATGAAGGCGGCGATCAGCATGGGCAGCGCGGCAGGCAGGCGGCGCAGCGTGGTCAGAGCGGGGGCGGTCATGGGCGCGGCGGGCGGCAGGCGAGGAGAGCAAAGAACATAGCGCCTTATTTGACTCCTTTCGGCCCGCCAAGTGGAGCGCCCGGCCTTCAGACCGTGTTAGCCTCGCCCCTGTGACCCAGACAACTCGGATGCAGACAACTTGGAGGCAGACAGCTTGGATGCAGACCACTGAACTCGCTGACAGGGGAGATGTTGCGCCCCCCACGCTTTTCCCACTGACCACCGACCACTCACTCCTTCCTGTTTTTTCCCAGAGAACCCGCCCATGATTTCTGCCCTGACTCTGGCCGTCATTGGCATCGGCCTTCTGGCGGGCGTGCTGGGGGCCATTCTCGGCCTCGGCGGAGGCGTAATCGTCGTTCCGGCGCTGGAATTCGTGCTGCCCCACTTTGGCCGCGACATCAGCATCGGGCAGGCGGTGGCCGTGAGCCAGATCGGGGTGCTGGCGGTGGGCCTCAGCGGGGCCGCCAGTTATCTGCGTCAGGGGTTGGTGCGGGCGCGTACCGGGTATCTGCTGTCGCCGTATACCATCGTGGGCGGCGCAGCGGGCAGTTTTCTGGGGCTGATCCTGCCTGCGCGGGCAGTGGCTACCGTTTTCGCGTGCCTGCTGCTGTATTCCGCCTACAACCTGCTGCGCGGCCTGAAACGGGTTGAAGTGGAGCGGGAACCCTCGCGCCTCGTGCCACCTGCCATGACCTTTGCCGGAATCATGAGCGGCTTGCTGGGCATCGGCGGGGGCACGGTGCAGGTGCCAGTGTTGAATCTGCTGGCAGGTGTGCCGATCCGTCAGGCGATTGCCACGAGTACCTTCATCATGGGCCTGACTGCCGTGGGCAACGCGCTGGTGTATCAGGCAGGCGGGCTGCTGGATGTCCGGCTGGCCGCTGGAATCGCGCTGGGCGTCCTGATCGGGGCGAGAGCCGGAGCGGGCCTGCAAAGCCGCATTCCCGCCGCGCAACTCAAGCTGTTTTTCAGTCTGCTGCTCATTTTTACAGCGGGGCAACTGCTCTGGAAGTACTGGGGGAATGGATGACATCTGAGGGAAAGAAATCTGAACTGGCAGGCCTGCCCGCATGGTTGTATCCCGCTGGGTTTTGGTTGGCAGTGGCGCTGCTGGCCGTGGGCGTGTTTTTCCCCGATTACGCCTTTGTGGGGGTGGCGTGTGTGGCGCTGGTTCCTGTGTTGGCCGCCGTGTGGGTGGCGTTTGGCGCATGGAAACTTGACCGCCGCCTCAGCCTGGCGGCTCTGGCGGCGCTGGCGGGGCTGGGGTTGGTGGTGGTGGTGAAGGGGTTTATCTGAGGGGGTTTCTTGCGTTGCTGCGGCGTTTTCCCCCACCCCCCAGCCCCCGCCCCCAAAGGGGTCAGGGGAGCTTACGTTGCACTGGGCAGGAGTGATCTTGTTGCGTTCTCGCTCGGCTTTCTCGCTCTCCTGAAGCTGAATCGCCAGTTCATTCCGAAATGGAATTGGCCCGCCCACTGCGTGGACGACGGCCTCACACGCATTTGGGCGGGGACGGTGTGGGGTGGCGGTGTGTTTGTCCTCCCTTCTAACCTTCTAAGGGGGGCGTTGCACAGCAACGGGGGGGTTGCCCTTATCGCCTGTCTCCAAGGGGATCACCGGAATGGGCGTCGTAATTGTTGCCCTCGCCCCGGCCCCCTAAACTGTTCAGGCCCTTAGACTGCTCTTCCCCTACCCTCATCCGATAGACAAATGCCCCCGCCGCGCCCTAAACTTTGAACCGAGTTCAATAATCCAGCCGGGTTCAGACTGTTGGCCCATGTTGAGGGTCACAGTCATAGATCGCCTTGGTGGCCCGCCTTCTCTTTTTACCGGAGGACATATGCAGAAATTACCCGTGAACATTCGTCAGGCCGCCGTGATCGGTGCGGGCGTGATGGGTGCCGCCATCGCCGCGCAACTTGCCAACGCGGGCATTCCCGTGACGCTGCTGGATATCGTGTTGCCGGACAATCCTGACCGGAATTTCCTCGCCAAGCAGGGCATTGCGCGGGCGCTCAAGGCACGTCCGGCGGCGTTTATGGACGCTTCCCGCGCCGCGCTGATTACCCCCGGCAACCTCGAAGACGACCTGAAAAAACTCAAGGACGCCGACTGGATTCTGGAAGCCATCATCGAAAAGCTGGACGCCAAGCGTGACCTGTGGGCGCGGGTGGAAGGCGTCGCCAAGAAGACGGCGATCATTTCCAGCAACTCCAGCGGCATTCCCATGCACCTCCAGATCGAGGGCCGCTCCGAGGAGTTCCAGCGCCGCTTCGTGGGCGCACACTTCTTTAATCCGCCGCGCTACCTGCACCTGCTGGAAGTCATTCCCACCGCCAAAACCGACCCCGCCGTGTTGCAGGAATTCAGCGATTTTGGCGAGAGCGTGCTGGGCAAGGGCATCGTGATTGCCAACGACGTGCCCGGATTCGTGGCGAACCGGATCGGCGTTTACGGCATCGTGCGGGCCATGCAGCACATGGAAAAGACAGGTCTGACCCCCGATGAGGTGGACGTGCTGACCGGGCCTTCGCTGGGCCGCGCCAAGAGTGCCACCTTCCGCACCGCCGACCTGAGCGGGCTGGACATCATCTATCACGTCGCCAACGACCTCGGCAAAGCCACGCCCGCCGACGAAGATTTCACGCTGACCGACACCTTCCGCAAGCTGGTCGAAGAGAAAAAGTGGCTGGGCGACAAGACCGGCAGCGGTTTTTATAAGAAGACCAAGGATGAAAAGGGCAAGACCAAGATTCTGAGCCTGAATCTGGACACGCTGGAATACGAAGACCGGGGCAAAGTCAGTGTGGCCGCCGTGGAGGCCGTAAAAAATCAGCCGCTGGCCGCCCGCGTGAAGGCGCTGTATACCGCCGAGGGCAAGGAAGGCGACTTCCTGCGCGGCGTGATGAACGACGGATTCTGGTACGCCTCCAAGATGGCCGGAAACGTCAGTGACCGCCTGCAGGACATCGACAACGCCCTGAAATGGGGCTTCGGCTGGGAAGAAGGCCCCTTCGAGACGATGGATTCTCTGGGCGTGCAGACCGTGATCGCTAATCTGGAAGCCGAGGGTCGCACCCTGCCCCCGCTGCTGGCCGCCATGAAAGCCAGCGGGAAGGAGCGCTTTTACGGCACAGACGAGGTGGTCACGCCTGCGGGCGAGCCGACGCCCTACGCCGCGCCGTATTTCATCCTGACCGACCTGAAAAAAGACGCCACCAAGATCATCAAGAAGAAGGCCGGGGCCAGCCTCGTGGATCTGGGCGACGGCGTGCTGCTGGTGGAATGGCACGCCAAGATGAACGCACTGGGCGAAGACCAACTGCGGATGGTGCAGGAAGGCCATAAAGCCGTGCAGAGCATGGGCTACGCGGGCCTCGTGATCGGCAATCAGGGCGAGAACTTCAGCGCCGGGGCCAACCTGCCGCTGGTGCTGGCACAGGCTCAGGCCGAGGAGTGGGACGAACTCGACGACGCCATCAAGCAGTTTCAGCAGACCACGACCAGCCTGCGCTTCAGCCCGCATCCCGTGGTGGCCGCGCCCTTTGGCCTGACCCTCGGCGGCGGCGCAGAATTTACCCTGCACGCCGACCATGTGGTTGCCAGCGCCGAAACCTACATGGGCCTCGTGGAAGTGGGCGTGGGCCTGATTCCCGGCGGCGGCGGCACCAAAGAAATGCTGCTGCGTTTTACCGACCAGTTGCAGCCCAGCCAGCAGACCGGAGCCACCCTGCTGCCCGCCGTGCAGCGTGCCTTTGAGCTGATCGGCACGGCCAAGGTCAGCACCAGCGCCCTCGAAGCCCGCACTCTGGGCTTTTTGCGGCCTACCGACACGGTTGCCATGAACCGGGGCCACCTGCTGATGGAAGCCAAGCGCCATGTGCTGGCCCTCGCGCCCGGTTACATCCAGCCCACCCCCCGCACCGATATTCCCGTGATGGGCGACGCGGCCATCGGGGCCATCAAGAGCGCTCTGTACGGCATGACCGAGGGCCGCTATGCCAGCGCCTACGACGCTCAGGTTGCCACCCAACTGGCCCGCATCCTGTCAGGCGGCGTGGGCAACAACCGCACCGCCAAGGTGTCCGAGCAGCACCTGCTGGACTTGGAGCGCGACGCCTTCCTGACCTTGCTGGGCAAGAAAGGCACTCAGGACCGGATCGCGCACATGCTCAAAACGGGCAAGCCGCTGCGGAACTAGGGTGTAGGACGTGGGTTGTCGGGCGTAGGAAAAGCTTCAGTGATGGGCGGTAAGCAGTAGTTGCACGGAGGGGGAGTGAATGCGAACACTGATCGTCAGCAATCTGGTCACTCTGGACGGATATTACGAGGGCAAGGGCCGCAGCCTGGACGCCATTTTCGAGTATTTCCATCCTGAGTACCGGAATGATCAGCACTTCGACCACTACAACGCCGAGCGACTGCGGGCCGCCGATACGCTGATCCTGAGTGGCCGCCGGAACTTTCTGGACAATATGCGTTACTGGGAAAGTGTGGTGGACGACCCTGCCGCTACCCCCATCCGGCGTGAGTTGGCTGCCCTACAGCGCCGGATAGATAAGGTCGTGGTGTCCGATCAGCTCACCCCGCAGGAATTGGCCCCGTGGGACGCCAACACCCGGATCGTGAGCGTGGCCGACGCCGCTCGGGAAATGGCTGCTCTCAAGGCGCAAGATGGGCGGGAGATTTTCATGTTCGCGGGCCGGGTGCTGTGGAATCACCTGCTGGCACACGGCCTCGTAGATCAACTGCACCTCACCACTTTTCCGGTGCTGGCAGGCGAGGGAACGCCGCTGTTCGTGGGCCGACCGCCCGTATCGTTCAAGCTTTTGCAGACGCGCACTTGGCAGGGTTCGGGCAATGTACTGGCCTGTTACGCGGTCAGTCAGGTCAGCGGCACGGAAGAATCATGAGTTCGGCACTCTGGGCCGGGGAGGTGAAAAAAGGATGGCAATCAGGCAGATGAATCGGGTCAGGTTGGCTCAATTGGGCCAGCTTCGCAAGCGGCGCGTGTTGGGCTGGGCGGCGGCGGCCTATGCCCTCGCTCTCGGCCTCGGCATGTTGGCGGGCGCGGAGATTACCCTGCGTTCCAAAACTCGGCGGGTGAAGGGCGTGTTTGTTCCGGTGGGGCGGCGGGGCAACGACATCTGGCTGCCTGCCCTGCCCGAAACCCTATCGCGTGGCGTGATCGGGGTGGTGCCGCTGAAGCCCAACAAGGGTCATGCGCTGCTGGGGCCGCCCCGGATGGCCGGAACTCTGGTGCGGCGCGGCGTGCAGGACGAAAGCGGGGTGCTGCCGCATGGAGCGCTGGCGTGGGCCTCCACGTTCGTCTACAACGGTACGCCTGCTCAGTTGGGCGTGGACTACACCGACACCACCGTGTCTACGCCCGTGGGGGAGATGCCCGCGTGGCACATCCCGCCCACCGGGAAAGGCGAGTCCGACACCCTGATCGTCGTGATTCACGGACACGGTGGCCAGCGTTCTCAGGCGCTCAGGATGCTTCCGGCGTTGCGGCGCACGGGCGCGGGTTCGCTGTTTGTCACCTTCCGCAATGCCTTTGGTGCGCCGAAGGTGGGCCGGGGCTATCACTCCTTGGGCGACACTGAGGCCGAAGACGTGCTGGCCGCGCTGGAATGGGCCAAAGCCAACGGCTACCGCCGCGCCGTGCTGTACGGCTTTTCTATGGGCGGCAACGTGGCCCTGAGTGTGCTGCGCCAGAAGTTTCACCCCCTGCCCGTTCCCGTGCTGGGCGTGATGCTGGACTGTCCGGCCCTCGACTGGCGCGATACGATCCGCTGGCAGGGGCAACGCTTTGGCCTGCCGCCCTTCATGGCCCGCCAGACCGCCCGTTTGGTGCAGCGCCTCGTCACCCGCCGCAGTGGGCAGGACTTCGACGCTGTGGATCAGATTCAGGCCGCTTCCAGTTTCAACGTGCCGATTTTGCTGTTCCACGGCACGCGTGACCGTACCATTCCTATTGCTCAGGCCGATGCGTTGGCCGCCGCCCGCCCCGACATCGTGGAATACCACCGCGTAGAAGGCGGCAAACATATTCGGGTCTGGAACATAGACCCGGACAAGTACGACGCAGCGGTTGAGGGCTTTGTGGAGAGGGTGTTGGGAGAAAAAAATACTTTATGACGTCTCCCGAAGATTTGGTTTTCGAAAGAGTCGCAACCTTAAGGACTCGTCTCCAAGAAGTTGAGCTTGCTAAGCATCTAATCTCTTTAGGAATTGATTCCTATTCATATAAGGACACAAGTTTTTATATGCCGAAGAGTGCCCTTGTGTCCGCGCAAATATCGTTCTGTGTTGGCTCAGATGGTAGGGATTGGATGGGATATAGCAAGTGGTTGATTTGGAGTATAACATTCGAAGTTTTAAAGATGACCGACGAACTCAATCATATTAAGCAGCCACACATAAGGTCAAAAATTGTGATTAGCGGTAGAAAAGCACCATTCAATTCGAAAGGTGTCAGGGAAGAGGAAAGTGAATCTTACCTACTGTGCCGTTTGCCTAGATTCTACTTTAATGGAAAAAACGGCGTCGAGGAGTTTCTACCATCGATAAATGTGCTTATCAGTAAGACTTTAGATGATTTGATGGGTGTCCATAGTTTAGATAGCTTTCTTGGTATCTATGCCAGAGCTTTCGCGTCCAAGTCGTGATGTTATCAACAACATTTAAAAGGAGAATCACCATGAGAGATGCAGTTATCGTTTCAGCCGTTCGTACCCCTGTAGGCCGGGGCGTCAAAGGCACGCTCGCCAACACTCGCCCCGATGATCTGGCTGCTCTTGTGCTGAATGAAGCCGTGCGGCGGGCAGGCGTAGACGTTTCCCTTGTAGAAGACGTGTATTTTGGCTGCGCCATTCCCGAAGCCGAACAGGGCCTGAACGTGGCGCGAATGGCCGCGCTGCGGGCCGGAATGCCCGATACGGTGGGCGGCGTGACCGTGAACCGCTTTTGCTCCAGCGGGCTGCAAACCATCGCTATGGCGGCGGCGGCCATCCAGTCCGGGCAGGCCGAAGTGATGCTGGCGGGTGGCGTGGAAAGCATGAGCATGGTGCCCATGAGCGGCCACAACCCCAGCCCGAACCCTGAACTGGTCGACGTGCGCCCCGGCGCGTACATCGGCATGGGCCTGACCGCCGAAAACGTGGCCGCCAAATACGGCGTATCGCGTGAAGATCAGGACGCCTTTGCCTTCCGCAGCCACCAGCGGGCCGCCGCCGCGCAGGATGCGGGCAAGTTCGACGCCGAAATCATCGCCGTGCCCGTGCGCGTGGATAAGGTGAAGGGCACCAAAATTACGTCCACGACCATCAACTTCGACAAAGACGAACTGATCCGCCGTGACGCCAACCTCGCGGATATGGCGAAAGTGCGCCCCGCCTTCAAGATGGGCGGCAGCGTCAGTGCGGCCAATTCCAGCCCCTTTTCAGACGGCGCGGCAGCCGTGCTGATCATGAGCAGCGAGAAGGCGCAGGAACTGGGTATCAAGCCGCTGGCAAAATTCCTCGGCTTTGCGGTGGCGGGCGTGGAACCCGAGCTGATGGGCATTGGCCCCGTGAAAGCCGTGCCCAAAGTGCTGGCCCAGACGGGTCTGACCTTGGCCGACATTGACCTGATCGAACTGAACGAAGCGTTTGCGGCCCAGAGCCTTGCGGTGGCCCGTGAACTGGGGCTGAATCAGGACATCATGAACGTAAACGGCGGCGCGATTGCGCTGGGGCATCCGCTGGGTTGCTCGGGGGCCAAACTCGCCACCAGCGCCATCTACGAACTTCAGCGGCGCGGCGGCGGCAAAGCCCTGATCACCATGTGCATCGGCGGCGGCATGGGCGCAGCGGGAATTATCGAGGTCTACCCGGCAGACGTGGCGCAAGCGGCTGACTGAGAAAGAATTTGAACATGGGCGGACGGCCAGAGTGAGGGCCGCCGCCCATTCTTCTCTGCCGTTTCTTCCGTGCCGTTGTTGTCCTACTGCTTGCGCTACCCTCTAGGGATGTCTTCCCCCGAATCTGCCCCCACTCCGCCGCGCCTGCGCCTCCGTATTACAGCGGCGGCAGAAGGCTACGTGCGGGCGGGCCATCCGTGGGTCTACGAATCCAGCGTGCGTGAGCAAAACCGCGATGGGGCCGCCGGAGAACTGGCCGTCATCTATGACCGCCGTGACCGCTTTCTCGCCATCGGGCTGTTCGATCCACAGTCGCCGCTGCGGGTGCGCGTGCTGCACGCGGGTTCTCCGGTCACGCTGAACGATGCTTGGTGGGCCGCCCATCTGGATAAGGCGCTGAATCTCCGCACGCCGCTGTTCGGCCCCGATACCGACGGCTACCGCCTGATCAACGGTGAATCCGATGGCTGGCCGGGGCTGGTGCTGGACCGTTACGGCTCAGTGCTGGTGCTTAAGCTGTACACGGCGGCGTGGTTTCCCCATCTGGCGCGGGTGCTGGACTTGCTGGCCGAGCGTTTCCCCGATTTTGCCGTGGTGCTGCGCCTCAGCCGCAATATTCAGGACCGGGCACGGGTGGCGGGACTGGCCGATGGACAACTCATGCAGGGCGACCTGCCCCAATCCACCGTCGTCTTTTCTGAAACGGGCATCCTGTTCGAGGCCGATGTGGTGCGCGGCCAGAAAACCGGGTTTTTTCTCGATCAGCGCGAGAACCGCCGCCGGGTCGAAGCGCTGGCGAGGGGACGGCGCGTGCTGAATGCCTTCTCGTTTTCGGGTGGATTCAGCCTGTACGCGGCGCGGGGCGGGGCCACCGATGTGGTCAGCCTCGACCTCAGCGCCCACGCACTTGCCAGTGCCAAAAGCAACTTTGCCATGAATGCGGGCAATCCGCGCATGGAAGGGGCCACCCACGAAACCATTCAGGCCGATGTGTTCGACTGGCTGGCCGATACAGACCGCACCTTCGACCTGATCATTCTTGACCCGCCCAGCCTTGCCCGCCGCGAAACCGAGCGGGAAGGGGCCATCCGCGCTTACGGCAAGCTGGCCGCCGACGCCATCCGCCACCTGTCGCCGGGGGGCATTCTGGTCAGTGCCTCGTGCAGCGCCCACGTCAGCGCCGACGAATTCTGGGACGCTGTGCGCCGGGCCGCCGATGAAAGTGGCCGGGGCTGGCGCGAGCAGCGCACCACCCGCCACGCCCCCGACCACCACGCCTCCTTTGCAGAGGCCGAGTATCTGAAGGCGATTTATCTGGAAGTGAACTGAGGGGAGAGAGTGCGGAACTTGGCGGCCTGCCAGGTGAGCTTAAATGCCTTGCGCTGTTGTGCAGGTTCCCACCCCTGTGCCTGTGCAAAAGCAATCGCCTGTGCCACAAATGCGGGTGTGATCGCGGGCATAGAGAGGAGCTGCTTGGCGTCAGTGAGCAGCCAGGGGTCTCGATATTCCGGCAGTTGGATGAGTAGGGGGGATGCCGGGTACTGTTCGTGAATCGCGGTGACCGTCGTGACTGCATTGGCGTCGCCTCTTATCCATCCTTGAATGAAATGCGAGAAGCGCCAGCGGTAGCGCCCACCCGCATGGACAAGAGGGCGATATCCTGCCATCTTTTTTGGCAAGGCCATGTTGCTGATCATAGCCACTCAAATGTCCCAAACTACTTCACCGGTTTAATTTTAACTGGTACACTACCTTATGAATCTGCGCCTCCTCTATGCCGTGGCGGTGGGCCTGCTGCTGCCTGTACAGTTCGCGCTTAACAGTGCCCTGACGCCATACACGCATTCCCCAGTGGCAACGGCTGCCGTGTCGTACAGCGTGGGCGCACTCTTTCTGACAGTGGGCCTGCTGATCGCGGGGCGGGGCCGCCTGTCATTTGCCCCTCTGCGCGGCGCTCCGGTCTGGAGCTTTCTGGGCGGTCTGGTGGGAAGCGCCTACGTGGTGTCCAGCGTGGTGTTGACCCGTTCATTGGGCGCGGCGCTGGCGGTGTCGTTGGTCATCGCGGCACAGGTGATCGCCAGCCTTGCCTTCGATCATTTTGGTGTGCTGGGGCTGCCTAGACGCCCGTTCAACAGGCAGCGGGCCGCCGTCCTCGTTCTCGTGCTGGCCGGACTCGGCCTTCAGGTTCTCCGGTGATCGTTCCTCTGATCGGTGCAATCAGCGCGGGCCTGGGCCTCTCGCTGGGGTTGGTGCTGAATGTGCGCCTGGCGGGCCACAGCGGTCAGCCGGTGCTTGCCAGTCTGATCAACTTCCTGGTGGGCATGACCGTCACGCTGGCGCTGGCGTTGCTGGGCGTGCTGGGGCAGGCCAGCTTTCCAGTCGGGGCCGAGGCGTGGATGTGGTTGGGCGGCGCAGTTGGAGCCGGATACGTGGTGCTCACGCTCTTTACGGCGCGGCTGTTGGGCGTGGCGGCCAGTACCGCAGGTGTCACGCTGGGCCAGATTCTGGGGGCGCGAATAATCGACGCCTTTGGACTGCTGGGCCAGCCCGTGCGCCCGGTCAGCCTGACCGCGATTCTGGGGGCGGCCCTGTTGGTGGCGGCGGTGTTGATCCTGGCCCGCGAGCGCGAAACCAGCCCGGTGAAGCCATGAAAACCCCCGACCTTCTGGCCCTTATAGAGCATGATTGGCGTCAGGCCCGGCCCGATCTCGACCCCACGCCCATGCTGACCGTTATTGCTATTCAGCGCACAGGTGTCCTGCTGGGCGAAGAATTGGAGGCCTTTTTTGCCGGACATGGCCTCACGCCGTCCAGTTTCGATGTGCTGGCGACCCTGCGCCGTTCTGCGCCGCCAGAGGGCCTGCCACTCTCGCAACTGGGCGCACTGATGGCGATTACGCCGCCCGCCGTCACCAAGCGGATAGACGCGCTGGAAGGGCGTGGGCTGGTCAGCCGTCAGGCCCATCCCACAGATCGCCGCGCCTCTTTGGTCGTTCTTACTGCCGAGGGGCTGGCCTTGGTCAATCAGGTCTTGCCGCTGCACCTCGCCAACGAACGCCGCCTGCTGGCAAATCTGACTGAGCCAGAGCGTGGGCAACTGCGGGCTTTGCTGGGCAAGTTGGATTTGCCCTTAAGTCCGTCGTAGCAACCCCACTTCGCCTGATGCCACATGGCGGATAGAGTCAAGCTTCATTGCCACGCCGACGGACTTTGCTAAATCGGCCCCCTCCGGCAGCACTCAACGCTGAAGAATCACCTTGGAAGTCGTCAGGTCTGCCGGGGCCGACGAGTGCTCGTGGATAATTTTCCAGCCCCCGTTCTTGGGTTGGCACACCAGGGTCAGTCGGTTTTGCATGGAGCGCAACTTGACACCCTCTGCCGATAGCCCGCTGTAGGTCACGGTGGCGTGGATCAGGGCCAACTGATCGGTCAGTACGGTCTGAACGTCCTGCATTTCTACCCGCACGCGCTCATTGCCCAGCGACCCGAACCAGCCCGTGACCATGCCGCGCCAGGCCTCCACACCCTGATAAGTCCACTCGCCCCACATGTCAAACACGGAAACCTGATCGTCGTAGAGGTCCACGAAGGCCTCCACGTCTTTGGCATAGACGGCGGCGATATAGGCGTCAAGTACCTGCTGGGGGTCAAGTTGTGCCATACGTCCAACCTTAACCCGATTGGCCTGGTTTTGCTGCCACCCCTGCCCTCTGCGCCCACACAGTCAGACAAGTTCGCCTCACTCCCAATTGTCCCGCGCCCACACGCCTATCTTGTGGGGTATGAGGGCAAGGTACCCGTGAACAACGACATTCTGACCCACCACCCGGACGGACAGGGCGAAGTGATGGCGCACGCCGTAGATGCCTGCGTCCACTGCGGCTTTTGCCTGCCCGCCTGCCCCACCTATGCCCTGCTGGGCGATGAAATGGACAGCCCACGCGGGCGCATCGTGCTGATGAAAGAGGTGCTGGAAGGAGCGCTCCCGCTCTACGACGCCGCGCCGCACCTAGACCGTTGCCTTGGCTGTCAGGCCTGCGTCACGGCCTGCCCCAGCGGCGTGCCCTACGGCGAACTCATCACCAGTTTTCGCGGCTGGAGCGAACCTCAGCGCCAGCGGAGTCCCCTGGACCGGGCCAAGCGTGCGGCCATCCTCAAGATTTTGCCTGCGCCCAGGGTCTTCAGTCTGGCGGCGCGGGTGGGTCAGTTTGCCAAGCCGCTGGCCCCGCTGCTGCCCAATGCCCTGCGTTCGCCGCTGGATCTCTTGCCCGAACACGTGCCCGCCATGCAGCCCAGCGCGGCCTTCACGCCTGCACGCGGCCAACGCCGGGGCCGGGTGGCATTCCTCGTGGGGTGCGCCCAGCAGGCCCTGACCCCCAATTTCAATGCGGCCACCCTGCGCGTGTTGGCCCGCAACGGCATAGAAGTGGTCATCCCCGAAGGGCAGGGTTGTTGCGGCGCGGCGGCCCTGCACACGGGCGCACGGGACGAAGCACTGAAACTGGTGCGGGCCAATCTCGCGGCCTTCAATCCCGATGATTTTGATGCCATCCTGAGCAACGCGGCGGGCTGCGGCGCGGGTCTGAAGGAATATCCGGCCATCCTGCACGGCCTTCCCGACGAGGCACAGGCGCGGGCTTTTGCGGCCAAGGTGCAGGACATCAGCGAATACCTCGGGGGGTTGCTGGAGGACGGAGAACTCGAACCCGTGCTGCCCGCCTCGCGCCCGCTGACGGTGGCCTACCACGACGCCTGCCACCTCGCCCACGCGCAGGGCGTCCGGTCTGCGCCGCGTGCGCTGCTGCGGGCCATTCCCGGCGTCACGGTGTTGGAGGTGCCGGAAGGCGACCTGTGCTGCGGCAGCGCCGGAACCTACAACCTGGAGCAGCCGGAACTTGCCACCCAGCTCGGCATTCGCAAGGCCAAAAACATCCTTTCGACCCAGCCCGACCTGATCGCCAGCGGCAACATCGGCTGCCACACCCAGATTCAGAGCCACGCCCGCAGGCAGGGCAGCCCGGTTCCGGTGATGCACACCATCGAAGTGCTGGATCTGGCGTACCGGGGGGAGCTGTGACCTCTGGAAAAGTGGCCCAGCCCGAAAAACAGGCGCTGACTCCAGCGGTGGGGACTGGTTTACCCAGATCCAAGGGAGGCTCGTTGCATCCATTGGCTGCCACCCTGACCCGCACTCTCGGCCCGCGCAAGGTGCTGTCCAATCTCTCCGAGCGCCTGAATTACCGGTACGACGCCATCGCCTTCGGAGCCACGCCGCTGGCAGTGGTGTTGCCTGAAAGTACGGCGGATGTGGTGGCGGCAGTCAAGGCGGCGCGGGCGGCGGGCGTGCCCATTGTCGGGCGGGGGGCAGCCTCCGGCCTGTCGGGCGGCGCGGCCCCCACGGAACCGGGATTGGTCATCTCGTTTACCCGCATGACCCGGCTGGAGATCGATGCGGCGCGGCGTGAAGCGCGGGCACAGCCGGGAGTCATTACGCTGGCGGTCACGGAGGCGGCCAGGCCACACGGCCTGATCTATCCGCCCGATCCGGCCAGTTTCCGCACCTCCACCATCGGCGGCAATCTGGGAGAAAACGCGGGGGGGCCGCTGTGCTTCAAGTACGGCGTGACCGGGGATTACGTGCAGGGCCTGGAATTTGTGGATGCAGAGGGCGATGTGCATACCCTCACCCGCGACACTTACGATCTGGCGGGCCTGTTGATCGGCTCCGAGGGCACGCTGGGCCTGATCACCGAAGCCACGCTGCGCCTCACCGTGCCGCCCAGATTTACCCGAACGCTGATGGCCCACTTTGCCGAAGTGGGGGCCTGCGCCGAAGCCGTGAGCGCGGCCATTGCCGCCGGAGCCGTACCCAGCAAACTGGAATTTATGGACCGCGCCTGCACCAATGCCATCGAAGATTATCTGCATCTGGGCCTGCCCAGAGAGGCCGAAGCCCTGCTGCTGGTCGATACCGACGGCGATGATCTGGAGACCGTGGAAGAAGAACGGGCGCTGGTGGAAGCCGCCTGCCGGAACGCCGGGGGCACCGTGCGCCGCGCCGAAAGCGACGCAGAGGCCGCCCAGCTCTGGCAGGCCCGCCGCAGCGTATCGCCCGCGCTGGGCCGCATTCGCCCGCAGCGCATGAACGAAGACATCGTGGTGCCCCGCAGCGTCCTGCCCGAGGTGGTGCGCGAAATCCGGGCGCTGGGCGACGCCTCGGGCCTGCATCTGGTGCAGTTTGGGCACATCGGAGACGGCAACCTGCACCCCAACATCCTGTTCGATCCGCGTACCGAATCCCTGGAAGCGGTGCATGAGCTGGCCCATGAGGTGGCCCGAGTCGCCATCCGGCATGGCGGCGTTCTCAGCGGTGAGCACGGCATCGGCTCCATGAAACTGGCCTTTATGCGCGAGGCCGTGGACGCCGAAACCCTGGCCGCCCTCTGGCGGGTCAAACACGCCCTTGATCCGCAGGGGGCACTGAATCCCGGCAAGGTTCTGCCACCGGAGTTGGCGTGAACGCATCGTCCAAAGAAAAGGCAGGCTCGGAATCCCGCGTTTTTCCCACTTCCCATTTCCCACTTCCGCCAAAGGCCCCCCATGCCCATTCTTGAGCTTTCTCCCGGCGATCAGACCGTTACCGTCAGCGGCGATACGCCCTTGCTGGACGTCTACGCGGCCCTGCCTGCTGGCCTGTATCCGCCCTTTCCGCCCGTAGAATTGCCCGGTGGAGTGGGCGGGTTGGTCAGTCGCGGCGGCTTTGGGCAGAATTTCTTTTTTGCCGCCGAAATCCTGGGTCTGACTTTCATTTCTCCGAGTGGGCGGCGCATCGTGGCAGGTGGGCGCACCGTCAAAAATGTGCAGGGGTACGACCTGACCCGGCCTTTTGTGGGCAGCTTCGGGGCGCTGGGCACGGCAGAAACGGTCACGCTCAGACTGCGCCCCGGCCTGAGCATGCGCCATGTGGCCTCCCCCGGCACGCTGGAAACACTGCCCGGTGCGGCCCGTTTCGTGTGGCAAGACGGCCCCAGCATTCATCAGATGCATTTTGGCCCTGCCCGTGAAGTAGACCGCGCCCTGTCCGGGGTGTTCGGCGGCACAGAAGTGACCGGATCAGTAGACCTCCGCCACTTTTTTCCAGAGGGCGTAGGCGTCGGCACAGGCGGCCACCTCCGCGACCTGCGGATGAATCGCCTGGGCCAGAGCTGGATCAATGGGGGAGAGGTGCCGCCCGTTCCGGCGCTGTTTGCACGGCTGGCCGCCAACTTGTAGGCTCGTCCTTAACTGTGCAACCTGTCTAGCATTCCCCCAAATGGGGGCTGTATCCTGCAGGCCATGAAGAAATTCAGCACACTTACGGCCCCGCTCCTTCTGGGTGCGGCGCTGTTTACGGCGGCAGGCGCACAGACTGTGGATCTGCGTATCCTCGAAACGACCGACCTGCATACCAACGCGCTGGGATACGACTATTACCAGGACAAGCCCACCGGGGAATTTGGCTTTGAATACACGGCGACCCTGATTCAGAACGCCCGCAACGAGAAGCGCAATACGCTGCTCTACGACAACGGCGACCTGATTCAGGGCAATCCGCTGGGCGATTACGTCGCCAAGATCAAGCCCCTGACAGACGGCCAACTGCACCCCATGCATGCAGCGATGGGCGTCCTGAAATACGACGCGGGCAACCTCGGCAACCACGAATTCAATTACGGATTGCCCTTTTTGCAGGGCGTGCTGAAGGCTGCGCCCATGCCCTACGTGAATGCCAACGCGTATGCCACCGATGGAGACAGCAACCCCGACAACGACCCCAACGCCTTTACGCCCTACCTGATTCAGCGCAAGCTGGTCTACGACACCACGGGCCGCCCGTATTACCTCAACGTGGGAATCATCGGGTTGCTGCCGCCCCAGATTACGCAGTGGGATAAGGCCAACCTGGACGGCAAGATCACGACCCGCGACATCGTGGAAACGGCCCGTAAGTTTGTGCCGCAAATGAAGGCGGCGGGAGCCGACATCGTGGTCGCCATCGCGCACTCGGGTATTGCTGCCGACTACCAGCCCGGACAGGAAAACGTCGCCACCGAACTCACCAAAGTGGCGGGCATCGACGTGGTGCTGTCGGGCCACAGCCATCAGGAATTTCCCGGCCCGGTGTACAAGAGCATTCCCGGTGCCGACATCACCAAGGGCACCATCAACGGCAAACCTGTGGTCATGGCCGGATTCTGGGGCAACGACCTGGGCATCGTAGATCTGAAGCTGAATTTTGACCGTAAGGCCCAGAAGTGGACGATTCAGGACGGCGTGGGCAGCATTCGTCCCATCTGGGATAAGACCGCCAAAGCCAGCATCGTGAAGCCCGACCCCCGCATCGCCGCCGCAGTGAAGGCCGCCCACGAGGGCACGCTGGCCTACGTGCGTGGCAAGGTGGCCGACCTGACTGCGCCCATCACGTCCTACTGGGCACTGACCCAGGACGATGCCAGCGTGCAGTTGGTCAGCAACGCGCAGATCGCCTACGTGAAAGCCGCTCTGGCGGGCGGCCAGTACGCCAGCCTGCCCGTGCTCAGCGCCGCTGCACCCTTCAAGGCGGGTGGACGCAGCGGCCCCAGCTACTACACCGATATTCCCGCCGGAACCCTGGCGATCAAGAACGTGGCCGATTTGTACGTCTATCCCAACACCGTGCAGGCCGTGCTGGTGACGGGGGCGCAGGTGCAGGAATGGTTGGAACGCGCCGCTGGGCAGTTCAAGCAGATCGACCCGACCAAGACTGAACCCCAGGCATTGGTCGATGAGTCGTTCCCCACCTACAACTTCGACATCATCGATGGCGTGACCTACGAAATCGACGTGTCTCAGCCTGCCCGCTACGATACGGCTGGAAAACTTGCTAAGGCAGATGCCCACCGCATCAAGAATCTGCAATTTGGCGGCAAGGCCATCGACCCGGCTGCCCAGTTTGTCGTGGCGACCAACAATTACCGTGCCTCAGGGGGCGGCTCTTTCCCCGGCCTAGACGGCAAAAACATCATCCTTCAGGCCCCGGATGAAACCCGTCAGGCGTTGATCGGCTACTTTACGCAGCAACAAACTGTGAACCCCACCGCTGACGGCAACTGGAAACTGACGCCCATCCCCGGCGCGACGTTGCTGTATGCCACCAGCCCGAACGCCAGCAAGGCGCTCCCCGCAGGCGCGACGTTGCTGCGTACCCGTGAAGACGGATTTGCGGAATACACCATCAAGTTCTGAACTGCAACAGATAAAAAAGCTCCCCGCCTGTAATAGGCGGGGGGCTTTTGGTGGATAGCTTTATTCGTTCCGGGTAACAGACTTCGCTTCGCCCCGGTAGCGCTGTACTACGCCCGAGGATAGATCCTGAACGATCCAGTCTACCTGATAGACGCCAGGCTCCGTAAAGCCGTAAGACAGTTTTTGCTCTCCCGTGGTCTGGGGACGAACATCGCTGGCAATCAGAATGCCATTCCTGTACACCAAGCCGATCACTCGACTTGAACTGCTCAGAGAGGCACAAGTCAAAGGCACTAACTGCTGTTGGCCAACTGTGGGGGCTGCTGTAAAAGTCGTGGTGCTGCACCCCAAGCCCCAACTGGCGCTGTTGTGATTCAGCTGTCCAGAAATGAGGTTTGTGGGATCATTGAAAGCGCCACCACTGACCCCTCCAGCATCCGCGCCATCTGTGGTGGTGGAATATGTAGGGAGACGTTGACCACGGTCTACCTTGACCTTCACTTCCTGAATGTTGCGGTTGCCATCTACATCTTCCGTCGTGATACGCAAGACATAGTTTTGATCCCTCACATACTGCGAGCCGTCAATCTCAAGGGTGGGAATCAGACGGTCAAACGGTCCCGGCTGGCCGTTGAGGGTTTCATTCAGCAAGTAAGCGTTGGTAGGAGTGCCATCCTCGTTAATAAAGCGTATCTGGATGTATTTCAGGCCGGTGTCATCGCTGGCTTGAACAAATATCGCAGAGTCGCGGTTAAGAACAGGAAGCTGAGTTTGATCTGCATTCAAGCGTACAGGCAGACGAATAATCGCCGCTGGGGGATTGCTGCTCTGGTTGCGTGTGGTGAACTGAATCGTTTGTTCAACGGGTTGAGGATTCAGGTTGCCGTTCAGTTTCACCATCATGCTAGCGCGGAGGGTGTAGACATCGGCGGGTAAGCCAGCGAGGTCAAACGCTGGAGTGGTGTACACACCGTCCACATTGTCCTTGGCCGCGATGTAACGGGAAGCTACCAAACTGCCTCGGTAATCCAGCATATCGACACGGATGGCATCTTCTGTAATTGTCTTGGTTGAATCGGAGGGGTCTGGATAGGTCATCGGCTGAATATCAAAATCACTGCTGCGCCGTGTGACTGTCAGTTGTACGGGTATGTTAGGGGCTAAGACCAGAGCACCGTTGGCTGGAGCGGAGATAGCCAGTGTTGGGGCGACATCGTTCTTGACCTGAATCTTGACTTTCTCGCTGTCTTTCACTTGCCCTGTTGTGTTTGTGCCGCGGGCAAACAGCACAATCTCACCATTCGCATAGTTCGCAGTATTCAACGAGAAGCTATAGGGAGCGCTGGTCAGCATGCCAACACGGACATTATCGGCGAATAGCTCTACTTGTGAGATGCCATTATTATCAATGGCGCTGACGTTCACGTTGATAAAGTTGCTGAGGAGGGCGGTCGAAGTGGTAGGCGAGGTAATGCTGACGGTGGGTTTACGGGCCACTGTGACATTCACCGCTGTACTGGTCGTGCGATTTCCAGCAGCATCTATAGCCACGGCATAGACTTTGTTTGCGCCATTACGAACAGTGCTGGTATTCCAAGTGGCTGTAAAGCTTCCGCTTGTTGAGGTAGCTGGTAATTCTTCCCCACCTGCATAGAACTTGACGCTATCCACCTTGACATTGTCAGCGGCAGTGGCGCTCAAGGTGAAGCTATCGCCCTCAATAAGCTGGCCTTCAATTGGGCTGCTCAGAGTAATGGTGGGCGCTTCGGCATCGCGCAGAGTGAACGTGCGTGAAGCAGTCTGGGTTTTGCCCACGGCGTCTGTAGCCGTAAATTCCACGCTGTATGTACCGGGTGTGCTGGGAGTGAACGGCGCGGAGTAGGTGCCCCCTGCTTGTTGGCCCAGAACGGTCTTGCTGTTGTCTGGGTTGGTGACAGTGGCGCTGATGCTGACCACGCTGCTGAATTTGTCGGTGGCCGTTCCGCTGATCGTGATGGGTGCGGCAGTAAATTCTTGCCCTGCAGTCGGGCTGGTCACGTTCATGTCGGGCGGCGTCTGATCTACGGTCAGGCTAATGCTGCTCTGGGCGGTATTTCCTAGTAGGTCGGTGCTGGTGGCGACCAATTGATGTGCGCCTTCGCTGAAGCTGGCAGGTACTGGGCCGCCGTCTACTGTGTATGTGGGTGTCAGCGCACCAAACACAGCGTCGGTAGCGGTAGCCGTGAGCGTGGGTGAGGCGTTGCTGGTGACTGATCCATTGACCGGAGCCGTCCAGGCCACAACAGGTGCGGTCTTATCCACGAATACGCTGATCTTGGGCGCATTGACTGTGCCGACATTGTCGGTAAAGCGCACGGCAACGTCGTGCAGGCCATCATTCAGGGTATCGAAGTTGAAATTGAAAGTCGGATTGCCCGTGCTCTGTGTTTCGGTGGCAACGACAGTGTTGTCTATCAGAAGCTCTGCCGACTTCAGGCCGCTGACGGCGTTGGTGGTGGCGCTGGCATTCACATTCAGGTAGCCGCGCACATAGTCGCGCCCCGATTGATTGACGGTTTTCCCCTGAGGTGCAGCAGCAGGCACGGTCACGGTCACGGCCTGCGGAATAATGCTGCTCGCCGTCTGCAGTTTCACGCCGCTGACCAACGTGCTGAGGCTGGTATTGCCCGCTTTGTCGGTCACTTCGGCACGAAGTTCATAGGCAGTGCTATCGGTTTTTTGTGGATACCAGGAAAGGCTGCCACTGGCCGTCAGGATACCCACCAGTTCTTCGTTGCCCGTAGCGGGTTTGGCATACACCGCGATGTTGCTGACGCCGCTGCCGATGTCCTGCGCCTGCACTGCCACGCTGATGGGGCCACTGGTAAAGGTCTGATTGATGGTAGGGCTGGTGATCTGCGCCGTAGGTGCGGTGCTGTCGGCGGTGACGCTGACGGCTACGCTGCTCTTGTTGCCTGCGGCGTCGCTGGCCACGGCAGTCAGTTGGCGCGTCCCGTCGGCCAGATCGACCTGCACACCAGCGGTGGCGGCATCTACGTCTGATGTGGCTGTGCCGTCCACCAGATAGCTCACTGTGCCTTCGTTGCTGCTGGCGTTCAGGGTCACGCGGCCTTTGGTCACGCTGCCCGCTGCCGGAGACTGCCACGTCACCACTGGCGCAGTGTTGTCTACTGTGATGTTGACCAGTTGGTCCGTGGTGAGGCCCACCCCGTTGGTGGCCCGCACACGGAGATTACGGACGCCGTCGGCCAGCGTGTTGGTGTTGAGACTAAATTCATAGCTTGTCTTGCCACCTGCCGTGCGGGTCAGCAGAGCAGTCAAAGGGAGAAGTGTAGGGCCGTCATACAACTCGATGCTTGCGACACCACTTTCTGGGTCAGTAAAGTCGCTGCCCAGTACCACTGTGCCGTGCAGCGGGCCAGCGGGAACGGTCGGTGCTGTGCCCGCTATGGGCGCAGAGGTATCGCTGGCCGTCAGGCTCACCGTCACGATGTTGGCCGTGCTGACGGTGCTGTTCCCTGCCTTGTCGATAGCTGTGCTGATCAGGGTGTAGGTTCCGTTGGTAGGCACCCAGGTCACGCTGCCCGTATTGCCCTGTACCGTTCCGACCAAGATGTTGTTGGCCCGCACTTCAATACGCTCTATACCGCTTCCAGTGTCTGCCCCGGTCACTTGAATGGTTACTGGATTTTGGGTCACCGTGCTACCAGTGGCGGGGCTGGTGATACTGGTAGTAGGTACGGTGCCGTCGGCGGTGACGCTGATGGCTACGCTGCTCTTGTTGCCTGCGGCGTCGCTGGCCACAGCAGTCAGTTGACGCGTCCCGTCGGCCAGATCGACCTGCACACCAGCGGTGGCGGCATCTACGTCTGATGTGGCTGTGCCGTCCACCAGATAGCTCACTGTGCCTTCGTTGCTGCTGGCGTTCAGGGTCACGCGGCCTTTGGTCACGCTGCCCGCTGCCGGAGACTGCCACGTCACCACTGGCGCAGTGTTGTCTACCGTTACAGCGGCAGTCTTTTCGCCGGAACGCCCCACGTTGTCGGTGACCACAGCCCGCAAGGTATGTGTACCGTCACTCAGCTTGCTGGTATCGAGGCTGAAGGTATAGCGGCCATTCACGCCCGTGCTCTGTGCGCCGAGGCTGGTACTGCCGTCCAGCAGCTCCACTTTGGCGATGCCGCTGGTGGGGGCGGCGTCGGTTGCATCTACGGTGACAGTTTGTGTGCCGCGCAGAATTCCAGAAGGCAGGGTCACGGCCGTCACCGTAGGATTGATGGCGTCGGTGCTGCTGAGCTGCACCTGGATACCCGTCACGGTGCTGCTGCTGGTGCGGCCTACCTTGTCTGTCGCGGTGGCGGTCAGGGTATAGGTACCGTTCATAGGTGCCCAGATCACGTCGCCCGACGCAGCCTGCAAGCTGCCCACGCGGGTGACTGTGCCGCTGGCGTCGGTAGCGATCACATCAATTTTTTCCACACCGCTACCCGAATCGGTGGCATTCACCTTGACGGTTACCGGATTGGTGGTGACGCTCTGGCCCTGCTGCGGGCTGGTGAGCTGCACGCTGGGATTGGCGCTGTCTACCGTCACCGTTTTGGAGAGGGAATACTGTTTGCCGCCGTCCAGCACAGTAGCGGTCAGAACCTGTTTGCTGCCATCGGCGCAATCGGCCCCCAGCGTCCAGATGTTGCCTACGACTGTGCCGCAGGTGGCGGAATAGGTGAGACTGCCCGTTACGTCTTGGCCGTTGCGGACAGCGCTGGCCCGCAGATTCACGCTGCCGTTCCCGCTCACGAACTCGGCGGCGGGCGTAAGCCAGGTCAGGGTTGGAGGCGTGGTGGTCGTTCCGTCTGCGCCTCCCGTAGCTGCTGCCAGGAAGGTCAGATTGACGGTGCGGCTGGTGGCAAAGCCCACGCTGTCTACGGCCTGAATAGTCACGGTGACGGTTCCAGCGGTGCGGGCCGTACCATCTGCATTTTTGCTGAGGTCGGCAGTGGCGACGTTGCTTCCACTTGCCCGCACTGTATTGCCTTCCAGAATGTTGACCGTGACGCTTGCTGGCGTATTCGCCGCGTCGCCCCGCGTATCGCTGGCCCGCGCGACCAGGGTTGCGGCGTCACCCACGGTAAAGGTCGTGGCGGTGGCAGCAGCAGTACCGTTCAGGGTCACGCTGTTCAGCACGGGCGCGGCGTTGTCTACCAGAAAGGGAACGTTGAGCGTGGTGGTCAGCCCCGCATCGTCGGTGGCGACCACTTTAGCTGTGTGGGTGCCGCCCGTCAGTGCAGGGAGCGTCAGGATCATACGGCTGGCTGGCGTCAGATCGGTGTCGGTACCGCCATCAATGCTGTACACCACTTTCTTGATGCTGCCTTCCAGATCGGAAGCTGTAACTATGAATTGCCCACCGCTGGCGACATAGGTATCTGCACCGATAACTGTTCCACCCGCAGTTTTGACAACGATCTGAGGCGCAGTGTTGCCGCCGGGTGCAGGCGTGCTACCGCCGCCACAGGCAGTGAGGGCGGCAGTCAGCAGCCACAACACGGGGCTACGCTGAGGCGAAAAAGTGTGGGATAGAACAGTACGTGCTGGATTCATTCTTCAACTCCGGTGTCACTAATACGGAAAACTGGAATAGGCGCTTTGACGACGGGCAGAGTCTGACTGCGGCCCAGATCGTCCACGATGTTGAATGTGATGTTCATAGAGAGGTTGGCTGGGCAGGGGCCCTCAATGCAGTCGCCCGTCGCTGTTTCGCCAATACGTGGAGCGAGCAGTTGCACAGTGCCTGCATTGCTGCCGTTAGGGAAAGTCTGCTGGCGGGTGTATTCCACACGGTTGACGAAGGTACAGGTCTCAGGATCGACGGCGGTATTTACCGTGCCATCGGTCGCTTTGCAGGCGTACCCTTGCCACAGGCGGTCACCAAAGTTCTGTATATATTGCCCGCTGTTCTCGGCGTACCGGTTGCCGCTTTCATCGTTCACCGTGATCTGGGCACTGACGATCCGTCCGCCCACGCTGCCTGCCCGCGTAATAAAACTGACTTGTGGTTGGGTCATGACAAAGGTGCTGTCGATCCGCTTGAGCTGCTTGCTTGTTTTGTCGTACACCCGCTCGATAGTGACGTCAATCCGTGCGCCAGACACGCTGGCCTGAGAAGAAAATTGTGACCCGGTGACGCTGCCGCACGAGGCCAAAAGCAGTGGCAGGGCAATCAGGGCTGCTAGAGATCGGTTGTTCATCAGGGCGTTCATACGTGTATTCATTCGGTGTCCTCCGTCAGGGCAGCTTTCAAGGTGGGATTCAGGATGTAAAAGGCGAGGCGCTTCATGCCTGCCAAAAAATCGACGTTTTCAATGGTCACGTTGCGCCACTCGTCGCCGGGTTCGCTGACGCCGCCGCGTTCGGTGGTGCGTGGTTGGATGACGACTGGAGCAAAATTCAGGATGCCGCGCACGCCCGCATCTACGAGCGCCTGTGCAGCGTCCTGGGCACGGTCGGGGGGAACGGCCAGGAAACCCATATCTACGGGCGTGGCACTCACGAAGTCAGGCAACTGTTCGGTGTGCTGTACCCGCAAATCGCGGATGTTCTGGCCCACGATCTGGGGATTGACGTCAAACAGCCCCACGTACTGAAAGCGGTAATCGCTGGCTCCCGGATAGTTGGCAATCGCTTGCCCCAGCCGCCCCATACCCACGATGACCACGCTCCAGGTACGGTTCAGACCCAGCACCCGCACCAGTTCGCGCTTCAGAATCGGCACGGTGTAGCCCATGCCGCGTGTGCCGAAGCGCCCAAAATAGGCCAGGTCTTTACGAACCTGAAAGGCACTCACCTGGGCGCGTTCAGCCAGATCATTGCTGCTGGTGCGGCTCACATCCTGGGTTTCCAACTGCTCCAGAATTCGCAGGTAGGTCACGAGGCGGCTGATGGCGGCGGTGGGAATATCAGCCATAGCTTCAGCGCACCCGGAAGGAATCGAGGCCGCTGCTCGACAGGCGTTCTTCGGCACGGATCAGGGCGTCGCCGCTGAAAGGGCCGACCAACACGGTCACCTTGCGGCCTTCGGGGGCATTTACGGTGGGTGCGAAGCCCTGATCGCGCAGCGTGCCCACCAGATTCTGAGCGCCTTCTACCCGGTCGAATGCCCCCACCTGCAGGTACACCGGGCCATCGGGCGCGGCAGCCTGGGGCGCAGGTGTGGCGGCGGGTGGAGTGGCAGCAGGGGCCGTGACGTTGGGTGCGGCGCTTTCCGTGGCGGTGTTGGGTGCGGTGCTGCCGGAGGTGGGGCTGGTGCCACTGCCCGAGCCTCCGGTCAGAGTGCGGTTGCGGGGCGGGTACAGAATTGCCCCTGGGTACGCCCGCACGATGTCGGCCAGAGCCTGCCGCGCCGTGGCTTCGTCGGCAAAGGGGCCGATCTGGGCCACCACTTCGGAACCGAGGTCGATGGGATACACGCGGTAGCCGAGGCCGCTCACGCCTGCCGTGCGGCTGGTGGCGGTAGCTTCTGAAGAAAAGCTGCCGAGGCTGATGCGGTAATCGGAACGCAGGGGCGTGCGCGTTTCGCTGGTGGCGACCGCTCCGCCTGTACGGGCAGCGGGAGCCACCGGATCAGTGGTTGCTGGCGCAGCGGGCGTTGCGGTGGTCGGCGTTTCTGTGGGCACCGCTTCTACAGGCGCGGCTACGATGGTCGGAATATCGCCCAGAGATGTGGTGGCTTCTGTGGCCGCCGCACCCGGAGTGGCCGGGGTCGCCGCTGTGGGTGCTGTGGCAGCGGGCGTCGTGGTTGTTTCAGGTGCAGCCGTTTCAGGAACGGCAGGAGTCTGTGTCTGCTCAGGCGTCTGTCCGGTTACTGGAGCAATCTCTGCCGGAGTCTCGGCGGGCGTCTGGGTGGGTGCAGCAGTCGTGGTTTCCGGAGGCGTGACTACTGCGCCTGGCGCGGCGGGAATCTCGGCGGTTTCTGCGGGTGCTGGAACGGATTCGGCTGGCGTTGTTGGGGACGGCGTGTTGGCGGTCGTGCCGGTATTGCCCGAACGTTGCCCGAACAGCAAGAAGCCGAAGCCGCCCAGCAGCAGCAGCACCAGCAGGCCGATCAGAAGGTCGGGCCAGCGTGCGGCGCTGCTTTTGCTGCCGTTGCCTCTGCCATTGGTCTGCGGCGAGGTCATTTCAGGGCCGCCACAGCACGGACGTTGCCTAGGTTGGCCGCCGTCTTCAGGGCCTGTCTCGCCTCACTTTCGCGGCGTTGGGCACGCTGGGTCACGCCCAGCAGGTACCATCCCTCATCGTTTTTGGGATTGTCGCTGACCAGGCCGCGCAAAATGGCTTCGGCTTCAGGGTAGCGGGCGCTGGCGAGGAGTGCTGAGGCCAGATTCTGGCGGGCATTCACGCTCGGTTCCAGCTTCACACTTTCGCTCAGGGCTGTTGCCGCGCCCACGTAATCTTTGAGGGCGTACTGGCTCAGACCCAGCCAGAAGTAGGTATCGGCACTTGCGGCCTTCAGGGCACTGGACCTGAGGGCGGCGCGGGCATCGGCAAAGTTCCCCTGACGGTAGGCGGCGATCCCCTGCACGTACTGGGCACGGGCCAGGGTTGCGGCTTCAGGAAAGAGTCTGATGGCGGCCACAGCATCGGCAAAAGCCTGGGCATTTTGCCCCAGCGTCAGGCGTACGGCGGCGAGATCGGTGCGGTAGGCGGCATTTTTGGGGGCCAGTTTGACCGCGTTCAGGTACGCGGTCAGTGCGCCGGGGCGGTCGTTGCGGGCGACCCGGAATGTCCCCAATGCCGCGAATGTAGAGGCCGAGCGGCCATCGGCATCGGCGGCAGCCTGGGCAGCCACCACTGCTCCGCGAGTATCGCCGCCTGCACTCAGCAGGTTGGCCTTTCTCAGCAGCAGGCTGGCGCGGTCTGCTCCCGTTGCCATGCGCGGCGCGGCGGCGTCCAGTTCCCGAATAGCGCGGTCAGGCAGGCCCTGCGCCACATAGATATCGGCAATCAGGAGCACTACGTCGGCCCGTGACGGTTCGCGCTGCATGAGAGCGTACGCTCCGGGCAAAGCCTGTGCACTCTGTCCAGCCAGCGTTTGTGCCTGTACCAGCCGGAATTGCACGGCAGCGTCGTCGGGGGCCAGCGCCGCGATTTCGGTGAGGGTCGTGACCAGAGCAGCGTAAGCAGCGGCGCGGGTCTGCTCGGCAGCCAGGGCGTCCAGCACCTGCCGCTGCACGGTCAGAGAGACGCGGCCACGCGCCAGGGTTGCCGCGCTGCCGTACAGCCTGAGAGCATCGTCGTAGCGGCGTTCGCGGGTGGCGATCACACCGAGGTTATACGGCCCCTCGAAGCGGTCGGGGGCCAGCAGGCTCAACTGCGTAAACTCGAAGTTTGCCCCCTTGAAATCGCCCAGTGCAAACAATGCCAACCCGAGGCCGAAATGAGGCTCTGGCTGGGCATAGTTCTGAGCAACCAGCGCCTCGAATCCGGCGCGGGCCTGCGGGTAGTTGTTCTCTTTGAGAAGGCTCTGGGCCGCCAGAAGCTGAGTGGTCTGGGCCGCTGTAAAGGGCGTGGGTGCAGGCACAGCAGGCACGGCAGCAGCCTGTTCAGCTTGCTGTACGGTCTGCACTGTCTGGGCCACATTCTGTGCCGCTTTCAGGGTTGAGCCGATGCTGCCCGTGCTTCCCTGCTGGAGAGTGTTCTGAATGCCGATGCTGGTCGAAGTGTCGATCAGTGTCTGCCCCGCCGCGCTCGAGGTGAGGGCGAGCAGCAACAATGTCAAGGCCGGGCGAGTGGATTGCGTCACTTAAGAGCCTCCTGAGAGTCGGAAACGAATTGAGCCTAATCATCGGGTTCTTTCCAAACCCTTACTTTTTCAAGGGTACAGTGCCTGAAGGAGCCAGGTGGGCTGAACTGCGCTGGGCGCACCAAATTGTCTCATGACTGACGGGGCAGCGTGATGGGAAAGCCGCTGGGTTTCTCACAGCTCGGTGCGGGGACGTGAGAAATCCCCCCTGATAGCGTGAAGGCCGCCCATTACATGAAGATGGGCGGCCAGTAAGAGCAGAATTTTTGTCGGGCTTTAAATGCTTGCTACACTCCCGGTGACGGCGTCGGGGCGCTTGAGGGCCAGTTGTCCGCAGGCCGCGCCCGCATCCTTGCCACGCGAACGGCGCACGCTCACGTCCACGCCACGCGCCTCCAGCTCGTCGTAAAACGCCTGAATCTCTTCTTCGGTACTGCTCTCGAAGCCGGATCCATCCCAGGGGTTCATGGGGATCAGGTTGACGTGGCTGACCAGACCGCGCAGCAGCGAGGCCAGTTCGCGGGCCTGCCACAACTGGTCGTTGACCCCGCGCAGCATGGAATATTCAAAGGTAACGCGCCGACCGGTCACGGCCTGATATTCCCGCGCCGAGGCCATAATTTCGGCAATCGAGTTGCGGTGCCCGGTGGGGATGATGCGCTGGCGGGTTTCTTCGTCGGGGGCGTGCAGACTGATGGCAAGTTTGATACCCAGATCATCCTCGGCGGCGAGGCGGCGAATGCCCTTGGGCAGCCCGACCGTGCTGAGGGTGACTCGGCGTTTGCTCATGCCCAGTGCCTGTGGGTGCAGCAAAATCCGGGCGGCCAGCATGGTGTGGTCGTAGTTCAGCAGCGGTTCACCCATGCCCATGAACACCAGATTTCGCAGCTCACGGGGCGCGATGCCCTCGCCGCCTGCAACGGCCAACACCTGCCCCACGATTTCGCCGGGGGTCAGGTTGCGGCCAAAGCCCATCGCGCCCGTGGCACAGAAGGCGCACTTGGCCGGGCAGCCCACCATCGTGGACACGCAGATCGTGCGGCGATCCAGATAAGGCATGTACACCGCCTCCATCTGCCGTCCGTCGTGCAGCGTGAACAGGTACTTGACCGATCCGTCGGTGCTGCGAACCGTTTCTATTTCCCGGAAAGGGTTGAGCGCGAACTCGCCTGCCAGCTCTGCGCGGAGGTCGGCGGGCAGGTTGGTCATGGCTTCAAAGCTGCCCGCGCCCTGAACAAACACCCACTCCAGCAGCTGCCGCTTTCGGAAGCCCTCAAGGGGGTAAGCATCGGGGTGGAGGTCAAGCAGTAAACGCATCCGGCCAGTCTACGGGGTATAGACGGAACGCGGAAGGAGTTGGGGCACGTTATGGGGCCAGGGGTGCTGGACAGCCGGAGGTTGCCCGCCTGAAATTTGCCCAGCCGAGACCAGCCGAACATTCATCAAGTAGATTTCATCAAGGCTCACTCAGCGCCGACCCACACGCCAGGACTAGCCTGCATCCATGACGCAGCGCGACGACGATCAGACCAACGACCGACAGGCCCAGACCGACGACATGTCCAGAGAAGCCCGCCAGTCTGCCGAGACCCGCGGCGAACCCGTCGATGAAGGCACGACAGGAGAACTTTTGCAGGACAAGATGGCGGTAGAGAGCATTCTGCGGGCCGATGTAGACGACGACAGCCGCAATCCCAACGATCAGCCGGGCTTCGATGATGGACGCCTCGGCGGAAGCGATTTTGAGGACCGTCAGGGCACGCCCAACAACGATGGCGACAGTGATCTGGGCGGAGCAGCGGAGGGCGGCCTCGGCACCACCCGTAGTGGCGGTGTAGACGGCGGCCCCGTGAGAAGCAAACCTTTGCCCGGCACCGACAAGTAGACACTTATCAAACCACTTGGTCAAACCCAGAATTCGGCTCAACTCAGCATCGCTTACCATCAAGAGACAGCTGAGCAGTCAAGATAGGGAGCAATGAACGATTCCGGCGCTCAACCTATTTTGCCGGAACAGGACTCGACGGCCATGTTTACCGCCTCTGAAGTCTCGGCCCGCACGGGTGTTCTTGCCGTGACATTGCGCCAGTGGGAACGGCGTTACGGCTTTCCGTCGCCTGCCCGCAGCGAGAGCGGTTACCGCCTGTATTCTCCGCATGACCTGGCCCGTATAGAGGTGATGCAGGCCTTTTTGCGAGATGGTGTGCCTGCTGGCCGCGCTGCCGAACTGACGGTGCGCGGCTTTTTACCCGGAGAGGGTCAGCCCACAGACAACCCGGCCACCTCGCCCGCCGAGCGCGAACGGGCGGGCGAGGCCTGGTCGGGGGCGCTGCTGCGTGCCCTGATGGCTCCCGATATGGCTGCAGCAAGCCGCATTCTGGCCGAGGCGCAACTGCACCTCTCTGTAGAAGACGTGTTGATGGGCGTCATGTCTCCTGCACTGGTCAGCGTGGGAGAACTGTGGGCACGCGGAGAAATTACGATCGCGCACGAGCATCATGCCAGCGCCTTCCTGCGCTCCCGTATCACGGCCCTGCTGGATTCCGAGGGAGAAAGCACCACTGGGCCGCTGTTGGTGGCCGCCTGCGCTCCTGGCGAGCAGCATGAACTCGGGCTGATGATGCTGGTGCTGGTGCTGCGCCGCCGGGGGGTGCGGGTCACCTATCTGGGGGCCAATACACCTCTGGGCGACCTTGCCATTTTCGCGCGGCAGGTCGGGGCGCAGGGCGTTTTGCTGGCAATGAACGGAGATTGGGCGCTGGACGCCACACAGGGCCAGTGGCCTGACCTGAATGCTCTGGAATTGCCTCTGTTTCTGGGCGGCGGGTTGCTGAATGCCCGGCCCGAACTGGCAGCGACCCTGGGCGGCATCTATGCTGGGTCAGATGCGGCGCAGGCCACGCAGATCATTCTGGAGCGGCTGTCTGGAGCAGGCGGGAAGCCGACGACCTCTTCAGTTCAGGAATCTTTTGCAGGACAGATCCAGACCAACACGACGGAGGAAAAAGCATGAGGGTACTGGTGACAGGGGCAACGGGATTCGTGGGCAAAGCAGTGGTCAAAGAATTGCAGAACCGGGGCCACGAGGTGTTTGCGGGCAGTCGCAGCGGCGCAGCGGGCAACGCAGGTGCAGTGGGTGTGCCGCTGGATGTATCCGATCCCGGCAGCGTTCTGCGGGCCGTGGGGCAGGCCAACCCCGACGCCGTCATTCATCTGGTGGGCATCATCACGCAGCAGGGTACGCAGACCTTTGAGCGCGTGCATGTGGAAGGCACCCGCAACGTACTGGCCGCCCTGCCACGCGGTGCACGTTACGTGCATATGAGCGCTCTCGGCGCACGTGAGGACAGCAGCAGCCGCTACAGCAGTTCCAAGGCGCGGGCCGAGGCGTTGGTCAGGGCCAGTGGCACGGCCTTCACCATTTTTCAACCCAGCCTGATTTTCGGTATCGGAGACGACTTCTTTGGCCGAGTTCTGCGCGAGCTGGTCAGCGCCGCGCCCATCGTGCCCCAGATCGGTAACGGGCAGTTTCCCTTCCGGCCCATCAGTGTGCAGGATGTGTCGCGGGCTTTCGTGGGTGCGCTGGACTTGCCTGCCAGTGTAGGCCAGACCTACGCCCTCACCGGTCCCGATGAATTTACCTTCCGTGCCCTGCTGGAACTCGAACTGGCAGCGCTGGGCAAAAAGAAACCTATCCTGGCCGTGCCACTGGCCCTGATGAATCTGGCCGTGCCTGCCATGCAGATTCTGCCCAAGCCGCCCATCACCTCCGACCAGTACGCCATGCTCAAGGAAGGAAACACCGCGCCCAATGAACCTGCCCGCAGCACTTTCGGCCTGCCCATGCTGCACCTACGCGAGTATCTGCCTGACATCGTGCGGCAAGCCTTCCAGCGCCGCAGGAACGTCGGGGTAAGCGGTCCAGAGTAATAAGGAAGCGTCCACTCGTTCAGAGGGGCGCTTCCTTATTTGTTGACCAGAGCTGTAAAAACTGAGATTTCAGCCCAAAGAGCGTTGTTGCCTGTCTTGCATGCGGTGGGCGTCAGGGCCGAGGTATTGATACGAGCTTAAAATGAGTCCAAAACATGTTTGATCCAAGGGAAGAGGGTCAGCGATTTAACTTCCTGAGGGTTGTGCTGGAGCCGGACACACTCTGCGGCGATCAAATCCTCCACCTCTTGAAGGGTGTTGAGCGTCTGGTTGGCGATGGGCAGCTTCAGCTTGGTCACCATGGGTTCAGCGGGGGATAGTTCCGGCGTATACGCCGGAAAGGGCAAGAGGAAGAGATTCGGCGGCACCTGGAGTTTCTGGCTGGTATGCCAGCCCGCCTGATCGAGCAAGAGAA
>NZ_KB899695.1 GCF_000378445.1 Deinococcus aquatilis DSM 23025 | reverse complement strand
TGTTCCACATCGAGCGCAGGAGTCGATTTGTTCCAACGGCGTCTGTCCACCACCGCCGCTGGCCCATCTTTGTTGTAAGCCCGAATCAACGTGCTGATCGTGCTGCGCGAAAAACTCGTGACCGCTTTGATCTCTGGAATGGATAACCCTTTGCTTTTCAGCCACAAGATCTGCCAGCGGGAGCGCTCCACCGCTCGCTCGGACTGGCGGTAGGCCAACTCCAACTCATCGGACGTCTGATGCGGGAACAGCGAGGCAGGTCGCATAGTCGCGACTCAGTTTAATCCCGTATGAGACCCTGGCTCTCGGATCGTCCTACCCCTCAGATCGTCTTTGGCAACTCCTGCAAAAAGTGCAGGGGCAGAGTGGTTTCCCCCTGTTTGAAGGCAGCCAGAAAGCCGTTGACGGTGCCGCCCGCCCGCTCGGTGAGCCGCGCCAGTGCCTGAGCAGTGCCACCACTGGCGATCACGTCCTGCACGATCGTGACCTTCCTGCCCTTCAGGCGTGCCGCGTGCGGGCCGTCCAGCCACAGGGTTTCGGCCACGCCCATGGTCATGCTGGGCACATCCACGATCAGCGGGTCCTGCATATATGTGCGGCGCTTTTTGCGTACCACCACATACGGAATGCCGCTGCGGTCGCTCAACTCGTGTACCAGGGGCAACGCGTTGGTGACCACCGACAGCAGCATGTCCGTTCCGGCAGGAAGCAGGGCCACCATTTCGGCGGCCACCGCGTTGGTAAATTCCGGGTCGCCAATAAATTCTACGAGTGGCACGCGCCCAGTGCTGCCCACACGCACGGTGGGCAGGTCACGGGAAACGGCCCCGACAGTTACGTTCAATTGTTCCACCCGCACAGGGTAGCGCGGCTGGGGCCAGATCAGCGTTTGGGATCAGTTGAGCGACTCGGTTTCAGGTCAGTCTCAGTTCAGGTGAACAGGGGCAGATGCCCCAGCGCCGTCACCTCGGGGCGTTCCTGCCCTTCGGTGAATACGGCGATAACGGCGGCCACCTCGCCGCCCACTTCCTGAATGATCTGCGAGATGGAATGCAGCGTGCCTCCGCTGCTGACCACGTCGTCCACGATGGCGACCCTGTGGCCCCGAATCTTATCGACATCGAAGCCGTCCAGCACCAGCGTCTGCGGCTTGCCCGTGGTGATGCTGACCACCTCGCGCACCACCGGATCGACCATATAGGGCTTTTGCGTCTTGCGAATCACGATATAGGGCTTGCCCGATTCGCGGCTGATCACGTGCGCCAGCGAGAGCGCCTTGACCTCTGGCGTGACCAGAATATCCACGTCTGCCGGGATCAGTGCGGCCAGCGCCTTGCCCGCCGCCTCAGTGACTTCGGTGTCGCCGAGCATATTGAACAGTGCCACGCTGACGCCGGGCGCAACTTCTACAATAGGCAACTCCCGCGAAACGGTGCCGACCTGAACATGATGGGTTTTCACAGGGCCGAGTGTACAGGGCGCGGAGGTGAGGACGTGGAATCTCCGTCTGTTCGGACCCCACAGACCTCAGTTTGGGCCTGATGACGCTCCTATAAGTCCGCAGCCCCTGAAACACACGCTCCCCACCTTCCCGTCAAGGCCAAAAAAAAAAGAGAACCCCTTTCGAGGTTCCCCATTGACTGAGAGCTTGCGGTTTAGAAGAAGAACTTCAGGCCGGTCTTGATGCTGCCGCCGAAGCCACGAGCATCGGTTGCAGTCGAAGCGAGGCCCGTGCCTGCGCCCTTGTTGCTGAGGTAGTAGCGGCCATCGGCTTCCACGAACGCGGTGATGCTGTCGGTGACGCGGAAGTCCACACCGGCCAGCGCGTTGGCGTAGATGTCGCTGGCGTTGGTGGTGGCGCTCAGACGGGTGCGGCTGCTGGTGAGGCCCAGACCTGCACCCACGTAAGGGGTGATGTTGCTGCCGTTGTTCAGGCTGTAGGTGGCGTTGATGTCGGCGTTGAAGCCGTTCTTGCCGGGAACGTAGTCAGCCGAAAGGCGCACGCCCACTGGGCCGATCACGTTGTTGGCACCGACCATCGCGCCGCCGGAGAGGCAGAAGTTGACGGCGCGGCCACTGGAGTTCAGCAGGTAGCAGGGGTCGCCGCTCTGGGTGTTCTGTGCGCCCACGCTGACGCCAGCGTAGAGGTTGGTGCTACGGACGGCGTCCACAACGGTGTCGGTGTTGCCGATCACAACGGTGGTGGGGGGCGTTACAGGGGTGGTGGTGCTGGGCGTGGTGGTCACGGTGCCGGTGCTGGTGTCAGCAGTGGTGGCACGCGCTTCCAGGGCAGCGATGCGGGCGGCCAGGGCAGCCGTATCGGCGGCGGCTCCGGCGGGGCCGGCAGGACCAGTTGCGCCGGCAGGGCCAGCGGGGATGTTACGGATGGCGGCTTCCAGGGCATCAATACGGGCCGTCAGTGCGGCGGTGTCGGTGCCAGCAGCGTTGGCGGCGGGCGTACCCAGCGCGTCGATGCGGCCTTCGAGCGCCGTGATGCGGGCCTGCTGCTCGGTGGTCAGGGCTTCGAGGTCAGTCACGCGGGTGCTGATGGCGGCCAGCTCGGTGCTGACTTCCTGCATCCCGGCGGTGATGGTGGCGAGGTCGGTGGAGCTGAGGCTGCTGTTGCTGAGCTGGCCGCTCTGGAGGAGGCGGTAGAACACCAGCGCTGCCTGGTAGCGGGTCAAGCTCTCGTTGCCGCGGAAGGTGCCGTCAGGGAAGCCCTGAATCAGGCCGCGCTGCACGATCAGATCAACGGCGTCTTTGGCCCAGTGGCCTGCGGGCACGTCGGTAAACTGCACGACCTGGGCGGCAGGCGTGGCAGCCGGAGCCGCAGTGGTTGCAGGAGCCGTAGTTGCAGGAGCAGGGGTGGTGGCGGGGTCAGCGGGAGTTGTGGTATCCGTCTGGGCGCTTGCCATGCCGAGGCCGAGAGCGAGCAGGGAAGACAGAACAAAAGTGTTACGCATGGTGGTTCTCCTTGAAGAGGGACTGAGGACGAAAGCAAAAAAATGATGCATGGGATGACGCATAGCGCTGCCCTGCCTGCACACACCGTAGGCAGCAGGCGTGAGTGCCCTGTGAATAATCAGAGTGTTCCCTGGGCTTCAATTGGAAGGTTTTTGACTAACTGACTGAAAGTTCATGAAAATAAGAGCCAGGTGATAAACAGGGTTTTTTAGATGAGAGCAGTTTTGCTGCTATCAGTGGCCTCCCGTGACGTTCAGATGAGAAACCTGTCAGCCCGTTCAGTCTTCAGCTTCATGAGGATATTCTCATGTACCGGTTGCTTAGTGGTTGTTCATCCACCAAGAAAAATCAGCTTCAGGTTGGTTGGACGGTCAAACGACACCCACAAATGAACCAGATGAAGGGCCGCTCTCTATACTTCTCCGTATGAGTCAGATTCATGTTCGTGCCCAACCCGGCGACGTTGCCGACTACGTTCTGTTGCCCGGCGACCCCAACCGCGCCCGTCACATCGCGTCCACCTATCTGGAAGGGGTGACCGAATACACCAGCCACCGTCAACTGCTGGGCTTTACGGGTACCTATCAGGGTGTGCGCGTCAGTATTCAGACCACCGGGATGGGCTGCCCCAGCGCCGCCATCGTGACCGAAGAACTGGCGCGTCTGGGGGCCAAAACCCTGATCCGGGTGGGCACGCTGGGCGGCGCGACTCCTGCTGTCGCCCCCGGCGATCTGGTCATTGCCACTGCCGCCGTACCCAATGACGGCACCACGCGCCAACTGTTGGGCGGCGCTCCCTATGCCCCTGCCGCCAGCTTTGAGGTTGTCGAGGCCGCTGCACACGCTGCCCGTACCCTGGGTGCGCCGCACCATGTCGGCCTTGTGATGACCGAAGACGCCTTCTATGCCAGCACGCCCGACCACGCCCGCCTGTGGGCTTCTCGCGGTGTTCTGGGCTTTGAGATGGAAGCCAGCGCGATCTTTCTGGTGGCGGCCCTGCACGGACTGCGTGCTGCCTGCCTGACCGCGTGCAGCAACGACATCGGCGATCCTCAACTGGTGCCCGACGATGTGCTGGCCGCCGGAGTAGACCGAATGGTGCGGGTGGCTCTGGAAGCCGTCGTCAGGCTGGACGCGCAGGAACAGAAAGCCTGAGCACATCTGTCATTCAGAGATTGTCTTGACGGCCCAGCGGAGCAGGTGAATTGAGACGAGCAACCCGGCGGACTGCTCGGTGCAGAGGCAAAGCAGGTGACCTGCCCGCCCCGCCCAGACCGCCCAGCATCCTGCCCATCTCACCCCGCCCGTGTCAGGATAGGAACCATGACCATGATCGACGAATACGATTTTCGCAACGTACAACTTGACCAGCATGGCCCCATTGCTGTGCTGTCTATTGCACGTCCCAAGGCCCTGAACGCCCTCAACGGCGATACCCTCAGCGAGATTTCGCAGGCCATCGAGCTGATGATCGAAAACGCCGAAATCGGCGCACTGATTATCACGGGCAGCGGCGACCGGGCGTTTGTGGCCGGGGCCGACATTGCCGAATTTTCCAACATAGACGGTGTGTACGCGGGCCGCGAGCTTTCTCTGTCGGGGCAGGACGTGATGCACCAGATCAGCAGCCTGCCTATTCCGGTCATCGCCGCCATCAACGGCTTTGCGCTGGGCGGCGGGCTGGAACTGGCGCTGGCCTGTGATATCCGCGTGGCTTCTCCAGCGGCCCGCCTCGGCCTGCCCGAAGTGTCGCTGGGCCTGATTCCCGGCTTTGGCGGCACCCAGCGCCTTTCGCGCCTGATTGGCGTGGGCCGTGCGCTGGACATGATGCTCACGGCCCGTCAGGTCAAGGCCGAAGAAGCCCTGATGATGGGCCTTGTCAACTACGTGGCCGACAATCCCCTCATGAAGGCCCGCGAAGTGGCCGAGCAGATCCTGAAAAATGCGCCGATTGCGTTGTCGCTTGTCAAAGAGGCTGTGCGGCGCGGGCTGGATACCACCCTGGAGGGCGGCATGGAAATTGAGGCCGACCTGTTCGGCATGACCACCGCTACCAAGGACTTCCGTGAAGGCACCGCCGCCTTCCTGGAAAAGCGCCCGGCAGAATTTCAGGGCGAGTAACGGGACCGGAGGCTGTTTAAGGCCAGCATCAACCCCGTTTTCAAACTCTTGTCAGACTGCTTGTGGTGAAATGAGCGCCCGGTTCAGGCCGGGCCGTTCTCTTTTCTATGTGTTGTATTTCTATGTGTTGTATTGATCCGGGTGAACTGGTTGTGTTGGGAAGGCGAGACCAGCCAGCAGAGGAGAACAGAGATGAATGACGACTCGAAAGGATCTGTGCAAAACGCCGTGCCCGTGCAGAGCGCATCCAGCGGAGCAAGGTCGGAACAGACGGCAACGGAGCAAACAGAACTCGAACAAGCAGAATCTGCCACAGGCGACGCCAAATTTACCCTGAGCGTGTCGGGCGGCAAGGTGCAGGACGTGGAAGGCAAACAGCCCGGACGTGTGGTGGAATATTCCACGCCCCGCGTCAAACTGATCGAGGAAGCGAATCAGGCCATCCGCCTCGATCTGGAGCCGTATCCCAGGGCGCTGGCTGCCTACAACGTGCTGCGGGCCGACCCGGAGGCATTGGCGCACTGGGACATGGCGAATTACATCACCATGCGCAAGCTCGGGTACAACGATCACGGGCGCGTCCACGCCTTTATCACCGGCGCGGCCAGCCTCGCCATCACCGAGCTGATGCTGGATGCAGGTGTCAAAACCGACATCATGGAATCGGGCGTGGGTGACGCCGAAGACGTGTTCCTGACCGTGATCCTGGGCACGATGCTGCACGATATAGGTAACCAGATTCACCGTGTAGGACACGAGGGGCACGGCGTGGCGCTGGCCCTGCCGATTCTGGACCGGATCATGGGGCCGCTGTATGCCGATCCCTTCAAGCGGGCCAAAATCCGGGCCTTTATCCTGGGGGCCATCAATTGTCACGACCTGAATCCGGCTCCGCTGACCCTGGAAGGCGGCATCGTGGCCGTGGCAGACGGCACCGACATCACCAAGGGCCGGGGCCGCAAGGCCTTCAATCTGGGCAGCGTGGACATCCATTCCATCAGTGCGCTGGCCGTGGATCAGGTGGTGATCGAGCGGGGCCGCAATATGCCTGTACTGATCAGCGTGACCATGAACAATTCCGGCGGCATTTTTCAGGTGGAAGAAGTCCTGGCCCCCAAAGTCATCCGGACGCCCATGCGGAAATACGTGGAACTCCGGGCCACCACGCGTCCGCAGGGCGACGAGCAGATCCTGTCGCGGGTGCGGCTGGAAGGCGACCATTTCGTGATGGATCTGGAGAGCGGCGAAACGGTGGCTGTAGAAGTGCAGGACAGCCAGAAGAAGATGCAGGACGCCGTGACTCAGAGTCTGGGAGTCGGCGTACAGAGCCGCTAGACAGAGCCGCTGGCAAGAGGTCGCCAGGAATACAGAGCTTCTGGCAAGACCAGTGGATCTGGTTGGCGCGGCAGGGTTCCGCTCTGGGTTCTGGCAGGGTGAGGCTTCTGCGGAGTGCAAAGGGACGCTTGGGGCAAATTCGCGCTTCCCTAAAGCCTGCATTGATGCCCTGTGGCCCGGCTCCCACCTGATTCCTGGCCTGCCGCGCCGTATACTTGCCCCCAATGAAGCCGATTGGTCTTTACGTGGCGGCACGGGAACTGCCGGGCCGTGACGTGGCTCCGGGAGTGAAGGCGGGAGAGGCTGGCGGCGTGGCTGATCCGGCAAGAGTACGGACGCTCCGGGCCACCGACCGTCTGACCGGAATGCCCGTGCTGGTGCACGTTTTGCCCACTGCACTGCCTGCGCCGCAGTTGCCCGACCACCCGTCTTTGCTGCCCTACTCCGATGAGGGAATGGATGGGGGCGACGCCTATCTGGTCACGGAACTCTCTCTGCACGCAGTTCCGGCCTCTGATCCGGTGTTGGCGGCGCGTGGAGCACTGGCAGGTTTGGCTGCCCTACACGGATCGGGTCTGGTGCACGGCGGCGTGAACGCCTCACAACTCTGGAGCGTGGACGGGCGCGTGGCACTGGCAGGTGCGGGCCTGCCCTGGTCACAGGAACCGGGGTCTCCCGACGACGATCTGCGGGCGTTGGCCGATGCTCTGGCCGCACTGGGTGGCGTTCCCGAACCGTTGCGGGCATTGCAGGATGCTCCCGGCACCCTGACGGCTGAGGCAGCTCTGGCAAGGTTGCAGACAGGCGACGCCTCTGAAAGTTCTGCCAGTTCACGTCAGCCTGTCCTTCGGCCTGCCGCCGCTGTAGTTGAGACTCTGCCAGTAGAGGCCGTTCCCGGAGAGATGACGCCACTTGGGCCAGCAGTGGAGCAACCGACTGCACCCACCGCGCCTCATGACGGCACTCCGATCATCCTGGGCGAGCCTGCCTCCCCGGATCTTGTCCGGGAGACTGCAAGCAGCAACGCCGATTCAGCGCTGTCGGCTGGAGCTGGGCCAATCCTGCCTGGGCCGGGGAACACGGTGGAGTTGGCGGTGGTAGATGTGGCGTTCGCATCTGTGCCAGATATGCCAGGAGAGCCGCTGCCGGGCCAGGCCACCGATCCGGGGAAGCTCCACCTCGACCAAGCAGGTCTTGATCTGCCAAACGCCCACCAGCCCAACCTTGATGTGCCAGCCGTTATCCAGATAGACCTCACCCAACCCAGCCCGGTTGAGCCAGACTCCATTCAGCCTGACCCTATTCAGTCAGGAGTACAGGCAACTGCTGAGGCAGGTTCTGCTGTGTCCGGTGTAGAAATGCCCGGTGCCGGGGTGATCATCACGGCGGTTCGGCCTCTTCCTCCACAGGAATCGCCGCCGAGCCTGCCCGCTGTGCCGCCTGTGTCGGCCTATTCCAACGCGCCGCCCGGTGTAGCCGAAACGCCGCAGGAGCGCCGCAAACGTCAGAACGACGAACGCCGCGCACAGGCCATACAGGACAGTCGGGCCGCCGCAGAGCGCAGGGCTGCCGCTCGCCGCGAACAGGAAGCGGCGCAGTCTGCTGTCGTTCACATAGACTTCGATGATCTGCCAGAGCTGCCTGCTCCGGATTCCGAAGGCCAGCACACTGAGGGTGTGGGAATACGGTTCCCCGATTCTGTCGATGTAGAACGGGTGCCTGCCTCCATGCGCCGCCCGCCCCTTCCTGCTGGGCCATCTGACGGAGGGGCAGGTCAGGAGGTGGGCCGCCTGCCTGCTCGCCGGACTCATGGCGAACCGATCCGTATTGGCTGGGCCGAAGACGATTCCTGGCGCGTCGTCAGAACGCCCGGCAAGTCTGCCCCTAGCCGCCCTGCTTCCCCACGTTGGCTGGTGCCGCTGTTGGCCGCCTTTCTCGTGCTCGGCGGCGCGATATGGGCCTACTTTGCGTTTTCTCCCTCTCTCGGCACCACTGCAACTCCTGCGGCCAGCGATCCCCTCTGCTGCACAGTTCGTTTTACGGTGCAGGGTGCAGCCGGAGTGACGGCCCGCCTCACGGTACTTGCTGCCCCAGATGGAGCGAACCTTACACCTGGACAGGATTTGGGTGTGGCCCCTGGCCCGATCAAACTGCCTGTGCGCGGCACCTACCGACTGCGGGTGGTGGCTGATGGATACGCACCCGGTACCCTGAACGTCACTGTTCCAGCCTCACAGCCCATCACGATTGATCTGGGGCCGTGACCGCCAGACCAGACGGCATTGGCCCAGGAGTCAGACGTCTGCGGGTCAGGCGTCAGACAATCGCCTGACAATTTGCATAGAATGAAGACAGACTGAAGGTTCCTTGTTCAATCTGCGGAGAATGAGCATCAGATCGCTGCACTTTTCCGCCCGATTTATCCGGCTCTGTTCTTCTCTTTTGCATCACCGCACACCCCTTCTCTGGAGGATGTTCATGAAGAAATCCACACTGAAAATGACTCTGCTGGCCGCGACTGTTCCCGTAACTCTGGCGCTGTTGGGCACGGCGGCCAGTCCTGCTGCACAGGCCCAGACTGCTGGCAAGCTCAAGGCCTGTTTCATCTACGTGGGGCCAGTGGGCGACATCGGCTGGAGCTACGCGCACGACGAGGCCCGCAAGAAGACCGAGAAGGCGCTGCCCTGGCTGGAAACCAAGTACGTGGAAAGCGTGCCGGAAGGTCAGGCGACTCCGGTCATCGACCGCCTCGTCAAAGACAAGTGCCAGGTCATCTTCACCACGTCCTTCGGCTTCATGGATCAGACCCTGGAAGCGGCCAAGAAGTACCCCAACGTGATTTTCGCCCATGCCAGCGGCTACAAGCGTGCGCCCAACCTGGCGACCTACATGGCCGACTTCTACCAGATCTACTACCTGAACGGCATGATGGCCGCAGCCCTCAGCAAGACGGGCAAGTTGGGCTACGTGGGAGCCTTCCCCGTGCCGGAACTCAAGCGCCACATCAGCGCCTTTGCGCTCGGTGCCCGCGCCGTCAACCCCCGCGCCGTGGTCAACGTGAAGTGGATCAATGCCTGGGTCGATCCGAACAAGGCCCGCGAAGCCGCCGAAGCCCTGATCAGCGAGGGTAACGACGCGCTGGCCTTTACTGAAGACACCGCCACGGTGGTGCAGACTGCCGCCGCCCGCAAGATTCCCGCCTTTGCCCACTACAGCTCTATGTACAAATTTGCTCCTGATTACGTGGTCAGCGGCCAACTGGTGCACTGGGAAAAGATTTACATCGATTTCCTGACCAAAGTGCATAACGGCACCTATACCAATAAAAATCTTGCAAAAGTGGACTACTGGAACCTGTTGAAGGGCGGCTCGGTGGAACTCGGCGCACAGGACGGTATGGCGATCAATCCCAAGTGGATTCCCCAACTGAAAGCCGCCAAGATGACCGTGAACGGCAAGAAAGTCAGCGTGTACGACCGCGTGATGGCCCTGAAAGCCGAAATGGAAAAGGGCGGCAAATTCGATCCCTACACCGGCCCGATCAAGGACCGCAACGGCGTACTGCGCGTGGCTGCGGGCAAGGTCAGCTCTATCGGTGACCTGAACAGCATGAGCTGGGTGGCCCCCGGCGTGGCGGGTCAGGTGGCCGACGAGCCGAAGTAAGACTGTTGGAAGTAGGTTGTAGGCAGTAGGACAACCCAAAAGAGGGGGTGGGAGACAAAGTTAAAGTCTCCCACCCCCTCTTTTCCCACGTTCCACGATCTACGTTCCACCCTCTAAATGTCCCTCGCGGCCCGTTCCCGCACCTGCCCCGGCGTCAGCGGGCCGCCGTGTCCGGGCACGATCACACGCAAATCCAGCTCGGCAATCTGCCGGAGGGTATGAATGGCCTGTGCATGGTCGGCGTTGTAGGGCGCATGGGGCAGGGCCGCCCGCATTCCGCCCCGGCCATCGGGTGCAGACAGGACGGCGTCGGCGGCGATCAGCACACCGTTCCTCAGCAGTCCGATCTGGCCGTGCGAATGTCCGGGCAGATGAATGACCTGCCAGCCCCAGAGGTCTTCACCCGCCTCCACCGAACGCAGCGCACGGGCGGGCACTTTGGGATGCAGGCGCGAAATGACGGCCCCCACACGCGGCATTCCTGCCGGATAGGGGAGTTCGTGGCGTTCTCCGGTCAGGTGAGGGTGCTCCAGCGGATGCGCCAGCACGGGCAAACCCCACCGCGCCGCCACAAATGCCCCACCCGCATGATCCACATGGGCATGAGTCACCAATACCGCATCGGGCCGAAACTGGCGCAGCAGACGGCCAAAAGCGGGAGCATAGGTCAGCGCCCCGGTATCCACCACCACGCGCCCCTGTGGGCTGGACAGCAAAAACACGTTGGCGTACATCTGCCTGATCTGCACGCCTTCACGGGAAAGGAGGTCTGCGGGAAAAGCCGTCACGAGGTTGGATGATGGCACATCCGGCAGACCCAAAGTGTTGAGGAGAGGGGGTTGCCCTCAGTTCATTCCCATTCGATGGTGGCGGGCGGCTTGCCCGTGATGTCGTACACCACGCGGTTGATCTCGTGGACGTGGTTCACGATCCGGTTGCTCATGGTTGCCAGAAAGTCGTAGGGCAGGCGTGCCCACTCGGCGGTCATAAAGTCGTCGGTGGTCACGGCCCGCAGCGCCGCCGTGTAGCTGTAGGTTCGCTCGTCGCCCATCACGCCCACCGACTGAATGGGCGTCAGGATGGCGAGTGCCTGAGAGCAGCCGTCGTACAGCCCGAATTCGCGCAGGCCCGAAATAAAGATGTCGTCCACGCGGCGCAGGATGTCCAGCTTTTCTTCGGTAATCGCCCCAATAACGCGGATGGCGAGGCCGGGGCCGGGGAAGGGGTGGCGCATGCGGATGTGTTCGGGCAGCCCCAGCAGGCGGGCAATTTCGCGCACTTCATCCTTGAACAGGGTGCGGAAGGGTTCCACCAGTTTGAAGGCCAGATCGTCGGGCAGGCCGCCCACGTTGTGATGGCTCTTGATATTGGCCGCGCCCGATTTTTCGGAATGCAGGCCGCCTGCGCTCTCGATCACGTCGGGATACAGCGTGCCCTGCGCCAGATAATCGAAGGGGCCGTGAATGCGGGCTTCACGCTCGAAGGCCCGGATAAATTCGCGGCCAATAATTTTGCGCTTCTGTTCGGGGTCCGACACTCCGTTCAGTGCGCCCATAAACTCGGCGCGGGCGTCCACCGTGATCAGATTCACGCCGAGGGGCAGCAGCGCGGCTTCCACCTGTTCGCGTTCACCGAGACGCAGCAGGCCGTGATCGATAAACACTGCCGTCAGTTTTTCACCCACCGCCCGCGCCAGCAGCAGCCCCAGCGTGCTGGAATCCACGCCGCCGCTGATGGCGAGCAGCACCCGCCCGTCTCCGACCTGCGCCCGCACGCCTTCGATCAGGTCTTCCACGATATGTTCGGCGTTCCAGTCGCGCTGGATGCCGCAAATCCCGAGGAAGTTGGCGAGCAGTTGGCCGCCCTTGGGCGTATGCACGACTTCGGGATGAAACTGCACGCCGTAGCGCTTGGTTTCGTTGTTTTCGATGGCGGTAACAGGCGTATCCAGCGTTTCGGCCACCACGTCATAGCCTGCGGGCAGGGCCGTGACCGAATCGCTGTGGCTCATCCACGCCACGAATTCGCCTGCGATGCCCTCGAACAGTTGGCCACCGTAGCGGGTCAGGTCGGCCTTGCCGTACTCGCGTTTTCCGGCGCGGGCCACGCTTCCGCCTGCCTGCTGCGCCAGAAACTGCATGCCGTAGCACACGCCCAGAATCGGCACGGGCAGGTCAAGGACACCCGCCGCCGGACGCGGAGCCGCCTCGTCGTACACGCTGCTGGGACCGCCCGACAGCACGATGCCCTGCGGGTTTTCCTGAGCAATGCGCTCCAGGCTGGCCGTACCGGGCAAAATGACCGAATACGCCCCGAGTTCGCGGAACCGCCGCGCAATCAGGCGGGTAAATTGACTGCCGAAATCCAGAATGACAACGCTCACGCCCCTGATTCTTTCACGGCGCGGCGCTGGGGGTAGCGTGCCGGGTCAGACGCCTGTGCGAATGCGGCAGATATAAGGGTGAATCTGGCTTCTGCGGGCGTGGATGGTTTCAACGGATGCGGAAAAGTGAACCGTTTGCGCCCAGATTGCGTATAGCTTAGTAGGTTCGCCGTCGCCAGTTTCTATTGCCGTGGTGCTGCCTTGATGCACGAGGAGAATTCATGACTATTTTGCCCCCTGACCATGACCGCGACGATCAACCCAATAATGATCAAGCCGGCGAACAAGCGCCTTCGCGCATCATCAACCCGCGCCGGGAATTCCTGCGGTCTGCGGCGCTGTTTACGGGTACGGTTGCCAGCCTGGGCGGTGGCCTGGAACTGTTGACGCGCAGGCCCGGAGCCGCTGCCGAGCCGACCCCTGGCGAGTTTGGCGATCTGGCCCAAGGGAATCTGGCACAGGGGCAGGTACGCCGTCCACTGGGGCCATACGACACCAGCGAAGCCATGACCCCCTACGCGCAGGCCACCAGCTACAACAACTTTTACGAATTCGGCACTGACAAGGCCGACCCCGCCCGCCTCGCCGGATCGCTGAAAGTGCGGCCCTGGACGGTCAAAATAGACGGTGAGGTACGCAAGCCCCAGACCGTGGACATCGATACCCTGCAATCGTGGTTTCCCCTCGAGGACCGCATCTACCGGATGCGCTGCGTGGAAGGCTGGTCGATGGTGATGCCGTGGCTGGGCTTTCCTCTGGCGGCCCTGATTCGGCGCATGGAACCGACGGGCAAGGCCAAATACGTGCAGTTCACGGCCCTGAACGACCCCAAGCAGTTTCCCGGCCAGCGCAGCCGCGTGCTGGACTGGCCCTATGTGGAGGGCCTGCGGCTGGACGAAGCCCTGCACCCGCTGGCATTTATGGCGGTGGGGCTGCAAGGGCGCGTGCTGCCCGGACAGAACGGCGCACCGCTGCGGCTGGCCGTGCCCTGGAAGTACGGCTTCAAGAGCATCAAATCCATCGTGCGAATCACGCTGACTGAAAAACAGCCCAGGACCACCTGGAGCATCGCCGCGCCCGATGAGTACGGCTTTTTTGCCAACGTGAACCCTGCCGTGCCCCACCCCCGCTGGAGTCAGGCCACCGAGCGCCGCATCGGAGAACTCAGCCGCCGCAAAACCCTGCCCTTCAACGGATACGCCGAGCAGGTCGCGGGCATGTACAAGGGCATGGACCTGAAGAAGTTCTACTGATGCCGCAGAGACGCCCATGAGTAAGCCTCTCTCTCAAGCTGCGGCTGCACAGGCGGCCAGCACCCCAACGCGGCGCACAGTATCCAGCTCCAGAATCTCTAGGCCGCTGGGCTGGCTGGTTCCCGCCGTTACGGTGGGCGGCCTGTTACCCATAGCTGTCCTGATTCTGGATGCCTCCACGGGCGCACTGGGCGCAAACCCCGTGCAGCGGGCCGAACTGCAAACCGGGCTGCTGGCGCTGGCCCTGCTGATCCTGTCTCTGGCCTGCACCCCGCTCCGATTGGTCACGGCGCGGCTGGGACTGGCGGGCGGCAGGGGATGGACTTGGCCCGCCCGCATCCGCAAAAGCCTCGGCCTGCTGGCGTTCGGCTACGCTTTTCTGCACTTCCTGATCTACCTGTTCGATCAGGGTTTTACGCTGTCCACGGTGGCCGAAGATGTGGTCAAGCGCCCCTTTGTGACGGCAGGATTCACGGCGCTGCTGCTGATGGTGCCGCTGGCCCTGACCAGCACGCCCAGATCGGTGAAGCGGCTGGGCTTTGCCCGCTGGACGCGCCTGCATCAGTTGGTGTACGTGGCCGCCGCTCTGGGGGCGCTGCATTACTGGTGGGGCGTGAAAAAAGATCACACGCCGCCGTTGGTGGCCGCGCTGGTGATCGCTCTGCTGTTTGTAATCAGATTGCTGGGACGCAAGAAAGCGCGGCGGTCAGTGGTCAGTGGGTAGTGGTGAGTAGGAAAAGAGTGTAGAACGTGGATCGTGGTTTGGCTTCTGCCCCACGATCCACGTTCTACGATCTACGATCTGGCTCCTATTTTTCTCCTACCTTTCTCCCCGCACATACGCCCGCCCCAGTCCCGCCGGAGCGTCTCCCTGTTGTCCGCGCAGGCCCGCCAGTGCCAGCACCACCAGCACCAGCACAAAGGGCATGGCCGAAAAAACCTCTGTGGGAATGGGGCTGTTGCCCTGAAGCCGGAATTGCAGGTAGTACAGCACGCCAAAAAATAAGGCTCCCAGGATGGCCCGCAGGGGCCGCCAGCCCACAAAAATCACCAGTGCCACGGCGATCCAGCCCAGCCCCGCCGTGGTGTTGTCGGCCCACGATGCGCGGTAGCTGAGGGTCAGGAAGGCTCCGGCGATGCCTGCCAGTGCGCCTCCGGCCAACACAGCAGCGTAGCGTACCCGGCCCACGTTCACGCCCAACACGTCGGCGGCGGCGGGGTTTTCTCCTACCGAACGCAGCGTCAGGCCAGAGCGGGTGGAATTCAGATAAAAGGCCAATGCAGCGGCCAGCAGCAGCGCAAAGACGGTAAATGGGCTGATGACGAATCCGGCCAGATTCCAGTCGGGCACCTTGTTGAACAGGGGCGCTCCCTCGTACCGCTTGCCCAGCAGACCCGCCGCGCCAGTGCCCAGCAGCGCCAGCGCCAGCCCGCTCACAAACTGATTGGCCCGCAAGGTCACGGTGGCAAAAGCGTGCAGCGAGGCCAAGAGTGCGCCCGCCGCCATAGCTGCCAGCACCGCCACCCACAGGTTTCCACCCGGCGCAACCGCCACCGCGAAGGCGGCCAACGCCCCCACCGCCATCATGCCTTCCACGCCCAGATTCACCACGCCGCCCCGCTCGTTCAGGATTGCGCCGAGGCTTGCCAGCAGCAGCGGCGTGCCCACGGCCAGCGCCCGCACCAGGGCTTCTACGAACACGTTATCCATTGGCTTTGCTCCCTGTGTTGTCTTTTGCCTGCCCGTTTCCCCACGTTACCCGGTTCCGAACAAAGACCTCGGAGCTGATCAGGCACAGCAAGATGACGCCGCTGAAAACGTCTACGACCCGGAAGGGCATGTTCAGGTCAATTTTGAGCAGGTCGCCGCCCGCCAGAATAATCGCCATCACGGGCGCGGTGATCAGGCACAGGGCCGGGTTGCCGCGTGCCAACCACGCCACGATCACGGCGGTAAAGCCGTAGCCGAGGCTGATCTGTCCGGCTTCCAGCAGGCGGTGATGAATGCCTGCCACCTCGCCCGCGCCCGCCAGACCTGCCATGCCGCCCGTGATCAGGGCCACCGTGGTTGCCACCCGGCCCGCGCTGAGGCCCGCATACCGCGCCGCGCCGGGGTTTTCGCCCACCACGCGCAGGGCGTAGCCGAACGTCGAGCGGCTGAGGACCCATTGCAGCGCCAGTGCGCCCGCCACGCCCAGCACCAGCGTGGGCCAATGCACCTGCGTGCCGGGTACGACGGACAGAAATCCGCGCTCTGGAATAAGGTCGGTGTAGATGTAGCCGCGCACGTCCTTGCCCTTCCACGGTCCGGCAATCAGGTAAGTCACCACGGCCACGGCGATGTAATTCAGCATCAGGGTACTCAGAATCTCGTTGACGTTCAGGCGGCGCAGCCACGCGGCGATTCCGGCCCACAGCCCGCCCCCCACTGCGCCCATGATAAACATGGCGGGCAGCAGCAGCGGCCCTGGTAGCGGCACAAACAGCCCCGTTCCCGCCGCGAATACCGCTCCCAACAGCAACTGTCCTTCTGCCCCGATATTGAAAAACTGGGCGCGGAAGGCCAGCGCCAGCCCCGAGCCGATCAGCAGGAGCGGAATGGTGCGGCGGGCGACTTCGGCCAGTCCGGTGGAATCGCCCAGCGTGCCGCGAAGCATGGTGCCGTACACCGTGCCGGGGCTGACGCCGTAAAAGAAGAAAATCAGGGCACACAGCAGGAGCGCTACCACCACGGCAGCCAACGTGACCCACGCGGCGCGGGCGGCAGAGGGGGCAGACAGAGCCGTGAACCTCATGCCACCACGCCCTGATCGGCACCAGCAACAACCGTCGGATGTGCCCCGCCCATGATCATTCCCAGCGATTCCCGCGTCACCTCGGCCACCGGAAACGGCCCGCGCAGTTCTCCGCCCACCATCACGCCGATCCGGTCAGACAGGCTCAGCAGTTCATCCAGATCTTCACTGACCAGCAGCACGCCCGCGCCGCCCTCAGTACGCTCCAGCAGCACGCGGTGAACCTGATCGGTGGCTCCGATGTCCAGCCCATAGGTGGGGTGTACTGCCAGGATCAGCTTGGGCGAGCCGTTCAGTTCCCGCGCCAGAATCAGTTTCTGGATGTTGCCGCCGCTGAGCAGTCGGCTGGGGGTATGAATGCTGGGGGTGGCGACGGCGTAATGTTCCACGTCCTGCCGCGCCCGCGTATCGGTGGCGGCGAGGTCGCGGGCCAGCCCACGGGCCAGCGGCGCACGCGCATAGTCGCGCAGGGCCAGATTTTCGGCCACCGTCATGGTGGGCACGGTGCCGGAATGAATTCGGTCTTCGGGGATGTGGGCCACGCCGCCGCGAAAGCGTTCCTCGGCGTTTCCGGTCAGGAGTTGGCCTGCCAGCGTCAGCTCTCCCGCCGAGGCATGCAGTCCGGCCAGCACTTCCACCAGCTCGCTCTGGCCGTTGCCCGCGATTCCGGCCACGCCCAGCACCTCGCCCTCGTGCAGATCGAAGCTTACGCCGCGCAGGGCAGGCAGGCCGCGTGCCCCCAGCGCCGTCAGGTTCCGCACCGTCAGCAGCGGCGTTTCTGATTTTGCGCTGTCCGTGCGTTTGCGGGTAAAGTCCACGCTGCGGCCCACCATCATCTCGGCCAAGTCCTCGCGGGTCGCGCCCGCCGTGTTGCGTCCGCCCACCACCTTGCCGCGCCTCAGCACCGTTACGCGGTCAGCCACCGCCAGCACCTCATCCAGCTTATGAGAAATAAAAATCAGGCTGCGGCCATCGGCCTTCAGTTCGCGCATCACGCGGAACAGGGCGTCGGCTTCCTGCGGAGTCAGCACGCTGGTCGGCTCATCCAGAATCAGCACCTGCGCTCCCCGCATCAGCGCCCGCACGATTTCTACGCGCTGTTTTTCTCCCGGCGAAAGGTCGGACACGCGGGCCTGCGGATTCACCTCCAGACCGTATTTGCCCGACAGTTCGCGCACCCGCCCCGCCACTCCCCGCGCCGGAAACAGGCCGCTGCCTCCGCCGAGGGCGAGGTTTTCGGCCACCGTATGCCGCGCCACAAGCAGCGGATGCTGCGGCACAAGGCCAATGCCCAGCCGCAACGCCTGCGCCGGACTGGTCACGCGCACGGGCTGGCCGCGCAATTCCACCGTGCCCTCATCGGGTTGATACAGGCCGTACAGAATAGAAATCAGCGTGCTTTTGCCCGCACCGTTTTCGCCCAGCAGGGCCAGAACCTCGCCCGCATCTACGGTCAGGTCTACGCTGTCGTTGGCGACCACGCCGGGAAACCGCTTGGTGATGCCGCGCAGCCGCAGCGCAGGCGGGGAAGGAGGTTGCGTTGTCTGGGTCACAGTCACCGTCCAGAAAGAAGGGGAGAGGGCGGAGTGGTGGGCAGGACATCATTCACGCGGGCCAGAGCCGAAAAGCATGCAACGCTCATAGGCCAGAGCCTATCCTGACTGCTTTGCACTCTGCGCGGGTCAGGTCAGATCACTTCGGTTCAGTCGGGCCGTCCAGTGCTTAAAATTGTGATTTGTTTCGCATATTAGTACGGCGTCTAAGTAAATGCAAGGCAGTCTGGAAAGCCAAAAAGAAGGCGGAAGCCTTTGCCTCCGCCGTCTTTGCTGCCAGTCTTCCTACGCTACAGGTGCAACCTCGTCGCTGTGGATCACGCGCAATTCTTCGGCCCTGCCCTTCAGGAGCGGCATCACCAGTTCGCCAAAGCGCCGGGATTCTTCCAGATGCGGATAACCGCTGAAAATAAAGGAGCTGAAGCCCATTTCCTCGTAGCGCCGGATTTTGGCGGCCACCTGTTCGGGGCTGCCGATCAGGGCCACGCCGACGCCGCTGCGGGCCATGCCCACGCCCGCCCACAGGCCCGGTTCCACCATCAGATCGGCCCCCACACCCGACAGCATTTCTATCTGGCGCTGCTGCCCCACGCCGTCTACATGGGCATAACTTGCCACAAACGCCGCCCGTACCGCTGGATCGACCCGGCTGATCAGGCGTTCGGCGGCGGCGTGGGCCTCGGCCTCGGTTTCGCGCACGATGACGTGGGTTCGCAGGCCGTAGCGCAGCTTCCGTCCGGTCTGTTCTTCCAGCGCCCGCATCTGGCTCAACCGCTCGGCCAGCATGTCTTCGCGCTCGCCCCACATCAGGTACACGTCGGCCAGATCAGCGGCGATCTGCTGGGCCACCGGGGATGCGCCGCCAAAATACAGCGGAATGGGCTGCACGGGGGCGGGGTCCAGCACGGCCTTGTCAAAGGAATACAGCTCGGATTTGAACGATTGGGGCGGCGGCTGCGTCCAGAGTTGGCGCAGGATGGTCATGAATTCGCGGGTGCGCTCGTAGCGGCGGGCGTGATCCTCGTTGTCGCCGTACATGGCATTTTCGGCGGGGCTGCTTCCGGTCACGATGTTCAGGCGCACCCGTCCCGGAAACAGGTTTTGCAGCGTTGCCAGCATCTTGGCGTACATCGCCGGGTGAAACATACCGGGCCGCACCGCGATCAGCAGGGCCGGATCGGTGGCCGCCGTGCGGGCCAGGGCCGCCACCGCCGCCGTGTAGTTTTCATGCTCGGAGTGGTAGTTGGTGGCGGTCAGCAGGGCGTCGAATCCTGCCTCGCCCGCCGTTTCGATCAGACTGGAAATGTAGGGCAGGGTGGGCTTACGCGGCGGCTTTTCGCGGGTGCCGATGTACTCGCCGTCGCGGGAGAGTTGCAGGAACCACAGGAATTCGGACTGGGAAGGGTTGGGCATTTGAAAACCTCGGTCAGTGAGGAGTTTGGCGGTGGAAGGTGAACCCCCCCGTTGCTGGCGCAACGCCCCCCCTTGAGGGGAGGACAACTGCTCTTGCGCTCCCCTTTAAGGGGGGCTGGCTGCGAAGCAGACTGGGGGGTTTACACGGAATCTCAGCTTGAATTCTCACGCCTTCACCCCGCCCGCCGTCAGTCCGGCCACAAAGCGTTTCTGGAACACGGCGATCAGAATGACGATGGGCACGGTGGCAATGACCACGGCGGCAGCGATCAGCGGCCACGGGAAAGCAAATTCGCCCTGATACAGCGTGACGCCCACCGACACGGTTCGCATACTCAGGCGGGTATTGAAGCTGAGGGCCAGCAGAAATTCATTCCAGGAATTCACGAAGACCAGCAGCGCCGCCGTGACCACGCCGGGGGCTGACAGGGGCAGCACCACGCGGGTCAGCGCACCCAGACGGCTGGAACCGTCCACCATCGCCGCCGCTTCCAGATCGCGGGGAATGGAACTGAAGAAAGCCACCAGCGTCAGGATAGCCACGGGCAGGCTGAGGGCCGCATACGGCAAAATCAGCGCCGGATACGAATTGAGCAGCGACGCGCCGCGCATCAGCCGGAACAGCGGCACCAGCAGGCTGACCACCGGAAACATGGAAAAGGCCACCACCACGGTCAGCAGCACGCCCCGGCCCCGGATATTCAGGCGAGACAGGGCGTAGGCGGCGGGCGCGGCCACCACGATTGCCAGCACGGTACTCAGCAGGCTGACGGTCAGGGAATTGAAGAAAAAGCGGGCAAAGGGCTGCTCGGTAAACACCTGCGCGTAATTGGCAAAATTCAGTGTTCCCGGCAGGTATTGCACCGGGAATTTCTGCAATTCGCCTTCGGTCTTGATGGAGGTCAGCACCATCCAGAGGAAGGGAAAAAAGCCCCCGAGGATCAGGGCGGTCAGGCCCAGCCAGCGGCCCACCCGTTCCAGCGGTGAGAGGCGTGGGGGCGTGTCTTCCATATCAGTCCCCCCCGCGCACAAAGCGCACGTACACGGCAGTCACGGCCAGACTGACGGCAAAGAGGGCCACACTCAGGGTCGCCGCATAGCCGAAGTCCAGAAATTCGATAGAGGTGCGGTAGATGTATACGCCCAGGGTTTCCAACAACCCCTGTGCCGGAGCCTGCTGAATGAAGGTGTACGGAATATCGAAGACCTGCACGGCGCTGATAGACCGGAAAATGAAGGCCACCGCGAGGCTGGGGGCCAGCATGGGCAAAATGATTCGGAAGAAAGACTGCACCCGCGTGGCTCCGTCGACATCGGCGGCCTCGGTGAGTTCGCGGGGAATGCCCTGCAAGCCGCCCAGCACGATCAGGGCCACAAAAGAACTGGTTTTCCAGACAATCGTGACCACCATCGCCGCCACCGCCAGCCCCGGCGTAGACAGCCAGCGCAGCGGCTCCTGAATGATGTGGGCACGCACCAGCAGGTCGTTGAACACGCCGTATTGACCGTTGAAGAGCCAGGCGAAAATCAGGCCCGTGATGACCGGAGGCATGGCCCACGGCAGCAGCAGGGCCACCCGCGCCAGCCCACGCACCCGGCTGGGCGTATGTGCCGCCAGCGCCATCGGAATGCCCACCAGAAATGATCCGGCCACCGTGAGCACGCCAAAAAACAGGGTGTTTCTCAGGGCCTGCCCAAACCGGGCATCACCGAACATCTGCACGTATTGCTTGAAGCCCACAAACGGCGTGCCCAGCCCCGGCTCGGTCAATTTATTGACAAAGAGGCTGTCCCGCAGGGTGGTCAGCATAGGAAACAGCAGCACCCCGCACAGCAGCAGCGCGGCGGGGGCCAGCAGCAGCACGGCCAGCCAGCCCTCGGACGGCTCCCGGCGCAGGCGGCGCGGCTTGGCCCCTTGAGAGGTGGATGGAGAGGGGAGAGCCATGCACAGACCTCGCTTTGGTCAGTTTGATCAGAGGGTGAATCGATCTAGAGAGGGAGGGGGTCTAAGGGTCTAGGAGTCGAGGGTCTGAGGGCAAAAACTGGGGGCAGTTGTCCTCCCCTCAAGGGGGGGCGTTGCGGAGCAACGGGGGGGTTCGCCCGCGAAGTCAGATTAAAGCCGCGTGTAAACCCCCCAGTCGGCTTCACAGCCAGCCCCCCTTAAAGGGAGCGCCAGAGCCGTTGTCCTCCCCTTTAAGGGGGGGCGTTGCAAGGCAACGGGGGGGTTCACCTTCCAGCCCCGAACAACACCCTCTCAGACCCACCTTCTTACTTCAGCAACGGCTCCAGATCCCGCTGCATCTCGTTCAGCGCGGCGTCCACAGTCTTGCTTCCGGCCACCGCTGCCGAAACATTGTTGCGGATGATTTCGCTGACGCGGGGGTAGTTGGCCGTAATGGGGCGGGGGCGGGCCTTGGTAACAATCGAGAACAGGCTCTTGAAGTGAGGGTTGGCCGCCACGACGCCCGAATCGTTGTAAAGGCTCTTGCGGATGGGCAGATAAGCGCCCTTGATCGCCATTTCCTTCTGAACGTCGCTGCTTGCCATAAATTGCAGCAGTTTGGCGCTGGCCGCCTTGTTGCGGCTATAGGCGCTGACGGCCCATTCCCAGCCGCCCGTACAGGTGGCCGTACTGTTTTTGCCGAAAGCGGGGATAGCGGTCACGCCCACGTCGCCCTTGACCTTGGTGGGCTGGGGGCTGTTGCCCTGAAAGTGCGCCCAGGCGTAGCTCCAGTTCAGGCCGAACAACACGTTTCCGGCCTGAAACTGCTGGCGGCTGTCGTCGGTCTTCATCTCGCTGCTGGCGGCGGGGGCCAGTTTGGTTTTCACGGCATTCACCAGAAAGCCGAGGCCCTGTTTGGCGGCGGGGCTGTTCACGTTGCTCACGTTGCCGCCGCCCGTCCAGGTCATCTCCAGAAAGTTGCAGACCGTACCTTCGATGGGCGCACCCTGAAAGTTGAAGCCCTGCAAATTGCCGCCCTCGGCCTTCTGAATGCGGGCAGCGGTGGCAGCCAACTCATCCCACGTTTTGGGCACTTTAGCGTTGTATTTGGCCAGCAAATCCTTGCGGTAGTACAGGAACTGTGCGTCGGTAAAGGCAGGCATGGCGTACAACTTGCCGCCCACGCTGGCCGCGTTCACCGGGCCTGCAAGGAAGGCTTTCAGGTACACGTCTTTGTTGGGCACGTAGGCGTCCAGTGGTTCGGCCCAGCCTGCGGCGGCAAAGGTGGCCGTGCGCACTACATCGATCAGGAAAATATCCAGCGTGTTGTCTTTGGCGGCCAGCACGGTGGTCAGGTATTGGTTCTGCGCCTCACTGGTGGCCCCGCCTGTCTCAATCTTGATTTTAATGTTCGGGTTTTGCTTCTGAAAGCGGTCAAATAGTGGTTGGAAGATTTCCGGGCGCTGCTGGCTACCCATGAAGACATTGAGGGTGGTCGTTGCGGCGCTGGCGGCAGAACTCAGCAGCAGGGCAGTGGTCAGGACAAGACGGGTTCGCATATTCAAGCCTCCAGTACGGGTCGTAGATGACCCAAGAACAGATGACCGATCCTATCAACAATTCATAGGACGGGTCAGGTGATGCCGACCACCCCACTGCTCTCCAACTGTTCTGGTGAAAGCTGCTGCCATACAGAATGGCTGGCACGCGGCCAACAGATCGGTCGTTCCGTACGACACCACTTCACGAAGTCAGGCTGGATTGTGCAAGCAAGGTTGGGAAATCTATATCACATCGGTACTTACCAGTTGGGCAGATCGGTGGTTCTGGCCCGGATTCAGTACCGAGGTTCAGAGGTAAGACAAGGCCCAGTCCGTTTGCCCGTGTGCCAGTCCTGCCCGCAAGAGAGCCTCTCCGTTTGGGGCAGCGTCGTGAAACTGGGGCAGGCCCGCTGCCCGAAGCTGAAACTCTTCCATCGTCTGTTTCTCGGGGGCATGAACAACCTCGGTAACTACGCCGCTCTGCACGTTGTAGACCGCGCCGTACACGTTGCCGCGCCGTGCATCCAGCGATACGGCCACCGCCCCGGAAAGCTGCACGCCCTCCGGCCCACGTACCAAACTTTCCAGCGTGGACACCCCCACCACCTCTGCGCCCCACACCCGTGCCAGCCCCAGCGCGTAACTTGCGCCCACCCGGACGCCCGTATACGATCCCGGCCCCGTACCGATCACGATCCGCTCTGCCCGCAGCGGCAATCCGGCCTCGGCAAACAGCTCTGCCACCGCACCCGCCACCCGCTCGGCATGGGCGCGGCCCACCTCGGCAGACCAGACCCGCACGCCATCCGGCCCTGCCAGCGCCAGGGTCAGAAATGGCGTGGCGGTATCGAGGGCCAGAGTGATGGGAGCGGCGTTGGTCGGAGCAGGGGAGGGGATCACGGGGGAATTGTAGGGCGCTCTGCGCCGTGAGTGGTTAGTGGTGAGTGGTCAGTGGGAAGGGCGGGGGGCTGCGGTGGGTGTGGATCGTGGATCGTGGATCGTGGATCGTGGATCGTGGATCGTGGATCGTGGATCGTGGAGGATGTGAAATTAATCTTTGGGCGTGCTCCTACGCTTCAGAGCTAAAAACCCTGAACTTCCTGCCCACCCGCGCCCTTCCCACGTTCCACGATCCACCCTCGGCCCAAAGCGCCTCATCCCTCCACCGCATAGGGAAAAAGCAGCGTCGCCAGAATCACTGTGCCGATATCGAAGGCGGCCAGAAAGCCCACCCACGCCGTGACCTCGGGCGTCCAGCCGGTTTGCAGCAGCAGGGTGGTGGCCTTCACGGTGGCGATGACCACAGGCACCAGAATGGGAAAGGCCAGCGCAGGCAGCAGCGCCTCTCGCGCCCGCAGGCTGACTGTGATGCTGCCGTAAAAGGTGGTTCCGGCGGCAAAGCCCAGCACGCCCAGCACCGTGAGCAGGGTCAGCGCAGGCCACGGCACGGCCCGCCCCGCACCTGCCGCGCCAAACAGGATCAGGCCCATTGGCACGGCCAGCGCCGCCACCAGCAGCAGCGGCCCCAGCACGCCCAGCAGCTTGCCCAGATACAGCGCCCCGTGTGGTCCCGGATAGAGGGTCAGTTGCTCCAGCGCCCCGGCTTCCTGCTCCTGTGCAAAGGCCCGCTGAGCGCCCACGGCGGCGGCCAGCGCGAGGGCCGTCCACACCGCGCCCGAGGCCAGCGCCGCCGCCTGATCGTCCGACCTTCCGCCGCCCCCGGTGAGGGCCAGCCCCAGCACCAGCAGTACCAATCCGGCAAAAAAGCCCGTGGCAAGCAGAGCGTCACGGGTACGGCCTGCCACGCTCAGGTCTTTGGCGGCCACCGTCAGCACCGTCTGAAGGTTGGATTGCAGAGGGTGAACCGTGGTCAACACCTCTTTTTCTACGTTCCACGCTCCACGTTCTGCGTTCGGTTCACCCGCCATGATCGTCCTCGGTCAGCAGGCCCGCTGCCAGCCGCAGCGCACGGGGGGCCACCTGCCGCGCCAGATGCGGTTCGTGGGCGGCGATCAGCATGGTCACGCCGCGCCCCGACAGGTTGCCCAGCAGGTCAAGGGTCAATTGGCGTCCGGCATCGTCCAGATTGGCAAACGGTTCGTCTACCAGCGTGATCGGGCGGGCCAGCAGGTGGGCGCGGGCCAGGGCCAGGCGCTTCCGCATGCCCGCCGACAGGAAGCGCACCCGCCGCGCCGCTGCCCGTTCCAGCCCCACCCGGCGCAGCGCCGCAGCCGCATCGCCCTTCATGGCGTGCATTTGCAGAGCAAAATTCAGGTTTTCCTCGCCCGTCAGATCGGGGTACAGGCCCGCGTCTACGGGCATCAGATGAATGCATTCGCGCACTGCACGGCCATCGCGCAGGTCAAAGCCAAGCACCCGGCCCTCTCCGCGTGTGGGTTTCAGGCCAGAAGAAATCAGCCGTAGGAGCGTGGTTTTGCCCGCACCGTTTTCTCCCAGCAGGGTCACACCCGCGCCCGCCGCCACATCCAGATCCAGCCCCCGCAACACCACCTCGCGGCCCAGCCGGAGCCAGACGCCGCGCAACTGGACGGCGTGGGGCGGGTCAGTGGTGAGTGGTGAGTGGTCAGTGGGAAAGGCGGAGTCAGACATTCTGTGTCCGGGTCTCTAGGAGCCAGAACAACGGCCCCACATCTTTTTCCACGATCCACGATCCACGTTCCACGATCTTCAAATCCTCAACCATTCGGGCATCACTCCATAAAAAAACGTTGCCAGCCGCGTAAATTGCCCCGTGACCATCAGCAGGCCCACTGCCACCAGAATGCCGCCGCCCACGCGCTCGAAGATGCCGGAATAGCGGTTCAGGCGGCGCAGGTTCAGGCGGTTCCAGAGCAGGGCGGCCAGCAAAAACGGCACGGCGAGGCCCAGGGTATACGCACCCAGCAGGCCCACGCCCTGGCCGAGGCTGGCGCTGCTGGCAGCCAACCCCAGAATGCTGCCCAGCGCGGGGCCGAGGCAGGGACTCCAGCCGAAGGCGAACGCCGCGCCCAGCGCCACCGGGCCGTATCCGCCCGCATCGGCCAGGGCGCGGGTGTCGCGCATCAGGAAGGGAAAACGCACCACACCCAGCATCACCAGTCCAAAAAAGATGATCAGGACGGCGGCCAGTTGCCCCAGCAGGATTTTGTGCGGGGCCAGCACCGCGCCGAGGCTGCTGGCGGTAGCTCCGAGCGCCACAAACACCAAGCCAAATCCCAGAATGAATCCCAGCGCCCGCAGCAGGGGTGAGCGTGCGCCGCCAATAACGCCCAGATAACTGGGAACCAGCGGCAACACGCAGGGACTGAGAAACGAAAAGAGTCCCGCCAGAAATGCCACCGTGACCGTGGGTGCAGAGAGGCCGGAAGTCAGCATAGGGGCAGTCTAGCGGGCGAGGGATGGGCAGGGCGTCCCGTGTGGAGCGTGGAGCGGCGAAATGAATCTCTAGGGTTGTTCCGAAAGTTCACAACCGAAACCCCTGAACTTCCTGCCCCCCTGCGTCTTGCCCACGTTCCACGATCTACTTCCCAGCGCGTCAGCGCCCTACCATTCCCCCTGAAACGTTCCCTCCCAGGCATTCAGCACGCGTCCTCCCTGCACCAGCAGCACCGTGGGATAGGCCCCCACTTTTAACTTGCGGGCAAAGGTGGTGGCCTCTGCGCCGCGCCAGGGATTGATGCCCGCGGGGGCCGGGGCGGGGGTGTCTTCGGCATTGACGGCCCTTACGGGAAGGCCACTGTCCAGCACGGCCTGCCACAGGTCTCCCAGATCGCCGCAGTCGTGGGAGTACACCACGACCACTTCACGGTCGGCAGCACTTGTCCAGGGGTGGGGGGGCAGGGTGTCTCCCAGTCTCACGCGGGCGTCGGCCTGGCCCGCCCCCAGGGTCAGTAGCAGAGTCAGCAGCGGAGCGTGGCGCATGGGGGCCATGATGCGCCACCCGCGCCGTCCTTGCGTGACCGACCTATGAGAACAGTCAGCAATGAAGGCGGCCCACCGAAGGTCCGGGGGCCGCCAGATTGAAGCTAGGAGTAGAGGCGAGGGTAGGTGGCCCCCAGCCCTAGGGCGCAGTGGGTGTCAGGGTACTGGACTGGCCTTTCACGGCTTTCAGGGCTGCCGGGTCGGGTTTCTCGTCGCGCAGGGGGGCGGGCGTGGGGTCAGGCGCATAACCGGGAAGCTCCTCGATGTACACACGCCTCTGCACGATGTTGGCTGGGGGCGTGAATTCGGTGGCCAGCCGCCCGGTGGTGCGGTCGATGTCGATCATGGCGGTGCGGGGATCGACGCTGCCCGGCGCAAAGGTGGTTTCGCGGTACACGGTCGGCACAGGCGCGTCGGGCTGAATCTGGGTATCGGCGGCGTCGCGGTAGTCAGGGTCGAGCAGAGCAATCTTGACGCCAGGCAGGTAGCCGGGGTCAGGTGCATCCGCTGTCAGAATTCCTGGAGGCTCATTGAACTGCGTGACTGTTTTGCCCGCGTGGGCGATTTCCATCATGCGCCGCCAGATTGGAGCATTTACGTAGCCAGAGTAGAAATAGGTGGGCATCTCGCCGCCCTTCTGCTTGCCCACCCAGACGGCTCCGGTATACAGCGGCGTGGTTCCCACGAACCAGAAATCTTTGGGGCCGTTACTGGTGCCCGTTTTGCCCGCCACCGGCCAGTCTCCGAATTTGGCCTTGGTCGCCAGCCCGCCCTGACGTTCCGTGAGGTCGTTCACCACGCCCTGAATCATATTCAGACCCAGATAGGCGACCTGCGGCGTCCAGACGCGCTTGGGTTTGACCGGGGTCGTTCCGGCGTCATACAGCACCTCGCCGCGTGCGGTGGTCACGCGGGTCAGGTAGCGCGGCGCACGGTACAGACCGCCGTTCACGAAGGGAGCGTAGGCCGCCGCCATCTTCACCGGAGTGGTCTCTACTGCGCCCAGCGCGGCGGCCAGCCCGGTTCCGTCGTTGGGCGGGACTCCCACATCACGCAACTTGCCAAAGAAAGTCTGAAGGCCGATCCGGTCTGCTAGGCGCACCGTGACCAGATTCAGTGAGCGGTCGAGGGCTTCGCGAATGGTCATGCTGCGGTAGGTGGTCGCGCCCTCAAAATTCTTGGGTTCGTACACGCCGTCTTTACAGCCGATACACGGATAGGACACGGGTTTGTCGTCTTCGCGGTGATCCTGGGTCAGGCCGGTGCTGAGCGCGGTGGTATACAGCAGCGGCTTGATGGTGGAACCGATCTGACGCTGTCCCTGTGCGGCGTTGTTCCACTCGTCTGGGGGCGCGTTGCCCACCAGTTTCTGGCCGATCATGCCCAGCACTTCCCCGCTATAGGGGTCGAGGATGGTGGCCCCCAGGGTCGCGCCGGGGGGCAGACCGGTGGCTTCCCGGCTGGCCGTTTCCACAGCGTTCTGGAGTTTGGGATCGAGGGTGGTATACACGCGCAGGCCGCCGCTGCCGTACACCTTCTCGCGCCCGAATCGGCGCACGAGTTCGCCCTCCACCTGTCCCATAAAGTGCGGGGCGCGGGTGGTGGTCACGGCCTTGAGTTCTTTGGCGGTGCGGTCCACGAGTTTGGCGGTCTTCACGTCGCCGTTCCCGGCGTACACCACCTGCCAGCCACGCGGTTGCAATTTTTCCTGCCACGCGGCGTCGGCCTGTGCCTGCGTAATCCACTGGTCTTCCACCATGCGGGCCAGCACCACCTTCATCAGTGGGCGCACCTCGGCATAGTTGAAATAACGTCCGGCGCTGGGCACCAGAATCGTCAGGTACACGCTCTGGGCCAGCGACAGGCGCTTGGGCGTGGTGCGGAAATACGCCTGAGATGCCGCGTAGATGCCGTACAACTCCACCGGGCCGCCGTCGCCCCAATAGATCGTGTTCAGGTAATTCTGAAGAATTTCTTCCTTGGTAAAGCTGCGCTCGACCTGCACGCTCAGCATCCACTCTTTCAGCTTGCGGTCAGGCGTGCGGGCCTGGTTGTATTCCTCCAGCAGCAGCGTATTTTTGACGAGTTGATTGGTCAGCGTGCTGCCGCCCTGTACCTCGTCGCCGCGTGCCAGCCGCTGGAATTGCCGTGCCAGCCCGTAGGGATCGAGGCCGTAATGCTCGAAAAAGCGCCGATCCTCGTTGCTGATCAGGGCGGCCACCATAAAGGGGCTGATTTCGTCCAGCGTAACCAGCGTGCGGCTGATGGCCTGCTCACCGATTTTGGGAATCAGGCTGCCGAGCGAGGTGTTGTCGCGGGCAAAGACCCGTGTTTCTGCCCCCAGAGAGCGGGTCAGGGAATCGAGTTGGCGGTAGTCGGGCAGTTCGCGTGCCCATTTGCTGGCATACGTCGCCGCGACCCCCGCACCCGCGACCAACGCCGCGATCAGCAGGGAAGTCAGAAATTTTAAAAACCTCAATACGAAAATCAAGCCTCTCTCCTCTTGGCCCGGATCAGCGAGCGCAGCAGCAGTCAGCGGCGGCGGGCCTCGATCAGTTGGTTCACGCGGCCCCGCAGGTTCTTGCCGGAAAGGGGTTTATAGACGATGTCGTCTGCGCCCACCAATTTGGCATGGTCGCGGGTCTGGTCGTCGTCGAATCCGGTCAGCAGCAGCACGGGGGTATCACGCAGACGTTTGATCCGCTTGACCCGTGAGCAGATTTCGAAGCCGTCCATGTGCGGCATTTTAACGTCGAGCAGCATTGCGTCGGGGGTGTGGTCACGGAGGTAATCCAGCGCGGTCTTGCCGTCCTGAACAGCTACGATTTCGTGCCCGTCTGCCGACAGAATGACCTCCAGCATAGTTCGGATGGCCGGTTCGTCATCAGCGACGAGGATGGTATATGCCATAAAGCCCATGATAGTGCAGCGCGGCCCTGTAAGAAACGTCACCCGCACGAGAAGGGCGTGAGAAACCCCCACACAGTGGCGGGGGTCGGGCGGGGGTAGGTCAGCAATGTGGTGGGTGGGGCGTCAGCTTTTGCCTGCGGCCTGCGCTTCCCGCGCTTCCTGTGCCAACTGGCGGCGCAGGATTTTCATGGCGGCGGTCTTGGGCAGTTCGGAGCGGAACTCCACGCTGCGCGGCACCTTATAGGCACTCAGGTCTTTCTTGCAGTGCGCGATGATCTCGGCCTCGGTGGTCTTCATGCCGGGTTTCAGGGCCACCACCGCGTGTACGCTCTCGCCCCGGTAGGCGTCCGGCAGGCCCACGGCGGCGGCTTCCAGCACTGCCGGATGGCTCATCAATACCTCTTCCACTTCACGCGGGTAGATATTGAATCCCCCGGCAATGATCAGGTCTTTTTTGCGGTCCACGATGCTGAAATAGCCGTCCTCGCCCATGATGCTCATGTCGCCGGTCATCAGCCACGTGCGGCCATGCGCCTCCCGCAGCGTTTTGGCGGTCTCATCGGGGCGCTGCCAGTAGCCCTTCATGACCATCGGCCCGGCCACCCACAGTTCTCCTACCTCTCCAGCGGCAACAGGTTGGCCGTCCTCGCCTGCCACCACCGCGTCCACGCCGGGCATGGGCAGGCCGATGCTGCCCTCGCGCTGGCCGCTGAAAATCGGGTTGGTGTGCGTGATCGGGCTGGCTTCGGTCAGGCCGTAGCCCTCCACCAGATTCGCGCCGCCCGTGATTTCACGGAATTTGCGCGAGGTTTCCAGCAGCAGGGGGGCGCTGCCGCTGATGCAGGCGCGGATGCTGGTCAGGTCGTGCTTGGGCGTGTCGGGATGGTTGTTGATGGCGTTGTACAGGGTCGGCACGCCCGGAAACAGCGTGGCTTTGCTGGCCGTAATCGCGCCGAGCACCATCTTGATGTCGCGCGGGTTGGGAACGAGGGCAATCGTCGCGCTCACCAGCACGCTCAGGTTCATGGCAACCGTCATGCCGTACACATGGAAAAACGGAATGGCAGCCAGCGTCACTTCCTGACCCTCGCGCAGATCAGTCATCCAGGCGCGGGCCTGTTCGCAGTTGGCGACCAGGTTGCGGTGGGTCAGCATGGCCCCTTTGGGCACGCCCGTGGTGCCGCCCGTGTATTGCAGCAGCGCCACATCGTCCGGCTCTACCCGCACGGCGCGGGGGGCGGGTGGCTGGCTCTTGACCAGTGCCCTGAACCCCAGCACCTTGCCGCCCGGCTTCACGCCCACCCACGTTCCCTCGCGCCGCGCCTTGACCGGATACAGCAGATTTTTGGGGAAGGGGAGAGCGTCCTGAATTCCGGTCACGATTACGCGGCGCACCCCCACGCTGGCCTCTATTTCGGCAAATCGCGGGTAAAAGGTGTCCAGCATGATCAGGGTTTCGCTGCCGCTGTCGTTGAGCTGATGCTCCAGCTCTTTGGGTGTGTACAGCGGGCTGGTATTCACCACCACCGCGCCCGCCAGCAGCGCCCCATAAAAGCTGACCACGAACTGCGGGCAATTGGGCAGCATGATCGACACCCGCTCGCCCGGACTCACGCCCGCTTTCTGGAGGGCCGTCGCGAACCGCTGAACGTCCTGCCACAGTTCGCGGTAGGAGGTACTGGCCCCCACGAAGGTCAGCGCGGGGCGGCCCGGAAACCTGGCGGCGGCGTGTTCAAGCAGCATCGGCAGCGTGTCGTTGCTGGGCACGAAGTCGTGCGGCACGCCCGCTTCATAGTGGGCCAGCCAGGGGCGGGGCAGAGGACTCGCGGCAGGGGGTTGGGGTGCAGTCATGGCGCAGACACGCTCCTTTAAAAAACTTCGGTGAACAGCTTCGGTGCGGAGTTGGGCCGGGGTGAAGTGCAGGTCGGAAAAGAATTGGCCTCAGCGCAGGGAGCGGTAAGGACCGGCAATGAGGGAGGCGGGTAGAGAGCAGACAGGAAGCGGCCAAGCAGCGAAAAGCACGCACGAGACACACGAACACTTTGTAATTGAACTCAGTATAACAAAACCCTCAGCGGGCCGCCATGATCTTTCTCAGAGAAATAGGGGCGTATGGGTGGGTAGTTCTGAACCTGAATTTGTGACTGAGGCCTGAGGCTTGAGCCAACTCCCACCGACCCAGACTTGCCCCAGCAGACCCACAATCCGACCCAAGGTTGCCTCAAGCCCCTCTCACGCGCCTTTTGACAGACTGACCTCATGACCGAACAGCCTGCTCCACCCCTGACCCTCAGCCACCGGGCACACCTGAAAGCTGCACTGGAAATGGCCCGCGAAGCTGTGGCGGCGGGCAGCTCCCCTGTGGGGGCCGTACTGGTCAATGAGCAGGACGAAGTGGTTGCCAGAGGCCGAAACCGGGTGGGCGAAGACCAGACCGCCGAGCATGTGGGCGGCGCGAGTGTGGCGCACGCCGAAATGGACGTGTTTTTTGCGCTGGGCAAGCTGAAAAACCCCGGCAAGCTGACCCTCTATACCAGCCTCGAACCCTGCCTGATGTGCGGCGGCGCGTCTGCACTGCTGGGCATGGGCCGCGTGGTGTGGGCCACCGACGATGCCTGGGGCGGTTCAGGCCGCCTGATCAAGTGGGCCGACCATCCCGCGATGCAGGCCACCGAAGTCATGGCCTGCCCATACCCTGACCTGGAGGCAGAAGGCGCACGCCTGTTCGCCCCCGAAGCCAGGCGGGCCTTCCCCGACGAGGGCTGGGAACTGTGGCGCAAGCGGTATCCGGCAGAGACGCAGGATGTGGAAGAACAGGACGCGGAAGAGGACCAGGGTTGAGGGCCTGCGCCTTATCTGCGGAGTCTGATGCCTCTGAGTCTCTTACTGCGGTTATAAAGCTCAACGAATTCAGGCGCTTGTTGGTGGCCCATCGACCAGGGTACAGGTCCCAATTGCTCTACCCTCGTTCCCATGACCATTCTTGTCATCGGCAGCGTCAATGCTGACCTGACTGTGCAGGCCACCCGAATTCCTGCCCCCGGTGAAACTGTGCTGGGTGGTGACGCCCGTGTATCGCCAGGTGGGAAGGGCGCAAATCAGGCGGTGGCAGCAGCACTGGCAGGTGCACAAGTCAGGCTGTGTGGGGCGGTGGGCAGCGATTCCGATCCCTTCCGGCCTCCAGCTCTGTCGGGCCTGACCCGTGCAGGCGTGGATTTGTCGTTGCTCCATACGCTGGACGCCCCCACCGGACTGGCCCTGATCACGGTGGCGGCGAACGGAGAAAACGCCATCACCGTTGCCAGCGGCGCAAATGCCCGCTTTGGGCCAGAGCATCTGCCCACAGACTGGAGCGGCCTGACCCATCTGCTGCTTCAGCAAGAACTCACGCCCGCCGTAACGCGGGAGGCCGCCCGCCGTGCCCACGCCGCCGGACTGACCGTGATCCTGAATGCCGCGCCTGCCCGCGCTGCCGACCCGGAATTGCTGGCCCACACCCATCACCTGATTGTGAACGAACACGAACTGGAGGCGCTGGTGGGGCGACCCTCCGAACCCACCGAACTGGAATCCGCCGCCCGCTCATTGCTGGAACTTGGGCCGCAGGCGGTGACGGTCACGCTGGGCGCACAGGGTAGCCTCACCGTTACCGCTGAGACGACCGACCGGATGGCGGCCCACCCGGTACAGGTCGTGGACACCACTGGAGCAGGCGACACCTTCTGCGGCATGCTGGCGGCGCGGGTGTCTGCTGAAGATTTCCTGTCCGCCGCGCTGCACTGGGCGGGCCTGGCGGCAGGATTGGCCTGTACCCGCCCCGGCGCACAGGACAGCATGCCGAATTGGGAGGAGGTGCTGGAAGCGCAGGTTTTGCGCTGAGATTTTCAGTAAAGGTGTGCTGAAGTTGTCTCCTGGACCGCCGCGTCAGGTGGCCCCCAGTGATTTACTATCGATTTGTTGTGCCGCCCAAAGGATCAACTGTTGAACCTGTCTGTTCAGATCAGGGTCAATGGCCGGGTCTGTTCTCCAGTTTTCCAGACTGATGATCAGCGTGTGCCAAGGTTCTGGAAAGGTGGCCGCTGCCCAGCGTACGGCGGTGGGTTTGCTGCTCAGGTGGCCGGTGCTGAGCGTGTGGGCAATACGGCATAGGGTTTCGGCAGCGTATACGGCGTGGCCCCGGTGGCTCCAACCGGGATCTCCGGGTGTGAGGGCAAAGGCCCGCCAATCTTGGAGGCGGTGCAGCACGGCGCGGCGAAGTTGTGCGTCCGATACGGGCGCGATGAGGGTATGCGGCTCAGGGCCAAACCATCGGCTCCGACCATGCAGCATGGCCCAGCGCTCCAGCACCCAGTTTTCGTGGTGGGTGTGCCAGTCCAGCACCCCTCCGCCGCGTGAGAGCGTGGGGTGCCGTTCTTCTGGCCGCCAGTATTCGGCACTGGCGCGGGGCAGATAAGCCACTTCCAGATCATGGCTGTAGGGCTGTCCGGAGGCGAACATGCAGGCATGCAGCGCGGCCAGTGCAGCAAATTCTGTGGAACTGATCGCCTGGTCCATGATGCAGCAGACATCCACATCACTGGTCTCAGGCGCGAAGTCGCCCAAAGCCAAGGAGCCGCGCAGGTAGAGGCCCACCAGATTCGGCCCCAGAATGGCTTTTTGTTCGGCCAGCAGGTGATCAAGGAGGGCAGTGACGGCAGAAGGCCACATGGTTTCTCCATGCTAAGGCTGCGCCGCTGCAACTGTGCCGCCTCGATTGCCCCACGGCCTTTCGTTACGCCCTCCTTTGATACGCTGCTCTCTATGCGTTACCGAGTCTTTACCGAACATGATTACGACGCGTTGCACGCGCTAGATCTGACCGCACTGGCCCATGCCGACCCTGCTTTCGACACCCTGCCGCCCCGCGAGCGCGAGGGCCGGATCTCCACCACGTTGCCTGCCCTCAAGTTCTACGAACGCAGCGAGCATTCCTTTGTGGCCGAAGATGACGGCGTGCTGCACGGCTTTATTTTCGCCCAGAGCGTGTGGCAGGGAGACCGGCCTATCGTGCTGGTTCGCACCGTTGCCCTGGCACCTGCTGCGCCCGCCGCCACCGCCGAGGGTCTGCTGCACGCCACCGTCAAGAGTGCCTATGATACCGCCGTCTATGAGGTGCATTTTGCAGTCACGCCCGCGCTGGAGGCTGCCGCCTTTGCCGAGGGCGCACATGTGCTGGGGCGCTACGCAGTGCGGCACCTGGGCACGCGGGCCGAGACTGCGCCCGGTCAGAAGTTGGGAGACCAGAAGACAGGGAATTCGGAATTGCCTGAACTGGGCCGCTAAGTAGCTCCTTGATCCCCTTTGGGGTATCCGAGCAGAGCGAGCAAGGACGTACTTAGAGTCTCTATACTGCTGGGCATGACGAAATCTGCAACCCGCGTGCTGCTCGGTGTACGCGGCATGAACCGAGAGGCAGGCGAAAAGGTGTCGGGGGCGCTCCGTGCCCTGCCCGGCGTCGTTCGCGCTCTGCCCGACGACGGCCAAATTGAAGTACATTACGACCCCTCTCAATTGACGGTCATGGACTTGGTTCGCGCAGTACGCGGGCAGGGATTCCTTGCCGGAATGCTCTAGACGCGGTGGCGCTGGGCTACGTAGGTGTGCTGACCGTGCGTGTGGAAATGCCGTGGGTCAGTAATCTCAAGGAAAAACGGGCGCTGGTGCGGCCCGTCGTGGAGCGCCTGAAGGCCCGTTACCCTTTAACGGTCGCGCGTCTGGACGGTCTGGATGCCCACGACTGGGAGATCATCGGTGTGGCAACCCTCAGCAACGACTACGTGTGGGTCGAAGAAACCCTGCGGATGGCCGCTGACTATATCGCCCGCGAAGGCGAATACCGCGTCGTGTGGGAAACCACCGAAATCACCGTGCTCGGCGAGGATGATGAGCAGGACGAGTAGATAACGCGGGAGGCTTCCCCACGCATGCCGACGCCACAGAGGGAGCCGTCTGAATGACTGGCTCCCTCTGCTTTGGTGCGGCTACCGCCTACTTATTGAAGTTGTCGAAGCCTTCTGGCCGGGTCAACACGCGCCAGTTCAGCACGTTTTCTCCGCTGAGGCCGTCGTCGGCGACCTTATCGGCAGCGCAGTCATACTTGATGTTGGTTTTCCGCATGATGGGCCAGATCACGGCGGCGGCTCGGCCAGCCACATCACGCTTGAGCACCGGCCCGAACAGCCTCGAATCTTCGCTGCCATTCGGGGTGCGGTTGTCGCCCATCACGAAATATTGTCCGGCAGGCACGGTAATCTCAGGCTGGTCGGTCAGGACTCCATTTCGGCCAGAGGCGGCCAGATTCGCCAGGTCGCTCTGGTTGTCCCAGCATCCCTGCTGACGCCAGTAATCGGTGGTCCAGCTCGAATCCAGTTTGGTGCCGTTGATCGTCACCTCGCCGCCACTGATGCTGATCTTGTCGCCGGGCAGCCCGATCAGGCGCTTGATCAGAAAGGGACGGTAGGTCCAGAGGTTCAGCGGCGCACTCTTCTGGAGGTTGGAAATCTTGTCGGCGGCCTCGCGGGGCGGTTTAAAAATCAGGATATCGCCGCGTTTGAATTCTCCGACGCCCGCCTTGTGCAGCCACGTTTCGTATTTGGGCACGAACACGCGCTCGCGGTTGCGGAGGTTGGGCATCATACTGACGCCGTCCACACCGACCAATGTGGCGACAAACTGCGTGATGACCACCGCGAAAACGATGGGTTCCAGCAGTTCCTTCCACAGTTTTTGAAGGGGGCCGGGGGCGGACTTGAGCAATCTGGTCATGCAACGCGCAGGATAGCGGATACAGGGTGAGGAACACCCACCCTCACCGGAGAGCGCTTCAGGCTGTGGGGGGGTGTGGCGGGAGTGGCGCGGTTCCCTGTCCGTTGCCCAGCACTGTCTGAATGCGCGGCAGCTCGGCCAGCGCTGCGTTCCGGCCCGCTTCTATGGCCTGCACCGAGCGGTTGAAGTTTTGCAGGTCTACGTCGCCCAGTACGGGGCGCAGCAAGATATCGGGACGGTACAGACTCAGCCGGGCGTCGGTCAGTTGGGCCTGCATGATTTCTACCGCCCGCCGTAGCGCCTGCACTGGCCCCAGATGTGCCTCACGCCGCCAGAGCAGCACGCGCCGCCCGTGCAGTGCCAGCGGGCTGGGGACCGTCACGTCTACAGCCAGCACCTTTCGCACGCCCAGAAACAGCGCGGCGTCTACTGGAACCTGATTCAGCACGCCCCCGTCCGAAAGCAGCATCTCGCCGACTGGTACAGGCTCCAACGCACCCGGATAGGCGGTGGTGGCCCGCAAGGCCGTCAGGAGGTTGCCCCGCGAGAGGTACACGCCCCGGCCCGTGAGGACATCGGTGGCCGTGACTGCCAGCGGAATGGGCAGTTCCTCAAAGGTGGCGGGCAGATGCTGAGACAGCCAGGACTCGAAGGCCGACACCCGGATCAGACCTGTGCCGGGCCGCCAGTCCACCAGACGCCGCCACGACACCGACGCCGATATCTTTTCCAGTTCCGCGCCCGAATAGCCTGCTGCAATAAACGCGCCCACCAATCCGCCCATGCTGGTTCCGGCCAATACGGTGGGCCGTAGCCCGGCCTCTTCGAGCACCCGCCAGACGCCGATGTGCGCCAATCCCCGCGCCCCACCGCCCCCCAGTACCAGTCCATACTCCGTCATATAGGGCGATTCTAAGTGCCAGAGGCCCGTGCCTGGGCGAAAACAGCGCAACAGGATCAGGTCGTTGCCGGGCCGCGTGCCTCTTCATCTGTTTGGGGTGTCTACCCATGTGGCTCACTCCTGCGCTAGCGTGAAGCCGATGCCTCTGGCGGGTCAACTTGTAGGCGATGGGGTGCGATTGATTCGTCCCGTCGGGCGTGGCTCGCATAGCGTCGTGTATTTTGCCGTGTCGAAGGAAGGGACGCCGTGCGCGGTCAAAATCTTTCCGCAGCATCTGGCCGCCTTTGCAGACCGCGAATATCAGAACGCCGCGCCCCTCGATCATCCGCGCCTGGTGCGTGTGCTGGAGCGCACCACGGTTTCAGATCAGCCCGCGCTGGTGGTCACGCTGGCACGCGGCGAAACCCTGTTCGACCGCTACGCCGCCCGCCCCGCACTGACCGAAGAACGCCGGGCCTTTTTGCTGACGCTGGTGCATCTGCTAGACGCTCTGGCCTACCTGCACGCACGCGGAATGGTTCACCGCGACATCAAGCCGGAAAACATCATGGCCGAACCCGACGGGAGTGCCAAGCTGGTGGATTTTGACCTGTCGGGGCCGCTTCACGAAGTTATGAATGCCCCGACCCGCATGGGCACGGCAGCTTTTCAGAGTCCCGAGGCCTACCGGGGAGAACCCCTGGGGCCAGAAAGCGACCTGTACGGCGTGGGGGTGCTCCTGGGCTGGGGGCTGCACGGCTTGGTCCTGGAACCGGGCGAACTGCCGCCCCACAGCGATGATCCCCTGTCGCATCTGCACATCATTCTGACCCGCCGCGACTCGGCGACCCGGCCTAACAATGCACTGTGGGCGCGGTCAGAGCTGTTGGCGTTGGCTGGATTGTTGTACTGAGTGAGAGGTCGGTGGTGGGCGCTTGGCGGTTGGGAAAAGCTGAAGTATCAGAGGTTCGTTGCCCCTGGTCACTAAAAGGAGAAGGCAAGCCACTTCGGCGTGCCTTCTCCTTTTGCCTTGCCGCCTTCAGTCTCAGTTCAGGATGATTCGCGCTTCGTTGGGACGCAGGGCAGAGGTGCTGTCCGGCAGGTCGTTCAGGCTGCTCAGGACGGTCTGACCGCTGATTCCTGACAGATCCCGCGTTTCTGCACCGAAGTTCAGCAGCACGGTCAGGCGTTGCCCTCCCTGCGTGCGCTCGAAGGCGAAGACATCGCTGTGGTCAGTGTCCAGGCTGCGGTAATCGCCGCCCAACAGCACCGGATAGTCACGCCGCAGCTTCGTCAGGGCGCGGAAGTAGTTCAGGTCGCTGTGTGGGTCGTCCTGCTGGGCCTGCACGTTGACGGTATCGGCATCGGGGGCAAGCGGCAGCCACGGCGTCACGCCAGCGGGGGCAAATCCGGCGTTCGGGCCTGCTTCCCACTGCATGGGGGTGCGCTCGGGGTCGCGGCTGGCGCTGGGCACGTCGGGCTGTTGCAGGCCCGCCGGGTCAACCATCTGCTCGAAGGGAATCGCCACGTTTTCCATGCCCAGTTCATCACCGTAGTACACGGTGGGCGTGCCGCGCAGGGTCAGCAGCAGGGTCTGGGCCACGCGGTACTGCGCTGCTCCCACCCGAGACTTGAAGCGGTGCTGATCGTGGTTGCCCAGCACCCAGTTGGGCCACGCACCCGCAAGGGTGCTGGCCGCGTCGTAGCTGTCGGCAAAGGCCCGCACCTCATTCGCGGTCCACGGCAGCAAGATCAGGTGAAAGTTGAAGGGCAGGTGCACCATCTGGGCATCGGGAGTGCCGGAATAGGGCAGGAGGCGTTCAAGGGGCAGGTAGATTTCTCCGACCATCATGCGGTCATCGAACTCGTCCAGCACGCGGCGCATCTCACGGATGTACTCGTGGGTTTCGGGCTGATCCTGCGTATAGGGATGCTCCAAGCGCCAGTGGTCCGGCTGTCCGGGCTGCCAGTGGGGGTTTTCCGGCTCGTCCAGATAGCGCTCGTCTTCGGCCAGCAGCCAGATCACGTCTACCCGGAAGCCGTCCACGCCCCGGCGCATCCAGAAGCGCAGCACATCGAACATGGCGGCCCGCACGTCGGGATTGCGCCAGTTCAGGTCGGGCTGGCTGGGCAAAAACTGGTGCAGATAATACTGACCGCTCGCCGCGTCCAGCGTCCACGCGGGGCCAGCAAAAAATGACTTCCAGTTGTTGGGGGGGCCGCCATCTGGGGCGGGGTTTTGCCACACATACCAGTCCCGCTTGGGGTTGTCGGTGCTGCTGATGGCCTCCTGAAACCAGGCATGATCCGAGCTGCTGTGGTTGGGCACGTAGTCCAGCATGATTTTCATGCCCAGGCGGTGCGCCTCGGCCACCAGGGTATCGAACTGTTCCAGCGTGCCGAACAGCGGGTCTATATCGCAGTAGTCGGCCACGTCGTAGCCGAAATCGCGCATGGGGCTTTTGAAGATGGGCGAGAGCCACACCGCCTCCACGCCGAGGCTGGCGATATAGGGCAGCCGCGCCGTAATGCCGGGGAGGTCGCCCACGCCGTCGCCGTTGCTGTCCTGGTATGAGCGGGGGTAAATCTGGTAAATGATGCCGTGTTGCCACCATTTGAGTTCACCCGTGAGGGTTGCCGCGTCAACCTGCGGAGCCTGTGTCATGGGAAAATCGTAGCAGGAAAGATAGCGGGTCTGAATCGTTTCAGAAAAGAAGTCTAGACAGGAAGCCAGGAACGTGAGTGGTCAGCGGTGAGTGAGAAGGGCGACCCCGCTGCAACGTGATTTTCTTTTATTCTCTGGCCGCCGCGCTTCCCGCGTGTCACACCCTCATTTCCCCGGCGTGTCGCTTCCCAGCCGCACCGTCACATCTGCGCCGCCCACAGTTTTGGCCGCGCTCTGGGCCGCCTCTACCCGCCCATATCCCACGTCCTGTAGCACCCGCGCTGCTGCCTTGCCCGACGCGGTGGTGGTGGCCGCGCTTCCCAGTGCCGATGAAATACTGACGTTCTGGTAGCCCATTGCCTCCAGCTTTTCTTTGAGGCGGCGGGCGCTGCCACCGGGGGCGGCGACGTTCACCACAGCGATATTCAGGGTGCGTGGGTCGTTGGGATCGCGGAAGTGCTCGGCCACCAGGGTACGCAGGGCGCTGCGGTCTGGAATCCAGGTGCCACCGCCGCCAAAATCGCCGGGCAGGGTGTGCATGGTCACGGTTGGCCCACTCAGCGCTCCGCCCAGCAGCGCCCCCACCTGTGCGCGGGACACGTTGGATTTCACGTTGCTGTTCAGCGCCCCGATCACGCCCGGCACGCGCCACATGTTCACCGGATTTTTCAGTTTCCCCGTAAAGGCACTCAGAAAGGTCTGCTGCCGCGCCACACGTCCAATATCCCCCAGACCGTCTTTGCGAAAGCGGAGGAAGCCCTCGGCCTGCTCGCCGTTCAGGTGTTGCCGCCCCGGTTGCAGATCGATGTGCAGCTTGCCTGCCGTATCGTCGTATTTCATGCGCTGGGCCACATCCAGGGTCACGCCGCCCGCCGCATCGGTCATCGAGCGCACGGCATGGAGGCTCAGCAGGGCGTAGGCATCCACCTTCACTCCTGTCAGGCTTTCGACGGCCGATACCAACATGTCCGGGCCGCCGTGCACGTTCGCGCCGTTGATCTTGCCAAAGCCCCAGCGCGGAATATTCAGCCAGGTATCACGCGGAATGCTGAGGAGCTGAGCACTGCCATCGGGCCGCAACTGCGCCAGCACCAGCGTATCGGTCAGGCCGCTGTAATCTTCGGGGGAGGCGGGATAGGGCCACACCGCGCTGGGCGGATAATTGGGCGTTACACCTGCCAGCAGCACCGTGACGGGAGCATCGGCTTTGCGGGGCAACGTACCGTAGCGGGCGAGGGCCGGAAAAGCCGGAGAGCAGAGGGCCACAGCCCCCGCCAGAGCAACAAGAAGAACCACACCACGGCGCACAGGGCGAGTGTAGCGGGCGCAGGGCCGCCGCGCCAACATCCCAAAGATGCAGCGCAGTAGGGGAAATAGCGGTCAGTTGGGGGCCGGGTTTGTGGGGCTGGGAGTGCAGAAGTCCAAAGGTCGAGGCTCTAAGGGTCTACCACAGGCAAAATCACAGCGCCTCAACGCTCTTTCCTCCCCTTGACTGGTACAGCCCGAAGGGAGGGGGCGCCGCAAAGTAACGGGGGGTTCGCTGAAATCTCCAACGGCCCAACCCTTAGACCCTCGGCCTCAATCCACTTCACTGTCCGTCCCGCTCAGCCAGCCCGGTAACTCGGCAGGCTGGGCTTCATCCCAGAAGAAGGCGAATTCGCGGGCGTATCCGGCAGCGGCGGCGGGGGCCGTGGTCGCCAGCGTGTATTCGTTCAGGCCACGCGGCGTCCACGAGGAATAGTGCAGGTTCTGAGAACCCACCGTCAGCATCCTGCCGTCCAGCAGCATGGTTTTGGCGTGCACCGCCCCCGGATACCAGCGGGCTTCCAGGCGGTCTGCCACGCCGCGCCGTTCGAGTTCGCGGCGCAGTACGGCGAGGCCCACCCGGTTTTCCAGTCCCAGAAAGCCGTGTTCGTAGAGCAGGGCGCGAATCTGCACGCCCCGGCCAGCGGCGTCGGCCAGCGCCCGCATCCACGGTAGGGCGTCGTCAAAGGTACACAGGCCGGGATTCAGCAGCGCCAGATTGCAGCGCACGCCCATGCTGAACGACACGTGCATCAGGTCTATGGTCTGGGTGGACGCGCCGATCATGCCGAAGAGGGCGTCGTCAGCGGCCCGGAAGCCCTCGCGGCGGTACAGGCTGAACACACGCTCGCGGCCCTTCACGCCAATCTGAAGCTGGTCGGTGCCCTGCGGATGAGCGGCCTGGGCGGATTTTCCCAACTGGCAGGCCCGCCGCACAGCATCGGCGGTCACGTCTGGGGCACAGGTCAGCAGGCGGCTGCGTGTCCAGAGGTCGTCGAACACGTTCAGGCCATCGGCAGCGACGGGGCCACGCACCCGCACGGCGAGGTCGCGCACGTTGCCGCCGTGCGTGCCGTCTGGCGAGGCGGGCAGATGCAGCGGCCCCACGTTGAATCCCATCACGGTCAGGTCGGTGCCGTCTGTGACCAGCAATTTGGCGTGGCTGTGCGGAAAAGTGCCGATGTAGTTGGCGACTTCTACGCGCCATCTGTGGGCCGGATCGGACAGAGGAACGCCTGCCGCCAGCAGGTCTCGGGCCGCCGCATATACCTGTGGCCCCCATTCCAGGTTGGCCGCCACCGGAAAATTCCCCAGTGCAATCCTGACCGTCATTCCTCCTGAATAGGCCGCAGGTGTGGCCCGCACCCGCCGGTAAAGTTCGGCCAACCCCCCCGCCAGCACCGCGCCCGGCCCGCGCCCCGGATCGTCGTCCCACTCCATGACGGCAAACAGCACTTCACGCTTTGCGGCGGCCATCTGCGCGGCCAGACCATCAAAACCGCCGTGCGGGGTCGGGGGAAGGTCGCTGAAGGCCGGGTCGAGATCAGGCGTGTGCAGAAAGCCCAGAAAGGTATTGCCACACGAGAAATCCGGGCGACCATCCCGCGTGGTCACGCGCCAGGCGGCCAGTTCCAGCGGGTCGGTGGGTGCGCGGCAGCCCAGGCTGTTGCTCAGGTTGGGGCGCTGCGGTACAGCCAGCGGCACCGGGTTGGAAGGCCGCGACTGCACGAAATCCACCCCCGTCCGTGCCACAGTCCAGACCCCCGACAGCGACAGCAGCAGCACCAGCAGCGTGGCTACGACCTGTCCGTAGTGCGCCCGGTCTTGCTCGCCCCGGTCAGAGGCAGCGTCGATGCTGGCCGCGATCAGGAGGTCGCCCACCACCTGCCCCAGCGCCAGCACCCCGGCAAGTGCGGCCAACAGCACCCAGCCCCCACCGCTCAGGAGGTTAGGCACGCCCACCGCGCCCAGCCCAGCGCCTGCCAGGATGCCCACGGCCCCGAAGCCCAGCAGTCCTGCCAGCGCCGGACGCCACGCCAGCCGCGCCCGCAGGGTCAGCAGTCCCAGGACGCCGCCCGACAACAGGCCGTAGAGGGCCGCGACCAGAGCCAGTCCTGCCGTGAGTTGACCCGCGCCGAAGCTGTCTCCAAGCAGGCCGCCCCGGTAGATGCCTGCCAGACCCATCAGTGCGCCCACCGGCACGATCAGCAGGCCAGCGGTGGCCCCCGCCGCGACGCCGCCGCGAATCCGCGCCTGTGCCCGTGTGAGGCCCAGGCGGGAAATCGGCAGGGCGCGGGTAGACAGCGCTCCAGACAGACCGAAACCCACCATCACGCTCAGGAGGGCGGCCAGGGTACCCACAGCGCCCCGCACGTAGGGCTGTCCCGCCGGAATGAGGGCCAGAACCACCGACACCGCCCCCCGGGCCAGCAGCACCCCCACCAGCACGCCCACCACCGCAGAAAGGCTCAGGCGGCCCACCACAGACCAGGGACTGAAACGGGGAAAGAGGCGCATCGGGGGCAGAATACGGGAGGGGGAAGGGGGGATTCACTGGGGGGTGGGCCATGAGGCCTGAGCCGTTAAGCGCCCACCTTGCCGCACCCCCTCTGCTTTGCCCGGTCACTGTAGACCGGTCCGGCAGATCAGAGGCTATCTATGAGCGGCTTCGGCTCTTACCCCGAATCAATCCCCACACTCCCGCCGCCCTGCCCCGCGCTAGGCTGAACCGAATGCAGCACGACACGGCGGCCCGTTCCCCAGAAGCCACGCCCCCCGCAGATAGTCTCATGACCGATGTTCTGGTGGTGGGTGGCGGCCCGGCGGGTGTGGCGCTGGCCTCCGAACTGGCGGTGCGGGGCTTGCAGGTGCGGCTGGTGGCCCCCCATCTGCCTCGGCCCTTTGCACCGACCTACGGCGCGTGGCTGGATGAATTGCCCGCCTGGGCACGTGCCTGCACCGCCGATGTCTGGGCCGATGTCCGGGCCTATACGGGGCCGCACGCCACCTCGCTGACGCGCCCTTACGCCCTGCTCGACAATGCCGCGTTGCTGGACTCCATGCTGGCCCGCGCCGGAAAACACCTGATCTGGACGCAAGGCACGGTCATTCGCGCCGATCCTCGCTCCAGCCCCGGCGCGTTGCTATTGGCTCACGGCGCGGCGGGTGAGCGCTGGCCTGCCCGCGTGATCGTGGATGCGGGCGGGCACGGCGGCACCCTCACGCGGCCCACACATCCGGGCGGCGCGGCCCTGCAAACCGCTTACGGTATTACGGCTACCTTTGCCCGCCCGCCCAGCGCACCCGGCGCGATGGTCTGGATGGACTGGCGACAACCTCCATCCGCGTTGCCGGAGGCTGCGCCCACCTTCCTGTATGCCATGCACCTCGGCGGCGAGCGGTATTTTGTGCAGGAAACCAGTCTGGTGGGGCGTCCGGGCCTGACCCGCACCGAATTGGAAGCCCGCCTATACGCCCGCCTGAATGCAGCTGGCACGCCTCCCGGCCCCATAGAATTCACCGAGTGGGTGGCCTTCCCGATGAATACGGCGGCCCCCGACCCCGGCCCCGTGTTGGCCTTCGGGTCGGCGGGCGGGTTGGTGCATCCGGTCAGCGGTTTTCAGGTATCGGGGGCACTGGCCGATGCTCCGGCGGTGGCGCAGGCCCTAGCCGACGCCCTGCCCGACGGTGACGCGGCCACCCGCGCCGCGTGGCACGTCCTCTGGCCCCCCGAACGCCGCGCCGCCCGTGAACTGGCCCTGATGGGACTGGACGCCCTGCTCAGGCTCCCCGCCGACGGCCTGCCTGCCTTTTTCCAGTCGTTTTTCCGGCTGCCTGCCGCGCACTGGCACGCATTTCTGGCCCCGCGCACGCCCACGCCTGTGCTGGCCCGAACCATGCTGCGGGTCTTTGCCCACGCGCCCAACTCGGTGCGCCTGCCCTTGGTGGGGGCGGCGGTAGCGGCATCCGGCGTCAGTGTGCGGGCGCTGGGGTCGCTGCTGCCTCCGTTCAAGGCTTCTCTAAATGCCGCATTGACCCTTTTCCCGGCTGGCCTTCATGCGCGTGCCTCAGGCTCAGGTATGACCCAACCAGAGCAGAGCCAGCGTGAGGATCAACACGAAATTGTAGAGGACGGCATGCAGGGAGCCACCGGAAACGCTGACTCCAACGGCCTCGACCCCAACGTAGACCGGGAAGAGAAGCTGGATGAACTGCGCGAGAATCTGGCCGACATGACCCACGAAGAAGGCCAGCGGTTAGAGGAAGCCAAAGCAGAAATCGCTGAGAGGTAGGCGCAGCGTTTAATTTCCGGTGGGATTGGAACAACTTCTCTGTTCCTGATTCGCTTCCACTATTAGCCCCCCAGTCCCCGTTCTTGAAGGGGGCAGGGGGGGTTTAGTTGCACTGGGCAGGAGTGATCTTGCTGCATCCAGGCTTGGCTTTCTGGCTCACTTGAAGTAGCAATGCCCGTTCACGGCGTGGATGACGGCCTCACCTGGCTGGGGCAGGAACGATGTGAGGGGTGTCGTTGCCCTTTGCACAGCCTGGATCAGCTTATCTCCAGTGCTCTGTCCAGCGCCGCCAGCATTTCTGCCACCTCTGCCTCCGAAATACTCAGTGGCGGCCCCAGCAACAGATGATCGCCCCGCACGCCGTCCACTGCGCCGCTGCCGGGATAAGTGATCAGGCCGTGTGCGCGGGCGGCGGCGGCCACACGTTCGGCCAGACCGGGTGTCGGGAAGGCTTCCCCGGTGGCCGGATCGCCCAGCACCAGGCCCAGCAATAGCCCCTGCCCCCGCACCTCCAGCACGGCTGGATGTCTGGCTTGCAGGTCTTGCAGTCCGGCCAGCAGTTGTGCGCCGCGCTGTTGTGCCGCTGCGACCAAGCCTTCTTGCTGCACGATGTTCAGCACGCTGAGGCCCGCCGCCACGCTGACCGGGTGGCCCGCGTAGGTAAAGCCGTGCTTGAATGCGCCGCTGCCGCCTATTACGGTGCGGTAGATGTCGGGGCTTGCCATCAGTCCGGCCAGGGGCGCGTAACCCGCCGCCAGCCCTTTGCCCAGCACCACGATGTCGGGCGTCACCTCACCGCCGAGGCGCACGGCCAAGGGTACGCCGCATCTGCCCATGCCGCTCATGACCTCATCGGCAATCAGCAGCACGCCGTATTCACGGCAGATGGCGTGCAGGCGTGCGTGGTAGCCCGCCCCCGGCGACAGCGCCGCATCCGACGCGCCCACCACAGGTTCCACCATCACCGCCGCCACCGTATTGGGGGAAGCCGCTTCCAGCACAGCCCGCAGGCGTTCGGCGTCAGCCTCCCCGCTCAAAGTGGGGTCGGGCTTGGGCATTTTGGGCCACGCGTCCTCGCGCATCAGGGGCAGATACAGGCTGCGGCGTGCGCCCATGCCGCTGGCTGCCAGCGCCCCCAACGAGGCCCCGTGATAGCTGGGAATCCTCGTCACGATCTTGAACCTCGCCGTGTCGCCCCGCTCGGCGTGATACTGCCGCGCCAGTTTGATCGCGCTTTCGGTGGCCTCCGACCCGCCCGAGACGGCCCAGAACCGGAACTCGGGCAGGTCCAGAAAAGCCGCCAGTCGAGCAGCGTATTCCTCCAGCACCGGCGACGTGAACTGCGATCCGTGTACAAAGGCCAGAGTGTGGGCCTGCGCCGCCATCGCCCCCCCCACCTCGGCCCGCCCATGCCCGATATTGGCGACCAGCGCCCCCGAACTGCCGTCCAGATAACGCCTGCCCTCCGAGTCGTACAGATACACGCCCTCACCCCGCACGGCCAGCGGATAAGCCTTGCTGGAGCGGTAAAAGACGTTGGACGTGGTGGGCTGAGTGGGTTGGTCGGCGGGAGTCGCGGCAGTCTGGGTCATGGTTGGGGGCCTTTTTGGGAAGAGAATGGGGTTGGAAGGTGAACCCCCCCGTTGCTTTGCAACGCCCCCCCTCAAGGGGAGGACAATGGCTCTTGCGCTCACCTCAAGGGGGGCTGGCTGCAAAGCAGACTGGGGGGTTTGCCCGCTTCACCACGTATCGCCGCCCCCCGCCGGAGGCCAAGCCCCCAGCGCCTGCCGCACGGTCACGATCTGCCCGAAGTGGTGCACGGTGTGCAGGGCCATATCGGCCAGCAGCTCTCCGATGGTTTCTTCATGGTTCACGGGGCTGGCAAGGTCGGGGCGGGCGGCGTGGGGGTCGATGCGGGCCAGAAGTTCATAGAACTCGTTGCGGATGCGGCCCCAATCGGCAGGCTGCACGGCGGGCCAGGTTTCGGCGGCGTGGGCGGGGTAGGGCTGGGCGCGGCCTTCCTCGATAATTGCCAGCATCCAGCGGTTCCACCAGTTCACGTGCGCCACCAGTTCGGCCACGCTGTGCGGCAACCGGTCCGGGCGCTGGCAGGCGATTTCAGCATCCAGACCCGATAAGGTTGCTTCTACCCCCACAAACGCCTGCCCGCCCCGAAACAGCTTGGGCAGCAGGCGGGCAAAGGCGATCTGGGCGCGTTCAAAGCGGTCTGGGGTGGAGGCGTCGGTCATGGGCACAGTTTAGGTTGTGGGTGATGGGTTGTAGGCGGTTCTAAGGGGCAAGGCAAGATGTCTCTCCTGACCTTCCCACTCCTCATGTCCCACACCCCAATCAGTATTTCTGAGCCACCGTTTTGGTCTGCAAAAACCAGAACAGATAATCTGGGCCGCCGACCTTGGCGTTGGTGCCGCTCATGCCGTAGCCGCCAAAGGCGTGCGTGCCCGACAGTGCGCCCGTGCATTTGCGGTTGATGTACAGGTTTCCCACGTGCATTCGCCGCCGTGCCTCATTGATCTTGTGGGGATCGCGGCTGTAGAAGGCGGCGGTCAGGCCATATTCCGAGTCGTTGGCAAGCTCGATGGCGTGCTGCCAGTCGCGGGCGCGGGTGAAGGCCAGCACCGGGCCGAAGATTTCCTCCTGAAACAGCGGATCGCGGGCGTCCACATCGGCAAAGATGGTGGGGGAGACGTAGCCGCCCTCCAGAGGGGTGCCCTGTGCGTCCGTCACTTCGGGCCGCTCGCCACCCAGCACCAGCCGCGCCGTGTGCCGTCCAGCTTCGATGGCGCGGTGAATTCGCTCGGCACTTCCGGCATGAATCACGGGACCGATAGGCGCGTTGCTTTCCGGCAGGCCCACCTTCAGGCCACGTGCCAGCTCAGTTACGCGGTCCAAGAGGGCGTCGTACACGCTGTCTTCGGCAATGACCCGGCTGCACGCGCTGCACTTCTGGCCCGCGTAGCCAAAGGCTGCCTGCACGATGCCCACTGCGGCGGCTTCTAGATCGCCGTCAGCGCACACCACCGTCGGGTCTTTGCCGCCCATTTCGGCAATTACGCGCTTGATCCAGCGCTGCCCCGGCTGCACTTTGGCGGCGCGTTCCACGATACGGCAGCCGATTTCCTTGCTGCCCGTGAAGGCGATCATGCGGACCTGTGGGCTGTCTACGAGGGGATCACCCAGTACGTCGTCGGTTCCGGTCAGAAACTGCACCGTGTCTCTGGGGAGGCCCGCCTCGAACAGGAGTTCCAGCATCAACAGGCTCGACAGCGGCGTTTCGGAGGCCGGTTTCCAGATCACGGTGTTGCCTGCCGCCAGTGCGCCCAGCGCCATGCCCAGCGGAATGGCACTCGGAAAATTCCACGGGCTGATGCACACCACCACGCCCAGCGGCTCATAGATGGTGGTCACATGTTCGTCGGGCATGGGGTATACGGGCTTGCCCTCGGCCCAGCGCAGGGTTTCGCGGGCAAAGACTTCAAAGTGATCCACCGATTCGGCCACTTCGCCGTCGGCCTCGGCCCAGTTCTTGCCGTTTTCCAGCGTCATCACGGCATTGAATTCCATGCGACGCGCCTGCAGCAGTTCGGCGGCCCGCTTAAAAATGCTGGCCCGCTGAAAAGGATCTGAAAAGCGCCACGTTTCAAAGGCCTGTTGCGCGGCGGTCAGGGCATCGTCGCGCTGCTCGGCGGTGGCTTTGGGAAAGCGCCAGACCACTTCACGCGGGTCGGCGGGGTTGCGAACCTCGTAGGAATCGCTACCCTCGACTCTCTGGCCGCCGATATACAGCGGGAAGGTGCGGCCCACGTACTGCTGGCGCACCCGCGCAAAGGCGTCTCGCTGCTTCTGCGCGATATCGGGCTGGGCAAAGTTATGGTACGGCTCGTGTTCAAACGGCAGAAAACCTGCCAGCAGGTGTGCGGTCATAAATGCCCCCTTTTGGGTGGTGCTACGTGGTGCGATTGGTCTGGGGCAGAGGCTAACACGCGGCCGCCAGGTCTACAAAACCCCTCGCAGACGACAAATTTTGAAAGTCATGTTCCGTACATCCTGAGATCGTTCAAGCATAATGACCTGGCAAATGTAAGCTTGAGCAGATGAAGGTGGCTTAACCCAACGTGTTTGGAACTCAGCAGTGTTAACCTGACAAGCAGAACAGATAGAGACCGCGGGCCAACTATTCGTCCGGCAGTCATGTTCCACTTACGGAACCAAAGGCCTCGTGCCCAGGAGACAACATGCTTGCCGTACCCAATGCGCCTGACGGAACTCATCCGGTCAGTAGTTACAGGATTGATATGAATAACCCTGACGACCCCTACCGCTTCGATGTTCAGATTGTCGATCAATGGTACCGGGTACAGACGCAGTCTCTGAGCGACGTGTTGGTGTTGGTGAATGTGCTTCAGCGCCCTCCCGTGATCGTGATCGACGGCTGGATCATGGGCAGCAATCTGTCCTGAACTGACAAGTCTGTGCCCAGCCGCTACGCTGTAGGCCATGACGACAATTCGGGTGCAGGCTGATGTGATCGTGGTGGGCGCGGGGCTGGCCGGGTTGGTGGCCGCTGCCGAGGCCGCCGATGCGGGCGCACGGGTCTTGCTGCTGGATCAGGAAGGCGAGCAGAATCTGGGCGGTCAGGCGTTCTGGTCGTTTGGCGGCCTGTTTATGATCGATACGCCCGAGCAGCGACGGCTGGGCATCCGCGACAGCCCCGAATTGGCACGGCGCGACTGGCAAAATACCGCCACATTCGACCGCCCCGAAGACCATTGGCCCCGGCGCTGGGCCGACGCGTACCTCGATTTTGCCGCCGGAGAAAAGCGGGCTTGGTTGCACGGCATGGGCGTGCGCTGGTTTCCGGCTGTGGGCTGGGCCGAACGCGGCGGTCAGGGCGCGGCTGGCCCCGGCAACAGCGTGCCGCGCTTTCACGTCACCTGGGGCACGGGACCAGGGGTACTGGAACCCTTCGTGCGGCGGGTGCGGGCACACGCACAGGCCGGAAAAATCACCCTACACTTTCGTCACCGGGTGCGTGCCCTGACCGTCACCGATGGCGTGGTGGTGGGCGTTTCCGGCGACCTGCTGGAAGCCTCGGACGTGGCACGCGGCGAGCCTTCCTCGCGGGTGGTGGTGGGCGATTTCAGCTACGGCGCGGGCGCGGTGGTGGTCACGTCGGGCGGAATAGGCGGCAATCAGGAATTGGTGCGCCGCAACTGGCCCACAGAGCGGCTGGGCGCGGCTCCGACCTTTATGGTCTCGGGGGTGCCGCAGCACGTAGATGGTCAGATGCAGGCCACCGCACAGGCGGCGGGAGCCAGCCTGATCAACCCAGACCGGATGTGGCACTACACCGAAGGGTTGCGGAACCCGAATCCGGTATGGCCCCAGCACGGCATCCGGGTGTTGCCCGGTCCCAGCAGTCTGTGGCTCGATCCCCACGGTGTGCGCCTGCCCCACCCGCATTACCCCGGCTTCGATACGTTGGGCACGCTGTCTCACATCACGCGCAGTGGGTATCCGTATACGTGGTTTGTGCTGAACCGCCAGATCATCCGCAAAGAGTTCGCGCTTTCCGGTTCAGAACAGAACCCCGATCTGACCGGCAAAAACATCGGCCTGACCCTGCGGCGGGTGGCGGGGGTGCAGGCTCCGGTGCAGGCGTTTATGGATCACGGGGAAGACTTCGTGGTGCGCCGTACCCTGCCCGAACTGGTGGCAGGCATGAACGCGCTGGCAGGCAACGACCTGCTGAGCCTCGCCACGGTGCAGACCCAGCTTGAAGATCGCGACGCCCAGACCCACAACAGGGCCGGAAAAGACCCGCAACTGGCGCTGGTGCGCGGCGCACGCGCCCTTGCCGGAGAACGGCTGGTGCGCGTGGCCCCACCTGCTCCGATCCTTGACCCGGCGCATGGCCCCCTGATTGCCGTCCGGATGAATATCCTGACCCGCAAGACGTTGGGAGGCCTGGAAACCGATCTTCAGGGCCGGGTGCTGCGGGCGGGCGGCGAAGTTTTTCCGGGCCTGTATGCCGCTGGAGAGGTGGCAGGCTTTGGCGGAGGCGGGATGCACGGCTACCGCTCGCTGGAAGGCACGTTTCTGGGCGGCTGCCTGTTCAGTGGCCGGATCGCGGGGCGGGCGGCGGCAGGGCGGGGATAGCAGAGGCGTCTCAGGACTGAGGGTCGAAGAGTCCAGAGAAAGCCACCGACCTCACTGGGTACAGCGTTCTAAAAACGTACACCCCAAACCACCGCCTAGAATTCACGACCTCCATGCTTTTCCCACTCCCTACTTCCCACTGACCACTCACCATCTACTTCAGGTACGGCGCGAACCGGGCCAGCGTGCCCGCATCTGGCGCAGAACTGCGGGTCAGGCGGTTGCCCGCGAAAGCCAATAGAAGCCGCTCACCTGCTTTTCCTGCTGTCGCACCTGCCGATGTTTTCAGGTTGTAGGGGCCGCCCAGCAGCGTTTGCATGGTCTGACTGTCGAAGACCAGCACCGTGCCGGACAGGGCCGGAGTGGTGGCCTTCACGCCGCCCGTCGCGGCCACAAAACCTGTTTTCACGTACAGCGTGACTTTGTTGGCGCTCACGCCTTTGAGCCTCGCGTCGGCGTAGGTCACATTGCCAGTAGCGGTCAGGGTTCCGGCCTTCAGATCGTAGGTCATGTTCTGCGCCCGTAGAGTGCCGCCCTGCCGCGTGGTCAATGTGGCGTTCTGGGCCTTCAGCGCAGTGCCGGGGCTGAGTTGCATGGCAGAGGCCACCAGTTTGATTCCTCCCCGGTTATCGGTGGCGGTGCCGCCCTGAGGCAATTCGGTTGCGCCCGTTTCCAGATTCAGCGTCTGGGGGCCGCGCGGGGTCACGGTCAGGCCGCCGAAGGTCACCGCCTGCGCTGTGCTCAGGCCAAGGGCCACCAGCGTCAGGGCGAATGTTCTGGAAGGAATAAGCACCCCTGTACCTTACTGCCCCGGCCATAAGCGGCGTGAGGACGAATGTCAGACTGCGTTCAGACTGTTCTCTTTTTTCATTCAGCTTAACTGCTTAACCTTAAAGCAATCTTTAGGGCGGTGGCTTCCCCCCAGCAGTGTGGAGTTTGAACAATTTAAGGTTGTACAAACCTTGTACAGTCTCTTTACAAAGGCACGGCAGCCTGACCGTCTGGACCCACCAGCGGCCCCGCCGTCCTCACCCCCAAGGAGCGCGTCATGGCCCTGTATCCGTCCAACCCGATGAGCACCACCGCCAGCATGCTACCCAGCGCCCTCGATCTCCGTAGCCGCCCAATTCGGCGGGGTGACACGCTGTACTACGCGGGCGATCAGGCTCCCACGCTGTACCGGGTCGAAACTGGGCTGCTGCGGGCCGTGCGCCTCACGCCCCAGGGCCGTAACCTGACTGTACGCCACATGCGTCCCGGCGACATTTTTGGCGAAGAGACCCTGCACGATCAGCCGCGCAGCCATCAGGTCATGGCTCTGACCGACGCCACCATCACGCCCATTCATTTGCAGCACCTCACGGGCGCAGAACTCTGGGAAGTGACGCGCAGCCTCAGCACGCAACTCCAGCGCGTGATGAACGATGGCGTCCATATTCAGGACGGCGAACTGCGCGAACGCATTGCCCGTTACCTCCTGAATCTGGCCGATTCCAGCCTTGGCGGAACCCACCCCGACAATCTGCGTTTTGTCCGTGCCACACACGAACTGATTGCCGAGGGCACCGGAGCCACCCGCGAAAGCGTGAGCAAACTGATCGGAGAAATGCGCGACGACGGCCTTCTGACGCCCGCCTACCGCTGCCTGACCCTGACCAATGAGAAAGAACTGCGTGCTTTGAGCGGGTATCACGGGTAAAACCGTGAGTAGCAAGTAGTCAGTGGGGGAAAGAGGAAGGCAGGGCACAGAGATGGGGTGCCCTGCCTTCTTCTTTGGGTAAAACCAATTCCTCAAAGGTGAACGCAAGAGTTGTTGTCCCCACCTCTAAGGGGGGGCGTTGCGTGAGCAACGGGGGGGTTCGCCCACAACCTCAGCCCACATCCCACGGCCCATAACCCCTCTACAATGCGCCCAATGCGGATTAGACTTGACCCTTGGCCTGTAGATATAGAGGGTGGGCAACTCGCCCTGACGCCCTTCGAAGGCGCTTTGATCGATATAGAAACGCCGCGTTGGGCGGCTGTGGCAGCCCGTCCCATTCCCGAGCGGCTGGAGCGGGTGTATGTCGTGGACGGCAAGCGGCGCATGGAATCCCGCGTCTTTATCGAGGATGACGACGGCGCGGCGGGCATGGGCGGCTTTGGGGCGTATGTGGTAGGCGCGGTCAGTCTGTGCCCGCACGGCACGCGGCCTGCCGAGCTGACCGACGTAAAGGCCATGCGGATGCTGGCGCACGCGCCGGGGCTGCGGCTCGATCCCTGCACCCTCTCGCCCCGCGACCCACACACCGGAACCCTGCTGTATCAGCCGGTAGAAAACACGACTTCCGATCCACTGGCGGCGCTGCACACGCTGCAGCAGACGATGTTGGCTGCCGAACAGCAACTCTCGCACGGGTACGCTTCGGCGGTGCCGATAGACGAACAGGATGACCGCGAATGGTTGACCACCCTGAGCGTACAGGACGGCACCCTGCGCGGCAAAAACCTGTACGGCGCGGTGGTGGGCTGCGTGAAGACCATCCAGACCATGTACCTGCCCCCGGACCGCGCCTCGCTGCTGGCCGAACTGAAACCCGGCGAGCGCACGCCGATTTTGCACATGCAGTACAACAACAAAACGGTCACGCGCTTTATCTGGTACGTGCGGCTCAGCGAGGCGGCGTTTTATCAGCACCCCATGAGCGGCGTGATGCGCCTCGAAATGTACGCACCCGACGAACCCGATTTCCTGCCGCCCATCGTCAGGCAGGTGGCGAACCTGAGCGGTAACCTGCTGCTGAGACTGGGCAGCCACGCCCACAAAGACCCCCGCGCCCCGCAAAACCTGATTCCCACAGCGGCGCTGGAACAGGCCATGGCCCGCAGCATGGGCAGCGCCGATCTGGTCACGCGCCGGATTCGGGCGCACATTGCCCGCACCTTCGATCCGGCGGTGTTGGCATGATAAGGATTCCGATTGAACACCGTGCTTTTCGGTGTTCAATTCGAGCAGAGCGAGTAGGAAAAGAGACGGATTCCGGGAGATGGACGGACAGTCGGTGGGGTTCCGACTGTACGGGAATCATACGGAATTCGTATGACCGGTCTGAAACAGGTACTCGTATGAAGGTACTCGTATGAAGCTGATCACGCCGCCCCGTCCAATTGGAATGGTGCTGGGCACCGAGGACGCCACCCCCACCATCTTCTGGTTCGCGGTGACGCCCGGTTCCAGCGTGCAGCTCGATGATCTGGTGGTGGTGCAGACCCACAAGCCCGACGGCCAGCCCGTCAACTTTTATGGTCTGGTGGACAGCGTACGCAAACGGCATGAAGGCATTGCCTTTGAATCCGATGTGGCCGATGTGGTGGCCGGAGTGCTGCCCGCCGCCGTCAGTTACGCCGCACGCGTGCTGGTCACTCGGGTCAGCCCCGAAGACTTTATCCCGCCCCAGCCGGGGGATCTGGTGGCCCACGCACGCAATGAGGCACTGCACATGGCCCTCAGTGCCGACAAGATGGAGGAAGCCGCGTTTCCGGCGGGCCTGCTGGCCGATGGGCAGACCCTGCCGCTCAACTTCCGCTTCATCAACGGCGAAAGCGGCGGCCACATCAACATTTCCGGTATCAGCGGGGTCGCCACCAAAACCAGTTACGCCCTGTTTTTGCTGCATTCCATCTTCAGAAGCGGCGTGATGGACCGGGTCGCGGCCAAAAGTGGCGGCCAGATGGCGGGCACGGCGGGTGGGCGGGCCATCATCTTTAACGTGAAGGGCGAGGATCTGCTGTTTCTGGACAAGCCCAACGCCAAAGTCGTGGACCGCGAGGAAAAAGCCCGCCTCGGCAAAGGCTTTGATACAGACCGGTACAGCATGCTGGGCCTGCCCATGACCCCCTTCCGCGACGTGCAGTTTCTGGCCCCGCCCCGTGAGAGCGCGGTGGGCGGCGTGATCGTGCCGCACGTAGACCAGCGTTCCGAGGGCGTCACGCCGTTCGTGTTCACCCTGCGCGAATTTTGCCTCGGGCGGATGCTGCCCTACGTATTCAGCGACGCGGGCGGCAGCCTGAATCTGGGCTTCGTGATCGGCAACATCGAGGAAAAACTGTTCAAGCTGGCGCAGGCCCAGAAGGACAACAGCGCCGCGCTGCACGTCGAGGACTGGCAGGCCGAACCCGATCAGATCATCGACGAGGGACTCAGCTTTGATGAACTCGGCAAAACCCGCATTCAGACCTTTTCGCAACTGATTTCCTATCTCGAATACAAGCTGCTGGAAGAAAACGATGGTCTGGGCGACAAACGCTGGGTGCTGAACCAGAATCAGGGCACCCTGCGGGCCTTCACGCGCCGCCTGCGTGGAGTTCAAAAAACCCTGACGCCACTGGTGCGCGGCGACCTGACGCCTCTACAGGCCGAACAATTCCGGCCCAACCTGATTCGCGGCCCGCACCAGCTCAGCGTCGTGGATATTCACAACCTGTCTGGCCCCGCGCAGATGTTCGTGGTGGGGGTGCTGCTGCGCGACCTGTTCGAGCACAAGGAAAAAAACGGGCGGCAGGACACGGTTTTTGTGGTGCTGGACGAGCTGAACAAGTACGCACCCCGCGAGGGCGGCGGCCCCATCAAGGACATTCTGCTGGACATTGCCGAGCGTGGCCGCAGCCTCGGCATCATCCTGATCGGGGCGCAGCAGACTGCCAGCGAAGTGGAGCGCCGCATCGTCTCCAACGCCGCCATCCGCGTGGTGGGCCGCCTTGATCTGGCCGAAGCCGAGCGGCCCGAATACCGCTTCTTGCCCCAGAGTTTCCGGGCGCGGGCAGGCATCCTGCAACCCGGCACGATGCTGATTTCTCAGCCGGATGTGCCCACGCCGTTGCTGGTCAATTACCCGTTTCCGGCGTGGGCCACCCGCAAAGATGAGGTGGACGATCTGGCGGGGCGGCCTGTGGAGGAGGTCGGGGAAGATTGGTTGCGGTGAAGAAGTGCTGAAGCTTTAGGGTGAATTTGGCTGGGTTTTGGGGCTTGTCCCATGGTTTTCCCCCACCCCCCAGCCCCCGCCCCCAAAGGGGTCAGGGGAGTGTCGCTCCGCTGAGGAGGAGTGATCTTGTCGTACTCAGACTTGGCTGAATCGTCCCCTTGAAGCTGAATCGCCAGTTCATTCCGAAATGGAATTGGCCCGCGCGTTGCACGCACGACGGCCTCACACGGACTTGGGCGGGGACGATTTGGGGTGGCGGTGTCGGGGTGGTGTTTGCTCCTCCCTCAAGGGGGGGCATTGCAAAGCAATGGGGGGGTTCGTCCCTGCCACCCGTTACGCCTGTTAGGGCAGGAGCGATGAGAGGGTTTTCGCTCCTTCTCCCTTTACACCCAGACCGCTTCCGGCTCCAGCCCCTCTGCTGGCGCTTTTCCGGCTTCCAGACCGCTGTTTTGTACCGTTTGCACCGGCTTCAGGCTCATGTCGTGGTGGCATTTGATCTGGCAGGAGAGGCGCACGCCGCCCGCTCCGCCGATCTGCATTCCCTTCTCGGTCAGTTTGTCCTGTTCGGCCTGCGTGATGGCTTCCGGTTCGCCCGCGCTGAATTCCACGCGGCAGGTGGTGCAGCGGGCCACGCCGCCGCAGCGGTGCAAAATGTCCACGCCGCCGCGCTCCAGGGCCAGGACCAGGCGTTCGCCTTCGTTGGCCTGTATTGTTCCGTAACCGTCTACTGTGAGCTGAATCATGGAGCCAATCTACTGGACTGGGCGTGAATAACCTCCACGATGGCCTGCGCTCCCGCCCCGATCTGGGCCACCGTCAGGCCGCCGTAGCCCAGCACCAGGGCTTGCTGCGCGGTTTCTCCTGCCGTAAAGGGCCGCAGCGTGCCCACAAAAACCCCGCGCACGGCGAGGGCGGCGGCCACCGCCTCGGCCTTGAGCGGTGGGGTCAGGTGCAAGCAGGCGTGCAGGCCCGCCTCGATTCCGCCCAGATGGGCCAAAGGCTGGGTTCCTTCGGTCAGCGGGGACAGGGCTGAGGCCAACGCCGCCTGCTGTTGCCCATGCCAGCGCCGCGCCCGCCGCACATGGCGGTCAAGGTGGCCCGCCAGAATAAAATGGGTCAGGGCGTCTTGCGTCACCGTGTTGTGTCCGGCGTCGGCCAGCACCCGCGCCCGCTCCAGCGCAGGCAACAGGGCGGGCGGCGTCACCAGAAATCCGGTGCGAACCGCTGGCGTCAGCACTTTGCTCAGGGTGCCCAGATACAGCACCCGGCCTCCACCCGCGCTTTCCTCATCCAGCGCGGTCAGGGGCGGCAGCGGCGGCGCTCCGTAGCGGAATTCGCCGTCGTAGTCGTCTTCTACAATCAGGGCGTCGTGCTGACGTGCCCATTCCAGCAGCGCCAGTCGCCGGGGCACGCTCATCCTCACGCCCAGCGGGTACTGATGAGAGGGCGTGACCACCGCCAGCCGCGCCGGGGGTAGGTCGTCGGTGATCAGGCCGTTGTCGTCTACAGGCACAGAAACCACCGTGTGGCCCGCGTCCAGCAGCACCTGCCGCGCTGCCCGGTAGCCCGGATTCTCGAACAGGATGCGGCTGCCGCGTGGCAACAATCCCGCGATCAATCCCAGCGCACTCAGGCTGCCCGCCGTCACCATCAGGCGTGCCGGGTCTACGCTCAGCCCCCGCGAACGCGCCAAAAATGCAGCGAGCGCCACCCGCAGCGGCCATTGCCCCGCCGCTGGGCCGTAATCGCCGCCCGGTGGGGTGCGGGTCGCCGCCTGCCACGCCGCCCGCCAGGCCCGCCCATCCAGCAGGTGCGAGGCGGCCACACCGGGTTTAAAGGAGATGCCTTCCAGACGTTGCCCCGAGTCCACCGGAGCGGGCGGCGGCACAACGAACCATGCAGGCAGGGCCGCCGCCGTGGGCGTGTTGGATGGGCGGGCGGCTCCCGTCGCCACGCGCATTCCCACCCCCGGTACGGCGTCCAGCACGCCTTCTGCGGCCAGCTCTGCCAGCGCCAACGTCACCACGCCCCGCGTCATGCCCAGCGCCCCAGCCAGTGCCCGCGATCCGGGCAGCACCACGCCCGCCGCCAGTGTGCCAGACGTGACCCCAGCCCGCAGTTGGGCCGCCAGTTGCAGGTGCAGGGCGTCCGGGCCTTGGCGGTCTAGTGTCAGGGCCAGCGGAAGATTTGCCAGTAAAGGTGGACCTGTCTTTTTTGCCAATCGCGGTACTGTTGGGGGGGCCACCATTTGGATAGTGTACGGGCATGAAGGATGACCTGTGATGCCCCCTGACCCAGCGTTGACCCTTAACCCGGTGGTGACCACTTCAAGGCTTTCTGGTGCTGACACCTCCGGGGTGGCCCTTCAGGATGCCCGGCAGCTCATCTCGGTTCCCGGTTTTCTGGAAGTCTTTCGGCGGGGAAGCCTCAGCGTAGAGCTGTATTGCCCCCGCCATCACGACCCGCAGACGCCGCATGCTCAGGATGAGTTGTATGTCGTGATCAGCGGCTCCGGTCAATTCTTCTGCACCGGAGAACGCCGAGCCTTTGGGCCGGGCGACCTGTTGTTTGTGGCGGCAGGTCAGGACCACCGCTTCGAGGCATTCAGCGACGATCTGGCCGTGTGGGTCATCTTTTACGGGCCGGATGGGGGAGAGCGTGCACCAGAACGGACGGTGCTGGGCCAGATGTTTGCCGAACGGGGTTCAGTGTGACCCGCACCATCGGCCTGCTGGTCTTCGATCAGATCGAGGTGCTGGATCTGGGCGGCCCCTTCGAGGTGCTGAGTGTGGCTTCACGGTTGGCCGAGCGGGACGGCGAGCCGCAGCCCTTCCGGGTGTTGCTGATCGCGGCACAGCCGGGGCCGATTGTGGCGCGGGGCGGGTTGCGGGTGCTGCCTGACCTGCTGCTGGAGGAAGCCCCCCGATTGGATGTGCTGATCGTGCCGGGGGGCGTGGTAGACGCGGTGGCCGCCGATCAGCGCGTGACCGACTGGGTGCAGGAGCAGGCCCGACAGGTCGAGCTGCTGGCCTCGGTGTGTACGGGGGCCTTCGTGCTGGCCGGAGCGGGGCTGCTGAACGGCCTGAAGGTCACGACCCACTGGGAAGATCAGGCCGATCTGGCGCGGCTGTTTCCGGCCCTGAGTGTGGTGTCGGGGGTGTCCTGGGTGGATCAGGGGCGGGTCGTGACTTCTGGGGGCATCAGTGCAGGCATAGATATGACCCTGCATCTGGTGGAGCGGCTGCATTCCCGCGCCCTGGCCGAACGCACGGCGCGGCAGATGGAATACCGCTGGACAGAGGCGGGCATATGATACGGATTCCGATTAAACACCGTGCTTTTCGGTGTTTAATTCGAGTGAAACGAGTAGGAACAAGTACGGGCTACGCGTTATGGAGCCGCAAGCGGTGCTTTCCCGATTGTGGCGGAATTAAGCGGAGTCCGTATGACTGACCGTGTGATCCACGCTCTCGGCCCCGCGCAGGCGGGTTTGGCCCTGTCGGCCCTGCGCGAACTGCGGCCTCACGCGCCCGCTCTGGCAACTGCCGAAGCCCTGGCCGCTCACCTGCATGCCGTAGCGCCGGAAGGCTACCGCTTGGCCGGAGCCTTTGAATCTGGGCGTGAAGATGCCGTAGCCGTCGCGGGCTACCGGATCATGAATACCCTGGCCTTTGGCCGAATCCTGTACCTCGACGACCTGTCTACCCTGCCTGGGGCGCGGGGCCGGGGGCATGCAGGCGCACTTCTGCACTGGCTGGAACCCGAGGCGCGGCGGCTGGAGTGCCGGGCGCTGCATCTGGATTCGGGTGTGGGGCCACACCGCTTTGCTGCCCACCGCCTCTACCTGAAAGCGGGATTCAACATCACCTGCCATCACTTTGAAAAGGAATTGAAGGAGCTGTCTTGACTGCCAACTATTACGACCCCCGCACCCGTGACCCCAGCCTCAGCCGCCGCCCCAACAATCGCCGCGACGATGACTGGATTCGGGCGCTGCTGGCCCGCGTGCGCGTAGGCCGGATTTCCACCGTGTGGGTGGGCGACGACGGCGAGGCGTTTCCCTTCATCACACCGCTGGCCTTCGCCTACCGACCCGAACACCACGACATCGTGTATCACACCAATATCGCCGGACGGCTGCGGGCCAACACCGAGCAGGGCACACCCGAGCCGACCCGCGCCACCTTCGAGGCGTCCGAACTCGGGGCGCTGCTGCCCAGCAACGATCCTCTGGAATTGTCGGTGCAGTACCGCAGCGTCATCGCGTTTGGCACGGCCAGAGTCCTGACCGATGAAGCCGAGGCCCGCGCCGCCCTGACGGTCATGTCCGAGCGGGTATTTGCGGGCCTTCAGATCGGACGCGATACCCGCCCCGTTTCGGGCAGCGATCTGGCCCGAACCTGCGTGTATGCCCTCAGCATTACCCACTGGAGCGGCAAGGAAAACTGGCAGCCTGCCGCCACCCAGACTGCCGACTGGCCGTCCCTCATTCCTGAACTGGCCCGCCTGAATCCGGCCCAGGATTGACCTGCGCTGACCTGCACAGGACTAACCTTCTTCCACTTTGTCCGCCCCCGACGACTTACACTGAGCAGTAACTAGAGCAAGGCTCCACGAGGAGGTCTTATGACCGTACAAGATCCCATCCAGACCGAAACCAATACCGCCCCTTCCAACTGGCTCAGCGCCGAAAATCGCCATGACAGCGGCGTGTACAGCAAGCATCAGGTCGTCATGGTGCGCGGCAAGGGTTCCAACGTCTGGGACGAGCATGGCCGCGAATACATCGACTGCGTGGGCGGTTACGGCGTGGCGACCATCGGTCACAGTCACCCCGACGTGGTGCAGGCCATCCGCGATCAGGCCGATACGCTGCTGGTCATGCCCCAGAGCCTGCCCAACGACAAGCGGGCCGAGTTCCTGACCGAACTGGTCAGCGTGCTGCCCGAGGGTCTGGACCGTGTGTTCCTGTGCAACAGCGGCACCGAGGCGATGGAAGCGGCCAAAAAGTTTGCCATTACCGCCACGGGCCGCCAGCACTTCGTGAGCATGAAGCGCGGCTTCAGCGGGCGTTCGCTGGGAGCGTTGGCCCTGACCTGGGAACCCAAGTACCGTGAACCCTTCGGCGAGGCGGTAGACAACAAAAACGTGTCGTTCGTGACCTACGGCAACATCGAAGAATTGCGAGCGGCCATCACCGAAGACACCGCCGCAGTCATTCTGGAACCCGTGCAGGGAGAAGGCGGCGTGCGTCCGGCCAATGCCGAGTTTATCCGTGCTGCCCGCCAGATCACCCGCGAAAAGGGTGCGCTGCTGATCATGGACGAAATCCAGACCGGATTTTGCCGCACCGGAAAAATGTTTGCTGTAGAGCACTTCTGCGCCGAATCCTGTCAGGATGCCGATGGCATTCGCTGCGGTTGTCAGGTCGCAGAAAACTGCCTGGTCAAACCCGATGGAATGACGCTTGCCAAGGCAATGGCGGGCGGCGTCCCTATCGGCGCATTTGTCATGACAGGCGAGGTAGCTGACAAGATGCCCAAGGGCGGCCACGGCACCACCTTTGGCGGCAATCCCCTGAGCATGGCTGCCGGAGTCGCGGCCATCCGCGCCATGAAGAACGAGGGTATGGCCGAGCAGGCCCGCGTGAAGGGTGAATACTTCATAGAAAAGCTGCGGGCCATCGCCTCGCCCAAAATCCGTGAAGTACGCGGTTTGGGCCTGATGATCGGCGTGGAACTGAAAGAAAAGAGTGCGCCCTACATCGACGCGCTGGAGCATCAGGAAGGCGTGTTGGCCCTGCAAGCGACGCCGCTGGTCGTCCGCTTCCTGCCTCCGGTGGTCATCACCACAGAGCAGATCGATCAGGTCGTCGCCGCCTTTGCGCGTGTGCTCGACAGCGTCAATCCCCGCGCCGAGCGTGTGGCTCAGTTGTCAGAAGCACGGTCGGCAGAGCAGCAGGCCCCGGACAAGCAGACTGAGTAACCCCTCTATCAACTAGCACAGCATCAAGCAGGACAGCCCCGCCTCCCCAGGCCCGCTGTCCTGTTCACTTGCCGCCCTTTTGACTGCACCCTTCATACTTGTCACTCAACCAGTTCAGGTCTGCTGCCCCGCCACTTGGCTGATGTTCAGCAGGTCCCAAGCGTGTAGCGTGCATGATATGACGGTGACTGCTCCCATTTCTTCTGAATCGATTCAAACCGCACTTCCCCCACCCGGCCCGGTTCTCTCGCCTGCCCGCGAGATGGCGAGTATTGCCGTGCCTGTCAGTCTGGAGATGGTGCTGCAATTGGTACTGACGTTTGTGAATCAGGTCATCGTGGGCACGCTGGGGGCGGTGGCAGTGGCAGCGGTGGGCCTCACGGGCAGTGTCAGTTTCATGTTCTTCGTGACGCTGGGGGCGCTGGGTTCGGGCACCAGCATTCTGGTGGCGCGGCGGGCCGGGGCGGGCGATCAGGCGGGCGTGAACGGCACGCTGACCATCGCGCTGGGCGTCAGCTTTCTGCTGGCGGGGCTGTGTACGGTGCCCATCGTGCTGGGTGCGGGGCCGTTGTTGCGGCTGGCGGGCGGCGCAGCAGATGTGACCGCCACGGCCATTCCATACATGAAAGTGATGATGCTGGCGCTGGTGCCGGGGGTCATCGGCTGGATTCTGAGCGGGGCCTTGCGTTCCCTGGGACACGCCCGCACGCCGATGGTCGCCACCATGATCACGGTGCTCATCGAAAGCCTGATCGCCTACGGCCTGGTTTTCGGTGTGGGGCCGCTGCCTGCTTTGGGCGTGGTCGGCGCAGCCTGGGCCATCGTCATTGCCCAGACGCTGAAGGCCCTGCTGCTGGGGTATCAGGTTTATGGACCGCGCCATCTGGCCGCGCTGGTGCTGCCTGCCCGTGCTGCCTGGCGCGGCATTGCTGGCCCGCTGCTCACGGTGGCCGCGCCGCTGGCTTTCACCGAATTTGCGTGGAGCCTTGGCGGATTCATGTACGCTGCCGTTTTTGCCCGTGTGGGCACGGTGGCGTTGGCGGCCAGCCAGATCGTCATGACCCTGGAGGGCGTGTTCATCGTGGGCAGCTTTGGCCTGATGAGCGCCGCCACCGTTCTGATTGGCCGCTCTCTGGGAGCCGGAGACGCCCCCGGTGCTGTGGCCTGGCTGCGCCGAATCACCCATGCGGGCCTGCTGACGGGCGTGGGCTTTGGCCTGCTGTTTGCCCTCAGTGCGCTGCTGCTCTCGCCTCTCTTCCCGGCAGTGGGTCAGGAAGTGCGTCACATCGCCTTCTTTGGCATCCTGATCAACGCGGCCACACAGGTCTTCAAGGTTCGCAACATGATCGTGGGCGGCGGTGTGCTACCCAGCGCAGGCGACGGCAAAGGCGTGATTCTGGGCGACGTGGTGGGCGCGTTCGTGGTCGGCCTGCCGCTGGCGATCTGGTTGGGCCTCTATACCCCGCTGGGCGTCTGGGGCGTCTTTTTGGCACGCGGGCTGGAAGAAATCATCAAAGTCATCATCTTTGAAATCCGCCGCCGCCGCATCAACTGGCCCAAGCTCGCGCAGGAGCAACAGGGTAAAGAGGTGGTCAGCGGGCACTGATTGGGGTGTGGGACGTGGGGTGTGGGCAGAGCGGAGAACAGGCCCTTGTCCTCCCCTTTAAGGGGGGGCGTTGCGTTAGCAACGGGGGGGTTCGGTTGAGGGGTTGACAACCTCGGTAAGAATCAAGAACAAAAGCAGGCGACCCGTTACAAGGTCGCCTGTCTTTGTTCTTCGCTTTTCTCTACACTTCCAGCGTTTCGCGGAGCTGCTTCACGCTCACGTCTTTGGCGCGGGCGTCGAGGGCCACTGCGCCGTCTCTGAGGGCCACCACACGCTGACCCAGATGCAGGGCCTCATCGAGCTGGTGGGTCACGAAGACCACCGTAATCTTCTGTTGCCACCAGATGCCCAACAGTTCGTCGGCCAGAGAGGTGCGGGTCTGTACATCCAGAGCGCTGAAAGGTTCATCCAACAGCAGCAGCCCCGGCTGGGTCGCCAGTGCGCGGGCGAGGCTGACGCGTTGGCGCTGGCCGCCCGACAGTTCGTGAACGCGGCGTTCGTCGTATCCACTCAGGCCCACCTGCCGCAGGGCGTCGGTGGTTCGGCTGGTGCGCTCGGCACGGGGCAACCGCTGGCTTTCCAGGCCAAAAGCCACATTGCCCGCCACAGTGCGCCACGGAAACAGGGCCGCTTCCTGCTGTACCAGAGTCAGGCGGGGGTGCGGCCCGGTGATGGGCGTGTCGGCCAGCAGAATCTGACCCTGCTGCGGCCTCAGGAATCCGGCCAGCAGAGACAGCAACGTGCTTTTGCCACTGCCGCTCGGCCCCACCACGCACAGGAACTCTCCGGCATCTACCTTCAGGTTCAGTGGCCCAACGCCTGCTTTGGCGGCAGCAGACTCGGCGCGGCGGCCTGCATAGCGGTAGCTGACCCCATCGAGCGTCAGGCTGGCTCCGCGTCCATTGGCGGTGCGGGGGGTGGACTGGGCCTGAGTCTCCATCGTGGCTGTCATGATTGCACCTCCAGGCCGTAATCGCGTCGCACTCTGCCTTCTATGGCCCGTAACACGGTATCGAACAGCCCGCCGATGATGCCGATGATGATGATGGTGCCCAGCACGAGGCCCACATTGGCGGTATTGCGGCCCACTTCCAGTTGCTCTCCGAGGCTGGCGACCCCGGCAATCAGGAGTTCACCGCCGACCAGCGCCCGCCAAGCGAAGCTCCAGGCGGTGCGGAGTCCGGTCAGGATATTGGGCAAAGAGGCAGGCAGCAGCACGCGCAAGGTGAGACTCAGCCCGCGTGCGCCGAGGGTACGGCCTGCCACGCGCAGGGCAGGCGATACGTTCAGCAGCGCCCCCGATACCGCCAGCGCCACTGGAATAAAGCCTTCCAGAATGACCACAAATAGCACGGCGCGTTCGTTGAGGCCCAGAAACAGGATGGCAAACGGCACGAAGGCGATGCTGGGCACGCTCTGGATGCCGGTGAGATACGCACCCAGGGTGGTTCGCAGCGGCAGCCACGCGCCCATCAGCAGCCCCACGACGCCCCCCAACACGACCGCGATCACGTATCCGGTCAGGACTCGGCGCAGGCTTCCGCCAATGGCGCTCAGCAACTTACCGTCCTGCGGGCCAGTCCCGAACAGGCCGTATTCGATTTCCTTCCAGACGGCGCTGGGGCTGGGAAACACGTAGGGCGGATAGAGCTTGAGAACATCCGTGACCAGCCACCACACGCCCAGAATCAGGATCAGGCCCAGAAGTTGCCAGCTCAGCACCCGCCAGCGGGAAGGCTGACCGGATGTCAGGCGGGGAAGTTCCGTGGGGCGCGTCGTCATGTTATTTCTTCAGGAACTGCGAGAGATCGGGGGCGGTGCGGGCGTATCCGGCTTCCACGTTCAGGGCCGAGTAGTCCTTCAGCGCCTCCAGATCAAGCGCGGTGGTAAAGCGCGTGCGGGCAAAAGCACGCTGCATCACGCGGGGGTCGATCTTGGCCCCGGTCAGCTTGAGCAACTGGGCATTCACAGCCGCCTGCGCCGCCGCTGGACTCTTGTTCAGAAAGGCCACCGCGTCGGTGTGCGCTTTCAGGAACGCGGCCACGAGTTGCGGGTTGGCCTGTGCAAACTTGGTGTTCACGATCACGATGGTCGTGGGGTATTTGCCGTCGCGCCACACGGTTTTTTCGTTGCCGATGATGCGGTGACCCTGAGCTTCCAGAACCGCGCCCCAGGGTTCGGGCACCAGCGTGGCATCCACCCGCTTGGCTGCAAAAGCCGCAGCGATATCGGCGGGCGCGATTGGAGTAATCAGCACGGTGCCGCCGTCCGTCTTCGACTTCAGGGCATTCTCGTTCAGGATGTGGCGCAGACTGATGTCCTGCGTATTGCCCAGACTGGGCACGGCCACGTTTTTGCCGCTGAGGTCTTTGTAGCTCTTGATGGGGCTGTCTTTGCGGGCCACCAACACCGCGCCCGCCTCGCTTGCCCCTGACAGAAACTGAATGGGCATTCCGCGCCCCGCAGCGTTGATGGCTGGGCCGGGGCCGACATAGGCGATATCAATTTGTCCCGCCGCAAACGCCTCAGTCAGCGTGGTGCCCGATACGAATTCTTTGGGATCAAGTTTGACGGCCCCAAACGCCTTCTGAAAGGTGCCGCGCTCCAGGCCCACCAGGGCAGGCGCATGCGTCAGATTGGGGAAAAAGCCGAGGCGAACGCTGGTGGCCGCCTGTGCATGGGCATCAGGAGACAGGGCGACGGCCAACAGTAGCGGGGCGGCGAGGGTCAAAAAACTTCGTTTGGTGGGGGTCAGATGGGGTGTCATAAAGGTTCCTCCAGAAGTGGTGAGGGCAGTGAACACGCTGGATGGCTCAAACACAAGCGAAAAAGGCCGGGATCGCCTTTACAGGTTGTTCATGGCCTCTTTCGGCTCATCACGGCGCTCTGTGCTTGGTGGGCTGGAAAGCGTGCTGGCCGCAGAACTGATGGGAGTTATGGCTGAACGGTGTACGCCGCCCGCAACACTTCGGCCACTTCGGGGCGGGTAAATTCGGCAGGAAGACTCTCTCCGGCCCGCAGCTTTTCGCGCACCTTGGTGCCGCTGAGAACCAGATGGTGGCTGCTGTCGTGGGGGCAGGTGCGGGGGCTGACCAGTTGGCCGCAGGTCTGGCAATAGAACGTATGCTCGAACTTCAGAATCTGGATGCCGAGTTCCTGCGCCGTATAAGTCCCAAAAATCTCCTGCGCGTCGTAGGTGCCGTAATAGCTGCCCACGCCTGCATGGTCGCGGCCCACGATGAAATGCGTGACGCCGTAGTTGCGCCGGGACAGGGCGTGCAAAATCGCCTCACGCGGTCCGGCGTAGCGCATGGCCGCCGGGTACACGCTGAGCAGGGTGCGGGCCTGCGGGTAATAGCGGTCCAGCAGGACTTCATATGCCTCTACGCGGGTGTGTGCGGGTACGTCGTCGCCCTTGGTGGTGCCCACAAGTGGGTGCAGCAGCAGCCCATCGACCAGTTCCAGCGCCACTTTTTGCAGGTACTCGTGCGCCCGGTGAATCGGGTTGCGCGTCTGGAAAGCCACGCTGGAGCGCCAGCCCCGCGCCTCTATGACCTCGCGCACCTCGGCGGGCGTGCGGTGGTGGCGGGCAAACGCTCCACGCGGCACTTCGAACAGGGCCACCGGGCCGCTGAGGTTCACGTCGCCCTGCGCCAGGAGCGCCGCCACGCCGGGGTGGGCCGGGTCTTCGGTGCGGTAGACCTCGCGGGATTCCAGCCCTTTCTGGGCGTCAAATTGCTCCTGAACGTCGATCCAGCCCACAGCCTCGCCGCTGCGGGTCAGCACCACACGGCCCTGATACGCGCCTGCCTCTTCCCGTCGCACCGGCAGCGTGATCGGAATGCTCCACGGCGTGCCATCGGCCAACCGCAGGTGCTCGATGATGCTGAGGTAATCGGCCTCGTTCACAAACCCCGTCAGCGGCGAATAGGCCCCGGTTGCCAGCATTTCAAGGTCGGCGTAGGCGCGGTCATCCAGTTCCAGTTGCGGGAGGCCCAGCAGTTCGGCGGCGTCAAAGTCATGTCCGGCACGGCGAATTCGGTTGACCAGAACTCCGCCGAGGGGCGCGGGGAGGGTGGCGGTGGGATCGGTGGGCAGCAGGATGGTCATGGGGGGTCCTTGTGGGCGAGTCTGGAGGTTAAGGTGGATAAAACAGGTCAACTATTCCGGTATTAAAAAAGCCCTGAACATCGGGTCATGGTCATACAGCGGCAGAAATAAACCTTCACAGCTTGCCTTCTCCGGCCCACAGGCCACATTCGGTCTTGCCCTTGCCTGCCCAGCGGCCTGCACGGGCGTCCTCTCCGGGTTTCACGGCGCGGGTGCAGGGCCAGCAGCCGATGCTCAGAAAGCCGTCAAAGTACAGCGGATTCACGGGCAATTCGTGGGCGGCGGCGTAGGCTTCCAGCTCTTCCCGCGTCCAGAAGGCCAGCGGGTTGATCTTGCGGCGCGGCCCTTCCTCTACAAAAGGAATATCGGCGCGGGTGCTGGCCTGATCACGGCTGCGGGCATTCAGCAGGGCCGAGGGCGCACGCTGGCGCAGGTAGGTTTGCAGGGGGGCCACCTTCCGCACGGCGCAGCAGGCATCGGGGTCGGCGGCGTACAGCGTGGGGTCGGTCTGGCCGTCTTCGGGCGTGGCTCCCGCATTCAGCGTCACGAAGGTCATCTGCGGGTAGCGGGCGGCCAACTGGTCACGGGTGCTCAGCGTTTCGGGAAAGTGGTAGCCCGTGTCCACGAACACCACCTCACCCGTGTAGCCCGCCCGCGCCGCCAGATCCAGCAGCACCACGCCATTCAGATTGAAGGCGCTGGGCATGATCAGGTCGGGATGGGTTCGCAGTGCCCAGCGAATCACGTCCAACGGATCAGTCTGGGCATCGAAGGCGGGCGCAAACACCGCACCGTTTTGCGTGGGCCGTTCCTCCAGCGCGGTCATAGAAGAACAGGTTCCCGCAGTCCGGCCAATGGGCGCAGCAGATTCAGGCATTCCTCCACGCTCAGGCGGTCTGTTCGCAGGTGCAGATCAGGCGCGGTGGGCGCTTCATAGGGATCGGAAACGCCCGTAAAGTGCGCGATTTCTCCGGCGATGGCCTTCAGATAGAGGCCCTTCACATCGCGTTCGGTCACGGTTTCCAGCGGCGCGTCCACAAAGATTTCGGCGGCGTTGGGAAGGGCGGCCAGCACCTCGCGCCGGGTATCGGCATAAGGACTGATGGCGCTGACCAGCACCGTGACGCCGTGCCGCGCCAGCAGGCCCGCCACGAACGCGATCCGCCGAACATTGGTATCCCGGTCAGCCCTGGAAAAGCCGAGGCCCTTGCTGAGATTCTCGCGCACCGCGTCGCCGTCCAGCAGTTCGGTCTTCACACCTGCGGCCAGCAATTCGGCGTGCAGCGCAGAGGCCAGCGTGCTTTTGCCTGCGCCCGACAGCCCGGTGAACCACAGCACCCGGCCTTCAGTCGCCGCCGAACTCATGCCAGCACTCCTTCGGGCACCTGGCTTTCGGTCAGCACGGTATCGGGCAAAAAGTGGCTCTGGCCCACGCGGTCAGCGTATTCCACAAAGCTCTCGCCCGCGCTCTTGTGGGCCTTGAAGTCGCTGATCACGCGGTCGGTGTATTCGGTCAGGCGGGTGGCGGGCACGATGCCTTTCAGCTTGGCCCCGAGGCGCTCGGCCTGCCCGATGCTGCCTGCCAGATGCACGTTGTAGACCTCTTCGGTGATCTCTGCGCCGCTCTCGTCTTTGCGGATGCGCTGCGCTCCCATGAAGCCGAGGTCGGCCACCTGATAGCGCGTGCAGGCGTTCGAGCAGCCCGTCAGGTTGATCACGAAGGGCACGTCCAGATCGGCGTGCTTGGGTTCGAGTTCATCGATCATGCCCGCCACCCGCGCCTTGGTTTCCGTGAGGGCGAGGCGGCAAAACTGCGTGCCCGTGCAGGCAATCGTGGTGCCGCGCAGGGTGGCTTTGGGGGCCAGTTCCAGCAGGGCCAGCTCTGCGACCAGTGCGTCTACCTCTTCGGTTTGCACGTGCGGAATCATCATGTTCTGGAAGGCGGTGGTCCGCAGAACGCCCTTACCGTAGCGCTCCGACAGGTCTGCGAGGGCGCGGGCTTTGTCGGGGTTGATGCGGCCCACGGTGGTGGACAGCACCACGTAATTCAGGCCGTCACGCTGCGGGTTCACGCCCAGTACATCGCTGCCGCCGAAGCGGGCCACGGGTGCGGCGGGGCCGTCCTGCAATTTGTAGCCGAGGTAGTCCGTTTCCACGATCTCGCGGAATTTTTCGGGGCCGAGGTCTTTGATCAGGTACTTCAGGCGGCTCTTTTTGCGGTTCTGGCGGTAGCCGTGGTCGCGGTAGGCTCCGGTGATGGCGCGGCCCACCTCGATGACCTGATCGGGCCGGATAAACACGCCCAACCGCTTGGCAAGGTGCGCCACTGCGCCGAGGCCGCCGCCGACCCACACGTCAAATCCGACCTCTCCATTCACTTCATGGGCCAGAAAGCCGATGTCGTTGATGTGGTGGATGCCTTCCAGTTCGGGGGTGGCCGTGATGCTGATCTTGAACTTGCGGGGCAGGTCTTCAAATTCCTTGTTACCGCTGAGGCTGCCTTCCATCGCGGCGGCCAGCGGGCGAACGTCGATGCGCTCGCGGGCGTCCAGTCCGGCCAGCGGCGAGGCGATCACGGCCCGCACGGTGTCTCCGCAGGCTCCACGGGTATGCAGCCCCACCGTTTCCAGCCGGTTCAGAATGTCGGGAATATCCTGAATTCGCAGCCAGTGAAACTGGAACGCCTGACGGTCAGTCACGTCCAGCAGCCCGCGCCCGTAGTCCTCGGCAATGCCCGCCACCACACGCAGGGTCGCTGCGCTCAGTTCGGCGGTGGGCACCTTCACGCGCATCATCAGAAAGCCGTCTTCCTGTGGGCGCTGAGGATAGACCCCGGCCCATTTCAGCAGGTCGATCTTTTCGGGGTCGATCTGGCCCGCCGCCGCGTACTGCGGAATCAGGTCGAAGATTTCAAAGGGGGGCAGTTCTTTTTTCAGGGTTTCGATGTCAGACATGGCAGATTCCTTTGGTGGGCGGTGATCGGATTTGGGAAGACTTTAGCGGCTCAGGACGGCGTAGCGCAGGCGGCGGTACTGGAAGTACATCAGGCAGCCCACACAGATTTTTTGAGAGAGGTTCAGGGCGGCCAGAGCCACGACCATCAGGCCCAGGACCGTGCCCAGCACCGTCAGGCCAGCGGCACCACTGAGGCCCGCTGCCAGCAGGAATACTCCGCCTACGCCCTGTGCAAAGTGATGGGCACGGGGGTCTTCTTCCACCACTTCGGGTTTCAGGCCCAGCACTGGCCCCAGCATTCGGTAAGTCGCCTGCAGCGGCGAGAGTTCGGGGCGCACCGCACCGAGCAACATGGCCGCGCCCAGAGCCAACAGCAGCACAAAGGCAACGCTAGAAAATGCGACCAGCACGAGGCCCAGCAGTGTTACGCCCACCACTGTCCACTGGTTGAACCGCAGCGCCGCGAGGTCGGTTCGGGCGGCCAACTTCGGGGCAGGAGCGCTTGGGGAAGAAGGCAGAACCGTCATGCCCCCAGCATAGAGCATTAGATGACAAGAATACTCAACTTGTCTGCTTTTCGGGTGCGGCGGTGATGGGGGTGGAGAGGTGGGTGGGGCGAGTCTGAGGGCGGCGTTTTGCTCTATGAGTTCAGCAGGGAGCGGGGGGCATCACCCCCCAGTCGGCTTCGCCGCCAGCCCCCCTTAAGGGGAGCACCCAGCCCTTGTCCTCCCCTTAAGGGGGGGCGTTGCGCCAGCAACGGGGGGGTAGGTTGCCCACCTCCCCAACAATCAAGACAAGAATCAAGAATTGAACCCTGTCCTCAGCCCCGACCTTCCCCCGCTCAGGCGTTCGGCTTCAGCAGGTGGCCCAGGCAGTGGCCGTAGCTCACGCCCTGCCGCGCATCGATCACCAGATCATGCACACTGAACTCTTGCAGCACGGCCAGCATCGCGTCTCGCATGCGCGTATAGATGGTGTTGCGGGCGTGGCAGCGCTCCTGTTCTACACATTCCTCGTGCCAGTTCAGGCTGATACAGCTCAGCGGCGCAACGGGGCCGTCGATGGCCCGCACGACCTCGCACAGGGAAATAAGCTGAGGCTTGCGGGCCAGCGCGTAGCCGCCGCCGATACCTTTTTTGCTCTTGACCACGCCCTTGGCAGTCAGGGCGGCCAGGATTCTGACCAGATACGGGCGGTGGATTCCAGTGGCCTCGCTGATCTCATCGCTGGAAATCCAGCGTGCAGTCTGAATCCCGGCCTGACCTGAGGGCGACTCGGTGGCGGATGGCTCGGTCACTGGCGGCAAGCCATGTTGAAGGCCCAGATAGCCCAGTGCCTGAAAAGCGTAAACGTCGGTGGCCGAAAGCCGCATAGCCGCCAGTGTAGCGCGGCAGTGCCCGATTCAAGTTGCCCCTGATTGGCCTGCCTTCAGCTTTTGCCGCCCTCTGCTGCCGTGTTAGCCTGCTTTCCAATGTCTCAGCCCGCACTTCCCCTTCCGACGCTGCCTGCTTTTGCCGCCGCCGTGACCGAGCGCACCCGTACCCTTCAGACCCGGCTGTGTGTGGGCCTCGACCCCCGCGCCGACGCCTACCGCGACACGGCGCACCTGCGGCTGCATACGCTGGATGTGCTGGAAGCCACCGCGCCTTTTGCCGCCTGCGTCAAGCCTCAACTGGCTTTTTTCGAGGCGCTGGGCCTGCCGGGTTTCGCCCTGCTGGAAGAGGTCTGTGCGCTGGCCCGCACGCTGGGTTTGCCCATTATTCTGGACGGCAAGCGTGGCGATATCGGCAGCACCGCCGAAGCCTATGCCCGTGCGTGGCTGGGCGGCCCCCACGCCGGAGACGCCCTGACGGTCAATCCATTTCTGGGCTTTGCCACCCTGACCCCGTTCGTGGAGGCGGCGCGGGCCAATGACGGCGGCATTTTCGTGCTCGTTAAGACCAGTAACCCCGATCAGAACGATGTGCAGGGCAGCGGCATCAGCGAGCGGGTGGCCGTGGAAGTGGCCCGCCTGAATGCCGAGGAGGAGGGAGAGGCCGGAACCTATGCCAGCGTGGGCGCAGTGGTCGGGGCCACCCATCCCCGCGACCTTGCCACCTTCCGTGCCCTGATGCCCCGCGCCCTGCTGCTGTTGCCCGGACTGGGCGCACAGGGAGCCGCCGCCGCCGATCTCGCGCCCGCCTTTCATGCGGGGGGCACGGGCGCACTTGCCAGCGCCAGCCGGGGCGTGCAGTATGCGGCTGGATCAGGTGCGGCTGGGCTGGATGTGGCGGCGAGTGCGGCGGCGGCGCGGCGGTTCCGGGATGAACTGAACGGGGTGCTGGAACTCTAGCGCAACCCCGCCAGCATCCGCTCCACATCTTCTCCTGTCGTGTAGTGCGCGATGCTGGCCCGCACGATGCCTTCTGGATACACGCCCAGATCCTTGAGGGGCTGCACGGCATAAAAGTGCCCCGCGCCCACATCTACGCCGCGTGCGCTGAGGCTCTCGGCAGTCTGGGCCGGGGTCTGACCCTCTACCCGGAAGGCCACCGTTCCCACCCGGCCTTCTGCGCTTTGTGGGCCGTATACCGTGACACCGGGCGTGTGCAGCAGTCCTTCCAGCATGTGCTTCAGCACAGGCCGTTCCAGGTCGGTGATGCGGGTGGAGGCGGCCTGCAAAGCGGCGCGGTTCAGGCTCTGGCCCCCGCCCAGTTCGCGCAGATAATCCAGAGTTCCCAGCCAGCCTGCCAGCAGTTCAAAGGGCGGCGTGCCGTGTTCCATGCCCGTAATATCGCCGTCCGGCACAAAACTCAGCTTGGGCCAGGGCAATTGCCCGCGCAGTTCGGGCCGAATCCACAGCGCCCCCAGGTGCGGCCCCCAGACCTTGTAGGGGCTGAACGACACGAAGTCCGCGCCCCAGGTCTGCACATCGGGAAAGCTGTGTGGGGCGGCATGAACTGCGTCCACGATTGTCCAGGCTCCGGCAGCGCGGGCCAGCGCCGCAACTTCTGGAATGTTCACGGTCACGCCCAGCACGTTGCTGGCGGCGGTCACGGCCACCAGGCGAGTCCGGGGCGTCAGCAGGGCTTGCAGATCCTCCAGATGCAGGCGCATATCCGGCTGGCGGGCGTGCCACACCCGCACGGTGACGCCCACGCGCTCCAGTTCGCGCCACGGGCTGGCGTTGGCTTCGTGCTCCAGACCGCTCAGGATCACCTCGTCACCCGGTCCCCACAGCCGCCCGAACGCCGCTGCCAGCCGGAAATTCAGGGCGGTGGCACTTGGTCCCAGCGCCACATCGGGGGCTTCGGCATTCAAAAACAGGGCAGTGGCGGCCCGCGCCCGCGTTTTGAGGTCCAGCACCGCCTGCCCGGGCGCGTGGCTGGGCATGGCGTTGGTGGCCCCAAACTGCGTCAGGTGCGCCGTGATGGCTTCAATACTTCGCCGGGGCAGCAGCCCGCCCGCCGCGTTGTCGAGGTAAGCCCGCCCCTGCGAAAGCGGCGGGAACTGGTCGCGGAGGGCGTGCAGCGCAAACGGCAGGGTATCCGGGGAAGGCATGGGGAAAGGATACGGCGTGGGCGAGAAAATGTGGGCTTGGGGGAAGGTCTACCGATCTGCTTACGCGCCCCTACCTTCGCCGCTGCACCAGCCACAGCACCGCGCCCCCCACCAGCAGGCCCCACACGGCGCTTCCCACGCCCCACACCGTGACCCCGCTGGCGGTAATCGCAAAGGTCAGAAAGGCCGCTTCTCGCCCGCGCTCCTCGCCCAGTGCGGCCACCAGACTGCTGAGGGCCGTCCCCACCAAGGCCAGCCCCGCCAGCGCTGACACCACCGCCACCGGAATCGCCGCCACCGCGCCCACCAACCAGCCCGCGAACACGCCCAGCAGCAGATAAAAGAAGGCCGCACTGAGGCTGGCAGGCCAGCGCCGCGCCGGGTCGGGGTGGGCTTCTTCTCCGGCAGAGATGGCCGCCGTAATGGCCGCCAGATTGGTGGAGTGCCCGCCGAAGGGGGCTGCCAGCAGACTCCCGATGCCGGACGCCGTGATCAGCGGACTGGCCGGAACGCGCCCGAATCCGCACGCCCGCAGCACCGCCAGTCCCGGCAACTGCTGAGAAGCCAGCGTCAGGATGGTCATGGGCAGGGCCAACGTGAGGGCGGCCCGCACGCTGAATGCGGGGGTCGTCCAGACCAGGGTGCCAAAAAGAGACGTGCTGGACAGATTGATCGGCCCGACCATGCCTGCTGCCAGCGACAGGCCCGCGCCTACCACCAGCGCCGCCGGAACGGCCCAGCGTGCAAAGGCGACGCGGCCCACCAGAAATACGGCCAACATGCCCCCCACCGGAAGCGGGGCCAGAGGCAAGGCCCGGAATGCGCCCAGCACGAAGGGCAGCAGCACGCCCGCCAACAGCGCATTTGCCAGGGCAGGTGGCAGGCGCGACGTGACCCGCTCGAACGCGCCCGAGACGCCCAGCGCCACCATGACCACGGCGCTCAGCACATACGCGCCCAGCACCTCGGCATAGGTCAGGCTGTGTGCGGCAGCAATCGAGGCCACCAGCGCCAGCCCCGGCGTACTCCAGGCCATGCTGATCGGTGCCCGCGTGCGCCATGTCAGTGCCGCGCCTGAAATTCCGATGGCAAGGTAGCAGGCCAGAACCCAACTGGCCGTCTGACCGGAAGACAGGCCGAAATCTCGCGCCGCACCGACTAATAGGCCGATACTGCTGGCCGCCCCCACCAACACCACCACAAAACCGGCAATGCCCGCGCCCGCCGACCAATCGCGCCGCAGGTCAGCCAGAGTGGTGCGCCGTGCCGCGATGCTCAAGCTGGGGCCGAACCGTTGTTCACCGCTTTGCCGCCCACCCACACGCCGCCTGCACCTGTGGCGGTGGGCACAAACTGCGCCGTGAGCCGTGCAAATCGTCCGGGTTGCCGCTGTGCCCCGCGAATGGTTTCCGCGCCCGCTGGCACTTGGTCCCGTGCGGCCAGCACACCCACCAGACAGGCGAACATATTGGAACTCGCGGCGTCCTCGGTGAAGCCCTTCAGTGGCCCGAAGGCCCGGAAACTCACGTCTTCGCGGCCTTCCGATTCCAGCGCATACAGGATCAGCCCTGTGGTATCGGTGGCCCGGTTCAGGTCAGAAATGGCTGCCGAATCGGGCGTGAAGGCGTCCAGTGCCGCGAGACTCTGCACCTGAATCACCAGATTGGCGCGGCCCGCCGAGGCTGTATGCGCCGTTCCAGACAGGCCAACAGGGGAGAGATCGGCCTGAATCTGCGCCGCCGTCACGTCGCCCTGAAGCAGCAGCCACTCGCCGCCGCACAACTGCGCCCCTACGCTCTGGCCGCCCATCTGCACCTCGGTCACGTCAGCAATCTGGCCCGCTGCAAACAGGTGGGCCAGGGCCGCCACTGCCGCCGAATCGCTTTCACCCTTTTCGCGGGTGGGCGTAAAGATGCGTAAGCTGACGCCCGAAAAATCCGCTGACTGAATGAAGGCGCTCAGCGGCGCGGCGGCCTCCTTCGCCTGAGCCTGAAGGTCGCCCGCCGCCGTGGCGAAGACGGTGACGGTTTTGCCCACAGGTGGGAAGACGCGGTAGGAGGTCGCCTGTTGGGGGGCAGTGGAGTTGGGGGCTGGGTCGGCGCTCACGGGTTAGAGGGTAGCGTGTGGCGGGGGCGGGGCAGACCGACTCTTCTGTATTTCTCCGAGTTCAAGGCCCAGCGCTCATGCCCCACGGCCCTTCCTACGCGCTCACCCATTCCCGCAAGACCTGTTCCAGATGCGCGTCGTCGAGTTCGTCGTGTTCGGCCAGTGCCTTGATGTGGTCGGTTACGCGGCGCAGGGCGTCTTCGCCGTAGTGCAGGCCCAGTTCGCGGGCGCGGTGGCCGATGGCGTGCTTGCCCGTGACCTTGCTGGCGGCCTGAATGCGGCGGCCCACGCCGAACACCCCCGGCGGAATGGCCTCGTATGCGCCGGGATTCAGATAAATGGCCTTCAGGTGCATTCCGGCCTTGTGGTTATAGGCAAATTCTCCGGTCAGGTAGTTGTTCCACGGAATCGGCAGATCCACCATGCGGGCAATCATGCGGTCCAGTTCGGGCAGAAGTTCCAGATTGTACTTTTCGGTGAGGCCCTGCGGATCGAAGGTGAACATGCGGGCCAGAAATCCGCCCAGCGGCGTGATGCCGTTGCGTTCTCCGATGCCCAGAATGGTCGTGTCGATGTGCGTGGCCCCGGCTTCTACGGCCTCATAAGCGTTGCTGATCGCGCAGCCGGTGTCGTTGTGGCCGTGAAACTCGATGCCGCAGCCGTCATGAATCACCTTGCGAACCTCGCGCACCAGCGTGTAGACCTGCCGGGGCGTGGCGACCCCCACGGTATCGGCCAGGCCCACCCGGTGGACGCCCAACTTGGAGACCGCCGCGTACACGGCCATCAGGTCGGCTTCCTCGCTGCGGAAGGTGTCTTCGGCACTGAAACGAATTTGCAGGTCCGGGCGGTTGGTTTTGATCCATCCGATCACTTCCTGCGCGGCCTCGATGATCTGCCCGATGTTCTTGCCGTGACTGAATTCGCGCAGAAAACTGCTGGTGCCGAACAGCAGATCCAGGCCGTCTACGCCCGTGTCTACGGCCCGCTGTACGTCTTCCATATGGCAGCGCACATGGGTCAGGATTTTGGCCCTCAGCCCCAGCCCGGTCAGTTGCCGGATGTCGGCCTGGGTCTGGGCGCTGACCATCGGGGTCGTGACCTCGATGAATTCCACCCCGAAGGCGTCGAGGGCGCGGGCAATCTCGATCTTGTCGGCAGTTTTGAAGTTGCCCCGCGCAAACTGCTCGCCTTCCCGCAGCGTGGAATCGATGATGGCCCACGAATGCGCGGGAATCAGCGGCGTGTAGATGGTGTCAGCGTCGGCGGCAGGGGGGGCATCATGGGTCATGGGTATCTCTGCCCCGGATTCTGGACGTTCACTTAATGAATGTCAAGTTTGTTGGGCAGATGATTTTCAATTGAAATGTGTTTGGGGGGTTGTGAAGGCCTTCAGGACTTGCCAGCCGAGGGAACCGGGATGGCCGCAGGCGTGCCCATGACCTCCTGATACACCTCGCGTACCGTCTGCACCATCCGGGCCTCATTGCCCGCGCCGCTCAGATCGAGCAGCGTGACCACCTCACCGGGTTCCAGGTTGGCGTTGCTGCACGCCCGCAACAGCGCGTAATGCACCACGCTGGTGCCGGGGCGTGCGCCGCCTGCCGGAGTCCAGGCCTGCCGGAGCCGGGGCATCAGCGCGGCTGCAAAGCGCGTGATCTCATCGTCGTTGCGCTTGAGTTCCTTGTGCAGCAGGCCCACTGAGCGCACCCCCACGTAATGCAGCAGGCTGGCGAGGCGCTGCGGGCGTTCCGGGTCAGACCAGTGAGACAGCAGGCGCACGCCCAGCGCCCGCGCCACCGCCGTATCCAGATCACGCACGGGCGGCAGCGTCAGCAGATGGGTCATGCTCTGGGCATCGATAAACACGTCGTCGGGGGCGCTTGCCACCCGTTCGGGCAGGGTGGCCGCATAATCGCGGGTCATGCGGTGCAGGGCCATGAATTCCTCATCGGCCATCTCCAGCAGGCCCGCCAACCGGTAAAAGCGGCGGCGCACCTCACGCGGCACGGCGTCGCGGTTTTTGTAGCCCAGGTCATGCTCTATCTCGGCCCAGGCGTGCTGCAAAATAGAGCGAATCTGCACCTCGAATCTGGCCCCCGCGAGCTGTCCACCCGCCTGTCCCTGTAAGCCGTCTTCGGGCACGCGCACCACGTAATGCACGCCCATGTAACCGAATCTGTCGGGGTCGTGCATCTTGGATTTGTCTATCGAATGGTTCCAGTCCACCTCATGGTTTTTTTCGATCAGGCGCGAGACCACGCCCACATCCGACTCGAAATAGGTGATGACGCGCACGGCCACCAGATCGGTCACGTCGTCCAGCGAGTCGTAGCGGCCCGCCTTGCGCCGCAGCTTGTCTTCCAGACTTCCCACCCGTTTGACGCGCCCGGTGATGTGATGGATGTTCAGGCCCGCCGCTGTCAGCAGGCGCGTGGTATGGGCCACCGCCGCGTCTCTGAGTGCCTCGTAGTCCGGCATCGCTTCCCGGTAAGCCCGCAGCAGATCGTCATTCATGGGTGCAGTCATGATAGGACAGCCAGAGGGGACAGGAGAGGATTTGTAAAGTTTTCTACATCCCCCGGTTCTCACTTGCGGCGCACATCCGGCCCGCCGCCTGCCGTGCTAGACCCTGCCGTATGCCGTTGTCGTCCCGTTCTGTTCTGATGTTCGCTCTGCTCGCCGCCCCGCTCACTTCCGCTGCCCGCGTTGCCCCGGACGTTTTTGTGGCCTACCCGCCTGCCGATTACCGCGTCGCTTTCGACCACGTGATTCTGGAAGGCAGCGTGACGCCGGGAGCCACCCTGAAGGTCAGCGGGCAGGCCGCGCCTGTGGGGGCAGATGGGCTGTTCATGCTGTGGTGGCCGCTGCGGGTCGGCACCAACGATCTGCGGCTGGTGGCCTCGGTGGGTGGGCAGACGGGCAGCCGAACCCTGAGGGTGGTGCGGACGGTGCCCCGTACCCTGCCTGCCACGCTCACAGCCATCGACCGGGAGAGTCTGACCCCCCGCGAACACCGCGAATTCTGGGACGCCGCCGCCGATTCTCCCGCCGAGCGCAGCATTCTGGTCAGTTTCCGGGGGTCGCCGGGGGGCCGGGCCACCTTCCGGCTGGCGGGGGGCGGGATTCAGCCTATGCAGGAGGGACCAGCGGGCCAGTATTCGGCCACCTACACGCTGCCAGCCGCCGCCCGCGTGCAGAATGCCGCCTTCACAGTGTCGCTCACGGGACGCGATGGACGCACCACCGCCGCCGCCGCTCCCGGACGCCTGACCAGTACGGCGGCTGGCCCCCGCACCGCCAGCCAGCGCCCCGATACGGTGCCGGGTCTGGGCCTCAACGACGCGGGCAACGTGCTGACCACCCTGACCGGAGAACCGCTGCTGTATCCCCGCGAAGGCATGACCTTTGCGGCAGTCGGGCGGCAGGGCAATGACCTGCGTGTGAGGCTGGCCCCCGGCGTGTCGGCGCTGGTCACGGCGACGCAGGTGGCCCTGACGCCCGCCGCGCCGCGTGTGGGCGCGGCAGGAGCCATTACGCTGGAGGGTCTGCCCGCTGCCCCTTCCGTCCTACCAGAAGTCGAAATCCTGCCTGTGCCTCCTGCTCCAGCTCCTACTTCTGTGCCCGTCCCTGCTCCGGTTCCCACCGATCCGGCCTCCGCTCTACCGGAACTGGTCCCGCAACCCACCCGCCCCAAACAGGTCAGCCTCCAGCCAGCCGCGCCGCCTCCAGTTACGCCGCCTCCGGGCAATGTGCCCACTCCCACACTGCCCACCCCCGCCGCGCCTACAAGTGACCTGCGGGTGCGGGTGCCCCTGAATGGCCTGCGCGTGCCCTTCACGATGGAACAATCCGGCGACGGGCGCAGGCTGACGCTGACGCTGTACGGCCTGTCTGCGCCGCCTGCGCTGAATGCCCTCCCCACCGACCCGCTGCTCTCGCGCCTCACGGTCGTGCCTGCCGGGGTGGGGGTTTCCCGCCTGATCCTGGAGCTGACCTCGGCGCAGGCATGGGGCTTCGGGGCCAACTACGACGGCGCAGACCTGCTGCTGACAGTGCGACGCCCGCCTACGCTGAACGCAACTCAACCCCTGGCCGGACGCACTATCACGCTTGATCCGGGTCACGGCGGCACGCAGTGGGGCGGGGCCGGAAGTCTGCGCGTACCCGAAAAAGGCCTGACCTTGCCCATCGCCCTGCGTGCCGCCGAACTGCTGCGGGCACAGGGGGCCACCGTAAATCTGACCCGCACGGGCGACCTCACACTGGGCCTGTATGAACGCGGAGAGGCCGCCGAAACTGCCCGCGCCGATCTGCTGGTGTCTATCCACGCCAACGCCCTCCCCGATGGACGCGACCCACGCGGCATTCGGGGGCCGGAAGTGTACTTCACGCACCCGCAGGCGCAGGGTGTGGCAGCCCAGATTCTGGCCTCTATCCGCCGCATCCTGCCCGATCTCGGCCCCGGCGCAGGCCTGAAGCCCGGCGCAAATCTGGCCCTGACCCGCCCCACCACGCAGCCCAGCCTCCTGATCGAAACCGCCTACCTGACCGACCCCGGCAACCTGCGGATCTTGATGGACAGGGGCGGTCAGGAACGGCTGGCACAGGCCATAGCCGAGGGAATCGCGGCGTTTTATGCGGGGCAAAACTAGGGAGGGAGTCGTGGGTTGGAGGGAGGGCGCGGGAGTGTGGGCTTCTGGCGTCTCTGCTTCCGGTCTCTCTCTGCTATCAGCCCCCCGTCACACTTGCGCCGTACTCTGGAGGTATGCCCCCGCGCCCTGCCCTGCTTGTTGCCCTGCTGCTCTGGCCCACGCTGGGATTTGGGGCCGCTGCACTGCCCGAACTGCCGCCGCAGACCGAGAACTGGCAGCCCATTTTTGTGCAGCCCGCGCCGATTCCGGTGGGAAGTTCGTCTGACGCCCTAAGAAGTTCTCCCGGCGCAGTGGCCGTTCCAGCCGGACTGACCGCCCTCCTGACCGCGCCGCGCAGTGTGGCTGGGCGTGTGCCGCTGAGCCTCAAAGTGACCAACGCCGGTAACGCCGCCGTGCAGCTTGGTGCAGCCCGCGACAACGACCAGAACTGCGCCGTTGCGCCGCTGGTGCGGGTGCTGCGGGTAGGCACGCGGGAAGTGGTCTATCCGGTGGCCGGAGAACCCAGATTGTGCGCCCAGGATTTCCGCACTGACGCGGCGGGCGCGGGCGAGGCCGTGACCTATACCCGTGACCTTGAGTTGTTGCCCGGGGAGTACATGATCGAGGGCTGGTTCGCGGGTTCGGTCAATGCCGCGCCTGCCAAACTTTCAGCCCAACCGGTGCGGGTGACGGTGCGGTGATGAGGCCACAGTTTGCAAGAGGACTGGCGCTGCTGCTGATGCCTGCTCTGCTGAGTGGGTGCGCCGTGCTTGGCGGGTTGCGTGGGCCGGGTGCTGCCCCTGTGCCGCCGCCCGCTTCTGCTCCTGCTGAATTGCCGCCCATTTCACCCGGCAGTCAGTCCGGCAATCAGCCCAATTCCACGCCCTCCAAACCGCTGATGGAAGTCCCGGCCCCTGTCAATTCCACACCCGCCACCCCCGGCCTGATCGCCCTTGCCAGCGCCTCTGCCGACGTCAAGGGCGTGACCGTGACGCTGGGAATTCGCAATTCCGGCAGCCGCCCCGTGACCTTCCGCTATACGCCGCAGGTCAACTGGGGGTCGTGCGAGTTGCCTCCGCTGGTGGCGATTGTGCGCGGCGATGGCAAAGCAGTAGCTGCGCCCAGCACGGGCGGGCGCATCGGCTGCACCGAAATTCTGCTGACGCGCACGCTGGCTCCCGGCGATACCCTGACCCTCAAGCGCCTGCTGCCGCCCCTGACGCTGGGAACTTACCGCCTGACCGCGTGGCTGGACGCCGAATCCGCCGGAATGCCGATGCGGGTGCAGGCCGAACCGGTGGCGCTGGTGGTGCGCTGAGATGTGGCGGCGCTGCTTCTCTGATCTGCGGCGCTGATAAACTCCCATGTTATGGATCTCAAGGCTCAACTCAAACTCGCCGTGGAAGCGGCTGCCGCACAACTTGGCGCACCGGATACCGACGCGGCCATTCAGGAAACGCCCCCCAGCAAAGCGGGCGACTACGGCACGCCCGCCGCCTTCCTGATCGCCAAGGCACTGGGCGGTAATCCCGCGCAGATCGCCGCGCAACTGGCCGCCGCCGTTCAGCTTCCCGCCGGAATTCAGAAGGTGGAAGCCGCCGGACCGTTCCTGAATTTCTTTGTGAACCGGGGCGAATTCGTGCGGAATGTCGTGGAGAATCCGGCCCAGATCGAGGCCCGTGTGGGCAAAGTGGTGATCGAGCACACCAGCGTCAACCCGAACAAGGAATTGCATGTGGGCCACCTCAGAAACGTGGTGCTGGGCGACTCTATGGCCCGCATTTTCCGGGCGGCGGGCCACACCGTGGAAGTGCAGAATTACATCGACGATACCGGGCGGCAGGCGGCGGAATCCATCTTTGCGGTCAACCATTACGGCCTGACCTGGGACGGCGTGCAGAAGTATGACCGCTGGCTGGGGGAAGGCTACGTGCGCCTGAATGCCGACCCGCAGAAGGCCGCGCTGGAACCCGGCATTGCCGAAATCATGCACAAGCTGGAAGCCGGGGAACTGCGTGCAGAGGTGGAAAAAGTGGTTCACGCCCACCTGCAAACCTGCTTTCGCCTCGGCGCACGCTACGACCTGCTGAACTGGGAATCCGATGTGGTGGGCAGCGGTTTTCTGACCGAAGCCATGAACATCCTGAAAAACAGCCCGTATACCTCGCGCCCCACCGAGGGCAAGTACGTGGGCGCGTTTGTGATGGATGTCTCGGAATTTATGCCGGGGCTGGAAGAACCCAACGTCGTGCTGATCCGCACCGATGGAACCGCCATGTATGCCGCCAAAGACATCGGCTACCAGTTCTGGAAATTCGGCCTGTTCGAGGGCATGAAATTCAAGCCCTTTACCACCGACCCCGAAGGCCATACGGTCTGGACAAGCGCCCCCGATGGTCAGCCCGACTTGGAGCGCCGCTTTGGGCACGCGCAGGAGGTCATCAACGTGATCGACTCGCGTCAGGATCACCCGCAGACGGTGGTTCGCAGCAGCCTCGGCGTGGCAGGTGAACAGGAGAAAAAGGAGCGCAGCATTCACCTCAGTTACGCCTTCGTGACGCTGGAAGGCCAGACCATCAGCGGGCGCAAGGGCATCGCCGTGAGTGCCGATGACGCGATGGACGAGGCCGAAAAGCGGGCGCTGGCTGTGCTGAACGAAGTGAACCCCACCCTGGCCGCTCGCGATGACGCCGCCGAGATTGCCCGCCGTATCGGTATTGGCGCAATCCGTTTTGCCATGCTGAAGGCCGAACCCACCCGCCAGATCGATTTCCGCTGGGATCAGGCGTTGGCCCTCAACGGCGACACCGCGCCCTACGTGCAGTACGCCGCCGTCCGTGCCGCCAGCATTCTCCGTAAGGGTCAGGAAGCCGGACACGATGTGAGCGGCACTGGAGCCGACTGGGACGCGCTGCTGGACGTAGACCTGACGCTTGCCAAAATCGTCGCCAAGCTGCCCGAAGTGGTGGCCCAGTCGGTGCGCGTGCACTCGCCGCATGTGGTGGCCGCCTACGCCCTTGATCTGGCGACCTCGTTCAATGCTTGGTTCAACGCCAAGGACAAGGCCGGAAAGCCCATAACCAACGTGCTGCAAAGCCCCGAGGGTCTGCGGGAGGCCCGTTTTGCTCTGGTCGCCCGCCTGCGCCGCGCCTTTGAAGAAACGCTGGCGCTGATCGGAATTGAGGTTCCCAGCGCGATGTAAAGCACGGCGGCACGCTCCTCACGGCCCATAGCTCATGGCTCAAAGCTCCGCGCTATGGGCCGTGATCTTTTTCTTAGTGCCTCGGCACCAGCCTTGCCAGTTCCCGCGCTTCCAGCCGCCCAAAAAATCCGGCGAGTTGGCGGGCCAGCGTGGGCGAAAAGCGGTTGCCGCCCAGGTGTGGCCCAGTCAATGCCACCCATTCGCTGACGCCCGCTTCCGCATGAGGGTACAGGCGGTCAGCGTTGGCTTTCATCGAAACCACGGCGTCGTCTGGGCTGGCGGCCACGAACAGGGGCAGTGGCGCGTGGTTCATCACCTCGGTCAGAGGATTGAGGGACACGTCTGGTGGGACGGCGGCCAGGCCGTAAGCGGCCTCGATCTCGGTACGGCGGGCCATGGAGCCTCCCCATGCGGCCCGCAGATCGGCCCAGCCGTCAATCAGGGCCACGCCGCTGACTGCGTAGGGGCTGTCGGGAAGTGCTGAACGCAGCGCCAGCAGGCCGCCCATGCTCAGTCCCAGTGCGTAGGTCCGGCCATTCCAATCGAATTGGCTCACGGCATCGGCGTGCAGTCCGGCCACCTGATCTAGCGCGGCAGGGCTGCCCCAGGTATTTGCGCCGCCGTCATCGCTGAGCAGCACGGCAAAGGAAGCGTCCAGCAACGCCTGGACCAGCACGTTCACCTGAGGGCTGGTATGCAGGCGCTCGGCACTCTGGCCGCGTGGGTGCGCTACCACCACCAGCGCACAGGGCCGCTCACGGCAGGTGTCTGGAATTCGCAGGAATGACGGCCCACTCAGGCGGTTCAGCGTCACGGTTTCGGCGGGTGCGGGAGGCTGAGGCTGATGAACAGAAACTCCTGGCACCGATACAGGAAGGGCGGGAACACTCTGAGGCGTGGCGGCCTGTGCCCCAGTCCACAGCGCGGCCAGCATGAGGGGCAGGGTCAAAACGGGCAGAGTCAGAAGGGAGCGCATAGAACGGGGCGCATCCTAGCGCGGCGAGAATGACCGCATCCTGACTTGGATGTTGGCTTCATTCAGATGGACCTTATAAAATTCAGCGCCCAAACAGAAAGGTTCCTGCCCGCGTGCCCAGCAGCAGGCGGCCCAGCAGGGCAGGGAGCGCCAAGGCGATCAGGGCGTACATGGCCGTGGTCACCAGCAACATGATAGGCCGTCCATCCGGGAATCCGCGCCGCTCCAGCAGTTGCAGGATGGCCGGGTGAATCAGGTAGATCTGCAGGCTGACTGTACCGATAATCGCCACGCCGCGCCGCAACCAGTCGGGACCGCGTTCCAGGTGGTAGGCCAGCCCCAGCAGCGTCAGGGCCACCAGTGCCGTGTATGTCCAGCTGAGGCCGCTGTAGACCACGGGGGTTACGGGTGTTCCCCGCGCATAGGCCAGGGCTATCGGCAGATACAGCGCGTAGGCTGCCACCAATACAGGCAGTAGCACCAGTCGCCGCCGCCGCCACCAGGCCTGAAATTCATCCAGCCGCGATCCCACCGCCACCCCCAGCGCGATGGGCAGGGCGTACCACAGCACGGTACTGGCCGGAAACGGCAGCCTCAGTACCTCGCGGTTCAGGAGGTACAGGCCCAGTTGTGCCGCCAGCCCCAGTAGCAGCGCCGCCGTGATACTGGGTTTTCGGCGGGCCAGCGGCAACAGGAAGGGCAGCACCACGTACACTTCCAGCGCCACGAGCAAGAAATACAGGTGAAAACTGGCCTTCCCGTAGAGCAGCCAGTCGCGCCAGCGGGCCGGGTCGGTGAGGGTATCGGGCGTGCGCTGGCCTGTCCAGACGTACCAGCCGATATACAGGCCGCTCCAGAGCAGATACGGCCACGCTCCCCTCGTCAGCCGCCGCCAGAAATAGCGGGCTGGATCGAAGCGCTTGAGCAGGCTGCGGGTCAACACCACCGCCGACAGAAAAACGAAGGCTGGCACGGCAAAGTGCAGGGTGCGGTTGAGGATCAGCAGCGCTTCATGCGTCAGCGATCCGGCCTCGGCGTGGCGAAGGGCCATTCCGCTGGCGTGGTGCCCCACCACTTCCAGAATCGTCAGTCCCCGGAAAGTATCGATGGGCGTTAGGCGGGCCGGAGTGCGGACTGCAGGGTCGCTGGCAGGCGGCGAAGACGAGAGGGGAGGAGGAAGCGCCGTCATGCGATCATTCACTGTAGCGGGAAAAAAGCGCAGGCTCCTGAACGCTGTGCATCATGAGAAAAAGACCAACTCGGCAGTACGCCCTCAGCCTCGGCCCCGCACTTCAAATCCGGCCTCGCGGAGAATCTGGCTGGCATGGGCCACGTCTTCCAGCGTTTCCAGCCCCAGCCGCATCGCGCCGCCTTCCTCACGGATCGCCAGCACCTCAATGTCTTTGATGTTTACGCCCGCCGCACCAAGCGCCTGAGTCACTGCGCCGATCTGGTTGGGCTTGTCGGGCACGGCCACCACCAGATCATGCTTGGGCGGCAGCAGACTGCGGCGCACCACGGGCAGGCTGTCGCGGGTACGCTTGCCCTCGGTGGCGGCGGCCAGCAGCTCTTCGGGTTCGTCCAGATCAGCCTCCAGGCGCTCCAGCTGACGCCGGAAACGGGTCAGGGCTTCCCGCAGCGCCACCTTGTTTTCCACGACCATATCTCGGCTCATGCGCGGATCGCCGCTTGCCACACGGGTCAGGTCACGAAATCCCCCGGCGGCCAGCAGGCTCAGGCGTTCGTCGCGGGCCACCATGTGCGTCAGGGCAAGGCTGGCAAGGTAGGGTAGGTGGCTGACGGTGGCAACCAGCGCGTCGTGTGCCTCGGGCGGCATGACCACCGGGGCCGCGCCGAGATGTTCGACCAGCATGCGGGCGCGGCTCAGGGCGGTCAGGGGCGTGTGGTCGGTGGGCGTCAGCACCCACACGGCATTTTCCAGCAGGGCCGCCCGCGCATGGGTCACGCCGCCGCGCTCACTGCCTGCCATCGGGTGTCCGGGCACGAAGTTTCGCACGCCCAGCGCCTCCATTTCGGCGGCTATTCCGGCCTTCACGCTGCCCACATCGGTCACGAGTGCGGCGGGGTTCAGATACGGCGCGAGGTCGCGGGCCAGTGGCGTCAGCGCCCGCATTGGCGCAGCCAGCACCACCAGATCAGCGCCGCGCAGCCATTCGCCCGGCGTGGCCCGCACCTCGTCCACCACGCCCAGTGCCTCGGCTTCCCGCAACACGTCCGGGTTGGCGTCGTATCCGATGACCCGCCGCGCCAGAAAGCGCTGACGCAGCCCCAGCGCCACACTTCCGCCGATCAGCCCGACGCCTGCCACGACGGCGGTCTCGAACAGTGGGGGCGGGAGGGTGGACGGGTCGGCGGGCGTGGTCATGGGGGCGAGGCTAGCAGGAATGGGGGAGAGAGAGCCGGGGCTTGTCGGGACGTGTGGGGGGTTTTGGGTGTGGCGGCGTTTTTTGTTCGTTGCCACGGTTCACCCCCACTCCCCAGCCCCCGCCCCCACAGGGGTCAGGGGAGTGTCGCTCTGCTTCGCAGCTCTACGAGTCCGCTGAGAAGGAGTGCTCTTGTCGTGCTCAGACCTGGCTAAATTGCTCACCTGAAGCTGAATCGCCTGTCGTCTTGACGTTGGAATTGGCCCGCCCGCTGCGCGGACGACGGCCTCACACGGATGGGGCGCGAACGATCTGGGCGGCGGTGGGGTGGTCTTTTCTCCTCCCCTTGAGGGGGGGCATTGCAGGGCAAGGGGGGGGTGCCCTTGCCGCCCGTCTCCAAAGGGGTCAGGAATTTTGGGGCTTGCTCCACGGTGGATTCCCCCACCCCCCAGCCCCCGCCCCCAAAGGGGTCAGGGGAGTTGGCGCTCCGCTACGGAGGAGTGATCTTGTCGTGTGCTGGCTTGGTTGAATCGTCCCTTTGAAGCGGAATTGCCTGTTCATTCTGAGATGGAATTGGCCCGCGCGTTTCACGCACGACGGCCTCACACGGACTTGGGCGGGGACGACTTGGAGTGGGAGTGTCGGGGTGTTTGCTCCTCTCCTCTGTGGAGAGGCATTGCACAGCAATGGGGGGGTTCGCCCTTCCCACTCACCACTTCCCACTGACCACTCACCGTTTCCCCTATCCTGCCCCCCGTGCCCGATCCTTTTTCTCCTGGTCCCGAAGTTCTCCTGTACGGCCTGCCACTGGCGTTCCTGGCTGGCTTTATCGATGCGGTGGCGGGGGGCGGCGGCACCATCACGCTTCCCACGTTGTTTTTTATGGGCCTCAGTCCGGCGCAGGCGGTGGCAACCAACAAGCTGCTGGCTATTTTTGGATCCGGCAGCGCCACCGTGCAGTACTGGCGCAAGGGCCATGTAGACCGGGCCTTGGTGCTGCGGCTGATCCCGCTGGCCCTGATCGGCAGTGCGCTGGGCGCATTTTTGGTGCGGTTTGTAGACCCCAACACCTTCCGTACTCTTGTCGGGGTGGTCATTCTGGGCGTGGGGGCGCTGGTTTTAGTCAATAAACGCTTCGGACTGGAAGACCGCTATCCGGGCCTGACCAACCGTACGCTGGCCCTCACGCTGCCGGGGGCACTGATCATCGGCGTCTATGACGGCTTTCTTGGCCCCGGCACTGGCACTTTTTTGATGTTTCTGTTTGCCATCGTCGGCTTCAATCTCGTGCGGGCCAGCGGCAATGCCCGCACGATTAACTTTGCCACCAATCTGGGCGCGTTCCTGTTTTTCCTGATCGGCGGCCATATGGTCTGGTGGATTGGCCTGCCGATGGGTGTTGCCAATGCTGCCGGGGCATTTCTGGGCGCACGCATGGCGATGCTGCGGGGCAGTGCCTTCGTCAAATGGATGTACGGGGGAATCGTCCTGCTGGTCGCGGCGCGGCTCCTGTTCACCTGAGAGACGGAAAGGCTCACTGAGACAGAACAGTAAGCCTGGTGTTTATGGTTCTGCCCACAATCCACATCCCTTGCGGGCACACTGGAGTCATGACCAACCCGGATCAATCCACCCCCGATGCCGCTGCGCCGCAGGTCACTGTGCGGCACCCGGCCCCAGACGCCCAGATTCCAGAGCAGGAACGGGGCAATCCGTACACCGAAGTGCCTTTGGGCAACGAGTCTCTGGAGCGGGCCGACCCCACAGAAGCGCCGCTTCCCGCCGATGATGAGACGTAGCTTTTAGCAAAGTTCAGACCCGGAGCAGAGTCCAAGCCCAACCGTGCCTTTCCGCGCCTTCAGATCAGCCTGAGCGCGGCAGAATAGGGCCATGACTCAGCCTGATCTCACTCCTGATTTGCAGCAAGCCATCCTCGCGGGCGGCTGCTTCTGGTGCACCGAAGCCGTGATGACCGATGTTCGCGGCGTACAGAAGGTAGAAAGCGGCTATATCGGCGGCCATACGCCCCGCCCCGACTACAACAGCGTTTGCAGCGGCACCACCGGGCACGCCGAGGCCATCCGCGTCACCTTCGACCCGGCGCAGGTCAGCTTCCGCGATCTGCTGGGGCTGTTTTTTGCCACCCACGACCCCACCACGCTCAACCGTCAGGGGGCCGATGCGGGCACCCAGTACCGCAGCGCCGTTTTCCCCCTCACGCCCCAGCAGGAACAGGAAACTCGCGAAGTTATTGCTGACCTGACCGCACAGGCTGTCTTTGACCGCCCCATCGTGACCAGTATCGAACCCGCCACCATCTTCCATGTGGCCGAGGCGTACCATCAGGACTACTACGCCAACAATGCGCGTCAGCCGTACTGCATGGCGGTTATTGCGCCCAAAGTTGCCAAACTCCGCAAGTATTACGGCGACAAACTGCGGGCGTAAGTTGGAGGCAGGTTGTGGGGGATTGGAGATTGGGAGGACACGCTGTCAGCCCAATCTTCAGTTTTTTGCCGCTGTCAGCCATTCCTCTATATCGGCCCGCAGTCGCTCGGCCAGCGGGTAGTTCAGATAACGGCGCAACTCTTCCGGGTCGCGCGATTCGCTGAACCACAGATCAAAAGTCGTTCCGATGCTGGGTGCACCGTCTGGGGCGGCCTCGCGGCGCACAGGGTCGCCCTGGCCCACGTCGCCTTCCTGAACCACGCGGGCATAAAAACCGGGACGGCGCACCTGCTTGAAGCGTTTGACGAATCCCAGATCGTTCATGCGGGCGGCCAGCACCATGCAGGGAATGCGGGCGGCGGTGGCCTCCAGAACCGTGCTGCCCACCCAGAAGCGTTCGCCCACGCGCACGTCTACCGACTCCAACCCGGCCATCAGCAGGTTCTCTCCGAAGGTGCCGGGGTCCAGAGTTTGCCCCAGCACTTCGGCCCAGTGGTCGTAATCTTCCTGCGTGTACACGTAGACCGCCTGACCGGGGCCGCCGTGATGCCGGGTGTCCATGACGTGGTCGCCTTCCAGTCCCAGCCGTCCCACACGCACGCGCTCGCTGGTGGCCTGCTTATGAATGCCGGTGATTTCCGTGCGTGGTGCGGCGCTGTCCGGGCCAATAGTCAGTGCCAACGGTTGGCCGATGTTCACGCTGAGAATCTGGAGCGCAGGTGCGGGCATGGCTCAGGGTAATGGAGATGGCCGCCGCCGATGAGCTTGGCCCCCAGACCTGTGTAGACCCCTGCCCAGGCAGACGCGCCCGTAACCCCCGCTCCGGTTTGCCCGCGCCGTGTGTGGTGAAATAGAGCCGTGAGCCAGACCCGCCGCCCCACCCCATCCTCCCCTTTGCCCCCCACGCTGGCCGAGCGCGGACGCGTGCCGACGCTGGCGGTGCTGCTGTGCATTTTCATGCTCACGGTCACGCCGTTTCTGGGGGGACTGCTTCAGGGCCAGACCGCCAACCTTGCCCGGAACATTCTGTATGCCTGCGCAACGGCGGTCCTGCTCGGGCAGGTGTGGCGCGGCAGCGTGTGGGCGTGGCGCATCACGCTCGGGTTGTGTATGGCGGCGGGCCTGTTGGTCTTTATTGTGGGCATGCTGGCCGCTGGTGTATCCGAAGAAAGCGCCAGCTGGCAGGGCTGGGTCATCAGCGTGGCGGGCATCGCCTTTCTGCTGCTGGGCACGGCCCTGGTCGCCACTCCCACCATCCGCGCCTTTCTGGATGCCCGCTGGTTGTCCCGTACTTCGGCAGGCAGGCAGGACGCCAAGGCAGGAGGCCGCCGATGAGCCAGCCCACAGAAACAGGGACGCGCCGATTTACCGTGCAGGGCACCAACAATCCGTTCGTGTGCGGCCACTGCGGGCAGGAAGTTCTGCCGCTGAAAAATGGCAGCGTGCGTAACCACTGTCCCCATTGCCTGCACAGCAAACATGTGGACATTCTGCCCGGAGACCGCGCCAGCACCTGCCACGGCCTGATGGCCCCGGTGGGCGTGGAGCAGAGCGGCAAAAAAGGCTGGGTCCTCGTGCACGAGTGCCAGAAATGCGGCTTTGTGGGCCGCAACCGTGCCGCACTGGACGACCCCGCCCAACCCGACGACTGGAATACGCTGATTGCCATCAGCAGCAAGCGCTAGCCCTCGGCAGAAGTTGAAATCGGAAGTTGAAATCAGCGCCCCTGCCGTCATCGGGGCGCTGATTTCTGGTTGGAATGCGGAGGGTGAATCTTTTTCAGCGGTGCCGATCAGGGATTTGGCCGCCCAAGAGTTCAGCCTGTCTCTGTGGTCCTCACCCCTTGCAGCGCAGATCCTTCCCGAAATACTTGCTGCTCAGCGCCGCGTACCCCGCGCCCTGCTGAAACTTGACGAGGCTGGCGTTCAGCGCGAGGCGGGTGCTGTCGTTGTCCTCGCGCAGCATCATGCCAATCGGCACGCTCCAGAGTTCGGGACCAAAGTGGACGTTGGCTTTGGGGTACAGCTTCTTGACCATGCCTTCGGCTACGCTGTAGGCCACCGTCGCGTCCACAGCTTTGGAGAACACCGCCAGTACCACGTCATTGTTACTGGGGTACACGTTTACTTTCTTGTCGAAGGGCAGTTTCTGGACATAGGAGGTCATGATGGAACCCGCGATCACTCCGATGGTTTTGCCCTTCAGGTCGGTGTGGAGGTTGAGTTTGGGATCGAGCGAGACCACCGAGACGCCCACGCAGGCGGTGGGGACCGTAAAGTCGATCTTGTTTTCGCGGGTGCTGGTGATGCCCAGCGCACTGAACGCCACATCAACCCTGTCTTCCTGCAACAGACTGGTCAGTTGGTCGATGCGGGCCAGCTCGAAGCTGATTTTGACGCCCAGATCGGCGGCCAGAGCTTCCAGCAGTTCGACCTCGAAACCGAAGTGGTTGCCCGCGCTGACCAACGAAAAGGGCGGCACATCGGCAGGAGTCGCCACGCGCAGCACGCCGGAAGCCCTGATCTGGGCCAGTGTGCGGGCCTGTGCGTGCGGTGCAGCCAGCAGCAGAGTCAGGAGGGTAGCGGTCAGAGTCCGGGCAGTAAACAGGGTAGAGTTCATTGGTTCCTTTTCTTGCTTGAGAGAGTTATGTTCGGAAAATAGGAGCGTTTTGGGGCCGAATCTGCAAAGGTCAGGCCTGCCGATGGTTGTGATCTCAGCCAATCTCAGGAACGGTGTCCAGTGCCATACAGATAAATTGTGATACCGAGCATAAAATGCCCGTTCTTTCAAGACCGTCACCATTTGTATGACCACTCTGTCTTATTGACTCTTCATCAGGTCATCTGCTGATCAGAACAGTACCCAGAACAAGCAAAAAGGGCGGGTGTGGGAGGCGGGCTGTGCAGGGTGGGCCGCCTTCTGTGCCGGGTTGGTATGCTTCCAGGCATGGTTCTTTGGGTGGTGGTGGTATTTATCGTTCTCAGCGCGACGCTGATTCTGGCCCTGACTTACGGCCCCATGAAGGCGGCGGCCAACGTGCGGGTCATCCGGTCTATCGCTGCGGTGCAGTACGCGGCGGCGGCGGCCCTGGCGGGCGCACGGATCGCGGGTATCGCATGACTTCAGCGCTGGGTTTCGGACAGGTGCAGACCATCGATCTGCATTTTCAGGACACGCCAGGGGTTGTGGCCTCTGCCGTCTTCGACACGGGCGATGGTCTGGCCCTGGTCGATACTGGCCCCAGTTCCACCCTGCCTGCGCTGGAGGCAGGTCTGGCGGCGCTGGGCGCACGGCTGGAGGAGGTGCGCCACGTCCTGCTCACGCATATTCATCTGGATCACGCGGGAGCGGCAGGAACGCTGCTGGCGCGGGTGCCGGAAGCGCGGGCCTATGTCCACGAGCGCGGCGCGGCGCACCTGTCGCGGCCTGAACGTCTGGTTGCCAGCGCCACGCAGATTTACGGCGATCAGATGGAGCGGCTGTGGGGCGAGTTTCTGCCCGTGCCCGCCGAACGTCTGACCGTGCTGGCGGGCGGAGAACAGCTGCGGCTCGGTCAGACCGATGTGCTGCCGCTGTATACCCCCGGTCACGCCGTGCATCACCTTGCCTACCATGTGGGCGAACATCTGTTCGTGGGGGATGTGGGCGGCATTCGGCTGGACGTGCGCCAGACGCCCCGCGCCCCGACACCGCCACCAGACATCGATCTGGAAGCATGGCGGGCCAGCATCGCCCTGCTGCGCGGCAGAGATGCCCACACCCTGCATCTGGCCCATTTCGGCGCTTATGCCCAGACAGAGGCCCACTGGGACGCCCTGCTTGCCAACCTCCACACCGACGCCGAACGCATCCGCGCTGGGCTGACGGCAGGCCAGGAACCGCAAGCTTTATCGGACGCTTTTACGGAAGCGCTGCTGGCCGAACTGCGTGAAGAAGGCCCTGACCTGCCCGCCCGCTATGAATTTGCCTGCCCGCCGTGGATGAGCGTGCAGGGGTTGGTGCGTTACTGGCAACGTCAGGCGGCGCGTGCTGCTGCTCCGGCATCGGTTCCAGCAGCACAGGCGGGCCGCTGATGCGCGTGCTGGTCATCGGCGGCGGTGGGCGCGAACACGCCATCGTGGACGCCTGCGCCCGCCACGGTCACGAGGTGCTGTGTACTCCCGGCAACCCCGGCATAGCGGCGCTGGCCCGCATCCTGTCCAGTCCCCAGGATGCAGAAAGTCTGGCTGAACTGGCCGTGCAAGAAGGCGTGGATGTGGTGATCGTGGGGCCGGAAGCCTACCTTGCGGCGGGAGTGGTGGACGCCTGTACAGCGCGTGGCGTGCCAGCCTTCGGCCCCACCCGCGCTGCCAGCCGCCTGGAGGGCGATAAGGCCTGGAGCAAGGCGTTTATGACCCGCCACGGCATTCCCACCGCGCAGCACCGCGCCTTCGGTGATCTGGCGGAGGCTCTGGCACACGCCGCCACCTGTTCGCTGCCCACCGTGATCAAAGATGCGGGCCTGCGGGCAGGCAAGGGCGTCACGATTGCCCACACTTCTGCCGAGGCACAGGCCGCCCTGGAAGACATTTTTACGCAGCCCGGCGCGAGTGCCGTCATCGAAGATTTCATGACCGGGCAGGAAGTGACGGTGCTGGCCCTCACCGACGGCGTGCGTTACGCCCTCACGCCGCCCAGTCAGGATCACAAGACCATCTTCGACGGAGATGTCGGCCCCATGACGGGCGGTATGGGGGTCATCTGCCCATTTCCGCTGCCTGCCGAGCAACTGGCCGTGATCCAGTCCGAGATCATCGAGCGCACGCTGGCCGGAATGCGGGCGGAGGGCTTGCCCTATACGGGCGTGCTGTACGCGGGCCTGATGCTGACGCCCAGCGGTCCCAGGGTGGTGGAATTCAATGCCCGCTTCGGCGATCCCGAGGCCGAGGCCGTGTTGCCCCTGCTGGAATCCGACCTGGCCCAGCACGCCCTGGACGCAGTACGCGGCACCCTGCACCCGGAAACGGTGCAGTTTCGTGCCGGGGCCAGCGCCGTCATTATCCTGGCCGCCCCCGGTTATCCTGCCGAGCCGCAGAAAGATATTCCGATCACGCTGCCGCCGACCGCCGCAGGGGAGATCATCTATCACGCCGGAACTGCCGAAAAAGAAGGTCGATTGGTGAGCAACGGCGGGCGCGTATTGGCCGTCACCGCCACGGCCGACACGCTGAATGCTGCGCTGGGTCGCGCTTACGCTCTGGCAGACCGGATAGAGTTTGCAGGCGCACAGAGGCGGCGTGATATCGGCGCACGCATCGGCGCAGTCCCCAGCCCGGTGTCCACCCCAGGCCCGGTGCCTGATCCGGCCTCCCTCTGACCGGCCCCCGTTTGACCTGTCGCCCTTCCTTGCGCTAGTATCCGCTCCGCGCCCAACCCTGTGGATGTTGCAGGAAAAGCGTAGGCCGGAGTGGCGGAATTGGTAGACGCACTCGACTCAAAATCGAACGGGAAACCGTGGGGGTTCGAGTCCCCCCTTCGGCACCACCTAAGCCTCATGCCCCTGCGCCCAGCGGGGGTTTTTGGCATTTAGCCTAGAACTACGGCCGGGTGCCGGATTAGGGACTTGGAGCGGAGATCGAGTGTCGCCCAGCAGGGGCATTGCGCGTTGCAACAGGGGGTTTTATGCTGTTGTCATCGCTCCACGCTGCGCACGTCCGCCACCTCTCGTCCATGCGGCGGAGTCCCGCCACGATCACCTACTACAAGTACGGCTTGGAGCCGCTCCAAGAGTTCCTGAAGGTCTAGGGCATTGCGCCGGACACGGACGCCATCACGCGGGCCGTGCTGACGGAGTTCCAGCTGTGGCTGCGCGAGGCGCGTGGCCTGGGCCCAGGCGGGGAGCATGCCGTGCTGCGGGCCATCCGCGCCACGTTCCGCTGGGCGCTGTTCGAAGAGCTGATCGAGAAAGATCCAACCCTGAAGATCCGCATGCCCACGCTGCCGAAGGAGAGGCCACCCGCCGTCCAGCCGCACGAGGTGGCCGTCTGCCTGAAGGTGGCCGCGGAGCTGTCCCAGCCGCTCAGGAACAGGGCGCTGCTGCTGTTTCTCTACGTGGATCGCAGTGCCGGTCCGGACGCCTGCTGGAACTGGACTGGCGGCACCAGCCGGGGCTACGGGATGTTCAGTCTGACCCCGGTGGGTGGACCGGCTGGCAAATACATGGCCACCCGGATCTCCTGGATGCTGACCCACGGCGAACTGCCGCCTGCCACCCTGTTCGCCTGCCACCACTGCGACAACCCGCTGTGTGTCAATCCTGCGCATCTCTTCCTCGGCACGCCGCAGGACAACATGTCCGACGCAGCCCGCAAGGGCCGGCTGCCCGGTCCCGGACGGAGGGTGGCCGGGGAGGGGAACGGCCGCAGCCGCCTGACGGCCGCCGACGTGCTTCGCCTGCGCGCCTTGCCGTACTTCCGGGGCCTCGACACGGCCCGGGCCCGGCAGCACGGCACTTCGGTGTCCACCGTCCACCTGGCCCGAACCGGCCGCACCTGGCTTCACCTGCCGATGCCCGGTGACCCAGCCTGGCCTGGTGCGGTGGAGGCCCATGGAGTGCACGAGCGCGGCCCAGATAGGACCTTGCCCTGCGCCACCCAGCTGGAGATCACACCAGATCCGGACCAGCAGGACTGAACTGATACAGCTGCAGCACGATTTCGGCCGCGCTTTTCTGGCGCACAGACGGGCCAGAAAAGTCGCCCAGACCGTGGCAGGATAGGGTCATGTTCCGCCGCGCGAAGAAACATCCTGCCCCTCCTGAACCTCTCGTGCGCGTCTCGGTCGGCGGCAGCCTGCACTTCCCGGAGCCTGAGGCGGCCCGCCGCTGGGCCGAGCACCTCAGCAGCCCCGAGTCGGGCACTGTGCTGAGCCGGCCCTCTCCAGGCCGGCTGATCTGGGCAGACGGCCCCTGGCTGCATATGTCCTGGCACGGCCAGGCCCCGGTGGAGGAGGCTGAACAGACCGTGTGGTCCCTCTTGGAACTGGACGACGAGGCCGACCGGGGCACCGCGACGTGCAAGATCCCGCGCTTCGGGCTCACTGAAATTCTGCCCCCCGAACCTGGCCGTGAACAGCAGGAGCCCAGCCAGGCCTGGCGCGCCCTGCAGGCGGTCTGGGGCGGACCCGACAGCGTCGAGCACCTGCGCAGCGGCCTGGACCCGGAGGTTGTGCCCGCGCTGCTGGCCACCCAGGACGAACTGCACAGCTGGGCGCAGCGGGCAACCCTGCTGATGTTTCTGCTTGACCAGTTGGAAGCGGGTGACCCGGATCTGGGCCCGCTGGCCCGCCAGGTGGCCTGGGCCGACACGGGCAGCGGCGGCGCGCATCTCCCGGAAGTGTTCGCGCGCCGCGAAGACGATCATCTGCGCTTTGCCCAGGGCTGGCTCAGCATCCATCTGCTGGGAGAGGACGCCTACAGCCAGCTGACAGACGAGGGCCCGGAACGCGCCGCTGTCCTGGTGGAGCTGCGGGCAGCCGTCGACCAGCGCTGGCCGGGCCAGTAACACTGTGCCTCCTGCCTCTCATTCTGGGAGGATTTTTTTGTTCTGGACACGTTCTGTCGAGGAGAAACTGGCCGCCCCGGCTCTGGTCACTGAGGGCGCTGCTTCCTTTCCGTTCCGTTCAGTTCTTCTGCACCTGCATTGCTGGGCAGAACCATGGAGACAGAGGCTCTGCCGATTGACGCTACCAAGACTGGAGATGAAGCAGCTGGACGACATTCCAGCTGACTGAACCCGCTGTTCGGTGAGTTACGGTCAGCAGTCCTGCGAATCACGCGCTCTATGCTGATCCTCGTCATGACAGGCAACACACCTAACGGCGGTCTTTCCAGAGAATCAGGCTCAGCCCTGTCCCGGGCCTTTCTCTCGCTGGAAGGACTCAGTGTCGGCGACGCCTTCGGGGAACAGTTCTTTCTCATCCCTGAAGCGTTCGACGCCGTGGTCGCGTCCCGTCAACCTCCTGCAGGTGTGTGGTCCTGGACCGACGACACGCAGATGGCGCTCTCGGTGGTTGCGGTTCTGGAGGCTCACGGGGAGATCTGCCAAAACGACCTGGCCAGGCGTTTCGCGCAACATTTTGATCCCTCTCGCGGTTACGGCCCTTCCATGCAGCGGGCCCTGCGGCAGATGCAGGAAGGCGCCCACTGGCAGATGGTCGTGCGGGAAGCCTTCGAGGGCCAGGGCTCGTACGGCAATGGTTCAGCCATGCGTGCTGGGCCGATTGGTGCTTATTTCGCTCCTGACCTTGATCGGGTTGTGGAGCAGGCACGGCTGTCCAGCCTGGTCACCCATAGCCACCCTGAAGCTGTGGCCGGCGCCATTGCGGTGGCTGTCGCTGCCGCCCTCTGCGCCCAGGGGGCTGAAGGACACCAGAACCTTTCTCCCCCGACCTTCCTCGACCTGGTGCAGCGCCGCGTTCCTTCAAGCGAAGTCGCCAGCAAGATTCGGCGTGCCAGAGACCTGCCCCAGAGCGCCACACTTGCATTCGCGGTTTCCACCCTGGGCAACGGCGTTCAGCTCTCTGCTCAGGACACCGTGCCCTTTGCCCTATGGTGTGCCAGCAGGCACCTGCAAAATGTTGAAGAAGCGCTGTGGACAGCGGTCAGCGGTGGGGGAGACCGCGACACCATCTGCGCCATGGTCGGCAGCATCGTCCATCTCAGGGCACCACAGACGCTTCCCACTTCGTGGCTTCAGGCCCGGGAGCCTCTGCCAGAACACTTCAGTGCCCTTCCTGACGTGAACCTTCGGCTCCAGCTGGCTCAGCTTCAACCCTCGATTCCAACTTATGATAAAGGTGTCAATGACCCAGGTGCATCAGGTGCTCGGCCCCAGTCAGGTTCCCATCGACGCCCATTACGAGGTCAAGGGTGCCTCCGTGATCTTCCACAGGTCAGCCTCAAGAGGGCAGAGCCCCAGGATGGGCATAGGGGAGAGGGTAGTCTTGCGCTGGAAGAACACGCTTGAATTGACCTCCCCTGCTGAAGGGACGCAGCACCATTGAAGCACGTCTACTGTTGGCCAGAGATTGAACCTTGCGAAAAGGGGAGTATCTTTTCGTGCTTGGCTGGGTAGAAATCAGGGCTGCCCCATAGGTTCAGGATCAGAGGCGTCAATGCTCTGGATCTCGCGAACGGGCGCTTCAGACAGCGCTTCTGAATGCATAACTCTTAAGGCCCGCACGTGTCTGCCCTTCCAGTGCCCCACCCAGCGATCTATCGTCGAGGCAGCGCGCGGCGATCTGAATCATCAATCAGGTGCACCCTGCCAGATCAGTAGCCTTTCAGGTAGCCCGCATCTATCAGTCTCTGGCGAGCAACCGCGATTTCTTCCTCGGTGAACAGGGTGTAATAGGGCGTTTTCAGAACCAGAGCTTCCAGCGACAGGTCAAGCCTTCCGTGCGTATACAGTTCCGCGAATCCCGAGGTGGAATCCCCGGTGCTCAGGAGCCGCCTGGCAGTCGCGACCCCACCCAGTTGGGCGACCATCTGATTAAAGCGGGTGGGGTTGTAGCCTATTTTCCTGGCATCAGCAGCGCTGTTGAGCAGCGCCTGTTGAAAGTCAGATTCCACCGTGCTCGCCATACTCCACGCTCCTCAGAAGACGATTTGAGCAGCAGGATACAGAAACAGCCGGACCAGAAAGGGCAGTACAGACATCCACCGAGCCATACGGACATTCCTCTGGTTCTGGGTCCGGAGGCGGTGTTCGACCGCAGGCTGCAGGTGCAGCAAGGATGTGTGGCCTGCCAGCAACATTCCAGCACTGCCTTGCCGAGAATCACCGCATCTGCGGGTGGTGACCTGATGGGTGCGGCGTCCGCTCCCTGAAGACCAGAAAAAAGGCGCCCCGGCAAACCGTGGGCTGGTTGACGTAGGAGGGCACGGCAAATGACATCACAGCGACAAGCAGAGAGACTGTTCATCATATGGATCACGCATGGTAAGCGCTCCGGCGCCCTGCTGCGCCCACCCGCTTCCCGGAACGACTGCGTCACGCGGAGAGAGACAGTGATGGCGGCGAAACGGCTGCGGGCGCACTTCAATGAATTCCTTATTTCCGGCGAGGTTCGGGGTTCCCCAGCGGCACTCGCCCTGTGGAATGAGGTGCGAGAGAGCGACCCCCTGGCCTGGCGCGAGATGACCACGCGGATGGTCTACAGCAATTCACACCTGCCCCGGCACCAGCGCACGTTCACCTGGAGCCTCGCCTGGCTACACGTGTCGGTCACCTGCGTGCCGCTGAGCAGAAAGCGTTGGGTTCGGCCGACGGGAGTAAGCCCACGGAGGCGCAATGACCGTCACGCCTGACCGGGCCAGGGGCGCTTTCCTGGGCATGGTGCTTGCAGGAGAGCCGCTCGACCCAGATGCGGTCACCCTGGGCCTACAGCTGACAGACGCGCAGCTGGCCGGCGCGCTCTCGCTCGCGGCCGAGTTAACCACGCGTCACCCGGGGGAGTTCTTTTACATCCAGCAGCGCGGCTCCAGGACACAGATCCACTTGAGCCCTGACGAGACTGGACTTGATGACTATTCTGCTGAACTGTATTTTGACCTGGATGCCGTCTCAGTCGCCATCCTCGTGACAGTGTTGATGGCTGAGATGGATTAGAAACTGCCCCTGTCATTGGCGGGAACCTGGGCTTATGGGCGCGTGGTGAGCGACAACGGGTGCAAGGATCAACCCATCTGCCATGTTGGGCGCCCTGCAGGTGTTAATCCACGTGGTGAACAGCGCGGCTCCATTTCGGGGCAGCGTCCAGCGGTCTGGATGACAGCGTCGTCCGCCCCGATGGTGTTGATTTTCAGGGAGTCGAGATCCAGATCGCGCCGCTTCCAGAGCTGCTCGAGACTCCACTGCTCGTGGGGTGTCTGAGAGGGCGTTACCTGGGGGCGTTCAAGCCTCCTGAGTCCTCTTCAGGAGCGGTTGATCGAGAACGGGATTGGTCTGCATTGGCTCCGCATCCCCACTCTCCAGCCTGCCTTCGTCAGCGTGAGAGTGGATGGCTCGTGCCCTGGAACTAGCGATGAAGGTTCGATGAACACTTTTCCGTAAGACTTCTCATATGAGACACAGGAATGCTGAGGGAGTCAGTGCGGGCGCCCCCTCTGGCCCAGGAGCCCACCATGCCAAACCAAATGTCTCAAATGAACTGGCCCATGACCGATCCGGCGGCCGCCCTCTCCGCCTTTCTCGCCACTCTCTCTGCCGCGCCTCAACTGCTGGGGCTGGGTGAACCCACCCACGGCGTCGAGGCTTTCGCTCTCTGGCGCAACCGCGTCTTCCAGACCCTGGTCGAAACCCAGGGATTCCGTTCCATCGCCATCGAGAGCGACATCATCGCGGGGCTGCAGGTCGACGCCTATATCGCTTCCGGCCGGGGTACTCTTGACGAGGTGATGACGGAGGGGTTCAGCCACGGCTTCGGGGCGAGACCGGCCAATCGGGAGCTGGTGGTCTGGATGCGTCAGTTCAACGCTGGACGCAATGAAACAGACCGCCTGAGGTTTCATGGCTTTGATCCACCCATTGAGAACATGTGGGCGGCCAGTCCACGACATTCCCTGCTCGCCCTGCATGATGTCCTGGCCCAGCACTTTTCTCACCTGCCCGTGACCAGGGCCACCCTGGAGCAGCTCTGCGGAGATGACTCCCGCTGGACGAACCAGGCCGCCGCGATGGATCCCAGCCAGTCCATCGGGGCCACAGCGGAGACCTGGCACCTGCGGGCGCTGGCCGATGACCTCGTGGGGTTCCTCGAAACACAGCGCCCTGGACTTGGGGCGCAGCCTGATCTCTGGACCGCGCAGGTGCATGCCCGGACGGCCCTGGGGCTGCTGCGCTACCACGCCAACCTCGCCGCCCCTTCGCCGGACCGCATCTCACAGATGCTGGCCCTGCGCGCGGTGATGATGACGGACAATCTTCTGGCTATGGCCGAACGAGAAGAGGAGCGCGGCCCCACGCTGGTCTTTGCCCACACCTCACACCTGCAACGCGGGGCCAGCCAGATTCGGATGGACACCATGAACGCCGACTGGTGGCCTGCTGGAGCGCATCTTTTTGGTCGGGATGCACCATACGCCGTTCTTGCCATGTCCAGCGGCGAGGGTGCAGCGGTGCTCTTGCCAGAGGCCGGGGAAGGACTTGGGCAGAGCGGTGCCCACCTCTACGCCACACCAGGACGCCTGAAAAGGGATGGCGTGCTCATTCTTCCTGAGTCAGCGCAGTTGGGTGATCGATAAGGGGGGAGCTTTGCACTCAGTCCGCCCTCCGCTCTGCCGCTGCTCTCAGCGCTCATCGGCGTCGGAGGATGCAAGGCCAATGCAGACCACTACCGTTCTCAAGAGAGCCGCTCGAGGATTATTGGTCGGCCTGCAGCTGACGCAGTTCTTCAACCATGTCTCGGACCCGGCAGACCTCGCCGTCTGAAGCGGCCGTTCCGGCCAGAGAGCTGGCCTGAGGCGCCAGGTTGTCGCCAGCGTCGTCCAGACCTCCACCGACCGGACAGGCCAATGCACCAGTCCCAGCCAGCGCTGGGCTGACCGGCGCACTGACCACCGGCTGCGGATGAATCAGGCGGTTGCAGCTGGTCCAGACCGCGGGAACCACAAAAGACAGCAGCGTCAGTCCCAGCTGCACCTGAAGCCGCCTGGGCGACATGGGCAATCAGCCCCTGCCCGTGGAGGCAGCGGCACAGGAACCAGCACGGCAGGAATGGGTCAGGGCCATGAGAACAGCATGGCACGCGGGAACCGTGGATCAGGCCTGCCTATGTGCCGCGGCAGAACCTCGGATGCGGGCGCCTTCAGGGCAGCGCATTGGCGTAGTCAGGCCTAAGCCACCTGACCGATGCGGGGCGGGGGGCGGCGCGGCATAGTTCTTTCCAAGACCAGACGAAGGAGGTTCCCTATGAGTCCAAGTTCAAGTTCATCTCGATATTCCTCTGGGCGATCCTCCCGATCGTCTGAGAGCAGCGCCTGACCCAAGGGTCGGCGGCAAAGATGGTGAGTTGCGCCGCTCTGTAAAAGCGGTCCCTTCGGGGTAGGCGGGTTCAACTCCCGCACGGCCCACCACTCCATCGATCAGGCAACAGCCTCCGCGAGAGGCAGGATCGTCCAGGACAGCCCATAGAGCTGTTCACAACACACGAAGAGGTGGCTGAGTGGTTGAAGGCACCTGGTTGCTAGCCAGGCGGATCTCAACAGTCCCGATGGGTTCGAATCCCTCCCTCTTCGCCATCCGGAACCTTGGCTGAGCGGCCGAAAGCGGCGTCCTGGAAAGGCGCAGGCGTCTCAAGAGCGCCCGCAGGTTCGAATCCTGCAGGTTCCGTCAAATGACCACCAGCTTCTGCGCCCTGCAGGAGCCTCCTCTGGAACCGTGGCTGAGCGGCTGAAGGCGTCCGTTTTGAAAGCGGAAGACGTGGCAACGCGTTCGCAGGTTCAAATCCTGCCGGTTCCGCCAGATCTCCTGGTTCTGACATGTAAGCGTGGTCGGTACAATCCAGCGGTGCGCTGCCGTCCCAGACAGGTTGCTTCAGGCACAGCGCACCGACCATTGCTTGCCAGGGTTCGCGAACGCACCAGCGAGATGTTCAGTGGACTCAGCAAACAATGCATCACCGTGTGCAAGGTGACCGGCGGGCGTCAACGGCCCCTACCCGTGCCCCTGCCGGAGAGCTGGGAGGAAGATGAACGCTACATCGTTCGTCGTCTCGCACACCTGCTCTGACCTGCCGTTTCCGGGGTTGTGGCCTGCAGCGGTGTGGCCTGCATCATGTCAGGCGCGGACAGGACGTGCCTCCCGGGCGTGCGTCCTGTTCGGTTTTTTCTGCCGCCGGCTCCAGACGCTCAGCCAGGCCTGCAGCTGAAGGCGCAGGGTTCCCCCCGCCTGGCCAGTCGCGGCGGTGGCTGCCCTGCCGCATTCGCCCAGAGGTTCATCCAGCAGCGCCCGGAGCAACGCGAAGGCCGGTTCCCGCCGCCGACCGCCCCGGCCCGGTGGCAGCAGGGCTGGAACGGGGGCCAGGAGACCCGCCGTGGTGGCCGGGTCGAGACTGATATTCAGGCTTGCTCGCCAGCGGCCCTCGAAGGTCAGCCTCAGCTCACCTGGGCGCTGACCCCTCCGGAGTTCAAGGCTTTCCTGGTGTGCCTCCACCTCCAGCGAACGCTGAAGAAACAGCCCCAGCTGGCGCTGGGCGCGTAGTCCCACCGGCCCGCCGCCGCCAGCTTCCAGCGCTTCGAAAAGAGGCCGCGGGTCGGCTGGAAGCTCCACCAGACCTGTCCCGGTCAGCAGGTCCCCCGCGTCGTAGTGGCCGACAAGGCGGGTCTCTCCCTCATCGTGGAGGCGGGTCAGCTCGGCCTGGATGTGATGATGGGCGCGGTCAACCAGCAGGGCCACGCGGCGCAGGCTCTCCCGGTGCTGGCGGGTGGCCGCCGGGGTCCACCACGCCGCCCGGGACGCCGCGAGATGGGCGGTGGCCTGCCGGACGCCTTCAGCGAGGGGGGCCAGCAGCGGGGCCGGTGAGACGGCGGGCAGCCAGCAGGGGGCCAACCGGGTCAGACTGGCCTGCAGGGCCGGAGGAGAGAGGGCGTTGAGGTCGCCGCTGGCAGTGAGCTTCACGCCGACCTCCTGTGCCCAGAGGATCAGCAGGGCCGCCTCATCCAGACTGGGCCTGCGGTTCTTCAGTCCTTTGGCCTGGACGAGCTGCCAGCCCTGCCTGCCCGGACCTCCGTACAGAGGCTGCAGTTCCAGGGTCAGGACCGGCACCGCGGCGTCCTCTTCCGCGCCGCGGGCCAGAACCCGGACAATCCGAGCGTGTCCCGCCTGAACTGCGTGGGCGTAGCCGCCCCAGCCCACGCAGTGGACCAGGCGGCGGCCGTCGGTGACCAGATCCTGCGGATGGCGGGCCACCTGCAGGAACCACACGCCGCCGGACCACGACAGAACCCGTTCCAGGGCGTGATCTTCCGGCGTCAGCACAAAAGCCTCCTCGCCGCTCAGCGCCCCATCGAAGTCGGCTTCCTGAATCCCGGCGGCCTGACACGCCTGCGCTTTCAGGTGAGCCTGGTGCCCCTCCCGGGTCTCGATCAGCTCCTGGAGGACCCGGACGGCGGTGGACAGTCCAGGCACTAGCGCCAGGGCGGCCGCCGAGCGCCCCACCTCCGGGTCCTCATCCACCCGGTCCAGCTCTGCGGCAGCCCCAGCGGCCTGTGGCCCGAGGCGCAACTGGCCCCGGCCCGTGAGCAGGCCCGACACGTCTGCCATTGGCAGGTCCTGCCCGGCAGGCAGCGCCGCCACTCCGGAAAAGAGGTCGCACACCTCATTCAGGGCCAGGGCCACCAGGCCGTCGGTCAGGCGGATGTCGCCTGCACCCAGCTGGGCCAGGCCGGGCACCAGCGTGTGCAGCGGTCCGGCGGCCGCCTCCGCTGCCAGACACAGCGCGGGCTGCGCGGCCCCTGCCCGGGCGGCCGTCCAGGCGTCCCGGCGGATCCGGATGTGGCCCGCAAGCTGCGCGGGTCGGGACGCCTCCCCACGGATGTGACCGCCTTCGCGCCACTCCTCCCGTAATGAGGCCGTCAGGGCGGCCACTGGGCCTGGCGCGACGCCGGGGAGCAGCCGGAGCATGGCTTCCTGCCCGCTGCGGACCCCCAGGGCGGCGGCCCGGCTCTCCTCCGGGGGAAAGGCGAGCAGCGCGGGTTCCAGCACCGCGCCCAGGGCCACACGAACCCGCTGCACGAACGCGTCGGCCCCCCGGTCCACGGTGGAGGGAACGCTCTGCTGGTGCCCCCGCCTGCCGCTGGCCAGGTCTGCACGCTGCTTGAGGCGTTCCTGGAGATCATGGGCCAGCGGCGCAGCCGGGTATCCGCGATCTTGCAACAGGGCCGTCACGGTCAGGTGCCGCGCCGTGATCATCGCCCAGCGTTCCCCACCCACCCGGGGCCAGTGCCAGCGGCGCAGGTCATGCAGGTGCCACGCGTTCCCGGCACGGACGGCCTGACCCTCCGTATGCCAGGGGAGCAGCACGCCGGTGGGCCGGTTGGGGCGGCCGCGCCAGCCCGGCGCCTCCCCGCCCGGAACCGGGGCGTCCTGCCAGCAGGCGACCAGTTCGAGCAGGCTGCGCAGGCCCAGCATCCGCTGCAACCGCCGCTGAACCGTGCGGGGGGCTGGCGCTTCCGGGTCCGCCGCTTCCAGGGGCGCGAGCAGGGCGGGCAGGTCAAGCGCCTCCTCCAGAATCTGGGCATGCAGGGCGCGTAGGCCAGCATCCAGATGCCCGGCGTCCCACTGCTGCCAGGGGCGCAGCGGTTCCTGGGGGGCCTGGAGCGAGCCGATCAGCACGGAGCGGGGTCCCGCATGCAGCCTCAGGCCACCCGCAAACCCGTGGGCGGGGTCTGGAAAGAGGTCCACCTGAACGGTGCTGCGGCCCAGGGCCGCCTGCTGCTGCACCTGAAGCTGAATATGAGGAGGAAAAGGCGAGTGGCTACGGGGCAATGAAGCTTCCGGGGGCAGGGGAGAGGACCAGACTGGAACGCACGGACTGATTCTGGTCTGGAGGTTCAGGCCTGACGTCTGCACGCTGGCCTAGGACGGGATAGGCCAGGTGGTTCAGCAGAAGGGCGGCTGCCTGACGTGGGCCAGGGAATGGAGGCGACTACCCCCCGCCACGCACCCTGTTCACTGCCCGCCCACCTTCCACTCGGGGAGCAATGGAACAGTTGAAGCGGCCCGGTCCCCTGTGGACCATTCACACCTTGACCCTCTGCCTCCGCTGCCGCGCACGGTGGTGCCCCGGCTTACTTGAGGCGGAGGAACTCCACGTCCACGGGCCTGGGCTGGACCGCGACGGTCTGCCCGACAGGCGGCGCCTGATAGGCGTGGACGGCCGGGAAATAGAACTCCCCGTAACGGTAGAGCGTCCGGGCCGTATACCGGGGGGTGCGTCCCTTCTCAACGTTCAGCAGCATCTGGAACCCCCCGCGCACCTGTCCGCCCTCGGGCCACAGCTGACGGTTGTTCTGGAAATCCAGAGCACTGAGCCGCGCCGCCGAGGGGGTAAATTCGGCCATCAGTAACGAGGAAGACCTCTGTCCATTGTCCCCACACTCCATCACGAAGGCCAGTTCACGCTGTCCGTCGAGATCCACGTCTCTCAGGGCATACACCTGCCGGATGCCACATATCGAGTAGTTCGAGGTGGGCCGCAGGGACCACACCTCGCGCCCCGCGCCTTCTCCAAAGACCACCAGATACCGCATGCCCTCGCGCTTGCCCAGATCCACGAGCGTCAGCCGCTCCGGGCGGGAGCTGCGCCACGGCGCGACCAGCGTGAACTGTACGTCACGCAGCTCCAGGGAGCCGAAGGCATCCAGATCGCTCGGCAGGCCCTGCAGCACGTTCGTGCGCCGCGCCCCCTGATCCCAGGCGCGTAACCAGGTGACGAGGCGTCCGGCCTCGGCGCGTTCCGCCTGAGTCAGGTGCTGCACCGGTGAGGCTGGACGCGGGTCATACAGCACCACCGGCACCGCAACAACCGGTGACAGCACGCTGGACAGCACCAGACCGAGGGTGCGGGCGACAGTCCTCAGCCGGTGGGAAGCCATGCGGCATACTACCTGTCCCAACGGTGGTTGTTCAGCAGAACTGCGGTTGACCAGGAGAGCCGTGCACTGGAAAGATCCCTGTTCAGGCGGCCTGTCCTCAGGCATGGGGCTGATTACTGCGTGGAACACAGGGTCCTCAAGGCAGGCCCTGTTCCTTTCCCCGATGTGGGAACCAGTGTTCCAGGCTGGTCGCCCCGCTGGCGGGGTCACTGACGCCTGCCCTCTGCCTTCCGGGCCTAGACTTAGAGGTGACGTCAACGCCGGCCGGCTGCTGAGTCTGGAGGGCTGGCCCGAACATCCGGGCCTCCAATCCTCGGCCCCGCTACACACTGGCAGGCGGCCCTCCTGATCAATGCGGTAGTAGCGGCAGCAAAGGGATGAAGGGTCAGACTGGGGTGAGTTCCAGCAGGCACTGGACCGTGCTGTCCCAGGTGGCCTGCGAGGTGGGGACAGGCAGCTTGTGACGTGCGGCGAGCCAGTTCACGATTGTCTGCGCCTGCCAGAGGTGTCCGGGCTTCTCGCCACGGTATTCGTAGCGCCCATCCATCGAGCGCAGCCAGTCGCGCTCTCTGATCACCGCCTGAAGCAGCAGCCGGACGCGCTCCGGGCTCAGTCGGTCCTCTACCCCATCCCCGTCGAACACCCACGGCTGAGCATCGATGGGCAGCGCACACAGGACGCCCCACGGCTGGGCCAGCACCTCGGCGTAGAGCTCTGTCTGCCGGAGCGTCATCTGCTCGTAGCCCTCTTCGCTCCCCATCTCCACGGCCACTTCAATGAGGGCGTCATACAGGCTGGGAAGCAGCGCCAGGAGGTGGAAGCCGGGACCGAAGTCGCGCGCCGTCATGACCACGGGAGTGCTGGAGCGCTGGCTTTCGGGACTGGGGGCAGGGTTGAGGGCACTGAGCACCGTGGCGTTGTCCCACGCGATCCTGCGAATACTGGGCTTGAGGCGCGGGCTGACCTCGAAGCTGTCGTCGCCGTAAAGAAAGGAGGGCAGGAAGGGGATCTTCATGGGAGTGGGATCAGCGTTGGAGTCTGTGTCATTCGGGGTGAGCCTCGGCCGTCTCTAAAGGAGGTCCATTGTAAGGTCTGAAGTTTAGAGAGCACCGGACCGCTTCCGAACGCCACCGCATCATTCTTCACTCTGTGCAGCAGGAGGCTGGAACGCCTGAAGTTGGTGATCGGTCTGCATTCGTTCCAGACCATCCGTCAGGCCAGGTTAACGAGATGGATCAAAATCCACTGATGCTCAAAGTAGCTCAGCAAGACGGTTGACTCCCAGTCGCATGGACCGATGGTCAGAGCCGAAAGCAAGTTGCCCAGCACGTCTGGTGCAGGAAGGGCAGGCTGGATCCGGCGGGTCAGTTCATGATACCGGGCAGCTGGAATGCGCTCGACAGGCGGTGGTTGAGCGAACGCCAGCCATTCTTGCCCTCTCTGGTCCCTCTGATGTGCCGAATGCAGGTCAGCGCCGTCACGGCTCCACGGGTGCACCACGGTTCGGCAGTAGAAGTGAACGGCACTCTCATAGTCAGCGCTGGGCCCCAGATAGAGTTCAAGTTCCTCTTCTTGCTGTAGAAAACGCGCCTGGCCCCAGCTCCAGTGCCGGTATTCCAGGGGACGGGGTTGACGCCTCAGTTCCTGTTGAAGGCTCCTGCGCAGTGCTTCCTTTGAGAACAGGGGAGTGTCGTCTGGGGTCATTCGCGTCATGATCGCAGGTCCCTTCAGAGACGTCCGGTGGGATCCCTGGGCAGGTCTCAGCAACGCCGTTCATCCCGTGGTTCTTCTGGAAAGGGATCTGGGTCGGCACAGGAAGTTCAGGGGACCGGCGAGCTGCCGCCCGGTAAGCTGGGTTGAATGCCTCTGCCTCCCCGGTCTGTTCGCTCGCTGTTGCTGCCCCGCTGGCTGCGCTTCCTGCTGGTGGCCTGGGCCTGGGCCTGGGTCAGTGCTGGGGTCGCCGTGCTGGTCTACCTGCTGCCTCTGACGTTGGTGATCATCGGCATCATCGACTTCTTCCAGGGGGAGTCGCCGTTCCGTTCAGCGGACATGGTTCCGATGCTGCTTCCTGTGGTGGTGGTCGTGAGTGCGGTGGCGCAGGGCCGGAGCTGGAGCGCACCGGAACCCTGGGGTCGCCCTGAGATCTGGCGGGCCAGCCTCAGCAGCCTGTTGCTGCTGGCCTCCGCTGGGCTGCTGCTGGACAGGCCGATGCCGTTCGCGTTGCTGCTTGTTCTCCCGCTGGTCGGCCTCTGGTTGTGGTGGCGCCTGGTGCAGCGTGCACGGGGATGAGGTGTTCCAGCTGCCCTGTCCCAGACGGCTGGGGGGTGCTCTCCAGGCCTGCCTATATAGAAGGTGCTGTTCATCTGGGTTCGGAACCTTGGCCTCGGCTGGGGAGGGCGTTGGCGCAGGCGTCTGGGCACGATGGGAATCGGGTGTCCTCTAAAATAGGTCTAGTCTGGGGTGTGCTATATTTGCCGTGCAGCGCGGCTTTCCTGGGGGTGAATCCTCCATGTGTATCTCAAAATCGAACGGGAAACCGTGGGGGTTCGAGTCCCCCCTTCGGCACCAACCACGCAATCGCCCCTGCCCTACGCGGGGGTTTTTGCTTGCCAATATGTTCTGCCAATTCCCCCGCACCCTCCGAGGAGACTATGTTTAAGTCGAAACTGCCCGTGCTTCTGCTACCGCTGCTGGCGCTCTTTTCAGGTCTCTCTACAGCCACTGCCGCTCCCTGGCGAGACGCACTGAAACCCTATGAGGTCCGTGAAAATACCCTCTGTAATGCCCTCAAAAAATACGGCGGTGTGGCACAGAGCTACGCAGCCTACCGCATCACCAAGACACCATTTTTCATCGTCAAATCCACCGTCGACAATGCTTTTTATCTCGACAGTTTCAAGCCTGTGGGCGATACGTCGGACAAGGGGCAGGGGTTTTATACCAACGAGCAGGGTAAGGACGGCAAAACCACCCATATCGTTCACTTCGACACTGTGGACCGCTACACCACCGACATCTGCATTATCGAACTGCCGCAGCCAAAATAAGTCTTCCGAATCCGCCTCCGCTTTGCTGGCACTGGCTCGGTCAGAATTGGCGCAGACCAGGTGGTGTAAACTGGGGTCAAACAGCGGTGAAGCTGGGGGCAAGTAACCCGGTTCACCGACTCTCCCGAGGTAAATCATGATTCTGACCCTATTCATCGTATTGTTCGCCCTCGTCAGCGTGGGCCTGATCTTTTTCGTGCTGTTGCAAGTGCCCAAGCAGGCAGGACTCTCGGCCAGCATGGCTTCCGGCGGCTCGCTGCTGGGTGGGCGCGGCGTAGAAGGTGGCCTCGTCCGAATTACCAGTGTTTTGGGCGGCTTTTTTATGCTGTTGGCCCTGCTGATCAGCTTTGTTTCCCGCTGAATGAGATAAGGTCAATCAATAAGTAAGAAATTTCATATCTCTACTCGTAGGCCCGCTCTTCCAACCAGGAAGGCGGGCCTATGACTATTAAGGTGCCTATCTGGATGAATTTAGGTCAGATGAGGGGCGGACTGGGCATTTGAAAGCTTATCAACGTCTTGTTTTGATGACCGCCAGGTTTGAGTCCTAAGTTACACTTTCTTGTCTTATTTTCGTAACTTTTATGCTTGACCTCCCTTAAGCCTATTCATATATTGACGGCGCTGGAACAGATTGCTCAACGCGAAATACGCCCTTGGTTTAGGCCAGAGGCACCTTTTCCGTTTCCAGAATTTTCGGAGGTACATCATGAAAAAAGCTCTGTTCGTTGCTCTTGCCCTGGCTGCTACATCTGCTTCGGCGGCACCCTTCGTTTATCCGGCAGCATGGACTGCTGAGCAGAACACCGCTAACAAGCGTGGCGGCGAACTGCGCCTCAGCATCCTGTCGGATTTCAAGACCATCAACCCTTTTACTTCTGCAGAAGCCGATAGCATTCCTAACACGATGGCAGGCGGCGCAGGTCTGTTTGCTCAGGATCCTCGCAACGATGAATTCCTGCCTCACATGGCCGATGCCAAGCCTGTGGTCAGCAACGGTGGCAAGCGGTTCGTGGTCAAAATCCGCCAGGGCATGAAGTTCAGTGACGGTCAGGCCATCACCGCCGACGACTGGATCACCACCTGGAAGATTCACGCCGACGACAAAGTGGGCAGCAACAGCTACGATTCTTTCTTCCTGAACGGCAAGCCCATCACCATCAAGAAGCTTGACAACTACACCCTGCAGTTTGATTTCCCGCAGGTCAGCGCGGGTGCCTACGCCACGATGTCCTTCACCCCCTGGCCCGACCACGTGTTCGGCAAGGCCTACCGTGAAGGCGGCGCAGAAGCCGTCAAGAAGCTCTGGACGCTCGGTACGTCGCCCAGCCAGATCGTTTCTCCCGGCATGTGGGTATTGGAAAGCTTCCGCGCCGGAGAGCGCAGCGTCTTTGCCAAGAACTCCAACTGGGGCGAATGGAACAAGGACAGCCGGGGCAATGCACTGCCCTACCTCGACAAGCTCTCTTACCGCGTGCTGGGCGACGCCAACGCCGGACTGGCGGCCTTCCTCGCCGGACAGATCGACACGGTGGGTATGCGCAACGCCGACGACCTGGCTCAGACCAAGCGTGCCATTGACGCGGGCAATCTGAAGGCCACCTTGCTGCCCAATGTCAGCCCCCAGGCCCAGAGCTCTTGGATCACCTTCAACTGGAACAAAGCCAGTGATCCTGCCAAGCAGAAACTGTTCCGTGACGTGCGCTTCCGCCGCGCCATGAGCCATATCGCCAACCGCAAGGCAATGGTCGATCTGGCGTTGGGCGGTCTGGGTGTCGAAACCTACTTCAGCGTCTACCCGATCTTCACTCAGCAGATCGCCGCCGGGGCCAGTGCGCCCAAGTACACCTACAACCTCGCTCAGGCCAGCAAGTTGCTTGCCCAGATCGGGTACACCAAGAAGAACGCTCAGGGCTACCTCGTCGATAAGGCCGGTAAAGTGCTGGAGTTCAACCTCAGCACCAACGCAGGGAACACCACCCGCGAGCAACTGGGCCGCATCTTTGCCGACGAAGCCAAGAAAGTGGGTGTCAAGGTCAACTTTACGCCCATCGACTTCAACAACCTGGTGGGCCAACTGACCTCCAAGGGTGAAGACCGTCCCTTTGATGCCATCCTGCTGGGCCTCAGCGGTGGCGACAACATCTGGCCGTTCGGGGTCAACGTGACGCCTTGCGGAGCCAACCTGCACAGCTACAACAACCCCACCAACGGCAAGTGCCTGACCTCTCAGGAAAGCCTGATGACCAAGCTCTACTACCAGGGCGACGCTGAACTCGACGACGCCAAGCGCCGCGCCATCGGTGGACAGCTGATGAAGGCCGAAGGCGAATTGCAGCCCGTGATCTACCTCGTGGGCGGTAACTACCACGTTGCCTACAATGAGCGTATTGGCGGCGAATACCCCCGCGCCCTGATGAACGCTTATTACCTTCAGCGTGAGCAGGCCCTGACCTTCGTCAAGTAACCTCCCGCCCGCACGATTCCGGGGGGTGGCTCGCGCAAGCGGGCTGCCCCCCAATCGCGTGAAGTTTTCAGGAGCACCCATGATTCCATTTCTCCTGCGGCGGCTGGTTCAGTCCATCCCGACGCTTCTGCTTGCCAGCCTCCTCATTTTCTTTGTCATTCAACTGGCCCCAGGCGACTTCCTGACGCCAGCCAAGCTCAACCCAAACATCAGCAGTGAGCAACTTGCCGCGCTGGAGCGTAACTTTGGCCTGGATCGCCCGGCCTGGCAGCAATATCTGCTCTGGATGGGCAACATGTTCAAAGGCGACTTTGGCCTGTCCTTTCAGTACCAGCAGCCTGTGTTGGACATCATCTGGCCCCGCATCCTCAATTCACTTTATCTGGCAGTCATGAGCCTGGTGCTGTTTTACTCGATCGCTATTCCGCTCGGTGTATACGGTGCAGTTCGGCAGAATTCACCTGGCGATAATGCCATCAACGTTGTGTTGTACTTCTTGCTGGGCTTTCCGAGCTTCTTCTTGGCCCTGATCGTTATCTACTTCATCCTTCAACTTCGCAATGCTACTGGGCTGGATATTCCTATCGGTGGCATGACCAGCAACAATTTCGATGAACTTCCCGTTTTCGGGCAGATGCTCGATGTGTTGAAACACCTGATTATTCCGGCACTCGTTCTGGCAATTTCCGATGCAGCGGGCCTCACGCGGGTCATTCGCGGTCAGATGCTGGAAGTCATGCGTTCGGATTATGTTCGGACGGCGCGGGCCAAAGGCGTCAGTGAGCGCACGGCCATCTGGAAGCACACCTTCCGCAATGCCATTTTGCCCATCGTGGCGGGCATCGGTGGATTGTTGCCAGCCCTGATCAGTGGCGTCGGTTTTCTGGAGGTGGTGTTTGCCTATCCGGGAATCACGCCCATGCTGCTCACGGCCATCGGTACACAGGACCTGTATCTGATCGCCGGATTTACTGTCATCACCACTGTCTTGCTGATTGTTGGCAACGTCATCAGCGATATTTTGTTGGCCGTCGTCGATCCCCGCGTCAAGGTCGCTTGAGGCTGCTATGACCACCACTGTTCCAGAACGTCCCGCCAAGCCAACTTCGCCCCGCAGTCAGTCTCAGTTTGGTGTGGCTTGGTCGCAGTTTCGCAAGAACCGCCTGGCCAAGATCGGCGGTTTCATGCTGATCTTGCTGTACACGCTGGCCCTCTTTGCGCCTTTTATCGCGCCCGACGGGTTGTCCAACTATTCCACGTCCAATATTACGCGCTTCCATCCGCCCACGCCCATCCATATTCGCGATCCCCAGACGGGTGGACTGACTCGGCCCTTCGTGTATCAGTACGGCCAACAGCTGAATATGGACACCTTTGTCAACGAGTACAAACCCACCGAAACCCGTTGCCCCATCTTTTTTGGCGTGCGTGGCGACGAGTACCGTGTGCTGGGACTGTTTCCGGGCACGCTGCACCTGTTCGGGACGGGGGCCGAAAACCCCAACTGCAAGGTGTACCTGTTCGGCGGTGAGGCACTGGGCCGCGACCTGTTTACCCGCACCATCTACGCTTCCCAAATCTCGCTGACTATCGGCGTGGGAGCAGTGCTGATCTCTACGGTCATTGGCCTGCTGATGGGCGCAATGGCGGCCTTCTTCGGCGGCATCGCAGATACCCTGATCATGCGCTTTGTGGAAGTGCTCGCGGCCATTCCTAGCCTGTTTCTCCTGATCTTGCTGCGCTCGGTGTTCCCGCAGGACATCAACCCAATTTTCGCGCTGTACATGATTCTGGGTCTCCTGGCTTTCATCGGTTGGGGCGGCCTGGCGCGTGTGGTGCGTGGGCAGATGATGAGCGTACGCGAGCAGGATTTCGTGTCGGCGGCGCAGGCATTGGGCGCAGGCAATGGCCGCATCATGTGGCGGCACATGCTGCCCACCATGACCACCTACATCATCGTGACGCTCAGCCTGTCTATTCCCGGTTACATCCTGCTGGAATCGGGCCTCAGCTTTCTGGGCATCGGCGCAGTAGAGCCGTATGTGTCGTGGGGTGGCCTGCTCAGTCAGGCGCAGGAAGGCGGCTTTGCCAGCATTACCCAACGGCCTTGGGTGCTGATTCCAGGCTTCTTTATCGTGTTTACTGTCATGTGTTACCAACTTCTGGGTGACGGTCTGCGCGACGCCTTTGATCCCCGTAAGCGCCAATAAGTTGTTTTATGTGGATAATTCTGCATTCCGTTCCATATCCCGGCACATTTGGCCCCAGAAATTGACGCTGCCATGTTTACTGCGGCATTGGGTTGTATGATGCACTTCATGTTTCAGGAGAAGAAATGACCCATCAGGGTGAAGTTCTGTTGGCCGTCAACGGCCTCAAGACGTACTTCAATACCGACGACGGTGTCGTCAAGAGTGTTGACGGCGTTACGTTCCACATCAACAAAGGCGAAACCCTCGCTGTGGTGGGGGAATCCGGCTCCGGCAAGAGCGTGACCAGCCTCAGCGTGATGCGCCTGATTCCGATGCCTCCGGGCAAAATCGTGGAAGGCGAGGTGCTGTTTACCGGCAAGGACGGCAAGCAGAAAAACCTCGTGACGCTGCCCGAAGCAGAAATGCGCAAGATTCGCGGCAACGACATCTCCATGATTTTCCAGGAACCCATGACCAGCCTGAATCCCGTGTACACGGTGGGCGACCAGATCGCAGAGGCGGTGATGCTGCACCAGAACAAGAACAAGAAAGACGCGATGGTGGTGGCGACCGACATGCTGCGCTTCGTGGGTATTCCTGCTCCCGAAAAGCGCGTGAACGAGTATCCGCACCAGTTGTCGGGCGGCATGCGTCAGCGCGTGATGATCGCCATGGCCCTGAGCTGCAAACCCGCCCTCCTGATTGCCGACGAGCCGACCACCGCCCTCGACGTAACCATTCAGGCCCAGATTCTGGACCTGATGCGTAAGCTGCAATCCGAAGTGGGCATGAGCATCCTGTTCATCACCCACAACCTTGGCGTGGTGGCCGAAATGGCTGACCGTGTGGTCGTGATGTACGGCGGGCGCGTGGTCGAGGAAGGCGATGTCGTGGAGATTTTCAAAGCGCCGCGCCACCCCTACACGATGGGCCTGCTGAATTCCATTCCGCGCCCCGGCGAGTATGTGCATGTGCCCGGACAGCCCAAGGGCCGCCTCGAAGCCATTCCCGGCAACGTGCCCAACCCGCTGAATCTGCCCGTGGGCTGCGCCTTCGAGCCGCGCTGCAAGTTTGCCGTGCCCGATTGCAGCAAGGCCGTGCCTGCCCTGGAAGACACCGGACAGGGCCACATGGCCCGCTGCATTCGCTGGCGCGAGTTCGATCAGGCGCAGCACGAGGTGAGCGCATGACTTCTCCCACATCCTCTGTTCAGTCCGCCAGTGGCAGCCGCCGCAACATGCCCACCACGGGCGAGACACCCTGCTGGAAGTCAACAAGCTTGAAAAGTACTTCCCTATTCGCGGCGGCCTGCTTTCCCGCGTGGTGGGCAACGTCAAGGCCGTCAACGACATCTCCTTCAAAATCGGACGCGGCGAAGTGGTCGGTCTGGTGGGTGAGTCGGGATCGGGCAAGACCACCGCAGGACGCGCCATCCTGCGTCTGATCGAACCCACGGGCGGGCAGGTGCTGTTCAACGGCACCGACGTGACCAAGCTCAGCAAAGGGCAGATGCGTGATTACCGCCGCGAAATGCAGATCATCTTCCAGGATCCGTTCGCGTCGCTGAACCCGCGCATGACGGTTTCGGACATCATCGGGGAAGCCATGCAGATTCATAACCTGCACCCCGGCAAGGCCCGCGTAGACCGGATCGCGGAACTGCTGCAAAAAGTGGGCCTGCGCCCCGAGCATATGCGCCGCTACCCCCACGAGTTTTCCGGCGGTCAGCGCCAGCGCATCGGGATTGCCCGCGCTCTGGCCGTAGACCCGGCCTTCATCGTGGCCGACGAACCCGTCTCGGCGCTCGACGTGTCGATTCAGGCTCAGGTCGTGAACCTGCTGCAAGACCTTCAGGAAGAACTGGGCCTCACGGTGCTGTTTATCGCGCACGATCTGGCCGTGGTGGAATACATCTGTGACCGGATTATCGTGATGTATCTGGGCCGAATCATGGAAATCGCGCCCAGCCGCGAACTGAACAACAATCCCAAGCACCCCTACACCGAGGCGCTGCTGTCGGCGGCTCCGGTGCCCGATCCCACCGTCAAGCGCCAGCGCATCATTCTGGAAGGCGATATTCCCAGCCCGATCAATCCGCCGAGTGGCTGCGTGTTCCGTACCCGTTGCCGCTACGCGATTGCCGAGTGCGCCAACGTGATTCCCGAACTGCGCGAGGTGGCCCCGAACCACTTCAAAGCCTGTATCCGCGACGATATTCTGTAATCTCGCTTCAAGTCTGTACCTTAAATCTTGGCCGCTCCTTCGGGGGCGGTTTTTTGTTGATATGCGAATCAATATGCTGATATCTGTTCTCCGGGTCAGGTCAAATGTGGCATGGTAGGGGCCTGATGATTGATACCCGGTGGATGGCGGCGGCATGCAAAACAGGCTTGATGACGGCGGCTATTGCTCTGGCCTCGGTGGGGTACGCGACGACCCTGCGGCTGTATCCGGGCTTTGCCGAGGTGCAGGAACCCGTGAGCAGCGCCACGACCAATCTCAACGTTTCGCTCTCGCCCGCAGCCTGGGCGGGGGTGATTCCCGGCACGGTCAACCTGCGCGGTTTGGCCTTCAGCAGCGCGGTTCAGGGCCAGGACCCGGCATGGCTGACGCGCTGGGAAGGCAGACTCCTGACCCTCCGAACGGGGGAGAAGACCGAACCCGTGACGCTGATCCGGGCCGCCGACCTGACGATCAAGGACACAGCCGGAGAATTTCGCCGGGTCGCGTTGGCGCAACTGAGTTTCCCCGAATTGCCGCCACTGGACGCCGAAACTGCCCCCCGACCCTGACCTTTACCCTGCCGAAACCGGGAGCCGGAACGCTGTCGTATCTGACCCGCGCCCTGAATTGGTCGCCGCGCTACACGCTGAATATTGTGGGGAAGGGTGCAGCGGCCAGGGCTGAACTCAGTGGGCTAGCCGACATCCGCAACGGCACGGATCAGGCGGTTTCGGCTCTGGTGGCCGAATTGTTCGCCGGAGACGTGAGATTGTCGGAGCAGTCTGATGTGTACGGTCTTGTTGGGAGAGTTGGTACTGTCAGTCCGGTCAGTGGGAGCTATAGTTTTGCCTCAGATAACTCCGCTCCACACGTCGTTTCTCAGGGCGAACTGGGTGGCCTCTACCGCTTTGCCCTCACTCAGCCGCTGACCCTGCCCGCCAGAAGTACGGTCACACTGCCGTTTTTGCAACCGGCCCTGACGCTGTTCCAACCGTTTTCCCGCCTGAATACCAGCTTCCAGCCCACCGACACCGAAGGCACCCTGCAACGCGCCTACCGCCTGAAGGCCGACCAACGCCTCCCCGCCGGGGTGGTCAGCGTGCTGGAAGAAGACCGCCTGACCGGGCAAGCTTCCGTTGGCGAGTTGGCCCAGAACACCGAGTTTGTTCTGGACTTGGGGGCAGACCCAGACGTGCGCTACAGCCGCACTGTGGCCCTCCAGAACGTGCAGCGTGGCTTTCTTGGCGGAGGCAGCCGCACCTACCGCGTCTCCTATACCCTGCGAAACGAACAGGCCCAGCCGAGGCGGGCCGAAGTGCGCGAAGAGGTGTACGGCTCTCAGGTCGTGCTGGACGGCAAAACCGCCGAGCGTTCGGCCACCGCTGTCCTGTTGTTCGACCTGCCCGCCGGGGGCAGCGTGACCAAGTTCTATACCGTGGAATTGCTGCAGTAATCAGCTGTCACCGAGGGGGTCTTTTTATCGTGCTGGCGCAGCTCTGGCCCCTGTATTCCCCGAATCTGTCGCCCGTCTGACTGACCCTCTCACATCTCATATTCGGAGCGGCGTAAGGATAGACCCATGAAACCCAATCTGTCCTACAGTCTGATGATGGCACTGGCTCTTTTCTCTGGCGCGGCGTCCGCCACCGATCTCCGCATCTACCCCAGCTTCTCAGAAGTGCGCGAAACCGTGAAGGCCACCGGAACCACCCTCGGCGTGAATTTGCCGCAGGAGACGTGGAACAGCGTGATTCCCGGTTCGCTGGACCTGGACGGCGTGGCCTTTTCCAGCGCCGTGCAAAAGCAGGAAGCCAACTGGCTGACCAGTCTGGAAGGCAAGCCTGTGTTCCTGCGAACCGGCGACAAGATCGAAACTGTGACGCTGATTCGCGCCCGCGACCTGCTGATCAAGGACGCGCAGGGCCGATACCGCAACGTGTCCTACAGCGATCTCAGCTTCAGCGACCTGCCCCCGCTGAATCCTCAGTCGCCCACGCAAACGCTGACCTACATGGTGCCCAGCGGCGCAACCGGAACCCTGAGTTACCTGACGCGGGCCGTCACCTGGTCGCCTCGCTTTACGCTCAAGGCCAGCAATGCCGGGGCGCAACTCTCGGCGCTGGCCGATATTCGCAACGGCACTGAACTGCCCTACAACGTGCAAAACACCGAACTGTACGCTGGAGACGTGGAAGTGCAGGAAGGCCAACCGGTGCCCGCACCTGCGCCGATGATGCGGGCCGAAGCCGCCGCCGCCGATTTTGCCGCCCCCAAGATCAACACCGTGGGCGAGGTCCGTGGCCTGACCCGCTATGACCTGTCTGCGCCGTTTACCTTGCCCGCCAGCAGCATGGTCACGCTGCCTTTCCTGACGCCCAAGCTGACCAGTTTCGAGCGATACGCGGGCCTGAATACCTACTTCAACACTGAAACCAGCAAGGGCACCATGAACCGTTTTTACCGCTTCAAGGCCGATCAACGCCTGCCCAGCGGCAGCCTGACTGTGCGTGAGGATGGCCGCATCGTGGGTCAGACCACCATCCCCGAAACGGGCAAGGGCGCAGACGTGGAATTTAGCCTCGGCAACGATCCAGACGTGCGCTACACCCGCAGCGTGGAAACCCAGAACCAGCAAAAAGACAGCAAGGGCAACGTGACCCGCACCACCTACCGCGTCACCTACGCCTTCGAGAGCAGCAAAGACCGCGCCATCCGCGCCGAAGTGACCGAACGCGCCGGGGGCCGCCGAATCATCATCGATACCGCCCCAGCCGTACAGAATCAGGGCGTGGCAAATCTGAAGGTGGATGTGCCCGCTAACGGCAAGGCCAGCAAGAGCTTTGTATTGGTGATCGATAATTCGTAAGTAGGTTGTGGATCGTGGAGCGTGGGAAAAGAGAAGGGCTTGAAGACTCCTCCCGCTCACTGATACGGGATTAAACTGAGTCGCGAATATGAGACCTGCCTCGCTGTTCCCGCATCAGACGTCCGATGAGTTGGAATTGGCCTACCGCCAGTCCGAGCGAGCGGTGGAGCGCTCCCGCTGGCAAATCTTGTGGCTCAAAAGCAAAGGACTGTCGATTCCAGAGATCAAAGCGGTGACGAGTTTTTCGCGCACCACGATCAGCACGTTAATTCGGGCGTACAACGAAAATGGGCCAGCAGGGGTGGTGGACAAACGCCGTTGGAATAAATCGGCTCCTGCGCTCAATGTGGAACAACAAGAGGTGTTGTTCAGTGCGCTCCAGAAGCCACCCGTTTCGGGTGGCCTGTGGACGAGTCAGAAAGTGCAAACCTACGTCCACGAGCAGTTCAAAGTAGAGATGACGTCAGTGTGTGCTTGGGGCTACTTGAGAAAGCTGGGGTTTACCGTGCAAGTACCGCGTCCAACTCATGTGCAGGCGGCGACGCCGGAGGAACAGGCGATCTGGATCAAAAAGTCGAAGCGGCCCTGAGAACCGCACGGGCCGCGTACCCTGAAAAACAGGTGCGGCTGTGGGTGCAGGATGAAGGGCGCTTTGGTCTGAAACCTGTGCTGAAGCGCCTCTGGGCGCTTCAGGGTCAGCGGCCCGTCATTGCTCAGCGCCGTCAATATCAATGGCTCTATACCTACATTTTTGTCGAACCCCTCACGGGACAGAGCGATTTCCTGATCCTCCCGAGTGTCAGCATTGCCCTGATGCAGGTCGCGCTTGACGAGTTCAGCCGGGCTGTGGATCCACACCAGCAGCAACTCATCGTCCTGTTGCTTGATCAGGCCGGTTGGCACACCAGCCAGAAACTCCAGGTGCCGCCCAATCTCTTCCTCCTGCCCTTTCCGGCGTATACGCCGGAACTGTCCCCCGCTGAGCCGATGGTCACCAAGCTGAAACTTCCCATCGCTAACCAGACACTCAAAACTCTTCAAGAGGTCGAGGACTTGATCGCCGCAGAGTGTGTCCGGCTCCAGCACAACCCCCAAGAAGTCAAATCGCTGACCCTTTTCCCCTGGATCAAACATGTTCTGGACTCAGTTTAGTTTGGTATGAGCCAGAACCAAACAGAAAGGGCCGTCTATCACGACTGGCCCTTTTCGCTGTTTCCACAATCTACCTACCACGATCCACGTTCGGGCGGTGCCGTTCCGCCCCTAAACAATTCCCTCCAGATACTCCCGCACATCTGCCCGTACAGGCATAAAATACACGTGCTGGGCGCGTTCTCTGGCAAATTGAAGGGTAGCGGCGGCAAAGGCGCGGTTCCAGTCGAGGGTCGGCTCGAAGCTGCGGGGAAACACGGCGTGGTTTCTGGCCCGCCAGTAGTTCAGGGTTTGCTCGGTGGTCACGGTGGTCGCGCCCCACCACACGTCTGCCCCTTCCGGCATCAGGTCGGCGTAGGCGTCCATCAGGCGCAGGTCGAAAAAGGGCTGGGTAAAAAAGCCCACCGCGCCCGCGTCCAGCTTGCGTTCCAGATAATCACGCTCTCGGGCAAAGCTCTGGCGGTAGGGGTCGAGGCCCGCGTAGACCCGCACGTCCGGCAACTCGCGCCGGAAGCGGCGAATCACATCCACAGCGTCTACGTCATACACTCTGGCGCTCATATCGGCGGGCGCGTCTCCGGTAATGATCAGCACTTCGGTGATGCCATGCGTCGCCAGCGTTTCCAGCATCGGCAGCGGTTCGCGTGGGTTGATATCCACCGCCCGGATGTGCGGAATGGCTTGGTGATGGGGCCGCGCCAGCGCACAGCCTGCCCAGGAACGGGTGGAAAACCGGGGAAAGTCGGGAATGTTGACCGTATCTATTCCCGGCAGATGCGCCCGCACCATCTCCAGTTCGGCCCGCAGGCCAGATCGGGAACGCGGCACGAGTTCGATGGAAATGCGGGTTTGGGGGAGGGGTGGAGTCACAGAACTTTGACTCACTGTGCCCCGCCCGTTGATGGTAAAGGTCTAAGGGTCAAAGGGTCTGAGGGACTAAGAACCCCAGTGGCCCTGTCTTCCGCCGTTCCTGGACCTTTAGACCCTTGACCCTTAGACTGCGCCCCCTGAGACGCTGTACCAGCCGGGTCGTAGGCCAGAATTGGCCCCAGCCAGCGCTCGGCTTCCTCCACGGGCCAGCCTTTGCGCGTTGCGTAGTCTTCGATCTGGTCGCGCCCGATTCGGCCCACGGCGAAATAGCGGGCGTCGGGGTGCCCGAAATACACGCCTGAGACGGCGGCGGCGGGCCACATCGCACAGGATTCGGTGAGGGTCAGGCCCACCTCCTCGGCGTTCAGGAGGGCAAAGAGGATGCGTTTTTCGGTATGGTCGGGCTGGGCGGGGTAGCCGGGAGCAGGGCGAATGCCGTCATAGCGCTCACGGATCAGATCCATGTTGTCCAGCGTCTCATCTGCCGCGTAGCCCCAGTACTCCATCCGGACATCACGGTGAAGTTTTTCGGCAAAGGCTTCGGCCAGGCGGTCTGCGATGGCCTTCACCAGAATGGAGTTGTAATCGTCGTGCGCGGCCTCGAACGCCTTCGCCAACTCTTCGGCCCCGTGAATGGCGACAGCAAAAGCTCCAATATGGTCGCCCTGAGGGGCAATAAAGTCGGCCAGCGCGGTGTTGGGGGTGGTCTGGTCGCGCTGCTGGCGCAGGGTATGAAGGCGGGTGAGGTGGGCCAGAGGAGTTCGCCCCGCCGCCAGTTCGTGGGTGTGGTGATCCAGAGAATCGGTGTGCTGCTCGGCCTCCACCAGAATATCGTCGCCGTCGCGCTCGGCAGGCCACAGCCCGATCACGCCCCGCGCCGTCAGCAGGTTTTCGTCTACCACGCGCCTCAAGAGCGCCTGAGCATCGGCAAACAGCGAGCGGGCCTCCGCGCCGCGCAGGGGGTCGGTCAGGATGTTGGGGTAGATGCCTTTCATCTCCCACGCGATAAAAAAGGGCGTCCAGTCGATGTAATCCAGCAGGCCGCTGATGGGCTGTTCGATGATCTGGCGACCCGGCTGGCGCGGCGCGGGCGGCGGGGTGGGGGAGAGCCGGGGCGCACGTTCGCGGGCCGTATCGATGGGAAGCAGGCGCACCTGACGGTCTCCGTGGCGCTCGCGCAGGGCGTCGTATTCGGCCCGGATGCGCTCCTGCACGGCGGCGGGGTCGGCCAACAGGTCGGCGGTCACGGTCACGGCGCGGCTGGCGTCCAGCACATGCACCACTGGCCCGCCGTAAGCCGGATCGATTTTCACGGCGGTATGGGCGCGGCTGGTGGTCGCTCCGCCGATCAGGAGCGTCTGGGTCATGCCCCGGCGCGTCATCTCGCGGGCCACCGTCACCATTTCATCGAGGCTGGGCGTAATCAGTCCGCTGAGGCCGATCACGTCTACCCCCAGCCGCACTGCTTCGTCCAGCACGCGCTCGGTGGGCACCATCACGCCCAGATCGATGACCTGATAGCCGTTGCAGGCCAGCACCACGCCAACGATATTTTTGCCGATGTCGTGAACGTCGCCCTTCACGGTTGCCAGCAGCACCTTGCCCTTGCCGACTGCTTCCTGCCCACTATTGGCACGTTCGGCCTCCATGTAGGGCGTCAGGTGCGCCACCGCCCGCTTCATCACGCGGGCCGACTTGACCACCTGCGGCAGAAACATCTTTCCGGCCCCGAACAGGTCGCCCACCACGTTCATGCCGTCCATCAGCGGCCCCTCGATCACGGCCAGCGGCGATCCCAGCAGTTGATAGGCTTCCTCGGCGTCCTCGACCACATAATCGGTGATGCCCGAGACCAGTGCGTGCGTCAGGCGTTCGGTGACGGGAAGTTCCCGCCACGCGCTGACCGCCGACGCTTCCCGCTTGATGTCTTTGTAACTCTCGGCCAGCGTCAGCAGTCGCTCGGTGGCGTCCGGTCGGCGGGCCAGGATCACGTCTTCCACGGCGTCGCGCAGTTCGGGTTCTATGTCGGCGTACACGGCCAGCATCCCGGCATTCACGATGCCCATATCCAGCCCCGCGCCTATCGCGTGATAGAGGAACACTGCGTGCATGGCCTCGCGCACATGGTTGTTGCCCCGGAAGCTGAAGCTGACGTTGGAAATGCCGCCCGACACCAGCGCTCCCGGCAGGTTGGCCTTGATCCAGCGCGTGCCCTCGATAAAGTCCAGCGCGTAGCGGTCATGCTCCTCTATTCCGGTGGCCACCGTCAGTACGTTGGGGTCAAAAATGATGTCCTGCGGCGGAAAGCCAGCTTCCTCGGTCAGCAGGCGGTAGGCGCGGGAGGTGATTTCTATGCGGCGTTCCAGATTGTCGGCCTGCCCCTGCTCGTCGAAGGCCATGACCACGGCGGCGGCTCCGTAGCGGCGCAGCAAGCGGGCGCGTTCCAGAAACTTTTCCTCGCCGTCCTTGAGGCTGATGGAATTGACCACGGGCTTGCCCTGCACGCGCTTGAGGCCCGCTTCCAGAATGTCCCACCTGCTGGAATCCAGCATCAGCGGCACGCGGGAAATGTCGGGTTCTCCGGCCAGCAGGTTCAGGAATTTCACCATCGCCGCCTCGCCGTCCAGCATGCCCTCGTCAAAGTTCACGTCTACGATCTGTGCGCCGTTTGCCACCTGCTGCCGCGCAATTTTCAGGCCCGCGTCGTAGTCTCCGGCCAGAATCGCCTTGGAAAAACGCGGGCTGCCGGTCACGTTGGTGCGCTCGCCCACGTTCACAAAGTTCAGTTCGGGTGTCACCGTGAAGGCTTCCAGCCCGCTGAGACGCAGCGAGGGCGGCAGCTTGGGCGCGGTGCGGGGCACGATTCCGGCCACGGCGTCGGCAATGGCGCGGATGTGCTCGGGCGTGGTGCCGCAGCAACCGCCCACAATGTTCACGAGGCCGTCACGGGCAAACTCGGCCAGCACACTGGCGGTATGTTCGGGCGTTTCCTCGTATTCGCCGAAAGCGTTGGGCAATCCCGCGTTGGGATGCACGCTGACCAGGGTTTCGGTGCTGGCGGCAATGGCCCGCAGGTGGGGGCGCAGCAGGTCGGCTCCCAGCGCACAGTTCAGACCCAAACTGAACAGGCCCGCGTGCGCCGTGCTGATCGCAAAAGCTTCGGGCGTTTGCCCACTTAGCGTGCGGCCCGAGGCATCGGTAATGGTGCCCGACAGCATCACGGGCAGGCGGCGGCCCATTCGCTCAAATACCGTTTCGGTGGCAAATAGAGCGGCTTTGGCGTTCAGGGTATCGAACACCGTTTCGATCAGCAGCAGGTCGGCCCCGCCCACCATCAGCCCTTCGATGGCCTCTCCGTAGGCTTCGGCCAGCCCATCGAAGGTCACGTTGCGGAATTCGGGGCGCTCCACATCGGGCGACAGGGTCGCGGTGCGGTTGGTCGGCCCCACGGCTCCGGCCACCCAGCGCGGGCGACCATCACGGGCCTCGAATTCGTCGGCCACCTCGCGGGCCAGCCGTGCGCCTGCCTCGTTCATGGTGCGGGCCAGCCGCTCGGTGCCGTAATCGGCCTGACTGATGGTCGTGGAATTGAAGGTGTTGGTGCTGGCAATATCCGCCCCCGCCTCGAAATAAGCGCGGTGCACCTCCCGGATGATGTCGGGCCGAGTCAGTTGCAGCAGGTCGAAATTGCCCCGGTACATCCGCAGGGGGTCGGCGTCGGGCAGCCGGAAGTCGGCCTCCGTGAGGTTGGCCCGCTGAAGCATCGTGCCCCACGCGCCGTCTAGGACCAGAATTCGTTCCTGCGCCTGCTCAAGCAGACGTTGTACACGGCTTTCACTGCTGTTTTCCACGCCCATCACCTCATTCAACCTTCTGGATTCACTCTGCTCGATTCAACCTTCTGGGTTCAATCTTGTGGCCGGGTCAGCACCTGTTTGGTGTTCACTGCCCGCTTATGCAACGTATGCGCTCTTTTGCGCCGCCTGTGGGCCATCTGCTTGCCGCCGCGCCATCGTCGGCGCCCTTGCGGCAAAGCCTTTCTTTTGGGGCACCGAATGCCGTGATGAAGGCCGGTTGCCGCGCCATCACAGGGCAGAAAAAACCCTTCGGCGCTCTGTGGGATGGCCGTGCGGGGGCACGACGCTGAGCAGTCTAGCGCGGCGCGGCTCAGAGAAAAGAGCGTCGGTCAGACAGGTGCGCCCAGTCTCCGGGCTGATCATGGCCTGATCATGCCGTGTGACGATGATGAGGTCAGGCGCGGGCCAAGCTGAATTGGAAGCGGAGGCGCGGGCCAACTTTACCCTTCGGAGGAAGTGCCATGACTGCATCCACTGCCCCCACCCAGCCCCATCCCTCAGACACCCTGCACGACATCAAAACGCTGACCCGTGAAGTCCGGGCCTTGCGCCTGAGCCTGCGCGAACTGGCCGCGTCGGATTCGCTGGAGCGCCTGCTGAAGCTGATTCCGCGCCCCGGCTGGACGACCCCCGCCGAGTTTGAACTGGTGCGCGGCAGCATCGCCCATATGCAGGCTCAGGTAGACGCGCTGCACACCTTCCAGCGCACGGTTCTGAAGGGCAGCGAACTGGTGGGGCGGGGCAGCTGAGATGGATTCCGTCTGAGCGGGCTTAGAGTCCAGAATCCATCACATTCAGGCTGTACAGCACCACGTGGTAGGCCCCGACCTGCCGCTCTCCCACGTTCTGAAATCCGAAATTCTCGTACAGTGCCCGCAATTTGGCCCGGTCTGAGGCAGTGTCCAGCCGCAAGTAGGGCACGCCTGCGCGGCGCGTTTCCTGTACGGCTTCGGCCAGCAGCCGCCGCGCCAAACCGCCTCCCTGTGCGGCAGGATGCACGGCCAGCTTGTGCAGATACCGGGCCGTTCCCGGTGCGTCATCGGGCCAGAAAGGCGGGTCTTGTTCCAGCAGCACATAAGCGCCGACGGCCTGATCCCCCTGCCAGGCCACACGCCAGCCCGAATCGGGATAGTACCGCGCCAGGCGTTCAGGCGTCAGACTTTGTGCGGGCCACAGCGGTTGGCCGCGTGCCGCCAGCGCTTCGGCAGAGGCCATCAGGATTGCGGAGGCGGTCTGTACATCGCCGTGAGAGATGGTCAGGGGATTCAGCGGCGGCCCTGCTTCTTGACGAGTCGGGTAGGGTAACAGTCGATGATCTCGTTTCTCATAAAACTGCCCTTGGAAGAAGACGCCATCAACGCTTCGTACATCTCTGGTTCGACCTCGCTGTACTCGTATAATTTGGCGTTTCCAAACAACACTGTCAGGGTTTGGGTGGCGGGGTCGTAGCCTACATGGGTGATCATGCTGGATTCCACAGGCAAGAGTGGGACGCTCATAGAAGTATGTTATGCCCGCCGCACAGCGTGTTGCTATTGGCCCGATTGTGGCGCAGATTCTATGCCCGTGGCGTACAGCTCTTGGCCGCGCACTTCCAGTCGCACGCGGGGCAGCGGGCCGTTTGCCTTGCCGAACACGGCCTCGCCTGCCTGCAAGGGGTCAAACACGCTGTAATGGCAGCGGCAGCCCAGTTGCGGATGGTTGGCGTCGGGTGGGGGGCGGTAATTGAAGGCGAAGGCCAGGACTTCCGGGTCGCGGACCAGATTCACGGTGCAGCCCAGATGGGTGCAGATGCGCGAATAGGCCGCGTAATGTTGCCCGCCCACGCTGAGGCCGCCCGCCACCGCAGTGGGCACACGCAGCACGGTACAGGGTCGCCGGTCATAGTTGAAGTTCACCTCGGCCCAGTCCTGTGTCAGTTCAGACAGGGCCGCGACCCGTTGCGGCGTGCCTGACACGAATTCAGGCGGGCCGACCTGTTGTTTGCCCAGCAGCACGCGGGAGCCGTACCAGCCCATGTAGCCGAACGCGCCGACGGTTCCGGCCACCGGCAGCAGCCACCACCGCTCCAGCAGGGCGCGGCGCGACAGGATACGGCGGCCTTCCAGTCGGCTCACTGGCCCTCTTCTTGCCACTTCTCCATCAGGTCCAGCAGCCCGGTCAATTCAGCAGCACTGAGATTGGGAAAGGCGGGCATGGCTCCGCGTCCCTGCAAGGTCACGGCTTTCAGAGATTCCCGTGTCAGGCGAGACGCCCGCAGGCTGGGGCCGATGCCGCCGCCGCCCGCCGCGCCGTGGCAACTGGCACAACTGGCCGCGTACACGCGCAGGGCCGGGTCGCTGTCGTTCTGGCGGGCGCGGATGGCCGTGATCAGCTCATCGGCGTCGCGCCCCTTGGGGTCAAGGGTGCGGTAGCTTTCCAGCGCGGTGAGGGCCGCGTCGTCCTGTCCGTAGCGGGCCAGCGCAAAGCCCAGCAACAACTGGGATTCGGCCTCTCTGGGGGCCAACTGCGCCGCCGTGCGAATCAGCAGCGTGGCGCGTTCGGCGTCGGCATCACTGATCTTCTGTCCGGTCTGCTCGCCGCGAGTCAGCAGCAAGATGCCCAGTCGGCGCAGGGCTTCGGGCTGGCGGGGATTTTGCTTGAGGGCATTTCCGTAGGCCGTGACCGCCTGATCGTATTGCCCGGAATCGAAGGCGGCCTTGCCCCACGCCATGTAAGCGGCGTCCGTATCTGTGCGTTCGGCGGCGCGGCGCAATCCCGGCAACTCAAGGACCGCCTGCACGTTCCGAGATTCGTCTGCATTCAGGGCGGCCAATTGCCAGCGCGGAACGAAGGTCAAGGCTCCGGCCACCGTCAGCAGGGCCATGACACCCACGCCGATCAGGGCCAGTCGGCCCGTGCGCCGGGCGTTGCCCTGTACGGCGGGCGGCAGGGCGTCCAGCCCGCGCAGGGTCAGGGCGGCGCGGCGCTCCAGGTCAGGGCGTTTGGGGTCGTCCTCATGCAGTGCGGCCAGTTCGGTATAGAGCCGGTCTCGTTCGGTCAGCAGCCGAGTACGTTCGGGAGCGTCGGGGTCATCGGGGGTGCCTTGCCGCAGGGGAGACAGCATCAGCAGCAGCGCCGCGCCCACGATCAGCACCAATAGCAGCACGCTCAGGATCATGGGTTGCCCCCGTTTCTGCCTGGATTGCTTCTGTCTGTACTGCTTTGGCCCAGATCGCGCCGAACCTGTGCCAGAAAGGGGTCGAAGGGTTCATCGGCGGCGGCTTCGGTCAGGGGGGCCGGAGCCGCCGCATTCTGCCTGCGCCGCAAAAACAGCCACAACACCGCGCCGCCGCCGCCCAGAGCCGCCAGTGGCGCACCCCACAGCAGCAGGTTACTGCCCTCTTTGGGCGGATCCAGCAACACGAAATTGCCGTACCGCGCCGAAAAGTAGGCGTACACATCCCGCGCCGAGCGTCCGGCGGCCACCTGTTCGCGCACGTCGCGCAGCATCTCGCGGCTGATGTCGTTGGTACTTTCGGTGATGGGCACGCCCGTACAGATCGGGCAGCGGATATTCACGGCGATCTGCCGCACCTGCGCTTCCTGCTGCGGCGTGAGGGGTGCGGCGGCCAGGGCAGAAGCGCCCAGCGCGAAAGCCAGTGCCAACGCCCTTCCTACATCCCACCTCCTACCCCCCACAGCCCCCCTCAAATCCCCTTCACCCCGATTTTTTCCAGCCCCACATTCAGCCGCTCGCGGGTCAGGCCGCCTCTGTCCATGTGCTTCACCATGCCGGAAGCGTCGATGAACACGGTTTCAGGAATGCCGCTGACACCGTAATTGATGCCCGTTTTGATGCCGGGGTCTTGCAGATTGGGGTAGGCCAGCGCGTATTCGCGGATAAAGTCGCGGGCGCTCTTCTCGCTGGTCTCCTGAAACAGCACGCCGACCACCGCCAGACCGGTTCCCGCCGTCTGACGGGTACTCAGTTCACGGAACAGCGGCGCTTCCTCGCGGCACGGAGCGCACCAGGAGGCCCAGAAATTGACCACCACGGGCCGCCCCTTCAGTGAGGCCAGACTCAGGGTCGAGCCGTCCAGCGTCTTGAGCGCGAACGCGGGCGCGGGTTTGCCGATCAGCGGGCCGCCGTCCGTGTTGTTGCGGGCAGGGCTGAGCAGGGCCACTCCCAGCACAGCCACCAGCGAGGCCGCCAGCAGGGGCGGAACAAAACGCCGCCAGGTGGGTGCGGGTACGGATTTGGATGTGGGTGTGCTGGAGTCAGTCATCAGGTTCTCTCTGTCAGGTTCTCTGGTCTGTGCCCTCGCCCCCTGCGGAAGCTGGGCGAGGATCGAAGGGTGGCTGTCAAACTCTTTTTCTGCCGTTGCTCTTCCCACTGCCTACTCACCACTCAGGGTTTCTAGTCTGCTGCGGAAGCCAGTCCAGACGGCACGCGCCGCACGCGCACCTGACGGGGAGAAACCAGCGTCAGGCCCGCGCCGAGGCACACGATCAGGGTTCCCCACCAGATCCACGACACCAGCGGGCTTTCGATCAGGCGCACGCTGACCCACTTGCCTGCCGGGTCGATGCTGGTCAGTACAAGGTAAGTGTCGGTGAGTGCTCCGTAGCGCACGGCAGGAGAGGGAAAGAGCGTGCCGGGAGCCTGCCGGAAGGTGTTCAGTCGGGCCTCGAAGGGGCGGCCATCGATCAGCACGCGGGCAATGGCGCTGGTGCCATAGGGTTTGTCTTCCTGGCGCAGAGAAACCAGCTGAACTTGCTCGTGCAGGAGGGCCTTGGGGGCCGCCCCGGCACTCAGTGAAGCCTGTGCGTCGCCCCGGTAGGCTCCGCTGAAGGCCAGCCCCAGCGCCAGCACCACCAGCCCGATATGAGCGGTATAGGCTCCGTAGCGGCGGGGCTGCTCCTGCACCAGACCGAGGAAGCCACCGCCCTGCCTTGCTTCGCGGCGTTGTTTGAGGGCGCGGGCCGTCAATAGCCCCAGCCCCAGCAGGTTATAGGCGGCCAGCGCCACCGTCCCCAGTACGCCCGCACCGCGCACGCCCAGCACGAAGGCCAGAGCCGCCGCGCCCACGCCCACGATCAGCAGGGGCCGCAGCGCCCGCCAGAACGTCTGTCCATCGGCCCTGCGCCACGGCAGCAGTGGGCCTACGCCCATCATCAGCATCAGGCCAAGGCCCAGCGGAATGGCAAAGGCGTTGTAAAAAGCAGGCCCCACGCTGGCATCCCGTCGGCCCTGCACGGCCTCGATAAAGGTGGGAAACAACGTGCCGATCAGGACCATCACGGCGAAGACGACAAACAACCAGTTGCCCGCCAAGAAGGCTCCCTCGCGGCTGAGGGCGGAAGGCGGATCGCCGTCGTCGCGCAGTTGGGGGGCACGCCACGCGGCCAACCCGATTCCGGCCACCAACAAGAAGGCCAGGAAGCCCAGAAAGACTGGCCCCACCGGGCCGCCCGCGAAGGCGTGAACGCTCTGCACGATGCCGCTACGGTTCAGGAAGGTGCCAAGTACCGTACTGGCGTAGGCCAACACGATCAGCCACACGTTCCAGGAGCGCATGATGCCCCGGCGCTCCTGAATCTGAACGCTGTGCAAAAAGGCGGTGGTCAGCAGCCACGGAATGAAGCTGGCATTTTCGACCGGATCCCATGCCCAGTAGCCGCCCCAGCCCAGCGTTTCGTAACTCCACCAGCCACCGGCCACAATCGCGGCGGTCAGAAAGACCCACGCCACCAGCGTCCAGCGCCGCGTGACCGTGACCCAGTGATCGCTGAGGCGGCCCGTGATCAGGGCGGCCACCGCGTAGGCAAACGGCACGCTGAGGCCCACGAAGCCCAGGTACAGCAGGACCGGGTGTACGGCCATCATCCAATGGTTTTGCAGCGCCGGATTCGGCCCCTGCCCATCGGCCAGCAGGGTGGCAACGGGCGTGAACGGCGAAGCCACCGACGCGCACACGCCCACAAAAAACAGCAGGCTGACAAACATGGCTCCCAGTGCCCAGGGCCGCAGCGAATCGCGCCGCAGGGTCAGGCTCAGAACAAAGGTGAAGCCCGCCAGCAGCCACGCCCACAGCAGCACGCTGCCTTCCAGCGCCCCCCACAGACTGGTGATTTTGACCCAGACCGGAGAAGCCCGCATGGAATGTTCGGCCACGTACCGCACCGAAAAATCATCGCGCAGCAGGGCCGTCATCAGCACCAGAGCCGCCAGAGACACCAGCGCGAATACAGCCCAAGTGGCCCGCCGCGCTGCTTCGGTGGCCCGCGCATCGGCCCGCACGCCGCCCAACACCGCCAGCCAGGTGCCTGCCAGCGTAAAGGCCAGCGCCGCCAGCAGGGCCAGTTGCCCCAGCGCACCCAACGGACTGGATTGGAAGGAGATCAGATTCAGCATCATAGAGACTTCCGTATCGACCTCATTCGGTGCGCTGAAGCAGGTCTTTCAGTTCGGCCTGGGTTTTCGGCACGTTGTATTCCTCGCTGTGCTTGACCACCAGTTCACGCGCATGGAAGGTATCGCCCGTAAATTCACCGCGCACCACCACGCCCTGATTTTCCTTGAACAGGTCGCTGACTGCGCCGTTGTAGGTCACGGGAAAGCTGGCCCCGCCGTCGCTGACCGTAAATCTCAGGTCCAGCGTCTGCGGGTTGTACTGCACGGCCTTCACCAGCCCGCCGATGCGGATGGGGCGGCCCTCCAGCTCTGTGCGCTGCTGAAGGTACTCGCTGGGGGTCACAAAATATTCCAAACTCTTGCCCAGGTTTCCAAAGGCGATAAATCCGGTCAGGCCCACCAGCGCCACCACGCCCAGCACCACAGGCAGCGGGCTGCGCTTGCGGCGGCGGGCGGGCGGCAGCGGCGATGAGGAGGGGGGAGACGAAGGAACGGTCATTTCAGCCTCTCTTTCCTGGAGTTTGGCGGCTAGAAGTTTGGTTGCCCGGAGTGCTGGTAGCTCTGACCTGTTCGGTCAATCCAGCCTCATTCCGGGTGGCCCGTAGGCGTTGGGCCAGCCACACCAGATACGCGCCCAGCAAGAGCAGCGTCACCACATACACCACGATCACGTACACGGCGTACTTATCCACGTAAACCACCCTGGGGGGTCAGGCTGTTCAGGTCACCCTGTAGGTCATTCATCAATTCGCGTTCCTCGCGGGCCTCGTCGCGGGCCGCCACGATGCCGCGCACCCGGAGCAGGTAGATGTACAGCAGAGTGAAGGCGGCAGTGGCGATCAGTAGCACCCAGCCGTAAATGGGCGCGGCGTCGAAACGAACTTTGCCCAGCAGCTTGAGCGTCTGCGTCTGGTGCACGCCGCGCCACCACTCCACGGCCATGTAATTGATCGGCACATACAGCGTGCCCACGATGCCCACCACAGCCGACACGCGGGCGCGGCGTTCGGGATCGTCGATCATGGCGCGGATCAGCAGGTAGCCGCCGTACACGACCAGGCTCAGGGCGGTGGTGGTCAGGCGGGCGTCCCAGACCCAGTAGGTGCCCCAGGTCGGCTTGGCCCACAGCATCCCGCCCACGATGGTCGCCACCGTAAACAGCACGCCCAGTTCTCCGCTTGCCATTGCCAGCCGGTCCCAGCGGCGCTTCCGGGTGATCAGGTACAGCAGCCCGAACAGACCCGTGCCGCCGTAAGCGAGGTAACTGACCCAGGCGGTGGGGACATGCACGAACATCAGGCGCACCAGAGAACCCTGATTCACGTCCAGCGGCGAACTGAGGCCCAGCCCCACTGCCACCAGCAGCAGCAGCAGTGTTACGGCCCCCAGTGGGGTGGTCACGCGGTCTTTCATCTTCACACTCCCTATTTTGATCCGCGCCCCTCAGCGTTACCGTGACGTTTGACCGGGCGGGCGATCCGTGTTCTGTCGATTGCTCTGTGGTTGGGTGTTCCTCGTTTTTTGTCCTGCTACCTTACCGCCAAAGGATGGCGCTTGAGCACACGCAAACCAAGTGCGAGTGTCCCCCGCTGTGGGCTGCGATTCATTCCTTTGCCAGCTCAAGAAAGCCGGGGCCGCTGTGCGGTACTTTAGAAGAAGTGTCTGTGATAAACCACGCATTCAGTGTGGCTTCGGCACTGGCCCGATGAGTGGCCCAACGCCTGGCCTCACCAGTGCCCCCGCTGTGTTGGCCGCGACCTCACCTCTCTTCTCTCTGCGCCTAAAGGAATGACCATGCCCGGACCCCGCTCTGCCCTGACCACCCTCGCCACCACTACCGTCGTTCTGTCTGCCGCTCTGCTGCTGAATGCCTGTGCACCAGCCCAGAGCGGCGGCCCCGCACCCAGCCCAGCCACGTTTGTACCCGCCCCAGGAGAAGTGTTTGCGGGCATCGACGACGTGGGTGATATGGGCCTGTGGATGATCACCAGAGACCTGAAAAATGCGACCTGGTTGGGAGAAAAATATAAAGGCCGCATCCTCCGCGAACCCGTGAACGTGATTCTGATCGACAAATTCGCCCCCACACCTGAGGCGGCTACCGCCCGGATGCTGGAGAGTATGAATAAGGCGGGCTACGGTCCCAAGGGTGGGCACAGCACCGGGTATTTTGGCTACCTGAATGGCCGCCTGTACGCTCAATATCCGCAGGGAAGCGGTGAGGCCTTCAGCGATGGCCCGTGGTGGAAGAGCAACAATCACGGGCGTATGTTCGGCCCGGTCAAAACCAGCGGCGGTTACGTGTTCATCGGTGCAGTGAGTGCCGAAGATTTCCGGCTGCTGCCCAGTCCGGGTCATTCTTTCAACAACTTTATGATTGCCCGTGAAAATCTGGCCGACCAATTGACGGCCAACACAGTGTTCAAGAAAAAGGGCTACATAGACCTGAAAGCCAAAATCGATACGGCCACGGAAACCACAGCAGACCATGACGGCTGCGCGGTGATTCTCGTCGCCCGCGAGTAGGCTGGAGGATTGGAGGGAGGGCCAGTCCAGCCAGGATTGGCCTTTTTCCATTGAGTTTCTTCAGGTCAGTGTTGTCACCACAGCGGGGACGAACCGGATTTCTGATGGGCTTCTGAACCGCCGCTGCCCTGACCGGTGGTATGTTAGGCGCAACATGACAGATATCGCCAAGGGGCTGGAAGGCGTCCTCTTCACCGAGAGCAAGCTGACCTTTATCAACGGAACCGAGGGCATCCTCACCCATCTGGGCATTCCCATTCAGGAATGGGCCGAAAACAGTACCTTCGAGGAACTGAGTTTTGCGCTGCTGCACGCCCGTCTGCCCAAAGCCGCAGAATTGGCGAAGTTCGACGCCGATCTGCGGGCCAACCGCGCCCTCCCGGAAAAGCTGGTCGAAGAGATCGCGTCCTTTCCGCGCCACGCCCACCCGATGCAGACGCTCCGCACGGCGGTCAGCTACCTCGCGCTGTTCGACCCTCAGGCCGAGGACACCACCCCTGAAGGCCGTTACGACATCAGCGTGCGCCTGATTGCCCAGATGTCCACCATCATCGCCGCCAGCGCCCGCAGCCGCGAAGGTCAAGAGATCGTCGCGCCGCGCATGGATCTGACGCACGCCGCCAACTTCCTGTACATGCTGACGGGCAAAGAGCCGACTCCCGAACAGGCCCGCCTGTTTGACATCGCCCTCGTGCTGCACGCCGATCACGGTATGAATGCCAGTACCTTCACGGCCATCGCCACCTCTTCGACCCTCAGCGATACCTACTCCTGCATCGTGTCCGCCATCGGTGCACTGAAGGGACCACTGCACGGCGGAGCCAACGAAGCCGTGATGGACATGCTGGACGAAGTGGGCACGCCCGACAAGGCCGCCGAGTACATCAACGGCAAACTCGACCGCAAAGAGAAGATCATGGGCGTGGGCCACCGCGTCTACAAATACTTCGATCCCCGTTCCCGCGTGCTGCGCGACTACGCCGAGCATGTCGCCAACAAAGAGGGCAAGAGCACCTATTACCAGATTCTCGAAACCATCGAGAAAACGGTGGTGGACCGCATCGGCTCCAAGGGCATCTACCCCAACGTGGATTTCTACAGCGGCACCGTCTACAGCGATCTCGGCATCCGCAAGGAATACTTCACGCCGATTTTCGCTCTGGCCCGCATCAGCGGCTGGTGCGCCAGCGTCAACGAGTACACCCGCGACAACCGCCTGCTGCGCCCTGACGCCGTGTACACGGGCGAGAAAGACGCGCATTACGTGAAACTGCAAGACCGCTAAGCTCAGGCATCACCAGACAGCAGGGCCAGAGAATTCAAATCTCTGGCCCTGCTTCATCTGTTCCTGCACCCTACAGCCCACTTTCCGTTTTTACGCGCTCATCCCTTTGCCGCCGTGAAGTGTCCGTTCGACCGCCTGCGTCACCTCTGCTTCAAAGCGGCGCAGGTGTTCGTTCAGGCGGTCAAGTTCGGCGGGGCCGAGGTCGGGCAACCACAGCACGGCGCGTCCCAGCACAGCAAAAGCCACCACTGGCGCGTCGGAGGGCGAATCGTCTTCGTCGTCTTCTACGGGGTCCAGAATCAGCGCCCCATAATCCAGGCCCTGGTTCATCAGGTTCATGCCCACCAGAATGTCGGGCAAACTCTCTTCTTCTACAAACAGGTCGAGGTCGAGGTGCAGGCGCACCAGCACGCCTCCCCGGTGATCCGGTTCGGTAAACAGTGCCACCCGGCTTTCCCCGTACTGAACCAGTGCGCCGTCTTCCATCGTCTCCACGGCCAGTCCAGTTGCCGTCAACGCGCTCACGATGCGCCCCAGTTCCGTCATGCGCGGAGTATAGAGCCGCCTGAGGTCAGAGTTCTGAGGCTTGGGTGGGATTCCGGGGTCAGTTTTGCTTTCCCAGGACCTCAGAGCACATCACTTACCCTCTTCTTACCCGTGATAGACCCAGGCCCCATCCTGCCAGGTGCGGGCCAGTTGCCCCAGCAGCCGCAGATGCTCGGCGTGGGCCAGTGTTTCGGCCAGCGCGAATCGGCGGCCACTGGTGTTCAGTTCGCGGTTGAACATGGCCAGAGACAGGCCATAGGCAGTACGCGGCTGGGCGGTGGCCTCTGCCCGAATAAAATCCAGCCGCTCGTGGTGATGGCCCCGCAACTGGCGGGCGCGGGCTTGCACGCCGTCCATCACCGGGCCGTGATGCCCCACGACCGCCAGGCGAGGGTTGAGCGCTTCGAGCTTGCCCAGCGTTTGCAGATAGTCGCCCAGTGGATCGGGCCGGGTGTAGGCATACAGGCCGATATTGGGGCTGATGCGCGGCAAAATGGCGTCTCCGGCAATCAGAAGAGAATCGCCTTCGTTCCACAGGCCCAGGTGACCGTCGGCATGTCCGGGCAGCCACAGTACCTCCCACTCTCGGCCCGCCAGCGTGACGTGCTGGCCTTCGCGCAGGGGTTGTACTCGGGCGGCGGGCTGAACCCGGGTGCGTCCCCGGCGGCTGTCGGCCTCCAGTGTCGCCAGCAGTTCGGGCGGCAGGCCATGATCCTGCATATGCTTGATGTGCCCCGGCAACCAGTCCTCCCACATGTGCCAGTAGCGCTCGCCGCGCCCTATTCCTACGTCCAGCATGAAGATGCTCGCGCCGCTGCGTTCCTCTATGACCCCGGCCAAACCGTAGTGGTCGGGGTGGTGGTGCGTGATGATGACCCGCTCTATGTCGGGCCAGTGCAGACCCAGCCCGGTCAGGCCGTCTTCGATGGCTTGCCGCGCTTCTGGGGTGTCCAGCGCCGTGTCGATCATGGTGACCGGGCTCTGGCCGCCGCCGGTGTCGATCAGGACCGTCACCGTTTTCATGGGGTACGGAATCGGCACTTGGAGGGCATGCAAGGTGCCGATAATCGGAGTCAGCAGGGGCGCGGCGGCAGTCATGCGGCGAGCGTAGCACCCGGCCTCCGCGTGTTCCCTAAACCTCTAGCGTGACAGGCTCCGCCGTGACCCGGCCATCAATGATGTGCAGCCACGCACACGCCACCGGCAGCCGGAAACGGCGCGGCCCCACCGACCCCGGATTGAGGTACAGCACGCCGCCCCGTTCCTCCAGCTTTGGCTGATGTGTATGCCCGCTGATCACCACGCGCACGCCCGCCGCTGCTGGCACGAGGTCAAGCTGGGCCAGGTCGTGCAGCAGATAGATCCACACGCCCTCCAGTTCCAGCATCAGAGTCTCGGGGAGGGCGTTCAGTGGGGATGTACGGTCCACGTTGCCGCGAATGGCGTAAACCTTTCCCGGTTCGGCTTCTCGCAGAGCGTTCAGAATCTCCAGCTTTCCCACGTCGCCCGCATGCAACACGGCGTCTGCCTGCCCTGCCAGTTCCAGAACTCCGGGCCGCAAGAGGCCGTGCGTATCCGAGATCACCAGCAATTTCTGGCCCATAACCTGTCACTTCCCCCTGTTGTTAAAGAAAAAATAAAAGCCGCGCTTCCCGGTGTGGGGGCGCGGCTTTTGGAGTTGTTTGGATTACATCAAGCGCTTCATGATGGCTTGCAGGCTGGCGCTGTCTTTCCAGGCCATGCCCTTCTCGACGTAGGCGCGTGCGCCTTCCATGTCGCCGCGCTGGAGAGCCAGGTAGGCCAGTTTTGCTGCGCTCAGCGAGGCGTATTCTTTTTCGGTGTCGTTCAGTTCACCGAGTTTGTCCCAGGCGTTGTAGGCGTTGATCCACCACTGGGTCTTGGTGTACAGCTGGGCCAGGTAGGCGTTGTAGTCGCGGTTGGTGGCTTCGGTGGTGGCGGCCACGTAGGCGGAGTCCACGGCGGCCTTCCAGAGCGTGCGGTCGTAGAAGGAGACGGGGTAGGCCACGTCGGCCTGCACGGCGTATTCCTGCGCCTTGCCAAACGCGTCGCTGGCGCTCATGGGCATCGTCGCGGTCGCGTCGGTCGTGGTGGTATCGGTGGTGGTTTCCGTCGTGGTGGTGGTATCGGTGGTCGTCTCCGTGGTGGTCGGAGTTTCCGTAGGAGTGGTGGTGTCCTGCGCAGCGGCGAGGCCAGCGAGCGCGAACGCGGTCAGCATGAGAATCTTCTTCATAACGAAACGCATCTTAAGGGCTACCCTAGCGGGCGTCCAGCCATTCACGCCCGACCCGCCTCACCGTAAAGGCAATGTAAAGGAGCTTACCTTCAAATGAGAAAACTTCACTCAAAACTCACAAGCCTGACACTCATGACTGGTGCTCTGCTGGCCGTTCAAGTTGCTTCTGCACAAACTCCGGCGCGGACCACCCAGCCCGGTTCCAATCAGCCTGCCCGTCCTACAACCACTTCGGCCACTGTACCCACTGCCGCGCCGCAGGTGGCCTGGTTCAAGGAACTGCGTGTGCTCTCGGGCGTGGCCGTTTCTGATACTGGCGATCTGGTGTTCGTGGGTTCGGATGCACGGATTCACCGTACCGACGCACGCGGCGTGGAGAAGTGGAACTATGCCACAGGTGACATAGGCCGCGCTCATCCGGTCATTACCCCTGAAGGCAACGTGATCGCCGCTTCTTACGACGATTATCTGTACTCGCTGGACGCCGCTGGAAAACTGCTGTGGCGGGTCAGGCTGGACGGGGACCTGTATGCCAGCCCCGCGCTGCGTGCCGATGGCAGCATCGTCGCCACCACAGCGGGCGGCAGCGTGTACGCCGTCAGTTCTGCCGGAAAAATTCTGTGGACGCTCAAGATCGCCGCGCCCATTTTCAGCAGTCCGGCCATTGCGCCAGACGGCACGATCTATTTCGGCGGCCAGGACAACCGCATGCACGCCCTGACGCCCGAAGGCAAACTGAAGTGGACCTTTACTGCCGGGTCGCTGGTGTTCAGTAGCCCCGCCGTAGACGCGCAGGGCAACGTGTACTTCGGTTCCAGTGACCGGCGAATCTATGCCGTGGGCGCAGACGGTAAGGTGCGCTGGTCCAAGCCCACCGGCCTCTTCGTGAATGCCAGCCCGATCATCACGAGTGGCGGTCTGGTGGTAGTGGGCAGCTACGACGGCAGCCTGTATGCCATCAATACCACGGGTGAAACCGAATGGACGTACAAGGCAGGCTCGCCCATCGCTGCGCCCGCCGCCGAACTGAGCGACGGCACGGTCATCGTGGGCGACCTGGGCGGCACGCTGCACGCGGTGGGCAAGGCAGGACAGGCGCTCTGGACGATCAAAACAGGCAAGAAGCTGGATACGGGTGTGGCAGTCAGCGATCAGGGCATGCTCTATTTCGTCACCGAGGGCGGCGGCCTGAGCGCCCTTGCCAAGCAGCGTCCTCTGGCCGACGGCGCATGGACGACCTTTCGGGGGGTGCCAAGTGGTTGGGGCCGTGTCCTGAACCCCGCAGAGGCGCAGGCCCGCACGCTGGCCCGCCGCGCCGCGGCCACTGCGGTGTTGGCCGGATTGCCGCCCGCACCCACGACCCCCACCACTCCGGTCACGCCGCCCCGCCCAACCACCCCGACTCAGCCGACCACACCTACACAGCCCACCACGCCCAAGCCCCCGGTGGTGGTCACGCCGCCCGCGCCAGTGCTGACGCCCGCGCAACTGGCTCAGGCGGCGGCCACGGGCGCCCGTACCGAAGCCGGACTGGTCTACCTTCCCCTGACCCCTGCTGCCGGAGCCCTGGGCCTTACTGTGCGGGTTCTGACGCCGCGCACGGTAACGCTGGCTGCCAACACCACTGATGTGGGTCAGGCCATTCCTGTGCGAATGTTCGGCAAAGTCGCGTACGTGCCGCTCTCAGCGCTCGCCAAACTTCCGGCCACCCAGGTCAAGCTGACCCGTACGCCCACGCCTGCCATTACCCTGACCCGTTCGGGGCGCGTTACCGCCTTCCCGCTGAATCTGCCCAAGCTGACGCCGATCAAAGCTCAGCCGGAATATCCAGACGTGATCGTGCGGAAATGAGACCGACCCTCTAGAACTGGCCTCGAATCATAAAAAAACCCGCCGATGATGGCGGGTTTTTTGATTTGGTGGAGTCGAGGGGGATCGAACCCCTGACCTCGTCATTGCGAACGACGCGCTCTCCCAGCTGAGCTACGACCCCACATTCATGGCGACAGAAAATCTAGCATGAGGTTCTGAAGCGTGCAAGCAGCGCGGCAATCCACAAAAAGGAGAGTGCTTGGCCCACTGGTGTGGACACCATCACCGCACGCCTTCACGGAGCGGAGTAAACTCCGGGCCATGAGTGCGCCAGCGACGACCCCGACTGCCCCCCATCTGCCGGAAGAAACGCCAGACAGTGGATCAGACCGTTTTGCCTACAAGTTTGGACAAGAAGGCATTACCTTCGACGATGTATTGTTGCAGCCCCGGCATTCTACCGTATTGCCGCACGAGGTCAATGTAGAAGCCCAGTTGACCCGCCGCGTGCGCCTGAATATCCCGTTCGTGTCGGCGGCGATGGACACCGTGACCGAACTGGCGATGGCCGTGGCGATGGCCCGTGAGGGCGGCATCGGCGTGATTCACAAAAATATGGGCATCGACGCGCAGGCCGAAATGGTTCGCAAGGTCAAGCGCAGTGAAAGCGGCATGATCGTCGATCCCATCACGCTTCCCCCTCATGCCACCGTCGGAGATGCCGACCGTCTGATGGGTGAGTACCGCATCAGCGGCGTGCCGATCACCGACCCGAACGGCCTTCTGCTGGGCATCATCACCAACCGTGACATGCGCTTCGTGGACGATCTGACCACGCCGATTGCCGACGTGATGACCCGCGAAAACCTGATCACGGTGCCGGTGGGAACCACGCTGGAGCAGGCGCACGAGATGTTCAAGCGCAACCGCATCGAAAAGCTGCTGGTCACGGATGAGGGCGGTATGCTGCGCGGCCTGATCACCATCAAAGATCTGACCAAGCGCGTGAAATACCCCCGCGCCGCCAAAGACCATCTGGGGCGTCTGCGCGTGGCCGCCGCCATCGGCGTGAGTGCCGACCTGATGGACCGGGCCGCCGCGCTGGTGCAGTCGGGCGTGGACGTGCTGGTGCTGGACAGTGCCCACGGCCATAGCCAGGGCATCCTGAACGCCCTGAGCCGGGTCAAAGAGCAGTTTGACGTGGACGTGATCGCCGGAAACATCGCCACCAGAGCCGGGGCCAGAGACCTGATTCTGGCCGGTGCAGACGCGATTAAGGTGGGTATCGGGCCGGGTTCGATCTGCACCACCCGTATCGTGACGGGGGTGGGCGTGCCCCAGATCAGCGCCATTTTCGAGGCCAGCAGCGTGGCCCTGGAAGCCGGAATTCCGGTCATTGCCGACGGCGGAATCAAGCAGACGGGCGACGTGCCCAAGGCTATCGCCGCCGGAGCCAGCATCGTGATGATGGGCAGCATGTTGGCCGGAACCGATGAATCTCCGGGCGAAACCGTGCTGCGCGATGGCCGCCGCTACAAGAGTTACCGGGGCATGGGTTCCTTGGGCGCGATGGATCAGGGCAGCAGCGACCGCTATTTCCAGTCGGGCAGCCGCAAATTCGTTCCCGAGGGTATCGAGGGCATCGTGGCTTACCGGGGCACGGCCAGCGAGGTCATCTATCAGTTCGTGGGCGGCCTCAGGAGCAGCATGGGCTACTGCGGCGCACCCGATCTGCAGGCCATGCGCGACCACGCCCGGTTTGTACGGATCACCGGGGCCAGCCTCGTGGAAAGCCACCCGCACGGCGTGACCATCACGCGGGAAGCGCCCAACTACGGGGGCAAATAAAGAACAGGAAGTGGGGAGCAGGAACAGCGCGGCGGCAGGGCTGCTCTGTTCCTGAGCCGTTGTATCACCAAAAAGCCCTCTTTTCCGGCGTCTTGCACCGTGTACCACTTCCCACACCCTACATCCCACGGCGCACTACTCTGGAGTCATGATCCGACTGTCTGCCCCCCGCGAGCCTGTAAACGCCATCACCCACTGGGCGGGGGCGGCGGGGGCCTTGATCGTGCTGGGGCCGCTGCTGTGGTGGGCGCACTCACGCGGCCTGAGTCTGTGGCCTTTCGTGGTTTTCGGGGTCAGTATGGTGGCGCTCTATGCGGCGTCGGCCAGCTACCACTCTTTCCGGGCAGGCGAGCGCGGCCTGTTGTGGCTGCGTAAATTGGACCACGCCGGAATTTTCCTGCTGATCGCCGGAAGCTACACCCCTGTCGCCTACTACGGCCTAGAGGGAGTGTGGCGCGAGGCCGTCCTGTGGGTCATCTGGGGAATCGCATTGGCCGGAATCACCCTCAAGTTGGTCACCATGCGCCTGCCACGCTGGATCAGTACGCTGCTGTACGCGGGCATGGGCTGGACGGCTCTGGCCCTGATGCCGCAACTGATCCACAATTTATCCCCCGCCGCTATTTTCTGGCTGGCCGCAGGCGGCGTGATGTATTCGCTGGGCGCAGTCGTGTACGGCACCAAGCGTTGGTTGCCCGGCCCACGCGGGCGCAAATTCCCCAAGCACTGGGGCTTTCATGAGGTCTGGCACCTGTTTGTGCTTGCAGGTACGGGCGCACATATCGCCATGATGTTCAGCCTGAAATAAAAATTCAGGGATCAGAAAGATGTGCTGGAAAATAAAGTGAAGGAAATGGCCCCCGACCGATGAGCGGGGGCCTTGAATTGCCACGGAGTATGTCTTCTGTGCCTAACCCACCACACCCAGGACCCAACCCTGCACTGTGCGGATAATTCCGTTGATGGGTTCGCGGGCGATAAAAATGAAGGCCATCACCAGGACGAAGCTGAACGGCATGGCTTCGAACTGTGCGAGGCTGCGGCCCAGAGAGGGCACGAGTGCGCCCAGAATGCGGCTGCCATCCAGCAGCGGAATGGGAATCAGGTTGAAGACGGCCAACACGACGTTGATTCCCAGCACAGTGAGCAGCACCTGAAAGGTCAGGTCGTTCTGGGGCAGGACCCGCAGCAAGATGGCCGAAACGAAAGCGATCAGCAGGTTACTGATCGGGCCTGCTGCCGAAACCCACAGCGTGCCCCAGCGTCCCAGGTTGGCCGGATTGATCGGCACGGGCTTGGCAAATCCGAAGCCTGCCACCAGGAGCAGGAGCGTACCCAGCGGGTCAAGGTGTTTGCCCGGATTCAGGGTGACCCGTCCAAAGCGGCGCGGCGTGGGGTCTCCCAGCCTGTCGGCGACATAGGCATGGGCAAATTCGTGCACGGTGAGAGACAGAACGAGGGCCAGCGCGATAATCACGAACGCGGTGGGATTGGAGGTCAGCAGACTGAGAAGGCCCATAGGCCCTGCATTCTACGGGGAAGGGGCAAACCAAACAGGGGCCATTCTTCCTGCCCGCCCGGACGGATAGCCCAGACGGGCGCTAGGGCAGCAGCGCGATGGTGCTCTGGAGTCCTGCCCAGAGCGGCGCAGTGGCCTGTTGCAGCGTTCCGGTAAGAAACAGGGCCGCCCAGGTCAGCGCGGGCAGCAGCGTGCCGCGCAGAGGCCGGGGAACTGCTGGCACGGCTGGAAACCGGACGTTTTGTCTCTCAGACAGTTTGCCCAAAGTGCGCCCCAGATCCAGCCCCGGCAACGGCAGCAGATTGAAGAGGGCATGCAGGCACAGGCTATAGGCAGCGCGGCCCAGTCCGGTGCCGATCACGTCGGCGGTGGCGGGCAAAAACTGCTGTTGGGCACGCTGCAACGCCAGCAGCACAAGGGCCAGAACCGCGAGGGTGAGGGGTCCACTGAGCAGCACAGCGGCGGCTTTTCGCCCATGCAGGTCCAGCGGCACGGGGCGGGGTAGGGCCACACCGATCAGCAGATGCAGGGCCAGCCGCCAAAAATCAAGGTGAATGGCCGGTTCGGGCCAGCCAAAACCCGCCTGCACGCCGCGCCAGTCGCCCCAATGTGCGGCGAGGCGGGCCTGCACCACACCCTTCAGGATCATCCCTGCCAGCAGCGCGGCCACCTGCACCAGCAGCAGCAGGGGTTCGGTGGTCAGCAGGGTCAGGGGGCCGATCATGGGGCGAGGCGGGTCGCCAGATAGCGCCTGAGCGCGGCCCGTTCGTCCTCTGCCGACTTCACCTGCCCCGCCGCCCGCAACTCCGCGAGGTAGGCCAGAGCTGCCCCGATCTCCCTGCCTGCCGGAACACCCAGCGCCACCACGTCGCGCCCGGTCAGCGGCGTGTAGGCGTCTGGGCGCAGCAATTGCCGCAAGATTCGTTCGGGGCTGTCTTGCGGGGCAGGCGTGTCCGAGAGGGCGCGGGCCAGCAGCGCGGCGGGCCTGTCGCCCAGATTCAGGCGGGCGGCAAGGGTGGTGGGATCGGGCGCGGCGTGCAGCAGGGCAGCGGCGTAGGTCTGAAACGAAACGGGAATACGCTGATCCTGCTGAACGTCCAGCGCATCGAAAAGGGGCAGGCTGGCAGGCGGCAAGAGTTCCCCTGCGCCCCAGTGTTCCAGTGTTCTGGCTGCTCGGCCCGGACGGGGTTCGGCCAGCAGCAGCCGCAGTTCGGCCCACAGGCGCGGCGTGTGGTCGGCCATCTTCAGGGCGTCGGGTACCTGTGCCAACAGCTCAGGGTGAGGGGTCAATCCCATCCGCGCCGCCAGCCTTGCCGCCCGCACCAAGCGGCTGGCATCCTCGTGCAGAGAGCCGGGATGCAGGGGCCGCAGCACCCGCGCCTGCACGTCCGGCAGACCGCCCACCACGTCCAGCAGGTTCACGCCGCCCCCCGGCTCCAGCATCAGCGCCAGCGCATTCATGCCGAAATCGCGGCGCTGCAAATCTTCGGTGAGGGTTCCGGGATGGGGCACCGGATTTCCGCCCGCCACCGGATAGCTTTCGCGCCGCGTGCGGATCAGATCCACTGTTCGTTCATCCGGCAAGGTCACGGTGGCATTGCCAAAGGCGGGATGAAAGGTGAAAGGCAAGCCTGTGGCTGCGGCCAGAGCCTGAATATCCGCGCCTTCTATCGCCAGGTCCAGATCAGGCGAGGTCAGGTCAGGTGAGGCGCTGGAGAAAATTCCCAGTAGACCGTCCCGCACCGCGCCGCCCACCAGGGCCACCCGTGCCCCCGCCGGAGCCAGGGCGGTCAGGTGCTTCAGCCACTCGCGGTCTGCGGTGGGCAGGCTGTTCCAGACGGCGTTGGCTTCCTGCTCTGATCTGCCCGTCACTGAAAGGCGGCGGCGTCCAGCGTCACTTTCACCTCACGGGTCTTGCCCTCGCTGACCACCTTCAGCGTCACCGTGTCGCCCTCTTTTTTGTCGATCAGGGCCGCCTGAAGGTCTTCCAGACCGTCCACGGGCAGGCCATCGGCGGCAACGATCACGTCTCCGCCCAGCTGAATGACCCCGCCCCTGAAGGCCTGGGTATCGTTGCCGCCGCGCAGTCCAGCCGCGTAAGCAGGCGTTCCCGGCGCGACCTGGCCCACCACCAGCCCCGATTCAGGCAGGTTCAGCGTGTTTTTCCCCTCGCTGGACAGCATACTCAGGCCCACGGCGACGTTGCGTGCGCCGCCCGCCGTGCGCTGCTGAACCACCAGTCCGGGCGTCACCCCGGTCAGTTTGGGCGCATATACCACGCCGCCGCCCGCCGCCTGCAGGCGGGGCAGCAGGTTTTTGGCCGCGTTGATGGGAATGGCAAAGCCCACGCCCGCACTCTGGGAAGCGCCGCTGGCTCCGCTGGGCGAATAGATCTGGGTATTGATGCCGATGACCCGCCCACCACTGTCCAGCAGAGGTCCGCCGCTGTTGCCTGGATTGATGGCCGCGTCGGTCTGGATGGCCTTTTGCGTGATGCCCTCGCCGCTGCCCGTGGCCGAAAAACCAATCGGAATCTGGCGAGAGGTGCTGCTGACGATGCCCTCAGTCACGCTGAAATCCAGACCGAACGGAGCGCCCATCGCCACGGCCTTCTGGCCCACTTGCAGGCTGTCAGAGTTGCCCAGCGGAATCGGCTTGATCAGGCTGGCATCCAGTCCCTGCGGACGAATCAGGGCCAGATCGTACTGCGGGGCCAACCCAATGACTTTGGCCGTCACCGTATCCGTGCGGCCCATCACGCGCACGCGGATTCTGTCGGCGGCTCCTGCGCCTGCCTCGCCCGCCACCACATGGTAATTGGTCAGAATGTCGCCCCCGGCATTCACAAAAAAGCCGCTGCCGACACCCTGCTGCACCTGCGTCTCACCGCCGCCGCCAAACATCCAGCCAAAGGGATCGCTGCTGGCAATGTCCTGCTCGGTGCTGATATACACCAGCCCCGGCTCGAAGCGCTTCACGATGTCGATGGTGTTGAGTTCGTTCTGCAACTTGGCGGCCGCTTCGTTGGGGCGGGCGGCTGGAGCAGGAGAACTGGCATTGCCCACCGGCACCTGATCTCTGAGCAGCGTTGCGCCCAGTCCAAGTCCGACCAATACCAGCGAAATTCCAAGAATGCGGGCCTTCATGGGGGAATTGTAGGGTGGGGAAGGGGCGTGAGTGGTTAGTGGTGAGTGGTCAGTGGGAAGGGCAACCCTCTAGACATCTCCGCCTTTCCCACAGCCCACTTCCCAGCGCGTCAGGGCTTACGCTTTGGCCCGTTCCGGGGCCGCTTCCAGCGCGGCGATTTCTTCGGGGCTGATCTGGTAATGCTCGCCGCACCAGTGGCACACGATCTCCTGACCGCCCGCGTCCATCATGTCCTGCCGCTCCTGCGCATCAAAGAATTTCAGGCTGTCGCTGGCCTTCTCGCGGGAGCAGCGGCATTGAAAGCGGGCCGACTGGGCTTCGGCGGCCAGCAGTAATTCCAGCCCCTCGGCGGCGCGGTGCATGGTTTCCATCAGGCTGCCCCGGCGAAGGTTGTCGGTGATCTGGCCCATGCTGCGGATGTTGGCTTCCAGCTTGCCCAGCGTTTCATCGGTCACGCCCGGCATGGCCTGAACCAGCAGACCGCCCGCGTGGGCCACCCGGCCACCTTCCTCGTAGACGCCCAGCAGCACCGCGTTCGGAATCTGCTCCGAAACGCCCAGATACATGCTCACGTCCTCGGCAATCTCGCCGCTGACGAGGTCTACGCTGCCTGTGTACGGCTCACCGTTGTCCAGCAGACGGGTCACGGCCAGTTCGCCTTCTTTTCCCACGATGCCGCTCACGTCCAGCTTGCCGTCGCTCTCACGCAGGGGCAGGTCGGCCCCCGGCTGGCGCACATAGCCGCGCACGCTGCCGTCGGTGCTGCCCTCGGCCACGATCCATCCCACCGGGCCGCCGCCCTCCAGACGCAGGGTCACGCGGCTGTCGGTCTTTTTGCCCAGCACCACCGCCAGCAGCGCAGAAGCCGCCAGAGTGCGCCCAAGCGCCGCCGTCGCAGTTTTACTGAGGCCGTGGCGCAGGCGAGCATCTTCTACGATTCGGGTCGCATCGATGCCCACAAAACGCAGCGTGCCACCTGCCGCAGTACCGCGCAACACATAAGAGTCAGAATTTTGGCTGGAAATCATCAGGGAATCTTACATGAAGGCACTCAAGGCTGATGTGGGACGACTTGCATTCATCGGGAGGCGCTCACTGAGTGTGTTCATCAGAGGCAGCTATCCTGAGAATTTGAGCCGAGTTTCCAAAATGCCGCCCCGGCTTCTGGACTGGTCAACCCTTCGTCCTGATCAATCTCGGTGGCTGGGTAAAGACTGACTCTAGGCGGCATGAGTCGCTCTCAAGCATCTGCTAGGGCCTTTTCTTGAGTCTTTTTACATCAAGTCCAATGTGCTGGTGAGCCTGTCGGTCTCTATCTGACTTGCAAAGGGGCTGGCCTTGATGTTTTTCCCAAGGGTCACTCATGTCTTCTCTCTAATCTGCCGCTCTGGTGCCGTATTTGCTCGTCTTCGGATACGGCCACGTTCCGCCCAAGGAGAACCATGAACCTATCTCAGAGTCCCAAAAAAGTCCTCAGCGCCGTCGCGCTCGCCACCCTGGCCCTCAGCCTCGCCGCCTGTAACAAGCAGGGCAATACGGGGGCGGGCAGTACCCTCGTTATTCAGGAATCTGCTGATATTCCTACCCTCGATCCCGGCACTTCGTATGACACGGGCAGCGGTCAGGTCGTGGAAAACCTGTACGAAACGCTGCTGACCTACAAAGGTAACAGCCTGACCGAACTGACGCCTCTGCTGGCAACCGAGTGGACCGAGGGCAACGACGGGCGCGAGTACCGTTTCACCCTGCGCGAAGGCGTCAAGTTTCATGCCGGCAATGAATTCAAGTGTGCCGACGCCGAATACACCTTTCGCCGAAATCTGGTGACCAACACGGGTGAGAGCGGCAACTGGTTCCTGTCCGAAAGCTTGCTCGGAACGGGCGCGAACGCCAACGACGATCAGTCCATCACTTGGCAGCGTATTACCGATGCCGTGAAGTGCGACGGGGAAACGCTGGTCTTCACCCTTCCCAAGGCCGACCCAGCGTTCCTGGCGAAACTGGCCTATACCGGCCAGGGCATCGTAGATAGTGCCCATGCCAGAGAAATTGGCGAATGGGACGGCACCGAGGCCACCTGGAAGGCCGCCGTGGGCAAAGACCTGATGGGCAGTCCGCTTGCCAAGGACCCCAGCGGCACGGGTGCCTACCGCCTGAATGAAAAAACGGCCACCTCTCTGAGTGCTACCGCCTTCGACGATTACTGGGGCGACAAGGCCCGGATCAAGAACGTAATCATTCAGCTCGTGCCTGAGCAGGCCGCCCGCCTCCAGGCCTTCGAGAAGGGTGACGCCGACATCGTGGAAACGGGTGGCCGCCCCATCATCGAGGAGCAACTGAAGGGCAAGCCTGGTATCGCCATTCTGGACAACCTGCCAGATACGGGCGCATTCGGGTTCTCTATGAACCAGAACATGAAAGATGCCACCAAGATCGGCAGTGGAAAACTGGACGGTCAGGGTATTCCGGCCAACTTCTTCAGCGACGTGGATGTACGCCGGGGCTTCGTGGCTGCGTTCAACGTGCCGCAGTACATCAAGGAAGTGCAGGCAGGGAAGGGCGAGGCCCGTAACTTCCTCCTGCCCGATACCTTCCCCGGCTACGATAAGAATCTGGCCGCGCCCAAGTTCGACCTGGACGCTGCCCGCGCCGCCTTCCAGAAAGCCTGGAACGGTGAGGTCTGGAAGAACGGCTTCACGCTGAACGCCACCTACCGCGCCGGAAGCGTGACGGCTCAGACGGGCATGGAACTGCTGAAGCAGAACATCGAGTCTCTGAATCCCAAGTTCCGCATGAACATCGTTGCCAAGCAGTGGTCGGATATTCTGAGAGACGGCAACGCGGGCAAAGAACTGATGATCGTGACCGGATGGGCACCCGATTATGCCGACCCCGACAACTACGTGCATACCTTCTACAGCAGCGACGGCTACTATCAGCCCCGCCTGAACCTCAAGGACACGCAGCTTGATACGTGGATCAACGAGGCCCGCAGCATCACCGATACCGAGCGCCGCAACAAGCTGTACAGCGATATTGCCCGCCGCGCCGCAGATCAGGCTTACTACGTGTTGCTGCCCAGCAATCCGGGCATTCTGGCCTACCGCGATACCCTCAAGGGCGTCAGCAACGACGCGTTCAACCCGATGCTGGCGTTCCGCACGGGGACGCTCTGGAAGGCGCTCAGCAAAGGCTGAAGCCGCTCAGGGTTGAACCTCGTCAGCCCCGTTCAGATTCAGATTCACTCAGCGCCGCCGTTCCTTGATGGGACGGCGGTTTTGATTGGGCAACAGGGAAGTCTTGAGAGGGCCGGGCAAAAGCGGCAGCTTCTCCCAAACGCCCAGATTTGAGCGCATCTTCTCTAAGTAGCTTCTTGATACCCTTGAGGGTTTCCGAGCAGAGCGAGAAAGGACAGGAGTACGTCCTGGCGAGAGTGGAGGGATGGAGCGCTGTTTGCAAAGTTCCGAAACGGCTGCAAGGACATACTTAGGCCGCCGCATTCATGGCGCATAGCCCAAGGCGTACGGCCCATCTCTCCCTGCTGAGCCGCGTATTCTGCGCCTATGCTTGATGCAGATCCCCGTGAACCCGACACCGATATGCCCCGCGCCATCACGTTGCTGCTCGTAGACGATCATCCGGTGGTGCGGAAGGGCACGCGGGAGCTGCTGGAAACCGAAGCCGACCTGCGCGTGGTGGGCGAGGCCGACAGCGGCGAGGACGCCATCGTAAAGGCCCGCGCCCTGCGCCCCGACGTGATTCTGATGGACGTGTCCATGCCCGGTATGAACGGCATCGAGGCCACCCGCGCCATCAAAGCTTTTATGCCCGGTGTGGGCGTGCTGGTGCTGACCAGCTATGACGATGACGCCTACGTGTTTGCCCTGCTGGAAGCGGGCGCGGCGGGCTACCTGCTGAAAAATGCCAGTGAGGACGACCTGCTGGGCGCGGTGCGTGCGGTGGCGGCAGGCGAAAGCGCCCTACACCCCAGCGTGGCCCGCAAGGTGCTGGAACGCTTCAGCGCCCAGACCACGCCAACGCCGCCCGAGGACGCCCTCAGCCCGCGTGAACTGGAAGTGCTGCTGGTGGCCGCCACGGGCCGCACCAACAAAGAAATTGCCCGTGATCTGGACATCAGCCCGCGCACGGTGCAGGTTCACCTTGCCAATATTTTTTCCAAGCTGGGCGTGGGCAGCCGCACAGAAGCGGTGTTGTTTGGCATCAAGCGGGGCTGGATCGATCCCAAACAGATCGGATAGAGAAAACGGTGAGTGGGGAGTGGTCAGTGGTGAGTGGGAAAGGCGCTTGAGGGAAGAGCGTGGATCGTGGGTGTGGCTGTTTCTACGATCCACGTTCTACACTCCCGCCGCCCTATGCACTTCTTCGGCCACCACTCCCAGCGCTCCGGCTGGCCCAATTCGCGTCATGCCTGCCAGTGCGGCGCGGGCGCGTCGGGGGCCATCATTTCGCAGTGCCCTGACTTCGGCGGCCAGCGCGTCGGCGTCGGCCTCCACCACACTCAGAGCCTCACCCAAAAGGCGTCCCTGCCGCCTCGCAAAGCCGGTGGTGAACTGCGGGCCAGATGTGGCAAAGGCCACCACGGGCTTCCCCAGTCCGGCCAGTTGCTCGTTGGCCGTGCCTGCCGTGCCAATGGCGAGGTCTGCGGCGTGGGCCACGGCCCCGAATGCGCCGCGTAGCAAGGGCACCCGCACGCCGCCGCTGTCTGCAACAGCCTCCGTTTCGCTCTGAATCTCCAGCGTCCAGCCTGTGGGCAGGGTCACGGCGTCCCAGCCGTGCGGCCAGGCCACCAGTGGGGTCAGTTCGGGCAGACGGGCGGCGGCCAGCAGCATCAGCGGCAGGCTCTGGCGGTGATCCTCGCGGGAGCCGGGAATCAGGGCCAGTATGGGCTTGCCCTGCGTCCAGCGGCTCAGGTCGCGCTCTGGGGCGGCCAGCACATCCATCGCAAAACTGCCTGCCCAGCGTGCCGCCACGCCCCGCGCCGCGTAGTAGTTGGCGGTGGGGGCGTCCCGCACATACACGACCCTGGCCCCCGCCGCCAGCCTCAGCTCGTAGGGCATGGGCAGATTGGCTCCCAGCGCATTCAGTTCCTGCATGGCCCCGCGCAGGCTCAGGCCCTCCAGGTACAGGGCACTCAGCAGCGGCTGTACATGAATCAGCGCCCTGCTGGCCCGCCGCGCCGCCAGAGTACCCACCATCAGGGCGTAGGCGTCGCCCACCACGACCACCACACCCGCGCCGCGTGCCCCCCTCACGGCGTCCTGCCACTGCCCCAGCGACTCGCCCACCAACCCCGCCGCCAAATCTCCTTTTAGATTTTCAAGGCTGCCGAAAGGAAAGCCGCCGCTGGGGAGCCGCAGCACCCGGCCCACCTGTACGGCTCCCGGCACCCGGCCATAAGCATGGCCTTCTCCGACCAGCGGCGAGTAGCGCACGGGCACGCGCAGCAGGCGGGCCAACTGCGCTCCGATCAGGTCTTCTGCCGTGCCGTTGGAGATCAGGAGGGCGGGCTTGACGCCAGACAGAAGGGCAGGGGAGGGGGGCAGGCCAGCGGCGGCAGCAGTCACGCCGCGCAGGATACTGGGTCTGAGATCTGCGTGGACGTGGGATATACATGGGGCTGAGATACCTGGGGCCGCTCCTTTCATCCGGCCTTTTCTTTTATTTTCAGCAGAGCACAGGCCGAAGCCAAACATGGTAGGAATACGGCCAGAGATGAGTCACGCCCGATGAGCACTCCTGTATGAGCGACTTCGACGCACTACAAGCCGCTATTCGCCGCCATGCAGATGCGCGGCAGGCCGAACAGCGGGCGTGCGAGGCGTTTATCAATGCGTTGTACCACGCCCTCAGAACGGCCAGTGGGCCAGGATTGCCCCTCAACAACGTCACGCTGGACTTCACGCCCGATCCTGCCAACCGCCTGCGTCCGGCTCCGCCCGGTGGCTGGGTGGCGGCTTGGCTCCGGCTGGGCCTGTGTGAAGTGCTGGTACGGGTCAGGCGCGTAGAAGGGACATTTCAGGGTGAATACGGCGCAGGCGGTACATTCCAGTTGGAGCGCACTTCAGAAGAAGATCTGATCGCGCTGGCCCGCCAACTGCTGCGCGATGTGGCCGCCACCTACGCCAACCAGAGTTTAGGGACTACAAGTCAGCTCAACTGATACTGATCGCGTATAGGACCAGAGATCGTGACTACTCAGCACAAAGACTACAGATGTGACGGTTAATCACCAACAGATTTCCTATCCTTAGCTGCTCGACAAGCAATTTCTCCTATTCCCTTCGCCTCGCTCAGAGGAAGTTTGAACAGTTTAAATATGGTGTAGACGATCTCCCCAATGAACACACCTTGGGTCGCGAGTTTATCCGCAGCCTCTTCTGGGCTCACTCCCTGAGTCAGAGAACGGTATTTTTCGAGTCGGGTCGCAAGTCTATCTGCAGCCTCTTGTGGGCTCAGTTTCTGCGTCGGGGAAAGGTCTTTTTCGAGATCACCCATGTTCTTTACACTTTGGGCAGGCATCGTAGGACATATCTTTACTCTATCTGCTCCCCCAAGTCCAAGCCTCTGGCTGAGCAGTTACCAGAGATCATCAACCAAAGACCATAGCAGTCTAAGTTACATTTGATTGACGGGCCAAGACCAGACCATATGGTCATGAACTCCGGTCTAAGAATACTGACTACCGCGCTTGCCCTGTCGTTTGGATCGTCCAGTTTCGCCCAGACGGGTGATTCCACCCAGCCAGCCACCCCACAGCTTCAAGTTCAGACCACGGTCACGGTTTCGGCTCCCAGTATCGGTGTCCCCACTGTCAGCACCTTGCGTCCCGCACTGGGTGGGCAGCGGTACAGCTTCGAGCTGTCCGGCTTCGGCACGGTCAACGTGTACGCCGATCCACGCGGCGCGGGGCGTCCCCTGATCCTCACCCATTCGGTGAATGCTGCGGCCAGCGCCTATGAGATGAAACCCCTGTGGGATGCATACGCAGGCACGCGGCCCGTGTATGCCCTCGAATGGCCCGGTTTCGGCAGCAGTGCCCGCCCAGACGTGGTTTACACCCGCGACCTGATGACCCGCGCCCTGCTTTCATTGGTGGCCCAACTCGGTACCGATGTAGACGTGGCCTCCATGAGCCTCGGCAGCGAATTTGCCGCCCGCGCCGCCCTGCAAGACCCCCGAATCCGCAGCCTTGCCCTGCTGAGTCCCAGTGGCCTCGGCACTCCACGCGGCGGCACGCAGGAGGCCAATGCCGACGACGGCGGCCAGCGGCTTTACGGCACCCTGAGCCGTTTCGGAACCCCCCTGTTTGCCCTCCTGCGAACCCGCCCGGTCATCGAACTGTTCCTGAACCCGTCGTTCCGCGGCCCCGTGAATGTGGGCCTGATCAATTACGCGGTAGACACCAGTCGCCAGCCCGGAGCCAAGTACGCGCCCATCTATTTCATCAGCGGCCAACTGTTTACCCCTGATGCCTATACGGACCTGTACAGCAAACTGACCATTCCTACTGTCGTGATGTACGACCAGGACGCCTTCGTCAACTTTGCCCGCCTGCCCGACTTTGCCGCCCTGCCCGGTAAAAGTGCGGTCAGGATCGCAGACACCGACGGCCTGCCCCACTGGGAAAAAATGCTGGACGTCAAGGTCACTCTGGATGCCTTCTGGCGGGCCAACCCGTGATGCTCGGCATGGCACCAGTCTGCTCTGACCCGGTGTGATGCCCCTCTCTGATCTCACTCCCTCACAACTCTGGATTCTCGAAGAGCTGGCAGGCGGGGCGCTGGGTTATCACAGAGATGACGTGTGCGTGCTGCTCTACCTGCGTTTTGCCGAGCAGGACATCGCCGTAGCAGATGTGCTGGTACTGGAAGATGCGGGCTTCCTCGTTGGCGGCGGCATGTTTGAAATCAGCGATGCGGGAAGAGTGGCCCTCGTGGAGTGGAAGGCCCGTCAGCCAACCCAGTCATCCTGAAACCTGCCTTTCAGAACTGAACAACCCCCCTGGTCTGGGGGGTCTTTGTTGGCTTGCCACGTCTTCTGGAAAACTCTGGATCAGATCGCTTCGGCTTCCATCTCGCGGCGGCTGATGCGCCCGCTCATGGCCGAACACACGACCAACAAGGCGAAGACAGGCACGACGAACACGGCGTAAAGGACTTTTAGAACGTAGCTCATCGGGAAACTCCTGTCAGGCGGGAATGAATGAAGGACAGCGGGCCTACTGCCATGGCTTTGCAGATTGCTCTTGCGCTGATAGCGGTTGCTTGGAACTGTTTTCATCATAGGTATGAAGAACTGACAAGGGTCTTACGTTCAGGTGGGTGATCGGCAACAGCACCTGGCTCATGCACACTGGGCAAGAGCAGAGTTGTGCGGGTAAGGTTGTCCTGCTTTGTAAGGCTCCGAGTCTGTCACGCCCTCCCCATAACCAGGTGAGTTGAAGAGAAGCTGTGAAGTAACTGCCCGACAAAAAATCCCATTCGCCAGCCTGCACTGGGGAATGGGAATGAGCCTGACTTGAGAGAACTGCCTATTTGTTTATTTCACCACGATATTGATGATTCGGCCCGGCACATACACTTCTTTGACCACCGTTTTGCCCTCTGTGTATTTCTGCACGTCAGGCAGAGCCTGAGCAGCGGCCATTGCCTCGGCCTGAGTCGCCGTTTTGGAAATGGTGACTTCGCCGCGTACCTTGCCGCTGACCTGCACGCCCAGGGTCACGGTGTCGCGGGTGGCGGCGGCCTCGTCTACCTGCGGCCAGCTCTGGGTGTGGATGCTGCCTGCGTTGCCGCGCTCATGCCAGACTTCTTCAGCTACGTGCGGCACCACCGGGGCCAGCATCAGGTTCAGAATGTCCAGCGCTTCTGCATAGGCGGGCGTGCCGCGTACCGGGCTGCGTTTGGCATCGGCCAGCGCGTCGGTCAGGATATTCAGGGTCGCGAAGATGGTGTTGAAGTTCAGGCGCTCGAAGTCGTCTGACACGCGCTTCAGGGCCGAATGGGTGGCGTAGCGCAACTCGGCCTCAGTCATGGTCTTGGCTGGCCCACTGACCTCCTCATCAAAGTACAGGCGCCACACCCGCGACAGCCAACGCGCTGGCCCCTGAATCCCGGTGGGATCCCACGGCCCGCCGTCTTCCCACGGCGCAATCGACAGCAGGTAGGCCCGCACGGTATCGGCTCCGTACTCGCGCACCAGATCGTCGGGGTCGACCACATTCCCGCGAGACTTGCTCATCTTGTCGCCGTCCGGCCCCAGGATCATGCCCTGATTTCGCAGCCATTTGAAGGGTTCGTTCTGCTCGGTCAGGCCCATATCGCGCATGGCCTTCGTCCAGAATCGGCTGTACAGCAGGTGCAGAATGGCATGTTCGATGCCGCCGGTGTACAGATCGACGGGCAGTTTGCCAGCTTCCGCCGGGTCAAACGGGTGCTGGTCGTCGCGGGGCGACAGGAAGCGGTACATGTACCAACTGCTGTCCACAAAAGTATCCATCGTGTCGGTGTCGCGCTCGGCGGGGCCGCCGCACACGGGGCAGGTGGTCTGCACCCACTCGCGGTTCAGCTTCAGCGGGCTTTGTCCGTTGGGCGTAAATTCCACGTCATCGGGCAATTTTACGGGCAACTGATCGGCGGGGACGGGCTGGGCACCGTGTTCGGCGCAGTACACGATCGGAATGGGCGTGCCCCAGTAGCGTTGGCGCGAAACCAGCCAGTCGCGCAGGCGGAAGGTAGTTTTGGCCTTGGCGACGCCGTGCTCATCCAACCGGGCAATAATCTGGGCGATGCTGGCTTTGCCGCCGCGTAAGCCGTCAAATTCGCCGCTGTTCACGATCAGGCCCTCTCCGTTGTAGGAAGCCTGCGGGTTCTCGCCCATGCCCTCCTCGCCTTCGGGCCGAATAACTTCCCGAATTTCCAGCCCAAATTTGCGGGCAAAGGCAAAATCGCGCTCGTCGTGTGCGGGCACGGCCATGATCGAACCCGTGCCGTAAGTGACCAGCACGTAGTCAGCCACCCAGATCGGCACCTGATGGCCGCTGACGGGATGCGTGGCGTAGCTGCCCGTAAATACGCCCGTTTTTTCGCCGCTGTCCTGCTGGCGCTCCACGTCTGTTTTGCGTCCGGCGGCTTCCAGATAGGCCCGTACGGTATCGGCCTGCTCAGGCGTGGTCAGTGCGGCCACCTTGCTGTGTTCGGGGGCCAGCACCAGAAAGGTTGCGCCCATCAGGGTATCCGGGCGGGTCGTGAACACGGTTTCCGGGCCAGCAGGCGTGTCGAAGGTGATCTCCGCACCCACCGATTTGCCGATCCAGTTGGTCTGCATCAGGCGCACGCGCTCGGGCATGTCGGTGTCACCAAAATCCAGCAGTTCATCGGCGTAGTCGGTGATTTTCAGATACCACTGGCTCAGCTTGCGGCGCTCGACGGCGGTGCCGCAGCGCTCGCAGTGGCCGTTCACGACCTGTTCGTTTGCCAGCACGGTCTGGTCTTTGGGGCACCAGTTCACCAGACCATCTTTTTTGTAGGCCAGCCCCCTCCGGAAGAATTCGGTAAAAAACCACTGGTTCCAGCGGTAATATTCCGGGTCACAGGTGGCAAAACTGCGGCTCCAGTCGATCATTGTGCCCATCCGTCCAAACTGCCCGATCATGTAGGCAATGTTTTCCCGCGTCCATTTGGCCGGGTTCACATTGTTCTTGATGGCGGCGTTTTCGGCGGGCAGGCCAAAGGCATCAAATCCCATCGGAAACAGCACGTTGTAGCCGCGCATCCGCATCCAGCGGGCGCGGGCGTCGGGCGCAACGTTGGCGTACCAGTGCCCGATGTGCAGGTTGCCGCTGGGGTAGGGGAACATGGTCAGCGCGTAATACTTGGTTTTGCTGGCATCTTCGCGGAAGGTGTACAGGCCGTCGGCGGCCCACTGGTCTTGCCATTTGCCTTCGATGGCGTGCGGATTGTACCGCTCGGCGCGGGGTTCTTTGATGTCGGTCATGGGCAAATTCTCCTGTAAGGAATGAGATGGGGTTGGGGCAAAGAAAAGCCCCGGCCAAACACAGACCGGGGACACGCGCACAAGCCTGGGCTAGTCGCGCCGTCCCCGGCAGGTAAGCGCAGAGCGGATCATGGAACCAGTGTAGCGGAATTGGCGCGGGCAGGGTTAGGGTCGAAGGGTCGCCGTGCAACTCCGCTCTTGCTCTTGACCTTCCCACTGACCACTACCCACTCACCACTTCCAGCTTTTTCACCATCACCACCTCATCCAGCCCCGGCCCGTAGCCGTCCGGCGTGCGGCTTATTTCCTGAAAGCCGTGGCGGGCAAAAAAGGGGGCGCTGTGTTGGCTGGTATCTATCCAGCACTGGGCTGATCCCATATCCCGCAGAGCGTCCAGACGGTGGCGCAGCAACAAGGAGCCTAAGCCAGTTCGGTGCAGGTCGCGCCGCACCATGCCCCATGCCAGCCCCGCCGGACGCTCCGGCCTGCTGGAGTCTTGCCACACGCCGCCACATGCCACCAATTGGCTCTGCTGCTCAACGACCCAGTACGCGCCGGGATCAAGCAGATACGCCTCAAAATCTATCCGCTCAAAGGGCAGGAAGAACTCGGGCATATTGGAATCGAAGAGGGCCAAGCAAGCGGCGGCATCGGCAGGGGCAAAGGGGCGAATCAGCGGAGTCATTTCCCACACCTTACCTTTCACTTCCCACACTCCCTACAGCACCAGCCACAGCGCCAGCAGGCCCACCAGTAACACAGGCGGCGTCAGGATCAGGCCCGCCCGCAGGTATTCGGCCCAACTGACTTTTATGCCCCGGCCAGCCAGCACATGCAGCCACAGCAGCGTGGCGAGGCTGCCAATCGGCGTCAGCTTGGGGCCGATATTCGCGCCGACCACCGCGCCGTAAGCCAGGGCTTCGCGGGCGGGGCCAGAAACGCCGCCGTCCTGAATGCCCAAGATGGCGGTCAGGAGGGCAGGCAGGTTGTTCAGCCCCGCGCTGAGGCCCGCCACGCTCAGGCCGCTGGCGAGGACGGCGGGCAGAGTGCCGTGTACCGCCGCGCCCGCCAGCCACGCGCCATAAGCGTCCGTGATCCCTGCACCGCGCAGCCCATAAACCACCGTGTACATCGCCAGGCTAAAGGCCACCACATTCCACGGTGCGGCCCGCAGCACGGCGCGGCTGCCTACGTTACGGCTCTGGCCTGCCACCAACCACACCCCCAGCGCACACGCGCCCACCACCACACATAGCGGAATGTGCCATTGTTCGGCAAGAATTGCTCCGGCCAGCAGCACCGGCAGCGCCACCCACCCGGCCCGGAATACCCCCCAGGACACCACCGCACTGGCCGGAGCAGGCAGCCCCGACAGATCATAGCGGCGCGGTACGGTGCGCCCATACACCAGCAGCAGCACGCCCACGCAGGCCAGCACCACGGCGGCATTCACGGGCAGCATCACCCGCAGATAATCGGCAAAGCCAATGCCAAAAGCGTCGGCGGCAATGATATTGGTGAGGTTGCTGAAGGGCAGGGGCAAACTGGCCGCGTCCACCACAAAGCCCACAGCCAGCGCAAAAGCCAGCGTGCCCGCCCGGTTGACGCCCAGCAGCAGGGCCACTTCCAGCACAATCGGGGTCAGGATCAGTACGCCGCCATCGTTGGCAAACAGGGCCGCCACGACTGCGCTGAAGAGGGTCAGCAGCACGAGCAGACGCCGCCCGCTGCCGCCACCCCAACGCAATACATGCAGCGCGGCCCAACGAAAAAAGCCCGCTGCATCCAGCAGCAAACTGAGGGCAATCAGCGAAACCAGCGTCAGCGTGGCATTCCAGGTGGCCGACCATAGTACGGGCAGGTCAGCAAGCTGCACCACGCCTGCCAGCAGCGCCGCCACCGCACCCAGGCTGGCTGCCCGCGCAGCGCCGATGCCGAGGGGCCGCCAAACCACGAGGGCGACGGTGGCAAGGACGATCAGAACGGCAAGCATGGGATTAGCGGAAGGTCAGTGAGAGCCTGACCGTAGTGAGCGGTCGGGTGGGAAGACTTATCTGCGAGACCTTCATCTTTTCCCACTCACTACTGACCACTGACCATTTACAGGCGCTTCAATCCTGACTGGTAATAAAAGGCAGATTCCGGTCGTACTGGCTGCGGTCCAGGCCATATCCGTAGACGAAAGCGTCGGGAATGGTGAAGCCCAGATATTCCACGGGCACTTCCACTTTACGGCGGCTGGGTTTACTCAGCAGGGCGGCGACCTTCAGGCTGGCGGGGCCGCGCCCCTGCAGGTAGTGCAGTAGGTAGCTCATGGTGATACCCGTGTCCACGATGTCTTCGACCAGAATCACGTCGCGGTCACTGATCGGAAACTGCAGATCCTTGACCAGTTTGACCTCGCCGCTGCTCTGTTTTTCGTTGCCGTAACTGCTGGCCTGCAAGAAATCGATGGTACAGGGCACGTTCAGCGCCCGCACCAGGTCGGTATGGAACATGAATGCGCCGTTCAGAACGCAGATCAGGTGGGGGTCGCGTCCGGCGTAATCGTCCCGAATCCGCTGGGCGAGTTCGTGAATGCGGGCTTGGAGTTGCTCCTGCGTGATTTGCACGGGGCCGTTGCCGGGGGCGAGGCTCATATGCCTCATAACCTAACACGCCTGCCCGTGACATGGGGCTGATGAAGCGCAACTCTGGCTAGGACAGCCCTCCGGTGCGCCTGCCCCGGCCCCTATACTTCGGTTTATGGTGCAAGGCAGTGTGGAAACGGTGAGCAACACGGCAGAGCTGGATTTCAGCAGGGTTCCGGGGGTGCTGGGGCGCATTGTGGCCGAACGGGTGGCCGATTATGCGGGCGCAGACGCCAGCCTGGGCGCAGCCCGTCCCCGCTCCCACCGTTTTGAAACTGCGCTGAGGGCAGCAGGCCTGTCTCTGATTGCCGAGGTCAAGCGGGCCAGCCCCAGTCAGGGAGCCATCGCCCCGCTTGACCCGGCACAGGCGGCCTTGGCCTATCAGGCGGGCGGCGCGGCGGCCATCAGTGTCCTGACCGAGCCGCGCCACTTCGACGGCAACCCGGAAGCCCTGCACGCCGTTGTCGCCTCGATTGCGCTGCCGGTTCTCCGCAAAGATTTCGTGGTGCATCCCGCCATGCTGCGGGAGGCCGCTGACTGGGGCGCGTCTGCCGCCCTCCTGATGGTCAGCGTGCTGGGCGAGGCGGTGGGCGAGTATTTGCAGATGGCGCACCATCTGGGCCTGGACGCCCTTGTTGAAGTCCACGACGAACGTGAGTTGGATATCGCGGTGCAGGCCGGAGCCGAAATCATCGGCGTCAATAACCGTGACCTGACCACGCTGCACATCGATCTGGCCGTCAGCCCGCGCCTGATCGCCCGCGCCCGTGCCGCCGGATTTACGGGCCTGTTGGTGGCCGAATCGGGCTACCGCACTCCCGCCGACCTGAGCGTGGTTCGTGGGCTGGCCGACGCCGTGCTGGTGGGCAGCAGCCTTGCTGGAAGCGCAGACCTGGCGCAGGCCACGCGGGAACTGCTGAGCGTCTAAACTCCACCGCGTCTGGACTTCACTTTGAAAACAGCCGCTGTTCATACAGGCAGGCCTTGAAAAAAGCATTCCAGGCGTAGGGCCACGTTTGCCCGCTGCTGGCAAGGGCCGGGTTGTTGTGCCAGGCCGGGCCGAGAAAATTGGCCCAGGCATCGGTCAGGTAGGCCTGAATAGCTGGACTGAGGGGGTCGGTATCCGGTTCAGGTTTGGTGGGAAGGCTCGCCAGCAGGTACCCGCGCAACCGTGACGCGCTGAGCAGGAAATGATCGTAGGGCGAGTTGAGGGCAGCTCTGGCCTGCGCTTCGTCGGTAGGATAGGGGCCGTTGAGCGTGACTTTCAGCGACCGCAGCCGCTCGGCCTGTCCGACCGCGTCTTCCCAGCTCATCTGGGTCAGTCCGACTGTGCGCGACAGGCGGCCTGTGGCTCCGCTGCTGCCGTAGGCTTCGGTGGCCCGCAGCGCCACAGTGTCAGTGAAGGTTCGTAGCCACCCCGAGAGGCCCAGGCCGCTGCGTGCACCTGCCTGCTCGTTGTCCAGAATGGCAGCCAGACCGCCGGGCGTAAGGTGCAGGGCATTGGCTGCCCGCAACAGATTCTGCCGATTGGTCCGTACAATCTGTGGTGCAATCGGCACCGGAGCTTGCCGCGCCAGCGCACGGTCACCGGGGCGGGTCTCGGCGGCCCAGGCCAGAAATGCCAGCCAGCTCTGCACGTTGTTCAGCGCGGCCTCGGGACTGCCGAACACGCTGCGGCGGCTGAGGGCCGGGTTCTGGTTGCGGATTTCGGTGTCCAGCAGCCGCATCACGGCACTGGCCCGCGCACGGCCAAGGGTCTGTCTGGCCTGCAAATAGGTCTGATACTGCGCCTGAGCCAGATTCAGGCGGCGTCGCTCGCTGACGCGCACATCCGCCAAAGCCCGCTGAAAACTGGGCGTGGTCAGGGCGTAACTCTGCACCACCTCTGCCGACAGCGTGCCCACCCGCGCCGCTGGCAGAGGGGCCGCCTGCTGTGCTTGGCCGCCCAACAGGTGCTGGGCATAAAACGCCACGGTGGGACTGAAGGCCAACAACGCCAGAGCCAACACCGCCGACACCCACCGCCCGGTCTGAACCCGGCGTGGAACAGCAGAGGGCGGGTCGGTCATGCAGTCAGCCTAGCGGGAATGGCAGTGGGGGTGAAGGTCAATTGTATGACGGCGTGTCAACTGGGCCAATAAAAGAGACCTCTGCGTGTCACGCACGAAAAAGCCGCCTCCAACAAGGAAGCGGCTGCAAGAGAGTGGAGGAGAGAAGGGGGCTTCAGCCTTTGACGGCTCCGGCAGTCAGGCCCGAGACGATGTTGCGTTGGAAGACCAAGACCAGAATGATCAGCGGCACGGTCACCACGATGCTGGCGGCCATGATCTGTCCCCAGGGCTGGTCGAATTGCGTGGCCCCAGAGTAGTTGGCGATCACCACAGGCACGGTGCGGTTGGTGCTGGTAAAGGTCAGCGCAAACAGGTACTCGTTCCAGGCATTGATGAAGGCCAGCAGGCCGGTGGTGACCAGGGCAGGCATCATGACCGGAAACAGCACCTGAAACAGCGTTTGCAGGGGCGAAGCGCCGTCCACGAGCGCGGCTTCTTCCAGTTCACCGGGAATGTCGCGCACAAAGCTGGTCAGCACCCAGACTGTGAAGGGAATGGTGAAAATCAGGTAGCTGAGGATCAGACCGAGCGGGCTGTTATACAGACTCAGGTTGCTGATCAGCGTGTACAGGCCGCCCAATACGGCGATCTGCGGAAACACGCTGACGGCCAGGATGACGTACAGCACCCCTGATTTGAACCGGAACTTGAAGCGGCCCAGCGCGTAGGCGGCAAAGCTGCCGAAAATCAGACTGATGACCACCGAACCGACAGCCACGAGCAGGCTGAACAGGAGACCTTTCTGGAAGTTGGGGTTGGCAAAAACGTCGATGTAATTACCGAAGGTGCTGGCCGCGCCGATAAACTGGGCAGGAGGCAGAAACAGGTCGCCCGATTTACGGAAGCTGGTCAGGACAGCCCAGAAGAACGGCACCAGCAGGTAGAGGGTAATGACGATGACCAGCAGGTAAAAACCGGTGCGCTGAAGGTAGTAGAGCGTGGGGTTGGTGCGTTTGAGAACCATGTCTGTCAGCCTCCTTTAGTCGAACTTCACGCGGAAGGCGGTTACGTAAATCACCACGATGACCATGATGATCACGAACACGGCGATACTGACGGCGCTGCCCATGCCAAGCAGTTGGTTATCGATCAGCGCCTGACGTGCGTACCCCGTCATAGAGGTGCTGGCGGCGTTCACGTTGCCCAGCATCACCGACATGATGTCGAATACGCGCAGGGCGTCGAGGCTGCGGAACACGAGGGCCACCAGCAGCGCGGGCCGGAGCAGAGGCAAGGTCATCCGCCAGAACTGCGTCCACTTGGTCGCGCCGTCCATGTCGGCGGCTTCGTACATGTCGGTGGGAAGGCTCTGCAGACCCGCCAGAATCAGGAGCGCCATAAATGAGGTGGTCTTCCACACATCTACTGCGATCAAGGCCCAGATCGCGCTGTCGGTGTTGGCAAGTAGCGCCTGCCCGCCCAGCAGTCCGCGTCCGATCAGACCAAAGGAGTCGTTGTACATATAGGCCCACATCTGGGCGCTGACCACCGTAGGAATGGCCCAGGGCACCAGCATGGCCGTACGCAAAAAGGCGCGGCCTTTGAAGGCGCTGTTGACGACCATGGCAATGATCATGCCGAATACAGTTTCTAAAAAGACCGATACCACCGTGAACAACATCGTGTTCTTGACTGCGCCCCACCACTTCGGATCTTGCAGGAAGCCCAACGCAATGCCGTCGGAAGTGGTGAACCAAAAATTGCCAAAGCCGAGGAAGGTGCGCTGATCCGGGTTGGTCAGGTTGGCCTCGAACATCGAGAAGAAAATAGTGCGGTACAGCGGGTAGCCAGCGACAAGTGCAATGGCAATCAGCGTGGGCAGCAGCAGCAACACGGCTTGCCGGGCGCGGGCCGCCTCGATGCCCCGGCGTCTGACGGGAGCGGCAATTTTGGGTGTGGCATTGGTCGTCATGGATGTCCCCCTGTTCCGCCCGGTAAGGCAGGATGGTGGCCGCAATAGTGGCCGTGCGGCGGCGGTGTGAAGAGGCTGACGCGAGGTTGTCGAGCGGCTTTGAATGTCCAGCGTGCGCCTAGCAGGAGTCCCGCGTCATGAGAAAAATTCGACATAAATAAAGACTTGAAATGAAAAGAGGACGCCCGGTCTGTGGACGTCCTCCCCGCAAGCTCAGAAAAGAGTGCGGTTAAGGATTACCAGCCACGACCCTTGATGCGGGCGAGGTCGGTGGAGAGCTTGGCAACGGCGGCTGCGCCCTTGCTCTTGCCGTTCAACACGTCGCTGACAGCAGTGCTGAACGCCTGAGAAACCTGGTTGTACTTGCTCTTGGTGGGGCCGGAAGGACGGGCCACGGCGCTCGTGAACACGTTCAGCAGGCTCCCGAAGAAGGGGTTGGCCTTCAGGACGGCGGAGTCTTTGTAGAGGGCCTGAATGGTGGGGTTGTAAGCACCTTCGATGGCGCGGATTTTCTGCTCGTCGGGTCCGGCGAGGTAGCGCACCAGCGAAATCGCGGCGGCCTGGTTCTTGGAGTAGGTGCTGACGCCGAGCTGCCAGCCGCCGAGCGTGGCTGCGTTGCCTGCGCCGCCGCTGGGCAGAGGAGCGACGCCGATCTTACCCTTGACCTTGCTGTCGTCGCCCTGGCCGAGTGCCCAGGCGTAGGGCCAGTTGCGCATAAATGCGGCGTTGCCCGACTGGAAGATACCGCGTGCTTCTTCTTCGCCGTAGGTCGTCACACCAGCGGGGCTGATGTTCTTGACCCAGCTTGCGGCAGCGTCGAGCGCGGCAGCAGCCTTGGCGTTGTTGATGGTGATCGCGCCCTTGTCGTCGACGATGGTGCCGCCGCCGAAGGAGACAACCCATTCCAGCGCGTCACAGGTGAGGCCTTCGTAGTTCTTGCCCTGCCACACGTAGCCAGCAAAGGACTTGTTGGTCTTCTGCTCGCCCGTCTGGATCTTCTTGGCCATTGCGGCCAGCTCAGCCCAGGTCTTGGGAGCAGTCTTGTAGCCGTATTTGGTCATCAGGTCGGTGCGGTAGTACAGCAGGCCCGCGTCGGTAAACCAGGGCATAGCCACCAGTTTGCCGTTGACGGTGTTGGCCGCGACGATGCCTTTGAAGTGAGCGTTGACTTCGGCGGCAGGCACTTTGCCCTTCAGGTCAACGAAGTGCTGGGCCAGCAGGCCGGGCCACACCACGTCGAGCTGATACACGTCAATGTCGCTGCTCTTGGCGGCCAATTGCTGCTGGTACAGGCCCAGACGGTCATTGGTGAGGTTGGGGCTTTCAAAGATTTTGACAGAGTTGCCCGTCTTGGCGGCCCAGCGATCAGCGCCAGCCTTGCACAGTTCGAGTTCCTGACCCACAGCACCACAGGCCAGCGTAACCGTGACTGCTGCGGCTTGAGAGTTCGCTGCGATAGCAGCCGTAAGACCGATGATGGCGATTACTTTCTTCATGCATCCCCCTTGGTGGCTTTAAAACTGCACCGGCGTGCAGCCCCGCCCCGTTTCGGAAGCGGTTCCACGAAAGTCTAAAAGTTGGTACGTGAAGGCTACACCGTTGAATCGGGTGTGTCAATGTTGTCTTAAGAATCGGAAGTTAGAAAACAATCGTTAGTGTGCTGCTTGAGCTGTGACACGGCGGTCAACTCTCTGTCTCTTGGATACATGCAGCACTCATTTGTAACCGATTACAGGAGGGTATGTGATGTTTTCGATTGACTTTGGTGTCTTCCAGGATGATTGGCTAAAACGTGCGAAAGCTGACCTGCGGCGGCTGTTCAGTGTCTTAGAGGCCACAGGAGACCTCAACAGGGTTGGGCCGGTCCATCGGAGTCAGCAGAATCTTGGAGGCCCGGGAGGGTAGAGGAGAGACCGAATACGGAATCCGTTTGAGCGGTCTAGATGTTGTCCGGTCTGCGGCTCCCACCTTGCCGCTGGCCCTGATCTGGTCTTCTGCTCTCCTCGCCGCAAGTCCCCCGTTACACTGGCGTGATGTCAGTTCCCGTGAATTCTTCTCTGCCTTCTGCTACTGATCTGGCGCGTGCCGTCTCGGTGCAGGAAACGACCCCACAAGCCCTGTTGTCCGACTCGCTGACACGTATAGAGGCCGCCCAACATCTGAACGCCCTGATCAGCCTGAATGAGGGCGCAGCTCAGCAGGCCGATGCCGTACAGGCGCGGGTGCAGGCGGGCGAAATGTTGCCGCTGGCGGGCGTGCCCATCATCGTGAAGGACAACATCAACGTGCGCGGCACCCGGACGACCTGCGGCAGCCGGATTCTGGCCCACTACACCAGCCCCTACGACGCCACCGTTGCCCGCCGCCTGATGCAGGCTGGGGCCGTCATCGTGGGCAAGGCCAACATGGACGAATTCGCGATGGGCAGTTCCACCGAATCCAGCGCCAGTGGCCCTACCCTCAACCCCTGGGATACGGCCCGCGTGCCGGGGGGCAGCAGCGGCGGAAGCGCGGTGGCCGTGGCGGCCCAGCTCACACCCATCAGTTTGGGCAGCGATACCGGCGGCAGCGTGCGCCAACCCGCCGCCTTTACGGGGGTGTACGGCCTGAAACCCACCTACGGGCGCGTCAGCCGTTACGGATTGGTGGCCTATGCCAGCAGCCTCGATCAGATCGGGCCGTTTGCCCGCAACGCCGCCGACCTCGCCCTGATCATGAACGTGATCGCCGGACACGATCCCAGCGATGCCACCAGCCTGCAAGCCCCGCCGCAGTTTGCCGCCGGAACGCCCGACGACCTGCGCGGCCTGCGCGTGGGCGTGATCCGCGAGAGTCTGGAGGGCAATACGGCGGGCGTAGAAGCCACCCTGAACGCCACCCTGGACGCCATGCGCGGAGCCGGAGCCAGCGTGCAGGAAGTCAGCGTTGCCAGCGTACGGCACGCTATTGCCGCGTATTACCTGATCGCCATGCCCGAAGCCAGCAGCAACCTTGCCCGCTATGACGGCATGACCTACGGTGATCGAGATACCCCCGGTGCAGACGTCAACACCAGCATGACCCTGACCCGCGAACACGGCTTCGGGCGTGAGGTGCAGCGCCGCATTCTGATCGGCACCTACGCCCTCAGCAGCGGCTATTACGACGCCTATTATTCCAAGGCCATGAAAGTCCGTGGATTGATCGCACAGGATTTTGCCCGAGCCTTTGCCGACTTCGATGTGCTGGTCACGCCCACCAGCCCTTTTCCGGCCTTCCGGCGCGGCGAGAAATCCAGCGACCCCCTTGCCATGTACGCCGCCGATGTGGATACCGTGGCGATCAATCTGGCCGGGTTGCCTGCCCTCAGCGTGCCTGCCGGATTTGAAACCGTGGACGGCGTACGCCTGCCCATCGGCATTCAGTTCATCGCGCCCACCCTGAAGGATGAAGTGCTGCTGACGCTGGCCGGGGGTCTGGAAGGTGTGGGAGCGGTGCAGATGGAAGGGCCAGCGGGGTATTGAGGGCGCTGCACGCTGTGAGTGGTGAGTGGTCAGTGGGAAGGGCAAAAGGAGCGTGGAGCGTGTGAAATTAGTTTTTAGGTCTGTTGCCAAAGTTCAAAACCGAAAAGTCTGAGCGCTTCTGCCCACCTGCGCCTTTCCCACTCACCACAACCCACTCACCGCTTTTAAGCCCACGCCCGCACCACCTTCAACTGTTCCCCGTCGCCGTCCACCACCGCCACCAATTCGCCGTTCAGCGTGACCACCTGTCGCCCCTGTGCCGTGTGCTGGGGGCGTTTGCCCTGGCGCAGTTCGCGGGCCACGCGTTCATCCACTTCCAGGCGCGGAAAATCGAGGGCGTCCAGATCGGGAATGCTTTTGGCTTCGGCTAGATTGTCCAGATCGGCGGCGGCAGCGAGGTCGTAGCGGCCCACACGGGTTCTCACTAGTCCCGACAGGTGGGCAGGTACGCCCAGCGCCGCGCCCACATCCCGCGCCAACGAACGAAGGTAGGTGCCGCTGCCCACGCGGGCACGGATCAGCAGGGTAGGAAACTCGCCCAGTGGGGCAGGAAAGGGGAAGGTTTTGCCTTCTGCCTTGCCTTCTGCGCTGGGGGTCCAGCCCTGAGGGGTAGGGGAGAAGGTGTGGGGCGCGTCCTGCACGCTGCCGTAAATGCCCAGCAGTTCCAGCGAATGGATCACCACGTTTCGGGCGGGCAAGTCCAGTGCGCCCCCGGCCCGTGCCACGGCATAGGCCCGCACGCCGCCCACCTGAATGGCGCTGTACTGCGGCGGCACCTGCGCCAGCGGCCCTACGAAGTCGGCCAACACTTCGCGCACGGTGTCTTCGGTCAGGGGCGGCACATCGGCGGTGTCGTCGATTGGCCCTTCCGCATCCAGCGTGCGCGTGCCCGCACCGAGGCTGATCCAGGCCAGATAGTCCTTGCTGTCGGCGTCCATGAACTGCACGACCTTGGTACTGTCGTTCACGCACAGCACCAGCACTCCGGTTGCCAGCGGGTCAAGCGTTCCGGTGTGGCCCACCCGCTTGGTGCCCAGCGCCCGCCTCGCCCGGCCCACCACGTCATGAGAAGTCAGGTTCAGCGGCTTGTCTACAGCAATCACGGGCATATGGACTTGAGGCTATCAGGCCGAGGTTCAGTCAGTGATGCGTGGTCAGTGGGAAAAGCGGGTGGGTCGAAATCTCTGTCACTTTCGACAGGAAGTGGAACAACACTTTCGACAAGCATTGGCATACGAGGGATCAAGATTGTTGGCTTTCCCTATCCCATGTGTGCCCCACGGCTCCCCTTTTCCCCGCCGCCTCCCGTACACTGCCCAGTGTGTTGCGTGCTTCTTTCTGGTTGACGGCTGTGGTGTTTTTGCCCCTCGGCCTCCTGCTTTATTTTCTTCCGGCAACGTTGGCGGGCACAGTGGGCGTGTCTCCGCTGTGGTTGGCCCGCGTGTGCGGCGGCATTCTGGCCGTCTGGGGCGTCTTCCTGATCGCGTCTGGAGCCGTTTCTGGTCAGCCTCAGGCGACGGCGGTGGGCGGCCTCGTGGGCGGTAATCTGCTCAGCGCCGCGACCCTCATTCCGGCGGTGATCCGTCAGGGAGAGAGTATGCCTGCTGGCCTCCGTGCCCTGTTGCTGGGCAGTGCGGGCGTATTGACGCTGCTGGCCGTTGCTGCCCTGATCACCTTTCCTTCCCGCAGGAGTCGCCTATGACTGGACATGACAAGACCGACAAGAGTGGTGGCGGCAGCAATTCCGGCACCAACGCCGAACGCCTGCAAAAGCGTCTGGCCCGTGCTGGGGTGGCCTCTCGCCGCGCCGCAGAAGAATTGATCACGGCGGGCCGCGTGACTGTGAACGGCGAACTGGCAACGCTGGGCCGCACTGTGACCCCCACCGACGAAGTGCGCGTGGACGGCAGCCTGATCGAAACGGCCACCACCGAGCGCGTCACCTTTATCCTGCACAAGCCTTCGGGCTACGTGACCACCGCCCGCGATGAACTGGGGCGGCATACCGTGATGGAAGCCATGCCCAACATTCCGGGCCTGCACCCGGTGGGGCGGCTGGACATGGACAGCGAAGGGCTGCTGCTTCTGACCACCGACGGCGACCTGACCCTCACCCTGACCCATCCACGCTACGGCCACGAAAAGGCCTACCGTGCCTGGACAGACGGCGAATACCCGCCCACCCAGGAAGAACTTGATGGCCTGATCGAAGGCGTGCTTCTCGACGACGGCGTTGCCAAAGCCATCGACGCCACCCCGGCCCGCGTGGGCGCGTTCGTAACCATCGGTGACGGGCGCAAACGGCAGGTGCGCCGCATGCTGGACGCCATCGGACACCCGGTCATTCGCCTGATGCGCTACCGAATCGGCGGCCTGTGGCTGGGCGACCTCGAACCCGGCGAATACCGCGAACTCAGCGAGCGCGAACTGTACAACCTCCAGAACCCAGACCGCGTGCCGCCGCATGTGCGCGAGCGCGATGAACGCGAAACGATGGGCCGCTGGGGGTAAGGGGGCGCTCCACGCCGGGAAGTGGATAGTGGTGAGTGGGAAGGTCAAAAGCGGTGGTGGCCGCGTGAATCTGGGTTTTATGTTTTCCTCTAGCCCATTCCGGCAGCCCAGCCCCTCTTTCTGACCAAATCTTTTGTCACTTCCTATTCACCTCTGACCACTCACGGTTCTTCCTGCTACACTCGGCCACGCGGGGGAATGCGCGGTCGCGCTCCGACCTTTCGGGGAAGGAGTGAGGAAAGTCCGGGCACCGCAGGGCAGGATGCCAGCTAACGGCTGGTCGGCGAGTCAAGCGCCTGCATGAGCGCCCAGAGCGTGCAGGAAGCGGCGAAGCTGAAGGACAGTGCCACAGAAACCAGACCGCCAATGTTCTGCCTCCGGGCAAGGTCAGGGCGAAGACTGAACGTTGGTCAGGGTGAAACGGTGCGGTAAGAGCGCACCAGATCCGGCGGAGACGCAGGGTGCTGGTAAACCCCATCCGGTGCAAGACCCGACAGTACGCGAGGAGCGGCCCGCTCCATTGACCGTCAGGATGGTCGCACGAGGCGTCTGGCAACAGCCGTCCCAGAGAGATGACCGCTATGCCCGCAAGGGCGATACAGAACCCGGCTTACAGTTCCCCCGCACCAACACCATTTGCCGCCACCCTAGATCGTTTGGGGTGGCGGCAGTGGCTTTTTTGGGATGTGGGGTGTAGGCGGTGGGAACGAAGCGGAGTCCGTATTACGACCTGCCTTCCGCACCCCTTCTTGCTTCCAGCGCGGCCACCACGAATCCGGCAATCAGGAGTGCGCCGCCAATCGGGGTCACGGCTCCCAGCCAACGTTGCCCGGTGAGGGCCAAGACATACAACGTGCCGCTGAAAATGATGGCTCCAGCCAGTATCAGCGCGGGGGCACGCCGAAGCTGAGTCTGCGTGCCCAGTGCGATCAGGGCCAGTGCCGCGTACATCTGATAGCGCACGCCCGTTTCAAAGTTGGCGAGCATGGCCGGTTCCAGACGGGTTTTGAGCGCGTGTGCGCCGAATGCGCCGAGGGCCACACCAAGGGCGGCAAGCAGCAATCCGGCCACAAGTGCATCGACACGGGAAAGACGGACGGCAGCAGCGTCGGCGCGGGCAGAGCGGAGGGCAGACATGGCTCAAACGTAGCGGGAAAGAGTCCGGCAGAGTGTCCCGCATCTGGACCGAAGTGGGAATGTTGGGGGGATTAGGTGGGAAAAAGGGGGAAAAGGTGGGAATCTGTGGAAATTCATGGAGATGCCTGTTACACTCCGGCATCAGCCTGAAATTGCACCCCACGCACGTTTCTGGTTGTTTTCCGACCCGAATTTACCGAACCCTGAAGGGGCGGTAGGTGGGAAAAGACCTCAAATTCCTTCTGCGCTCCTCCTGAAGATTCGGTGCATGCCCGCTCAAAAGCCACTCACCCGCCGTTTCAGCCCCGCTGCTCTGAACTGTCGGAAACCGTGTAGGAAGGAGTCTGCGTGCCGTTTGGGGAATATCCGTATACGATCGACGATAAGGGCCGTGTGGTGTTGCCACCCACGTTCCGCGATTTCGTCGAAGACGGGATGATCCTGACGCGCGGTATGGAAGGCTGCCTCTACGTGTTTCCGCTGGCAAGTTGGCGGCGGGTAGAAGAACAACTGGAAAACCTGCCTCTCACCGACGCCGGATCGCGCTCGTTTGTGCGCTTTTTTTATTCCGGTGCCAATAAGGCGCGGCTGGACAACCAGAGCCGTGTTTCTGTGCCCCAGACTCTGCGGTCCTTTGCAGCGCTGGAAGATGAGGTCATTGTGGCAGGCGCACCCGGCAGGCTGGAACTCTGGAATCCGGCCCGCTGGGAAGCCGCCATTATCGCCGTGCAGGACAATCCACCCAATCCCGAACTGCTCGCCAACTTTGTGGCGTAACAACTGCTGATCCCTCACCTGACCCTGATCTGCTCAACCTCCGATCTGCCTCCCCCTGTGACGTACTCCATGACTGAATCCGACCTGATCCCTGACCTTCCCGAATCCAACTTCCCTGAAATTGAAGACCATCAAGACGGCCCAGAAGGTCGCTTTTCGCATGTGCCGGTGCTGGCCTCTGAAGTGGTCGCGGCCCTCGCGCCTGCTCCCGGCAAGGTGTACGTAGACGGCACGCTGGGCGGCGCGGGCCATACCCGGCTGCTGCTGGAGGCGGGCGCGGCAGTGTACGGCATCGACCAAGACCCCTTTGCACTGGAACGGGCACGCGAGGCAGGACTGGCGGGCCTGACTGTGCTGGAAGGCAATTACCGCGATATGGCGGCGCTGCTGGCTGGTGCGGGCGTCACGCACGTCGACGGTGTGCTGCTGGATATCGGTGTCAGTTCTTTTCAACTCGACGACGGCGGGCGCGGTTTTTCCTACCATACCGACGCGCCGCTGGATATGCGGATGAGCCAGTCTGGAGAAAGCGCCTACGACGTGGTCAACGGCTACGAAGAGGCAGAACTGGCCTCGATTATTTACGAGTACGGCGAAGACCGTCTGTCGCGCCGGATTGCACGCGGCATCGTGTACGCCCGCGAGCAGGCTCCGATAGAAAGCACGGTGCGTCTGGCCGAGATCATCAAGCGGGCCTATCCGGGCTTCAGCAAGGGCATTCACCCGGCGCGGCGCACGTTTCAGGCGCTCCGGATCCATGTCAACGATGAACTTGGAGCGCTGCGCGACGGTCTGAGCGCTGCCTCGTCGCTTCTGGCTCCAGGCGGACGGTTGGCGGTCATCAGCTTCCATTCCCTTGAAGACCGGATCGTCAAGCGGTTTCTGTTGGGTGACGAGAGCCTCACGCCCCTGACCAAGCGCCCGGTGATTGCCGCCGAATCAGAGCAGGCCAGCAACCCCCGCGCCCGCAGCGCCAAACTCCGGGCCGCAGAGAAGAAGGCCAGCGCTCAGGAATCAGTGTGATTGCCCGCCTGACCCTGGACACCAGTGGAGCCACCTGGCGAGGCCGGGCCATGCGTTACGTATTGATCTATGTGCTGCTGGCGCTGGTTCTGGTCGGCGTGCGTTACGTCACACACGACGTACGCGTGCAACTCCGGGCCGCCGCAGACCGTGAAGAGGTGCTGATCGCCCAGCGCGACACCCTGGAGGTGCAGGTACAGGCGCTGACCACGCCTCAGCGGATACGCGAATGGGCTTTTGCTCAGGGCATGCGCCGCTTTGCCGAAGCCCCCAAAGTTACCGCCGACCTGCCCACGATTCCTCTGCCCGCCAGTCTCAGTTCGTCCCCTCCTGATTCCAGCAATTCTGGCCTGCGTCCGGCCCCCGTGCCCCAAACCGCTTTGGAGGTGAGAACACAGTGGAAGTAAAGATTCACAACCGATCCCGTGTGATGCAGGTCCTGGCCCTTGCCATGTTCACGTTGCTGGTGTGGGCTTACGCTCAGCTGGAATGGGGGCTGCCGCAGGGAATCCGGCGCACCGTGATGCAGTCGCGCGGTTCTATCGTGGCCTCCGACGGGTCGGTGCTGGCCCGCAGTGTGGGCGGCAAACGGGTGTATCCGCAGGCCACGCTGGCCGGACAGGTCGTGGGCATGATGGGCAGCACGGAAGGGCTGGAAGGGCTGGAAGCCGCCTATAACCGCTCTCTGGAAGCTGGAGAAGACCTGAAACTCACGCTTGATCCCCGCACCCAGGCCAACGCGGAGGCGGCTCTGGCACGCGGTGTCAAGACCCACAAGGGCGAGTACGGTTCTGTGGTGGTCATCGAAACCCGCACGGGCCGGGTGCTGGCGGCGGCCAGTTATCCTCCCTTCGACCCTAACGACTGGCGCACCTACAGCCCCGATGCCCGCCGCAACCGTCCGTTTCTGGATGTGTTCGAGCCGGGTTCGACCATCAAAGGTCTGGTCGTGGGAGCGGCGCTGAACGAGGGCCACACCACCCCTGCCACCGTGTACGACACGCCCATGCGCCGCTATGTGGGCGGACGCTGGGGCAGCACCATCGGAGACGCGGTGGCGCACCCCGGCCAGCTCACCACCAAGCAGGTGCTGCGCTACAGCAGCAACGTGGGCATGAGCCATATCGTCGAGCATTTTCCGGCAGCCGATATGCGTGATTACCTGAACCAGTACGGCTTTGGGCAAGACGTGTCTATTCCAGTGGTGTCTACTGCCACGGGTCGCCTGCAACCCCTTCGCAACTGGGATGATCTGGTGCGGGCCACAAATGCCTTTGGGCAGGGCATGAGCAGCACCACGCTGCAACTGGCTGCTGCCTTCAACGTACTGGCCAATGATGGTCTATATGTCTCGCCGCGACTGGTCGAAGGCTCCGGCGCAGGCGAGCGGCGTGAAGTGCTGCGGCCCGAAACGGCCAAAACCATGCGCGGCCTGTTGCAGTCGGTGATCGAGGACGGCATCTTCCACGCAGCGGGCATCAAGGGGTACGCGCTGGCGGGCAAAACGGGTACAGCGCAGGTCGTCGTGGACAGCAAATATTCCAACAGCCTCTACGACAGCGTCTTCGCTGGGTTTTTCCCTGCCGATGCCCCCCGCGTGACAGTGGCCGTCATGGTTCACGGCGCGAAAATCGATTATCACGGCTCGATGCTGGCGGCCCCGATCTACCGCGAACTGGCCTCGGGGACGCTCTCCGAGTGGGCAGCAGCCCCCACTGTGCCCGAGAAGAAACCCGGTCAGTAGAACGGCAGCAAGCCGTAATCGACAGTTCGGGCTGAGTTGCTAGCCCGAACACAACATGTGAGTTTCATGAGCGAGCGGAGTGGCCTGAGCGTCTGGTCACTCCGTACCTCATGCCGGAACAGCTTCGCTCCTCCCAAATCAGGAGAGGGGAGGCAAATTCTGAACAGTTACCGAGTCTATAGCCCCCAAATAGGGGTTTATCCGGATCCTCATTTTTGTTCATCATGAGAAACTAAATGAGTAGATTAGAATATATCTCATAAACATAACTTCGTACCAAACGGTGCGCAGGACGGCCAATGCCTAAAAAATCACAAAGTTTTTTCTATAAATATGAGCTTAGAAAACCCATAATCTCATAAGGCTGCCATTTCAGCCCATTAAGCTCATACAGGAAGAAAGCGGGTCGGCCATCCTGTGAGTTGTGGGCTGACCCATTCAAAAGTTGCTTGATCAGAATGTATCTCCGGCAGTGTTTCCCCAAATCATCGCCAGAGCATAAGTTTCAATGCCACTCTCAGCTTGATTGATCTACAAAACCGAGAACCACCACGGACGCGCCCCGTGCCCGTCCGCAGGAGAATTCATGCTTAAAACGCTTAACCGCTTGATCCAGACTGTTGTCGTGTTGACCTTTGGTGTGGCAGCTGCGACGCCTGCTTTGCCCGCCGCATCCCTGGCTGCCGATGCCGTCAAGGATGTGCTGACTGCCGTGGCCCCATCCGTTGCGGCTCCGGTGCAGGCTGCTGCTGTTCAGAGTACGGCAGCTCAGAACAGTGCAGCTCAGAACACAGCGGCACAGAACCGGGCCGCCGCTGTTGCCCAGGTCGCTCGCCCTGCGCCTGCCCCGGCCCGTGTTGCTACTCCCGCGCCTGTCCGCGCTGTTCCTACGACTGCGCCGATTGCGCAGGCTCCTGTCAGGACGGGCCGTACCGCCATCGTGCGGGCCACCGCCTACAACAGCTTGCCCGGTCAGACCGACAGCTCGCCGTTTATCACGGCCACTGGCACCCGCGTCCGCCCCGGCGTGGTGGCGCTCAGCCGCGACCTGCTGCGCACTTTCCCTTACGGCAGCAAAATCATGCTGGAAGACATGAGCGGGCGCTACAACAATCTGCTGAAGGGCCGGATTTTTATCGTGGAAGACACGATGGCTGCCCGCAAAACCAACAGCCTCGACATCTGGATGGGCACCCGCAGCGAAGCCATCCGCTTTGGCGCACGTACCCTGCGAATTACCGCCGTCCGCTGACGCAAGAATCTCAGCCGAACATTCAGAAAAGTGGCCTGCCCTGACCGGGGGAGGCCACTTTCTTTGGCTGTTTGTTGATCTGTAGGAGCCGAATTTTTGGCCGATCGGCGGAGGCGGTAACATGGCCCATGCCCAAGCAGTTTTCCAAATCGCGGCCTCTGGCGGGCCTATGTTCTCCCGTTGCGCGGCGGACATTGCTGGTGTCTGCGCTTCTGAGTTCACTGGCAATAGCGCAGACCGCCCCTCCCGCAACAGCGTCGCCCCAGCCCAGTTTCGAGGGACAGATCATCTATCAGGTCATGCCTGACCGCTTTGCAGATGGCGATCCGGCCAACAATACAGGTGTGGACCGGGCCAATCCGCGTGCGTGGCACGGCGGCGATCTGCCCGGACTGAATGCCAAACTGCCCTATATCCAGCAGTTGGGTGCAACGGCGCTGTGGATGACGCCCATCTACCGCCAGCAATCCGGCAATTCCTTTGAAACGGCGGCCTATCACGGCTATTGGCCCGCCAACTTTCAGGATGTAGACCCACATTTTGGCACCCTGAACGATTTTGATGCATTGATCGGTGCGACCCAGAAGGCCGGAATGCGGGTGGTGCTCGATCAGGTCATCAATCATTACGGTTATGCCGCAGAGGTGGTGAAGCAGCGGCCTGCCTGGTTCAACGGAGAGACTGAGTGCGCCGCGACCACCAACAAGGACGTGGACTGTGCCCTGGCCGGTCTGCCCGATCTCAAACAGTCCAATCCAGAGGTTCAGAAAGTTCTTTTTGATGCCGCCGACTTCTGGCGGGCGCGGGGCGTGGACGCCTTCCGTTACGACGCGATCAAGCACGTCGAGCGGCCTTTCTTGAATGCGCTGCTGGCCCGTGACCGCGCCGCCGGAACCTGGACGCTGGGAGAATGGTTCGACGCCGATACAGGCACGGTGGCCGAGTGGCAGCGGGCCGGATTCGACAGCCTGTTTCTGTTCAGCCTCCAGGCCGCCATGCGCGACGCCATCATGAGCGGGCAGGGGCTTGACCGGGTGGCGGGCGTGCTGGCGCGGGCAGGCGAGTTGTCCCGCCCCGGTGAGGTGGGCCTTTTTCTGGACAACCATGACGTGCCGCGTTTTGCCAACGGGACTCTTTTTGAAGACGATGGACAGGCACGCACCAAATACGGCCTGCGTGCCCTGATGACTCTGCGCGGCGTGCCCGTGATCTGGCAGGGCACCGAAATCGCCATGCGCGGCGGTTCCGATCCCGACAACCGCCGCGACATGCGCTTCGAGGCCGACTGGACACCCGCCGAACGCAGCGTCTTTGACGTGGCCCGCGACGCCATCGCCGTTCGCAAGGCCAGCCCCTCGCTGAGCCGGGGAGCGCAGAAGCTGTTGCCCCTGCCGCCCAGGCTGGAAAGTGACCTGCTGCTCTTCACCCGCGAACTGAACGGCGAACCTGTGTTGGCCGCGTGGCACAACGGCAAGGCCCGCCAGTCCTATTCCCTTCGCCTCTCTGCTCTGGGCCTGACGGTGGGCAATCTGGCGGCCACACGCAGCCTGTTTGCGGGGCAGGATGCCAAAGTCAGCGTCAGCGGGGGCTTTTTGCACCTGAGTCTGCCGGGGCGGGATGCGGCAGCTTTTGCCCTGAAGTGAGGTGGGCTAGGGCAGCGTCCCAGAGGGTGTTTCCTGCTGGTTTTGCGCTGTTTCACAGACACGCGCCACGGCCCACCGCCCCTGCGACTCAGGCCCGCAGGGCAGGCGGGTCGGGCAGCAGATAGGTGGCCTGCGGCTTCCAGCGGCCCTGCGCCGTGTTGCGAGAAACAGGTTGTTCGCCCTTGCCGAAGTGAACCATCCGAAATCTCCAGCGTTTGAAATGCAGTTCTCCTGCCTCGGCGTACACCAGTTGAACATCCACGTTGGCGGCGGCGGGGTCGGTATCGGCGGCGGCCAGCACCACGAACGTCTGAAGGGTTCTGACGCGGTAGGTCTGGCGCACCTTTCCCACAGGTTGCTTTTTGAGCGGTATGCCCTGCCTGGGAAGCAGCCGGGCCATTTCGTTGTACGCCCCGGCCTGCCAGAGCGTCAGGAATTCGGTGACGGCTTGCTGGGGGGTATGGGTCTTCATGGCGCAGGATGGCACACGGGCGGGGCTACCGCCTTACTGCAAGTGGCTTAGGGTGTTTGGCCCAGATGAGCTGAGATCGCAACCGCTCCCTAGCCCGCCCGTGCGTCGTCTGTCTGTTTGATACTCAGCACCCGGCTTGCGCCGCTCTGATCGGTGGTCACTCCCCAGAGCGCCTGCGCCACTTCCATCGTGGCCTTCTGGTGGGTGACCAGCAAAAACTGTGCGCCACGTTCGGCAAACAGTTTCAGGAAGGCGGTAAAGCGGCGGATATTGGCCTCGTCCAGCGGCGCATCGACCTCATCCAGCACCGCCAGAGGCAGGCCGCCCATGTTGGATTCTCCGCCTGCATGGTTCAGTGCGAACAGGAAGCCCAGCCCCGCCATCGTGCGTTCTCCGGCACTCAGCAGGGTCATGGACCGGGTGCGCTTGCCCTTGGGCTGCACGGCCAACCGCAGGCCCACCAGCCGTCCGGCCTCGTTGCGTTCGGGTTCCAGTTCTCCCACACCGCCCAGCAGTTCGGTGGAATAGTCGCGGAAAGCGGCATTGACCCGGTCAAAGGCCGCGCGGGTGGCCGCCGTTTCCAGCTCTTCCAGTTCCAAGAGGTGGGTACGCAGTTCGGCCCCAGCCGTTTCAGCGTCGTGCAGTTCGGCTTGCAGGCGTTCCAGTTCCGCCGCTTCTTCTGCGTGGTCGGCTTCTGCGCGGGCATTGATCGGCCCCAGTTCGGTCAGGTGGGTGCGGGCGCGGCTCAGTTCCGCCGTCCATTCGCGGGGCGTGCCGGGGGGGGTGCAGCCGAAAGGCAGGGGTTCGAGGCTACCCTCGCGCCGAGCCATCAGCACGCGCAGGTCGTCCAGCCGGGTTCGTACGCTGTTCTGCTCGGCAATCAGATGGGCGTAGGCCGCTGCTGCGGTTTCGCGGGCGGCCTCGGCGCGGGCCAACTCACCCTCGTCCAGCGTGCCCAGTGCGGCCTCGCGGCGGCCTACCTCGGCAGCGGCGGCCAGCAGGTGTGTCCCCTGGGTGCGGGCGGCCTCGGCGTTGGCGTGCAGGCGGGCCTCCAGATCGGCAGCGCGGGTGGCGGCGGCGCGGTAGGCCCGCCAGGCGGCGTCCAGTTCACGGGCCAAGGCCAGAGCTTCCAGCGCTCCTCGTTCGGCGGCCCGGCCCTCCTCGGCGGCTTGGCGGGCGGCGTGCAGGTCTGCTTCCAGCGTGTCTGGGTCGGGCGTGGCGGGATCGGGTGTCTGGGGGAAGGGGGGAGCAGAGGGCGGCACCAGACGGCTCAGCAGTCGGTCGCGGTGGGTGGTCAGGCTACGGGTCTGGGCGTCCAGTTCGGTCACGCGGCGCTCGGCAGCCCTTTCCTCTCCGGTGGCGGCTTCGCGGGCCTGCTGAAATTCAGCGTACTGCGCCGCACCAGCCTGAAGTCTGACCTGTACGCGGCTGAGTTCGGCTTCCAGCTTGCCTGTCACCTGGTCAGCGTCTTCCAGCTCCGCGTCCAGTTCCTGAAAACGTCGCTGATCGGTCAGTACGCCCGTGCCCGTATCGCGCAGGCGGCCACCGGTCATCGCCCCACCGGGTTCCACCACCTCGCCCTCCAGCGTGACCAGCCGGGGACGATTGGGGTGCATACGGGCAATTCGGCCTGCGTCGCGCAGGGTTTCCACAATCAAGGTATCGGCCAGAATCGCCTCGCCCACCAGCGGCGGATCGGTGGGGCACAGGTCGGCCAGATTGCCGCGCACACCCGTTTCTTTCAGTAGGGCGGCGTCTCGGCGCGGGCGGGCACGGATCAGGTCCAGCGGCAGAAAAGTCGCCCGACCCCCGCTGCGCTTGAGTTCCTCGATGATTTCGCGGGCATCGTCACCCCGGTTTACCACGATCTGCTCCAGCCGCCGCCCCAGCGCTGCGCCCAACGCCACCTCGTACTCGGCGGGCACGGTCAGCAGATCGGCCACCGATCCTACGATGCCAGGATGATCCAGCCGCAGAGCGTTGCGTGCGCCCTCGCCGTAGCGGGCATAACTGTTCAGAGTCTGTTCCAGCCGCTCGCGCTCGCGGCGCAGGGGCGCGACGCTGGCCTTCACGCGCCCCAGTTCGGCCTCCAGGTGGCGGGCGTGGTTCTGGGCTTCCAGTCTGGTTGCCGCCAACCCAGAAAAGGCACTTTCGGCGTGCTGGCGGGCAACGGCGGCGGCGCTGAGCCGTTCTGTGGCGGCTGCCAACGCTTCCGCTGCCGTTTCCAGATTCCCCTCTGCGCGTTCCAGTTCGGCCCGCAGGGTTCCGGCACTGGCATCGGCGCGGGCGGCAGTCTCGGCGGCCTGTGCGGCGGCGGCGCGGGCACGGGTCAGGTCGCTGTCCAGTGTGCGGACGCGGCGTTCTGCGGCTTCGGCCTGGGTGCGGGCAGTGGCGGCCACAGCGCTCAGGGCGGCCAGATCGGGGGCGGCCTCGGCAGGTGGCGTGGTGGGCAGGCTGGCGCGTTCGGCGGTCAGTGCTTCGGCCTCAGCTTGCAGGTGGGCGCGGTAGCGTTCGGCCTGTGCGTGGGCGTCGCGGGCGGCGCGCAGAGTGTCCAATGCTCCGGCAAAAGCGTCGCGGCGGGCGCGGGCAGTCTGGGCGGCCTCGCGGGCGGTTTCCACCTGTGCAGCGGCGGCCTGCACCTCAGCAGCCAGTGCGGTACTTCGGGCTTCGGCAGCGGCGGCGTCTGCACTGGCCTGGGCAATCTCCCGGCGCAGGGCGTCCTGCCGCTCGCGTTTCAGGGCGTCTTCCAGGGTCAGCACGCGCAGACTCAGGGTACGGTGGGTGCGGGCATCCTGTGCAGCGCGGTTCAGGCGGCTCAGGGCCGTTTCGCGTTCGTTCAGCAGCAGGCGCAGGCGGTCCAGGTGCGTATCGGCTTCCCGCAACCGACCTTCCGTTTCCTGCCGTGCCGTCACTGCCCGCGATAGCCCCGCCGCCTCCTGGACGTAGCCCAGCAGCGTTCTTCCCTCGGCCTGCACCACGCCGCTGACCTCGCCCTGCCCGATCACCGCGAGGCCCCCCGGCCCCAGCCCCGTGCCCCGCAGCGCGGCCTGCACGTCGCGGGCACGCACGGGACGACCCTGCAAATCCTGCTCGCCTGTGCCGTCGCGGTAGATCCGGCGCAGCAAATTCACCCGGCCTTCAGGTGTGTGCAGTTCCAGGCCCACTTCGGCCAGCCCCAGCGGAGCCTTGCCGCCGCTGCCGTGAAAAATCAGTTCACTGCCGCGCCCTGCCCGCAGTTCTCGCGCCCGCGCTCCGTGTGTAGCCCAGCGGATCGCCTCCACCACGTTGCTTTTTCCACTGCCATTCGGTCCGATGACCGCAGAAACCCCCGGCCCGAATTCCAGCCGCGTGCGGTCGGCAAACGACTTGAATCCTTGCAGGGTGATCGCTTGCAGGATGTGTGGCTGGGGAGCGGGTGTTGGTGGAGTGGGCTGTGTGGTGGAGGCTGGGGTCATGGGAAGAGGAGGCCCTGAGCGCAGGGCTTCGAGTCTGAAGCTTCGAGCGGGAATGATGAGAAATTCGAGTGATGGAGCTGGTCGGGTTGGCGTTGGAAGAGCTTAGAAATTATGGCGTAAGGCTGAGGGCCGACAGCTCACGGCCCAGACACAGCCGGTGCCTACTGATCGGCGCAGTCCTGCCGCGTAAAAGCTTCCCGCAGATCGAGGTGGCCCAGCGTGTCCACGTCCTGACCGTTGACCAGAAAGGTCACGTCCTCGCCGCGCGTTTCCAGCAGGGTCCGGGTCATGGTACACAGCAAAATGCGCTCGCCACTGCTGCCGTACTTCAGGTTCTGGTAGGCGGTGGGCAGGTCTACGAAATAATGTGCGCCGCGAATATACACGCGTGGGGCGGCAGTTCCTTTGGGTACCACAGCCAGATTGCCCGCCGCGCTCGGCCCCTTGGCCCAGACGTTCAGGGCCGCCTGCGCGAGTGCGCCGGGGTTTTCCTGCGTCACCTGTACGGTGCGGGTTTCGGCCTTCATGTTCTGAACCTGCGCGTCGCTGTAGTACACCTTGACTTTCACGTCGCGCTGCTGGGCCAGTTGCAACTGCGGCGCGGCGGGTGTCATGGGCGGTTTTTGTACGGCCTCATAGGCCAGATATGCGGCGATCAGCAGCAGCAACGCCACCACATTGAACAGAGAAAACAGACGTTTGATGGCGTTCACTGGGTGGCTCCCTGCGCTGCTTGACCTTGGGTGCCCTGATTCGCTGCCCCCAACTGACTGGCATTGTTGGCGCGGGCCGTCAGGTAGGTTGCCACGCTGCGGGCCAGCGCCACGCCCATCGCCTGCAGGCGGGCTTCGGTGCCCAGATTGGCGCGGTCGGCGGCGTTGCCTGTCCAGCCCAGTTCCAGCAGCAGGGCAGCCTGAGGCGCTTCTCCCAGCGTCAGCAGGCGCGACACGCTGTCCTGCTTGGCCGTGATGCCGCCGCCGCGCAGTTCACCGCGCAGCAGCTCGCTGAGGCGTCGGCTCCCGCCCGCACCGCCCACGACCAGAGAACCGTAGGGCGGCGTGCTTCCGGCCCGCAGCGTATTGACAATCTGTGCGCCCGCCCGCCCCGTCTGCTCGTAGACTGTGACGCCGCCGCGCCCGGTGCCGGGAAAACGGCCCAGATCGAGGGCCAGAAACACGTCACTCTGCCGGGCCAGCGTCAGCTTTTCGTTCAGGCCCAGCGCTGTGCCGGTTTCCCGCGTCACCTTAACCTGCCAGCCCGCTTTTGCCAGCAGCTCGGCAGCGCGGCGGGCCACATCCAGGGTCACGTCGCGGCCCAGGCCGTCCACGCGGGCCGGGTCGAGCACGATCAGCGGGCGAGAAATCCGGTCCAGCAGGGCCACAGTGTTTCGCGGAATGCCCGGCCCGGCGTCAACGACCACCCGCGCCCCGCCGGGCCTGACCACCCGGTACACGCGGTAACCGCTGCCGGGGGGCAGGGCAAAACTCAGCACCAGATCGTTGCCCTGCGCCTTGACTTCGGCGGTGGGTACGAATGCGCCCCGCGTGGTGTAGCGCCTCGCCTCGCCTTTCAGGCCGCTCAGCGTGATCTGAACAGTGGTGCCGCGCAGCTCGTCTTTAAACTGAACGTCCCGCGTCAGGTCGAGCACCAGTCGGTCGGAATCCTTCCCGGCCCGGCTGCTGACGCCCTGTAGATTGGGTGCGGCCACCCGGAAATTGCCCAGTTCGTAGCTGGCCCCCAGTCCCCTTGCCAGCGTGTCCAGCGGCAGATACAGATTCCCGTTGACCAATGTCGCAGTGCGGCCCGTGACCCGCACGGTATCAAGCTGTACGGTATTGAAGGCAGTCGTAGCCCGCTGATTGTCCTCATCTATGGGCAGCAGCAGCGTGTGGCCGTAGCCTTCCACCCGCACCACACTGCCGTCCTGTTCGATGGTCAGCAGGCGGCTCAGTACGTCGCGGCTGGCGTATTCCGCGCCGTACAACCCGATGCTCTGCACCTGCGCTCCGGCCAGATTCAGGCGTGTGAGGGCCACCTGCGCCCCTGCGATGCCCGCACACAGCAGCGCCGCTGACAGCAACAGAGGCCGTGACTGCTGCCACCGTCCGGCCCACGTCGTCCTCCTCACAGGTTCCGCAGTTCCCGGCGCACGGTTTTTTCGGCCTCTGCGCGGCGCTTGTCGTGCAGCTGTTTACCACGTGCCAGCGCCAGTTCTACTTTAAACACCCGGCCTTTGGCGTACAGGCGGGTGGGCACCAGTGTCAGGCCTTTTTGCTCCAGCTGCCGCTTCAGTTTCATGATCTCCTGGCGGTGCAGCAGAAGGCGGCGGGTGCGGCGGGGTTCGTGGTTGTTGTAGGTCGCCTGCGTATAGACCGGAATGTATAGCCCTTCCAGTTCTACATTTCCATTTGTCAGGCGTGCAAAGGCGTCGCGGAAATCCACTCCGCCCGCCCGCACGCTTTTGACCTCGCTTCCGGTCAGACTGATGCCCGCCTCGAAGCGCTCCAGCAACTCGTACTCGTAATGAGCGCGGCGATTCGTGTACACGCCGGGCATTCTAGCAGGGCCGACATGAATTCCGGTCGGGTGAGGCGTTTTGTGAGCGTGGGCGGATCAGCATTCAGCGGGAAAGGCGTGGTCACCGCGTAATCTGCATTTCTGTTCCCAGAAGGATGAAAGTTTATCTGGGTAGAAGAGGGAAGGCGGGCCAGGTGAAGTGGGAGGCACAGACGGAATAGAAAAACCGCTCCGTGCCGGGCTGGTGGGTTCCGGTACAGAGCGGGTGAAGTTGTTCTCTATTGTTTTTGGATTATTTCTTGGGCGGACGGCTGGGGCGCACTTCCACCCGGCTGGGCAGTGTGCGGGCGGGCATGTCCAGCAGGTCTACGGTGAGCTGTGCAATATCTTCCGGCTGAATTTTCCAGGCGTCCTTCTGGTCGTCGGGGGTGTGGCCTGCAAAGTGGGTGGCGACGCTGCCGGGCATGATCTGGGTCACCTTGATGCCGTGTTCGCGCAGGTCCAGCGTTAGCACTTCCGAGAGGCCGTTCAGACCGAACTTGCTGGCGTTGTAGGCTCCGCCGCCTGCGAAGGGATTCTTGCCCGCCAGACTGGACAGCGTGAAGATGTATCCACCGCGCACTTTCAGGGCCGGAATCGCCGCCTTGATGGTGTAGAACGCGCCGCTTAGGTTGGTGTCGATCACGTCCTGCCATTCCTCGATGCTCAGGTCGGCAATATTGCCGAAGTGTCCCACACCTGCATTCACGAACAGCACGTCCAGACCGCCAAAGGCCGCCACGTGTGCGTCTACTTCCTGCACGAGGGCGGCGTGATCTTTGACGTCACAGACGACCCCCCGTGCGCCGGAACCTACAGCGGCGGCGGCAGCTTCCACCTCGTCGGCCTTGCGGCTGGTCAGCGTCACGGCGTAGCCCTGTGCGGCCAGGGCGTGCGCCACAGCCAGGCCGATGCCTTTGCTGGCTCCGGTCACGAAGGCGCTTTTCTGGGTGGTGGTCGGTTCAGTCATGCCCGGACGCTAACACGCCGGTTCAGCACGGAAGGGACAGGCGACCTAAAGACGCCTTAAAAATGGACTGATGGGATTGTCGTGAGCCTGCCAGTCCTTTCGGTGGCGCAGGACAGAACGGACGGTGATCACGATGATCATGACGGCGGCACTCAGCAGCATGGTCAACAGGGCGTGGCCCACTGATGAGCTAAGGCCCGATCCCAACCCCAGAACCGAGACTGCAACGATCCAGCCCCAGCGTTTTGTGAGGCTGATTCCCACACATCTCCGCAGATAGGTGTGGTTACGCCTTCGGAGAAACGACGAGGCTTCTTTCAGATGAGAGGCTTTCAGACGTGAAGGGAGGGGCAGATCTATCAACTGGAACATAAGAATCGGAGCATCTTATGCCAAGTTTCTTACAAACTTTGCCCCCAGATCCGGAAAACCTTACACCCGAATGGGTGCTTTACACCTGCCGATGAGGGCGAAGCTCAGACGGGGCGGGGAGTGACTCTTGCTGATCGTCTCCTGAGTGCCCCGCTTCAGGGAAGTTGCTTGGCAACCGTGTCGTACATGTAATTGACGAATTCTGAGCGTTTTTGCAGCAGGATGCTGATGCCGAAATCTTCGCGTAGCGATACCTTCTGGCCGCTCGGAAGCTCGAAATCCAGACGCCCACCAAGTTTGGCCCAGGGCACTAGGCTCCGGGGGGCGATAAAGGTCGGCGTTACCCGAATTGCGCCGGGGGTAGCACCGTCGGCTGCAATCTTGGCGGTGGGGTAGCGGCGGGTGATGGCTCCTGCCGAGTCACGTTTCATGGCTTCCAGAATGCTTTTACGCTGATCGGCTCCCACCAGGTTGATGTTGCCCTCTACGCGGGGTTCCAGGATCACGTAGGTGGCGGCGGCCAGCCCCTCATGGGTCCAGGCCGGGGCCGGGCTTGGGGTCACGGTACTGGCCGCGCCAAATGTGAGGGCGGCCAGGAGGGTGCAGGACAGAATCGGGGTCTTCATGTCCCCACTCCATCACAGCTTGTCTGACTCACCGTGAATTGAGCGTGAGGGCCGGGGGCAGGCGCGTCAGCCTGGGTCAGCAGGGAGAGGACTGACGTGTAAGGAAGGGCGGTGGGTGCAGCCAAAAGCATGGAGACTGGAAGGTTGGCCTGCTCACGTTTCTTCTCACCTTCGGCGGTGACCGGAAGGGAACGAGCCAAGTACAGGGAGTCAGGGAGAAGGCAGGCTAGACTGGGCCATGCAGGAATTGCTGGAAATCATGCGCCGCTTACGTGCCCCGGACGGCTGCCCCTGGGACAGAGAACAGACCCACGAGACGCTGCGCCCCTATCTGCTGGAAGAGGCTGCCGAGGCCGCCGATGCTGTGGCCTCCGGCAACCGCCTGGAACTGGCGGGCGAACTGGGCGACGTGCTGCTGCAGGTGGCCTTCCATTCGGTGATCGCCGAGGAGGAGGGCACCTTTGCCTATGCCGATGTGGAGCGCAGCATCGTAGACAAGCTGGTGCGCCGTCATCCGCACGTTTTTGCAGACGTGACGGCAGATACGAGCGCCGAAGTGGTGTCCAATTGGCAGGCCATCAAAACCGCCGAGCGGGGCGGAAAACCTCGCAGCGCCGCTGATCATGTACCCGCTGCGCTGGGTGCGCTGGCCCGCGAAACCCAGGCACAGAAGCTGGCGAAAAGCCCCAGATTGACAGACGCTGCCGGACGGTCAGGAGCGCTGTCGGTCCTTCAGACTGCCGCTCCCACCGAGGCAGGTGTGGCCGAAGCTCTGGCCGCAGTGGTGGCGTGGGCGCGGGGGCTGGGCATCGATCCTGAAGTGGCCCTACGTGTCCATACACACGCGGCGTTGGCTGCGCTGCCCGAGCCGTTATGACCGACCCAATCCTCACTGATCCCCTCGACGCAGTCCAGCTCGACCCTTGGGCCGTGTGGCTCGGTGGGCGTACCCGTCAGCCCCTGGAATTGCCCCAGTATCGCCGCGCCGCTGTGCTGGTGGCCCTGACCCGCGAACCTGATCCCCGCGTGCTGCTCACGGTACGCTCGACCGACCTTCCCACCCACAAGGGCCAGATCGCCTTTCCCGGTGGCAGCCTCGAACCCGGAGAAACGCCCTTACAGGCCGCCCTGCGCGAGGCCGACGAGGAAGTGGGTCTGGCTCCCCACCTGCCCGAAGTGCTGGGGGAGCTTGACGATGTGTTCACGCCCATCGGCTTTCATGTCACGCCTGTACTGGCGCGTGTCCCGGCGCAACTGAATCTGATCCCCACCGCTGAAGTGGCCCAGATCATTCTGCCCACGCTGGCCGAACTCCGCGCCCTGCAGGTGATCCGGGAGCGTCGCACCCTGCCTGACGGCACCTCCGTGATTCTGTACCGCTACCCCTGGCAGGGCCATGACATCTGGGGCATGACCGCCCGAATTCTGCATGATCTGCTGACGCAGGGGCCAGAGTAGGGTGTAGGGCAGGGCTGGGGATACGGCGGATAAGGCATAGGCTCTACCGAACCACAAAAAACCCCCCACCCGAAGGTGAGGAGCTTTTGCCGTCCATTCATTGGGCCAGCCTTGCGGCTTAGCGGGTGGGGTTGATGGTGATCTGGCCGTTTTGCTGCACGTTGTAGGTGTTGACGAACGTGGTGTAGCCGGGGGCGATCAGAACAATCTCGTGGCTGCCGCGGGCAACGCCCACACTCAGGCCACCGTTCTGGATGGTGCCTGCCTGACGTCCGTCCACGAACACGAGTGCGCCGGTCACGTTGCTACGAATAGCGATGGTGAACTGGTTGACCGGGGTGGGTGCGGGAGCGATGACCTGAGCGAACTCGACGTTCAGGTTGGTGGTGCTGCCTGCGCGGATGGACACCGTGGTGGTGTAGTCGCGGAAGCCGGGGGCCTGAACGCGCACGGGGTAGCTTCCGGGGCGCAGGTTGCTGAAGGTGGTGTTGCCCGCGCCGAGGTTCTGGCCGTTCAGAACGACCGTGCTGCCCGAGACGTTGGTGCCCACGAACAGGCTGCCGGTCTGGATAGGCGTCTGGCCGACGACGTTAAAGAAGGCGGTGTCGCTGACCCAGCTGTTCTGGGGCAGGGGGTTGACCACGATGCTCAGGGCCTGCGCCAGCTTGTCCTGACCCTTGGCGGCCACAGTGGCAAACTGGTCTTGCTGGGTCTTGAAGGAGCTGATCTGGTCCAGATTCAGGGGGGTCAGGCTGGCGAGAGCCAGGACCTTGTTCAGGCCGATGGGGCCGTCTACGCTGAAGGTGAAGTTGTCGCCAGCAGCGGGGAAGACGCGGGTGGTGTTGGCCTTGACCAGTGCTTCGTTGCCAGAAATGCGGTTGGGCAGGATCTGGGTCACTTCGCCGCTGGAGTCAAGGTTGAACAGGTAGACGTAGGCGTCACGGTTCACGCTGGTGCTGATGCGGATCGGCTCGTTGACGCGGTAGTTGGGGCTGGCGTTGCCGCTCTGGTCCTTGTCTACACGCACGCTGACGCTCAGGTCAGGCTGGGTGGGGTTCACGATAATGCTCTGGGCGCTGATCTTGGGGGCGGCGGCGGCAGTACTCAGCAGCATCGCGGCGGGAATCATTAGAAGTTTTTTCATGGGTGGTACCTCCGAGAAGCAGACTAGTGGCACTCACTTGACGCCCCATGAGCAACCCACACCACAACGTTAATAGTGCTTCAGCCCACGGTCAGGAAGGTAACTGTCACCTGATGCCCACTGCTTACCTTCACTGGTCTCAGCGAATAATCCGCGCTGGCTCGACATTTGCAGCCCGCCGTGCCGGAATCAGGGCCGCCAGCATGGTCGTTCCCAGACCCACGGCATTGACCCACAACAGGTCGGTCAGGCGAACTTCTACCGGAAGGGCCGTGATGAAGTACAGGTCGCCCGGCAACTGAAAAGGCCGCACCGTGAAGTAGGCGCTGATGGCAAGGCCCAGCAGATTGCCCAGCAGCAGGCCGCTGAAGCCCAGCACCAGCCCTTCCAGAACAAACACACGGGTAATCAGGTTGCGGGTGGCTCCGATGGCCCGCAGAATGGCAATTTCCTGCGTCTTTTCAAAGACGGCAAGCGTCAGCACATTGGCAATCCCGAACGCCGCCACGATCACGATCAGGAACACCACAAAGGCAATGACCCGTTTTTGCAGTGCCAACTGATCCAGCAGCGTGCCGTACAGGTTCTGCCACGGCAGCGCCGAGTAGGGCAGCGTGCGGGTGAGGGCCGAGCCGACGGCGGGCGCGGTGGCCGGGTCGCGCAGCCGCAACTGATAGCCCGTGATATTGGTGGTCTGTTGCAGGGCTTGCAGCGTGCCCAGATTGGTAAAGGCATAGGCACTATCGATCAGGTAATTGCCCGTGCTGAACACGCCTTTCACCTTCAGGGTGGCGCGGCGCTGGGTGCTGTTGAGCAGCCTGACCTCATCTCCTGTAAACGCACCCACGCTGCGGGCCAACGAAGCGCCCAGCATCACCTCGCCGTCTTTGAGGTCAGAAAGCAGTTTGCCTTCTTCCGGCTGAAGTTGCAGCACCTGCGCCGCACTGGGCTGCACGCCGAACAGGGTGGCGAAATCCACGCCTGCGCTGCGACCACCGCTGGCAGGCCGGGTCAGCAATCCCTTATCGGTCAGAAAGGGTGTGACTGCTGTAACTTCCCTGTTGGCGGCCATCACCTTTTCCAGCGCCGGATCGCGTGGCTGGGGCGCAAAAGACGTGATACTGAGGTGAGGGCTGGCCCGCAAAGTCGCGTCGATCAGCGAGCGGGTAAAGCCGTTGGTGAGACTGAGGGCGGCGATGAGGACCATGACGCCCACGGCAATCCCCAGAATCGTCAGTACATTCTGTGTGCGCCGCCGCGACAGGTGCGCCCGCGCCAGCGTCCATGCCAGATCGGGCACGCGGGCGCGGGTGGGAGGAGTGCGGTTGGGTGTCGGGTAGGCAGCGGGCATGAGGCTAGAGCTTATCCGAAACTCTGGAGAAGCAAGGACGAGCAGCGAAAGGGCCGAACCGAACAGGCTTCCAGAGAACTTGCTGGATCTGCGGTCATCCAGCGCACATCCAGCAAGTAGAGTGGGGGTCAGTTATGAGATTCCATCGACTGTTGCTGCTTGCGCCTCTGCTCTCCGCCTGTGGCCTGATTTCCTTGCCCGAACAGACGGGAAACGATCTTTACGTGGTCAATGATCTGGGGCCGTTCAAGCCTTCTCAGGTGGCCTACATGGACGCCAATCAGTTGGAGTACCTCAAGATTCCCAAGCTGCCTTATCAGCAGGTGACTTTTGATGCCGTAGGCACGTATTACGGAACCTCTCCACGGCTGCGGCTACAATTCTTTGCCCTCAACCACAGGCCCGACTGCCCCCAGATTGAATCCAGCCGAGAAGGTTTTACCGGAGCGCTGCTGTGCGAAGGGCCGGGAGGCGGCGAGTACCTCACAGAACTGCTTGTAAGTCCCAATAGTGCCCAGTCGGTTTCTCTCAAAAATCCAATTCTGGATCAGGCTGTGCGAGACGGCACGCTGTATTTGGGGGCCAGAATTTTAGAAGGTAACTTGGCTGCCGACGAAATGATCAAGATCAGCTCCATTCGCTTCCGGGGCCGCCTGTAAGGAGGATGCGGGAGACACGGGAGGAGCAGTGACTGCTGGCACCGTGCAGGACTACATTTCTTCTCTGCGCCGGATGATCGGCACCAGCCCGGTGAATCTGATGGGAGCCGCTGGAATTTTGCTAAACGATGCGGGGGAAGTGTTGCTTCAGCGCTTGGCAGGGCGCGAGGTGTGGGGATTGCCTGGTGGCCTCTGCGAGCTTGGAGAACCGCCCCAGCACGCCATGACGCGGGAAGTGCACGAGGAAACAGGGCTGGAAGTGTTGCAATCCAGTTTGCTTGAGCTGCTGGTCACGCCTCACCGTCGGCTACCCAACGGAGACGAAGCCTATTTCTATACGGCGGTGTACCACGTCACGCATTGGCAGGGCACACCTGTTGCAGACGGCATAGAGGGGGCTGAACTGGCTTTTTTCGGTGCGAAGAGCCTGCCCCCGCTGCGTGGTCAGCCTGCACAGTGGGCGGAACATTGGTTGCTGGCCCGCTCTATAAAAAGCCCGCTCCACAAAGAGCTGAGAGTGGGCCAGCAATCTTTATCTTCAAGCTCGGCTTGATCTCTGCTGGGTTAAGCAACGTTCAGGGCATAACCCCCCAGTCGGCTTCACCGCCAGCCCCCCTTAAGGGGAGCGCAAAAGAGCTGTTGTCCCCACCTTTAAGGGGGGGCGTTGCGTCAGCAACGGGGGGGTTGAGTCGCCCAACATTCACGACGTTGCCCACCTCGGTAGGAATCAATAGCTATTTTTACCCCGTATTGCGTACCCCTGCCGCCACACCCTGCAAGCTCAGCAGCAGGGGGCGTTCGTATTCGTCCAGACCATCTGCGGTGGCGCGGGCCCGGCGCAGGAGTTCCACCTGAATGCGGTGAATCGGGTCGATATACGGATTCCGCAGGGCGATGCTTTCGCGCAGGCGGGGTTCGTTGCCCAGCAGCTCCGCGCCGATCACGCTCTGCACGGCTTCCACGGCGTCGTGGTAGCTGGCCTTCAGGTGCTCGGCAAGGCGGGCGCTGCCTTCTGCGGTGCCGTCTCCGCTGTCCAGCAGGGTCAGGTATTCACTGAAGATCAGTGGGTCGCTTTTGGCAAGGCTCATCTGACTGTTGTCCAGCACGGTGCGGAAGAAAGGCCAGTCGGCGTACATGGCGCGGGCCTGCTCCAGCCCGATTTCGCGGATGCCTTCGGTCAGGCCGTACCAGCCGGGTAAGTTGGCGCGGTTCTGGGTCCAACTCATGACCCACGGAATGGCCCGCAGGTTACCCAGGGTGGGCGCACCGGGTCGGCGCACGGGCCGGGAAGCGATGTTCAGGCGGGCAATTTCGTGAATGGGCGTGACCCGCTCGAAAAAGGGCAGGAAATCTGGGTCGTCGACAAGGGTGCGGTAGGCGCGGGCGCTCACGCGGGCGGCGCGGTCTAGGGCGTCCATCCACTCAGCGGGCGGGTCGAGGGCGGGGCGGGCGGCGGCCAGCATCAGGCCATACAACGCCTGTTCCAGATTGCGGCGGGCCAAGACGGGGTGGCTGTATTTGTCGGCCAAGGCTTCGCCCTGCTCGGTGATGCGGATTCCGGCGTCGATGGTTCCGGCAGGCTGGCCCAGAATGGCACGGGAAGCAGGCCCGCCCCCGCGCCCGATGCTGGTGCCGCGCCCGTGAAAAAAGCGCCAATGCACGCCCGCCCGCCTGCACACGTCGCTGATCTTGCGCTGCGCCTCGTGCAAAGCCCAGTTGGCCGCCAGAAAGCCCGCATCCTTGTTGGAATCGCTATAGCCCAGCATGATCTCCTGCACGTTGTGGCCCAATACGGCGCGGTATTCGGGCAGTGAGAGCAGTTCCCAGACCACCTGCGGGGCACGTTCCAGATCGGCCAGGGTTTCAAACAGCGGCACAGGCAGGATGCCAAATCCCACCTCACGGGCCAGCAACAGCGGCTCCAGCACGTCCGACACGCTTTCGGACATGCTGATCACGTAATGCCCGAAAGCGCGGGGGCCGACCAAACGGGTGGCTGCCTGCACCTCACGAATCGGGCCGATGGCGGTTTCCAGCGTGTCGGTCAGGGCCTCGCCAGCGGGCCACAGCGGGCGGCGAGAGCGCAGTTCGCGGGTCAGCAGTTCGAGTTTGGCGTGTTCGGGCAGAGCCGAATAGTCGGCCTCCACGCCCGCGGCCTTCAGCAGTTCGGCCACAGCCGCGCCTGTCTGGGCACTGTGTTCGCGCACATCCAGACTGACCAGATGTTGCCCGAACACGCGGGCGACCGTCAGCAGGGGCGTCAGCAGTTGGTCGGCGCTGCGCTGCTGGCCCTCGGCGTGCAGGCGCTCGCGCAGGGCTTCCAGCCGGGGCAGCAGCTCCACGGGTAATCCGTCGCGCACCGAGTTGTGCAGGTCGCGCAGTTCCTCGCGGTAGCTGCCCGCCGCCTCCTGCCCAGTTTCTTCCCCCGCGCCCTCCTGACTCAGATCGGCATACGCCTGCTTGATCGCGCCCAGCAGGACTTCCCGCGCCCGTTCGCGGTGAACTTCCAGCGCCTCGCGGGTGGCCTGCGGCGTCACGAAGGGGTTGCCGTCGCGGTCTCCGCCCATCCACGAACTGAAACTCAGGGGTACGTGGGCCGCCGTCTCGCGCCCGTACACCGTGCGGAAGGCCCGCTGAAGATCGCGCTGGAGGGCCGGGAGGGCCTGTGCGATAGAGGTCACGTAATTCAGGCCGCCCTTGACCTCATCCAGAACCGTGGGCTTCAGGCGGCGCAGTTCGGGGGTCGTCCACATGGCCTCGACGTGGGCGGCCACGCGCTCGACTGCCGATTCGTCTTGCCCGTGCAGTTCGGGAATGGCGCGGGCCACCTCCACCAGATGGCTACGGATGGTCCGGCGGCGCATTTCGGTGGGGTGGGCTGTGAAGGTCAGGCCGAGGTCTAAGCGGGCCAGCAAGCTCTCGGCATCGTCGGCGCTGAGGCCCTGCGCTTTCAGCTCCATCAGTGCGCTTTCTATGCTCTGTGGGCGCGTGCCCTGCGACCCCGACAGCACCCGTACCCGCTCGTATTCCTCGGCCAGATTCACCAGTTGGAAGTACCACGTAAAGGCCCGCGTCAGGTTGCCCGCATCGGCCTCGTTCAGGCCCGCGATCAGGCCGCGCAGCGCGGTATCGTCGCCGCCGCCCCGCACGTCCCGCACCAGAGACCGCGTGCGTTCCACCAGATCGAAAAACGCCTCGCCCTCCTGTTCTTTCAGCACTTGCCCCAGCGTGCGCCCCAGCAGATTTACATCATTGCGAATGCCCATAGTCGTCCTCCCGGTGGTCTGCTTCAAGGTAACGGTAACGCTCCACGCTCAGGGCGCGGTTGTCTTGCAACTCCAGCGCGACCCCGTTCAGTTCGGCCCGGCCCTCGGCCACGGCGTAGCGGTAAGATCGTTCGGTCAGAAAGCGCTGAATGGGGCCTTCGGGCGCGGCCCCGATGATGCTGTCGTGCGGCCCGGTAAAGCCCGCATCGGTCTGAAAAGCCGTGCCACCTGGCAAAATACGCGTGTCGGCAGTGGGAACGTGGGTATGCGTACCGATCACGGCGGCCACCCGTCCATCCAGATACCAGGCCAGCGCCGCCTTTTCGCTGGTGGCCTCGGCGTGAATATCCACAAAAATGCTGCCCAGATTCGGCAGTTCCAGCACCTCGTCTATGGCCCGGAAGGGGTTCGATACGGCGTCCATAAACACCCGGCCCAGCACGTTAATCACCGTCAGACGCTCTGTGGGGCCGGGTTTGCCGCCCACACGGGTGGGTACGTCGAAGGTGCGCCAGCCCACGCCGGGGGTCGCGGGGTCGGCATAGTTCAGGGGCCGCACGATGGGATAACTTTCGGCATCGGCCATCAGGGCGTGAATATCGCGGTGGTGCCAGGCGTGGTTGCCCAGCGTCATGCAGTCTGCGCCCGCCCGTAGCGCGGATTCGGCGGCGTCCCGGTGCAGCCCGAAGCCGCCCGCCGCGTTTTCCATATTCACGATGGTGAAATCAAATTTTTTCAGGCCGTCCGGCCCCCGCAAGGTGGGGAGATGAGCGGCCAAGACACGGCGTCCCGGTTGACCATAGACATCTCCCACAAACAACACACGAAGCATGGCCGTACCTTAGCGCAGCCGCCTACTCAAGCTGACGTTTTGTGTAGTCCGGACACCAAACCAGACCAAATCGCCTGTGGCCGACTTGTTGCTGAGGGCATCCTCTTGCTTGATCTTGCTGGGGCAATATGTAAAGGGTCTATTGAGAATTAAATATTCTCCCAACTTTGTCTGCGATCAATTTTTTTGACCAGTTGATTACTTATGAGCGGAACAACTGGCAGTTTGTTCAATGTACCTGTGGTCAGAATCCCTCACGGGCTACTCACAGCACATGATCTACCCTGACAGTATGCCCACTGGACTCTTCTATTTCACCTCTTCTGTCCGGTGGCCCCGTCAATGTCAACAGTCCACTCAGGCACTTCATGTTTGAAGACATCGATTTTCCTTCTCCATTCATCCGCAAACCTCAGCTGCGCTCTGCTTCTGTCGTGGGCGGCGAGGCTGCACTTCCCGACCCTGCCACGGAAGCGAATCTGATGCAGATCATGCTTGAAGCTCAACCGCAAGCTCTGTTCCTGCTGGATGCGGCGGGCCTGATTCTGGAAGTGGGCGGCGCGTGGGAAACCCTGACCGGGCTGAGGGCTGACGAGGTGCGGGGCCGCCCGCTGCTGGAATGGCTGCGCTACGACCGCGCCTGCTACCCGGCGGCGTTGCGGCGTGGGCAGGGAGTAATCGAAGAGGCCGAACTGCTGACCCGCCGTGCCCATCATGTGGTGCGGGTCATCTGGGCCGAGCGCGGTTCCATGATCGCGGGCAGCCTGGAAGCCCTCAAAATCAGTGCCCAGCGGACTTTCGATCTCAGTGAGCGCTTGAACCACACCGAGCGTGCTCTGGACGAGGCCATCCATCTGTTGGGCGTCAGTCAGGATGCGTGGCAGGCCGAACACATTCGCCGGATCGTGGATTTTGCTCAGCGCCTGGCGGGTGCGGCAGGACTGGGGCCGAGTGAAGTGCGGGCCGTGCGTTGGGGAGCCGCCCTGCACGATATCGGCAAGGCGCGGGTGCCGCAGGAGATCCTGCACAAACCCGGCCCGCTGAACGCGCTGGAATACGAGGTGATCTTGCAGCATCCCCTGTGGGGCGTGCAGGTGCTGGCCGAACTGCCGTTTTTGCCCGCCCAGACGGTGGACGCCGTGCGTCACCACCATGAGCGCTGGGACGGACACGGCTACCCGCTGGGTCTGCGTGGGCAGGCAATTCCCCTGGTGGCCCGCATCATGGCTATCGTGGATGTTTTTGACGCCCTGACCAGTGTGCGGCCCTATAAACCCGCCTGGCCCTATCAGGATGCCGTCGAACACCTGATCCGCGAAAGTGGCTGCCAGTTCGATCCAGAACTGACGCAACTGTTCGTGTGCCAAGTCCTGGGTTTCAGCCATCTGCTGCCGCGTTTCGAGAGGCAGGAGTGAGCGCGGTCATTGCTCCGAAGTAGACCTGAAAAGCTCGGCAGGAGCGGGGGCCACTGCGCAGGAGTCACTGCGCAATAGAGCGGTCCTCTATCAAGAATTCGGCAGCGGTTGCTGATCACTCTGCCCGGCCCACAGTGCCGCTCCGATCAGGCCCGCGTCGGCTGAGAGGGCAGCATGAACCACTTCTGGTTGATAGCGGGCCGGAAACAGGTCAAGGCTGGCCTGTACGCGGGCCAGATAGCCGGGGCGCAGGCCCACGCTGCCGCCCAGCGCCACCCGCGAAATGCCCAACAGGGCCGCCACATCCGCGATTTTCCACGCCATCAGGGCAGCCGAACGGGTGTAGGCGGCTTCGGCTTCTGGATGGCCCTCTTCGGCGGCGTCACACAGGGCGCGGGTATCGGCCAGCTCCAGGCGGCGGGCCTGTTCACCCAGTGCCGTGCCGCTGCTTTCAAATTCCAGTGGCCCCAACTGGCCCAGCGGGGGCACAGTCTGTCCGGGTTGCCACGCGGCAGGCACGCTCACGAAGCCCAATTCGGCGTCCAGACCGTTGCCCGCCAGATGCAGCCGCCCACCCAGCACCAGCCCCGCGCCCACGCCTGTGCTGACCGTGATGAACATGAATTCCCGTGTACCCCGGCCCGCTCCGGCGGCCCATTCGCCCCACGCGGCGGCGCGGGCATCGTTCAGGGCGGCGCAGGGAAGGCCCAGCCCTGTGCCAAGGCGTTCGGCCAAGGCCACATCTATCCAGCCGGGAAAGGTGTGAACAGCGGTGGCCGTGACGCTGCCGCCTGCCACCGCCCCTGCACAGGCCACCCCCAGTGCGGCGGCGTGCGCGGCCAGCGGCGCGGCCAATTCGGTGGCAGCGGCAATCACGGCGTCGGGTGTACTGGGCTTGGGCGTGCGGGCCTCGCGGCGTTCGGTGATCTGTCCGTGCTGAATCAGGGCCGCCCGCATGGAAGTGCCGCCGATGTCCAGCGCCAGCAGTGGGGCAGAGTTCAGAGGGGCCGCGTTCAGAGCATCAGGAGTGGTCAGGGCGTCGGTCATTCCCGCCATTCTCACTGCTTTTGCTGGATTCGGCCACCCGGCAGAATCAGCCAATGCACGCCCATGCCCCGGGTGATGTAGGTGCTTGAGCGTTGGCTCGCTGCTTGTTGGTCAAACGTCAACACCGCCCCGCCGTCATCCGTGATTTTGAGGGGAACCCACCAAGTCCTGTTGGGTTTGAGTTCCGGCTGCTGAACGCAGTTTCCCGGTTTCAAACATACCCGCACGCCCGTGACCGCCGCGCCACTCCGGTTCAAGACTTGCAAATCGACAACCGGCGAGAAGGCAGAGAAACCCAGTGCAGCCAGCCTCAGCAGGCCCAACAGAAGAAAAGCCGTGAGCCAGATGCGCCGGGAGATCATTGGGGCAGTGTGTCAGTCACGCTCTCTGGAGGCGTCCCACTTTGGATAGAGGCTGGGTCAGCAGTGACCGTCAGCGGAAACACGCCCGTAAACAGCCTCGGCCAGCTCAGGTGCGGCTGCCCCAGCTCCAGCTTCAGCCCTGACCCGCCCCAATGCCTGTCCCACACGGCCTGAATGCGCGGTGTGATCAGCTCCTGCAATGTGGCTTCGGCGTCGGCTCTGGTTTCTCCCAGATCGTAGGGGCTGGGGCTGCCCAGATGGGCGCGAACCTCGGCGCGGGCGAACGCCTGATACAGCACATCGTCTACCACTCGGGAAAATACGGCTTCGGCGTGGGCGGCGCGGTTCTGCACCTGTGCGGCCAGCGCCCCGAACGCCACTGCGCTGCCCAGCGTATTGCCCGCCGTGTTCCACGCGCTGAAGCCTGCGAGGTCGGCCAGCGCCAGCCCTTGCAGCAGCGTCCACAGCCGCCGCTCGGCTCCGTTGGGATAGGCGATATCGGCCAGCGAGACGGCCCGCCCTGCGTCCAGATCGGCCTGAAGGGTGTCCACGAAGGCGGGCAGATGGCGGTGAGGTGTATCCACGGTGGCGAAATCGGGCTGCACATTGGCCTGACGCAGCCCCGGCGTATTCACGGCCAGCACGAAATCAGCCTCGGCGGGGCTGTCGGCCAGCACGCAGCCCGCGCCGCGCAGGTGCGCCCGCACGAGTTCCCCCGCCGGACGGTCCTCGTAGATCAGGCCCGCGCCCGCGCCCAGTGTGCCGCTGTAGCGCACCCACGCCCGCGCCGGGGGCAGGCCGCGCCGCAAGGCCCGAGTGAGCAGGGCGCACGGCACCTCGTCGGCTCCGGGGTAGCAGTCGAAGTGCGCCCATACGCCCAGTTCATCGGCGCGGGCTTCCAGCATCCGGCGGTCCAGAGCGGCCAGACCGTACTCGCTGGTATCGTCCAGAGTCACGCTGAGGTGGGTCAGCACTCCCTGCGCCAACAGCTCCAGCGCGTGCAGGTGCAGGACGCGGTTGCGCTGGCGGGTGCCCACCCAGTCGGCCAGAATGTGCGGGGGCAGGGCAGCGTGGGCAGCGGTTAGGGCGTCTCGTTCGGCTTCACCGTGGCGGGCGTGCCGATCTGCGGCCACCGAATAGGCCCGCAGCCCCGGCCCCCACTCCCCGTAATATTCTTTTTCTTCGTGTGGGTCGTTGTCGTGGGCCACCCGCACCACCACGCCGTGGGCATAGATGTGCAGGTTCGGATTCAGCGCCCGGACTTCCCGCAGCACGTCCAGCCGCTCCAGGGCCACCTCCAACCCGTCTGACACGCGCCGCGCCGGGATCATGCCGCCCAAGCACAGGGTTTCCAGACACACGATCAGGGCGTCGGCCTGTTGCACCTTATCCAGCAGCCAGGCCCGCAGCGTGGCGGTATTGCCGGGGGTAAAAAAATGTGGCAGAGCCTCGGTGGGCGGCACCTGAACGGCGGCTCCGGTCATGTGGGCCAGCCCCAGCGGGTGCGCCAGCGTGGGTGGACGGGTATCGGGCGGAATCAGCAGCAGGCGGGTCACGGCTCAGAGTCTGCCAGAAATACGGAGTCTGCCAGAAAGAAGGCCAACACCTGATCCCGCATCCTGACGCTGGTGTAGTGGCCCACGCCCGCAAAGGTCGCCTCGTGCAGCAGGTGGGCGGTCCCGGCCTCTGCATAGGCAGTGCGGTAGGCGGCGGCGGTAGGCGCGTGGTGAGCAGCCAGAGGAAAGGTCGGGTCGGCCTCGCCACTGGCGAGCAGCAGAGGAGTGGGCGGGGTTTGGTCGGCGTGGGTCACGGGCCTATAAGCCTCCAGAAAAGCCTGCAATTCGGGCCGCCCCACCTCCGGCTCTGCCCACACGCCCGACGTGATCAGGGCCGCCACACGCGCCACACGCGGCTCGGTCTGCATCAGCGTCTGGGCTACATAGCCGCCCATGCTGCTGCCCACCACCCACAGCGGGCGCGGTCCCAACAGGTCTTCCAGTGCGTCGATCAGCGCCGGAGCCTCGGCCACCGTGCGGCGCACACTTTCCCAGACGTACTCGCGGGCGTTGTGGTCGGGTGGCGTGTCGCCTTGCCGCTCGCCGTGCAGGGCCGCGTCTGGAATCACCACCGCCACGCCCCGCGCCGTCAGCGCCGAATACACGCCCAATTTGCCCTCTTTGGCCGCCCAAGCGCCGTGGTACACGAGGCACACGGTCTGAATCTCCGTGCCTTCTAGCGGGCGTTCGATCAGGCACGGCACGCCCGCCAGCACGCGGCGCTCTATCTGATATGGCGTGTGGCCGGACATGGGCGCGGCGTGTGGGTCGCTGGGCGAAAAGTCGCGGGTCATGCGGGTTCCCAGCGGGCAGAAGTGCCAGCATCCCACACCCACACATCTGGATTGCGGAGGCCCGCCCAACCGTCATAATCCAGCCCCAGCGCAAGCGCCAGCAGATTGCCGTGCGATACGACGGCGGTCGTCCCAGCCGGGTCGCGAGCATCCTCCAGCACAGCCAGAATCCGGGCGCGGGCAGCGTGGCCCGATTCGCCGCCGGGGAGGGTCAGGTGGTCATCGCCAAAGCTTTCGCGCAGGCATTCCATCCAGTCGGCGCGGTCTGCACTGCTCAGTACCCGTTCGGTCAGGCGCTCATCGGTCTGCACGGGCAGGCCCAGCCGCCGTGCCAATGGTTCTGCCGTCGCCACGGCCCGCTGCCAGGGACTGCTCACTATCCGGGTGATGCCGCTCTCAGACAGGCTTTCCGCCAAAGCTTCGGCCTGCGCCACGCCTTCCGGCGTCAGGGGGGCGTCCGGCGCTTGCCCAGCGGCTCTGGCATGGCGAATCAGCAGGAGCCTCCCGCTCATGTCTGTTCTCCCGCCTTTACCCTCGGCGCGACAATTTTCCGAATCACCCGGATCTGGCCCTGGTGATTCACCTCGTCCTCTATGACGTGGAACCACGCCCAGTGCTGATTCATCTCCTGTCCGCTGCCAGCGCCAAGGTCGGAGGCCAGCCAGACATCGTCCCGCGCCGCCAGACCGTCCATCGTAAGGGCCGACGCCGCTTCCAGCTCGGTCAGATACTCGCTCAACTCGCGGCCCCGGATATGTTCACGGGCGGCCTCGTTCAGGTCCAGCGCCAGACGGTACGGCGCGTAGCTTTCATCATCAAACACGTCCCGGCCCTCAAACGACAGCCCGTGGTAGATGCGGTGAACGGCGGCGATATGCGCCAGCAGCATCCCCACCGAATTGCCGAAGCCAGCAGGAATGGTGTCCAGTTGCTCTACCGTCAGGCCAGCCACTTCATGCATGGTGGTCAGGCGTGTGTAGTGCAGCATCTCGATCAGTGCGCCGATGTGCGGCGTAAGGAGGGGGTCGTCTTGCGGCAAAATCCGGTAGGCCCGCACGCTGCGTAAATCTGCTGCTCTGCTCATACCAGCCCTCCCCGCGCCCTCATCTCGGCCTGAAGCGCCGCCACATCTACAGCCCGCACGTCGCCCCCAGAATCCCGCGCTGCCCACGCCGCCGCGATGCCCGCCGCCTCGCCCATCGTGTGGCAATTCTGCTGCACGCGGATGGCCGACTGTGCCTCGAAGCTGCTGCTGGCCGCCCGCCCCGGCACCAGCACGTTGCCGACCCCCTGGGGCACGATGGCGCGGTAAGGAATCTCGTGGAAGGCGTCGGGCGCAAAATAGGGGGCGCTGCCTTCGCGCTCGTGGATCAGTTTGGCTCCGCGTGGGCTGTGAATATCCACCGGGTAATGGTTGCGGCAGATCGAATCGGCAAAGGTGCGGCAATCCAAGATGTCTTCCAGCGTGAGGGTGTAGTCGCCCACGATGCGCCGCGTTTCCCGCACGCCCACCATCGGCGCGTAGGTGCCCACGAAGGCCGATTCACAGCCCGGAAAAAAGGCGCGGCAGAAGGCGGTCAGGCGGTCTACCGCTTCTCGCCCGTCAATCTGTGCGCCCGTGAGGTGCCAGGGGTCTGCGCCGTCGTTGTATTCGGCCCGGATGCGCGGGCAATTGAAGCTGATTTCGCCCGGACGCCCCGGCACACTGAAGCCCTGAAAATAGTCGCCGTCGCGCTCCCGCAGCACGCCCGCTTCGATCCCCTTCCGGAAGAGGGATTCCAGCGTGCTGCCCTTGCCCCAGACCATCCAGAAATGCATGAAGTCGGGCGATTCCTGTCCCTGCCCCTGTGCCCGCAGGAAGGCACAGAGCCGCGCCGTGTCTATGCCTGCCAGCGTAAAGCGCAGACTCATGGCCTGATGAACGCCGTCTGCATCGCCGCCGTGAAAGCCTGCGCCAGCGGCCACGGCAACATCGGCGTCTCCGGTGGAATCGATGACCACGCGGGCGGGCAGGGCTTGCAGGCCGCCCTTGTTGTGAATCACCAGTGCCGATACATGTTGGGCTGATAAATGCTGCCCCTGCATTACCGGGGCCACCACATGCGTGTGGTACAGCGCCTCGCCGCCCGATTCCAGAAGCATCTGCTCCAGCACCACTTTCATGCCCTCTGGATTGAACCAGTTGTCGTTGCCGTTGGCATCTATGCCGCCGTCGCCACGTGCGATCAGGCGGGCTTTGAGTTCATCGGTCAGGCCCCGGTTCAGGTTGCGCCCGCCCGACACGTTCCGCATCAGCGGCGTGACCCAGGCGTTGGTGCCCGTGCCGCCCAGACTGCCGAAGGCCTCAATGACCAGCACGCTGGCCCCGCTGCGGGCGGCGGCAATTCCGGCCATCGTGCCCGCCGTGCCGCCGCCTGCCACCAGCACATCCCACTGGCGCTCCAGAGTGCGGTAGGGGAGGGTTTGGGTTGAATGGGTGTGGGCTGGAAGGGTCACGGGAACACGATCCTAACGACTCCCGCCAGCTTGCCGTTCACGCTGACGGCGATTTTGTCTCCCATGCCATTGCCTTCCGCACTGGGAAAGAGTGCTTCCGTGTAGCGCACTGGGAAAGTACGAAGCTCCAAAGTGCATGGCTGAGATGCATCTCTACGGCGCAACATCTGGAGTTGCAGGTTAATTTGTCCACTAGAACGGGTGACGATCATACGGTCATAGGTGGCGCACCCATTCCCACCCGCCAAGATTTTAACGGTCAACAAGGCCCCGGCCCTGACCTCTGCGGGCAAGCTCACCGCCTGAATGGAAAGGTTTACGTAGGAATCCGCAGATGAGGGAACCGCCTGTCCGGGAGAAGAAAAGGCACAGAGCAGGATCAGAGCGGCCTGGTTCAGTCCTGTGCGGCTCCTTCCTATTCGGCTCACCCCTTCACCGCGCCTTCGATCCCCTTCATAAAGTATTTTTGCCCGAAGGCAAACACGATCAGAATGGGCAGGATGGTCAGCACTGCGCCCGCCATCACGGCGCGGCTGTTGGTGGAAAAGGTGCCGCTGAGTTCCAGCAGGCCCGCCGACAGCGGCAACAGTTCCTTGTCTCGCAGCACGATTCGTGCCCACAGGAAGGAATTCCAGTAGGCCACGAATTCCAGAATGGAGAAGGCCACGATGGTCGGCAGCGCCAGCGGCAGCATCACGCGCCGCCAGATGGTCAGTTCCCTTGCGCCGTCGATGCGGGCGGCCTCGATGAGTTCCATCGGTACGCCCAGATAAGCCTGCCGGATCAGAAACAGGCCCACAATCGAGGCCATGCCCGGCAGCACCACAGCGGCGTACTGCGCCAGCACGTTCAGAACCGGGTTGTCCTGGCGCAGCAGGCCCAGATTTACGGTGGTGGAATAGTTGACGATGAGGCCCGCCTCGTTGGGCAGCACCATCAGGGTCAGGATGGCGTAGAAGATCAGGTCGCGGCCCGGAAAACGCATCTTCGCCAGCGGATAGGCCGCCAGCGCCGCAAAACTGACCGTCAGCGTGACCCCCAGCGTGCAGATGATCACGCTGTTGAGCACCATGCGCCAGAACGGAACTGTGGTGCCCTGAAACACTTCCACGTAATTTTTGAAACTGAAGCCGGAGGGCCACAGCTTGGCCTGATAGATGTTGCCCGTGGGTTCAAAACTCGTGATCAGCGTCCAGTAAAACGGGTACAGCATGATCAGCGCGATGACGCCCAGCACGAAGTAGGCCAAGCCGTTGGTCAGGCGGTCTTTGCGGCGCTTGCGGGCACGCAGGCCGGAGGCGACGTGGGCGGTTTCCTGCGCGGTGGCGGCCTGACGCTGGGGCGGTGTGGTGGCAGGTTGCTCAAGCATCGGCGCGTCCTCCCCGAGTCAGGCGGAAGTTGACGAGGCCAAACAGAATGCTGATCACGGCGATGATCAATCCGGCGGCGGCGGCCTGACCGAATTTGAAATCCACGAACGCCCGCGAATAGGTATAGAACAACGCCGTATAGGTGCTGCCCGCAGGCCCGCCGCTGGTCATCACGTAGATTTCCTCGAAGACCTTGATGGCACTGATGGTGGACAGCAGGCTGCACACCAGAATCGTGGGCCGCAGCCCCGGCAGAGTAATGTTCCAGAACACCTGCAGGCGGGTCGCGCCGTCAATGACTGCGGCTTCTTCAAGCTCGGGCGCAATGGCCTGCAATCCTGCCAGATAGAGCACCATGTAATAGCCGATGCCCTTCCAGAGCGTCACGAACATCACCGCGTACAGCGCCGTAAACGGATTGTTCAGCAGGCTGTGCGGCTCTTTCATCAGCCCGAGGGCTTGCAGCACGAAGTTTACGGGGCCTTCTTGCTGATACATCCAGGTCCAGATCAGTCCGACCACCGCAAAACTGGTCACCACCGGCACGTAATAGGCGGTGCGAAAAAAGCCGATGCCCTTCATGGGGCGGTTGACCAGCATGGCAACGGCGATGCTGAGGCCCTGAATGATCGGAACCACCAGAATGTATTTCAGGCTGTTGCGGAGGCCCGACCAGAATTGCTCGTCGCTTGTCAACTCCCGGAAATTGTCCAGCCCGACCCACTCCGGCGGTGAGATGACGTTGTATTTGGTAAAGGCCAAGTAGGTGCCGAAAAACACAGGCCATGTGTGATACACGACCAGCAGGATCAGGAACGGCAGCATGAAGGCGTAGGCGATCAGGGTATTTCGCACGGTCACTTGCGCCCCGGTGCCGCCCCGCTTGTGTTGCTCACGGCGAGATTCACGCCGGGTAGGGATGGTCATGCCCGGCAGTTTACGGGGGCGGGCGGCCTACGGGATGAAGACATGTGGGCAAGCCAGCGCTTTGGGCCAACAAAAAAGCAGGCGCTCAGGAGGTTGTGGCTCCGAACGCCTGCGCTGAGGCTTGCTAGGAAATTGGAGGGTTAGGCTTAGCGCCCGTCGCCGTCTTTTGCTTCGCTCTTGCCTTCTTGGTACTCGGCATGGGCCTGACGGTTATGGAGTTCTGCCTTGGCGCGGTCTTCCGTGGCCTTGGCTTTGTCCATGGCGTTGTCGGCGGTGCTGCCCCCAACATGGCTTGCCACTTCATGTCCAGCAGCGCGGGCGCGGTCTGCACCCTCGTTGATCTTGGCTTTGGCGGCGTCCACCATATTTCCTAGCGTACTTTTGTCTTCACTCATCGCGTGAACCTCCTGTCCGTTGGATTCCCGATTGGGTCTGTCCAGCTTGCGCCCGGCCTCCGGGTTTCAGGTGAGGAGATTCCCAGCGGATCGTTACCTTTGGCGGGGGGCAGGACGGATAAAACGCGCTGGAGGTTCTCCGGTTGAGGGGAAGAGAAGCTGACTTTTGGCCGCCAAAACTTTGAACCGCGTCTAAACCTATACGGTAACAGCCCCACTTTGACGGCACTCATCTTCGGCACGCTACAGTTGCAACTGAAATGGAAACTCATATCAAGGTGCCCGCGCAGGGCGAAAAAATCACCATGCAGGACGGCAAGCTCAGCGTCCCCAATCATCCGGTCATCCCGTTCGTGGAGGGCGACGGCACGGGTGCAGACATCTGGAAGGCCAGCGTGCGCGTGCTGGACGCTGCCGTGGAAGTTGCCTACGGCGCAGAGAAGAAGATCGAATGGATGGAAGTCTACGCAGGCGAGAAATCCACGCAGGTCTACGGAGAGGGCGAGTGGCTGCCCGCTGAAACGATCAAGGCGTTCGACGAGTACCTGTTCGGGATCAAAGGCCCCCTGACCACGCCTGTGGGCACGGGCATCCGCTCGATCAACGTGGCTCTGCGTCAGGAACTCGACCTGTATGCCTGCGTGCGTCCCGTGCAGTACTTCGCGGGCGTGCCCAGCCCGGTCAAGCGCCCCGAAGACGTGAATATGGTGATCTTCCGCGAGAACACCGAAGACATCTACGCCGGAATCGAGTACAAGGCCGGAACGCCCGAAGCCGATAAAATGCGCGATTTCCTCGTCAATGAAATGGGCGTGACCAAAATCCGCTTTCCCAACACCTCCAGCTTCGGCATCAAGCCCGTGTCTCAGGAAGGCACCGAGCGTCTGGTGCGGGCCGCCATTCAGTTTGCCATCGACAACGGGCGCAAGAGCGTTGCCATCGTGCACAAGGGCAACATCATGAAGTTCACGGAAGGCGGCTTCCGCGACTGGGCCTACGACCTCGCCAAGCGCGAATTTGGCGGCGTGGAGATCGACGGCGGCCCCTGGCTGAAGCTCCCCGGCGGCATCGTCATCAAAGACGTGATCGCGGATAACTTCCTCCAGCAGATCCTGCTGCGCCCCACCGAGTACGACGTGATCGCTACTTTGAACCTCAACGGCGATTACGTGTCCGACGCCCTCGCCGCGCAGGTGGGCGGCATCGGCATCGCGCCCGGAGCCAACATCAACTACGTGTCGGGCCACGCCATCTTCGAGGCCACGCACGGCACGGCCCCCAAGTACGCGGGCAAAGACGTCATCAACCCCAGCTCCGTGATTCTGTCGGGCGAAATGATGCTGCGCTACATGGGCTGGACCGAAGCCGCCGACCTGATCCTCAAGGGCCTTGACCAGACCATTCAGCAGCGCGTCGTGACCTACGATTTCGCCCGCAATATGGAAGGCGCGACCGAAGTCAAGACCAGCCAGTTTGCCGACAAGATCATTGAAAATATGCGTGGGGCAGGCGCTTAAGCCCTAGCACCGCAGCAGGAAAGCAGGAGCCGGGGCTGGGTGCCTCGGCTCCTGCTTTTGCCGTGGCTGTCCCGTCTTTTTCCACTCACCCCTGACGACTCCCCACTCACGCTTTATACTTCCTCCATGACCCGCCTTCTCTTTGCCCTTCTGGGCGTCATTTTGTTGGCGGTGACTGCGCTGGCACTGGTCTGGCTGGCCGGACAACTGTTGCTGGGTCTGGGCGTGTTCGTGGTGGGCGCGGCGGGTGTGCTGGGGCGGCTGCTGTGGTATCTGGCCTTTACAGGCGTGCTGGCAGGCATCGTGTTTTTTGTGGCGAGTGCATGGCGGCCCGCCTCACGCGTGGCTCCGGTTCAGGCGCAGGTGCAGGTACGGCCCGCCAAAAGTGCCAGAACCAGACCCGTCAAAGCCAAGGGATTCAACTTCAGGGCAGCTCCGGCCAGTACCAGCAAAGTCACTCAGGCGGCCACAGAAGCCCTGGGTACCGACCCACCACAGAGCAGCCCCAAGCAGAGCAATACAGAACAGGACTGACCCCGGCCATTTCTTCTGGGCGTGCTGGCACAGGGTTCATCCGTGTGGCCGTAACCCACGCTTCAGTTGAGGCAACAAAACCGGGTAGAATACCAGATTGTGACGCGCTGCCGCCCCATTGCTCCAGAGGCGCTCCAGCCTTGGGTGCAATAAGTCCCCGGCGCGTACTCCCGGAGGACTTTTGAGTTCAGTCAGCAGCAATTCAGGCAACACTATTTCCTATGGTTCCGATTACTGGCGCACGGCCATCAAGCCCTTGCTGGACGCAGAAACCGGTACCATGTTCAAACACGCGCCTATCCGGGTCACCCTGGCCTTCCCCAACCGCTACAGCGTGGGCATGGCGTCTCTGGGCTATCAGGTCATCTACCGCATGTTCAATCAGGAAGAAGGCGTGGCCTGCGAACGTGCCTTTTTGCCCGACGATGTGGAAGCCTTCGAGAAGGGCGGCCAACCGCTTCCGACCATCGAAACGGGGCGTGCGGCGGGCAACTGCGAACTGTTTGCCATCAGCGTCAGCTTCGAGCTTGACCTGACCAACATCATCCGGCTCCTCGATATTGCCGGAATGCACCCCCTACGTGAGAAGCGCGACGACTCCGACCCTGTGGTCATGGTGGGCGGCCCGCTGACCAGTTCCAACCCCTACCCGCTGACCCCTTTTGCTGACGTGATCATCATTGGTGACGGCGAACAGATCGTGCCCGTGGTTTCCGAGGCGCTGCGTGAAGCCACCTCCCGCGAGGACTTTTATGATCTTGTGGACGGCATGCCGGGAGTGTTCCTGCCCGCCCGCCACACGCACGAACCCAAGTGGGCCACCGCGCCCAAAGAGCTTCTGCCCGCCTACAGCCAGATCGTGACGCCGCACAGCGAACTGAGCAATATGTTCCTCGTGGAAGCCCAGCGCGGCTGCCCCCGCCCCTGCACCTTCTGCCTTGCCCGCACCATGTACGGCCCCAACCGCAACAATCAGGCGCAGGAACTGCTGGACGTGATTCCCGATTGGGTACAGAAAGTGGGTCTGGTGGGCGCGGCCCTCAGCGACTTTCCGCATACCAAATATGTGGGCCGCACCCTGACTGACCGGGGCATCAAACTGGGCGTGTCGTCCATCCGCGCCGATACCGTGGACGCGGAACTGGCCGAAATTCTGAAGGCGGGCGGCCTGCGAACCTTCACGGTGGCTTCCGATGCGCCGTCCGAGCGTCTGCGCCGCTGGCTGAAGAAAGGCATCACCACCGAAGACCTCACCAAAACCGCGCAGATCAGCCGCGATCTGGGTTTCAAGGGCGTCAAGGTGTACATGATGATCGGTCTCGGCCCCGAAAACGACGACGATATTTCGGAACTGATCGCGTTTACCAAAGACCTCGCCAAAATTAACCGCATCGCGCTGGGCATCAGCCCGTTTGTGCCCAAGCGCCATACGCCGCACTTTGCCGACGCCTTCGCAGGCGTGCAGGTCATCGAAAAGCGCATGAAACGCATTCAGAAAGAACTCCGCACCACCGCAGAACTCCGCAACGTCTCGGCCAAGTGGGCCTGGGTGGAAAGCGTCGTGGCACGCGGCGGCCCCGAGGTGGGCATGGCGGCCTATTCCATCTACCGCAACGAGAGCATCGGCGCATGGAAAAAGGCGCTGGAAGAGGTGGGCTGGAGCGACGAATTTGAAGCCAACTCCGCCGCCATCGACCTGCCGCCCGGTCAGTATGCCCCCGGAGAAGTCAGCGCCCACGCGCAGGGCTTGGCTGTTTAAACCTCAAACTGATCTCTGAATTCTGCGCCCGTCCTCGTCCCTTATCTGGGATGAAGGCGGGCGTGGTCTTTGTCGTCTGGTGGGCAGATATTAGGTGGTTCATCTCACATTTGTGCTAAAGATGAGCTGTGCCCCTGTTGCCCTCGCCTTCATCTTTGCTGCGTCAGCTTCTGCTTTCGCCGCCCAGTTGCCGGGACTCCTCGGCGCTTCGGCGGGCAGTAGCGGGCAAAACCATTCTGATCACGGGGGCGTCGTTCGGCATCGGAGAAGCGGCGGCGTGGCTGCTGGCGAGGGCGGGGGCCGAAGTGCTGTTGCTGGCCCGCAGCGGCGACAAATTGGCAGAACTGGCGAGCGCCATCTGCGCTGCGGGTGGGCAGGCCAGGGCCTATCCGCTCGACCTCTCCAGGCCCGCTGACCTTGCCCCGGTGGTGGCGCAGGTTCAGGCGGCGCACCCGCGAATTGACGTGATCATCAGCAATGCGGGGCGCTCTATTCGGCGGCGGGTGCTGCAATCGGGCCAGAAGCAAGACTTGGAACGCCTGCTGGCCGTTAATTTTTCCGGCCCTGCGGCGCTGCTGCTGGCTCTGCTGCCGCGTATGGTGGCGCAGGGCGGCGGGCAGATCGTCAACGTGTCCAGCGTATCGGCTGGGCCGCCGCCGTTGCCGCGTTGGGGGGCCTATCAGGGCAGCAAGGCGGGTTTCGACCTGTGGGTCAGAAGTCTGGGTGCAGAGTTGAGAGCAAATTGCGATGATTCGCCAGAATCATTCGAGCAGAGCGAGCAGCAACAAGGACGAACTGGCGGCGATGGACGAACATCCGGTGCCTTTACGGATGTTCGGGAATCAGAGCCAGTTCGTCTGCGGGGACAGGGCGTGCGCGTGTGCAGCGTGTATCTGCCGCTGGTTCGCACCCGCATGATCGCCCCCACGCCCGCCTACCGATTTGCCCCCGCCCTCACCCCGCTAGAGGCTGCCGAAGCCGTGGCTTACGCGCTGGTTCACCCCACTGCCCAGCGGGTTGCGCCGTGGTGGATGAGGCTGCTGGAACTGGCCGCCCTGCTGCTGCCGGGGCCACTGGGCCGCCTCCTCAGCGGGCTGGAAACGCTGGAGGTCAGGCTGTCAGGGCGGCAAAAAGCATGATTCTGGGCGATATGCGGGCGGCAGTCTCGGCCCTTTCCGGCACCGGATTGTTGGGCACCCGTCCGGTGTGGGCGCTGGCCCAGTTGGGTGCGGCACTGGCCCAGGCTGGCCCCCCCTCGCTGTACACGCTGGCGGTGTGGGCGGCGCGGCGGCAACCGGGGGCGCTGGCCCTGATAGACGATGATGGCCCGACCACCTACCGCCAACTGGTGGCGCGGGCCGACGCCATCGCCGCGCATCTGGCAAGCCCACCCAAACGGGTGCAACGGGTGGGGCTGCTGTGCCGCAACCACCTGACTTTTGTGGCGACCCTGCTGGCCTGTGGCCGCCTCGGGCTGGATGTGGTGCTGCTGAATACCACCTTTGGCCCGGAGGAAGTGGCTGCCGTCTGCACCTCCGAGCGGCTGGAATTGGTCATATCCGACGATGCTTTGGCCGAGGGCCTGAGCCTGAACAGTGTGATTCTGTGGCCCGTTTCGTCTCTGGCTGGCTCAGCGAAACAGGTTTCAATCCGGCGTCACTCCAGCAGAGGTAGCCTTTCCATCCTGACTTCCGGCAGCACGGGTACGCCCAAAACAGTGCAGCGCAGGGCCAATCCAGCGGCGTTGCTGCCCACCCTGACCGCGCTTTTGGGGCAATTGCCGTTGCGGGCCGGTGCGCCCACGTTGCTGACCCTGCCACTGTTTCACGGGCACGGGCTGGCGACCCTCTGTGTCAGTTTGCTACTTGGTGCGCCGCTGCATGTGTCAGCACGTGGTACACCTGAAGCGTACTGGCGCTGTTTGGCACAGCACAACATAGAAGTGTTGGTGCTGGTTCCCACGATTCTCCACCGCCTCCTGAAGGGGCCAGAAGGAGTTGCCCTACCTGCGCTGCAAGCCATCATCTGCGGCTCTGCACCTCTGCCGGAGGCATTGGCCGACCAGGCCCTGAAGACCTTTGGCCCTGTGCTGTACAACCTCTACGGCTCCAGCGAAGCGGGCTTGATTTCGCTGGCGACGCCTCTGCACCTGCTGGCGGCTCCGGGCACGGTGGGGCGCGTGCTGCCGGGGGTGGCGGTACAGATCAGGGCGGGAGAGGTGCGGGTGCGCTCTGGCCTCACGCCCGCGCGGGAATGGTTCGGCACGGGCGATCTGGGCACGCTGGGCGCGGCTGGGTTGCTGTTTTTGGCGGGCCGCACCGATGATCTGCTGATCTGCGGGGGTGAAAATGTGTCTCCAGAGCAGATCGAAGCCCGGATAGCGCGGCTGCCCTACATCTCCGAATGCGCGGTGGTGGGCGTCCCAGACGCGGAATACGGCCAAGGGCTGCACGCCTTTATCGTGCTGAAGCCGGAAGCGGCCCCCGCCGACCTCCAGCGCGATCTGGCCCGGTTGCTGCCGCGCACGCTGCGGCCCAGGCGCATCACGTTGCTGGCGGCCCTGCCCAGAAACGCGGTGGGCAAGCTGATGCGCGGGCGGCTGCAACAGCCCGTCTCAGGCGCTGAGAGCAGGAAACTTCTGGCTGATGGAGCAGAGCGGGCGATACAGGGCTAAAGAGTGCCACCCCTAGTGGTGATCCCCTCTGTCACGACGGGAGAGGAGATCACCAAGAGAAAACGCCGGATCAGGGCAAGCTGCTCAGAAATGCCGCCTGGTTTCGGTAGAACGCCGTGACATCCTGAGTGGTAAGAAGACCCGTGATGTCGAGGTGGTCGTAACCGCTGAGTTTGCCCAGTCTGTACCACTGCCCCGGCGTCATGGTCTGTCCGGTGTACTGGGTGCTGGTTTCGCCTAGGGGCGCGTCCATCATCCGCGTCGGAGTGAGACCGTCATTTTCCCACCAACTGGAGTTGTAGGTGACGAGGCCTTCTGGGCTTGTGCCGAAGACGTTGCCGAGTCCGGGGGTCAGGGGGCGCGGAAACGGATAGGCCGTAGCGATCATGACCGGATTCATGCTTGGGATGGGGTAATGCCAACCGGTCAGCAGTCCGGCGTAAGAAGCGCTGGTTTGCCAACTGCTGTAGATGGTGCGCTTGCTGCGTCCTATCAAAGAATTGAGCCGAGCCGAGCCATCAGGAGACAGGTCATAAGCGGCCTGATCACGGCTGGCCCAGACGGGCGAATTGAAGACCCGATTCTGATAAGACTGGAAACTCTTTGTGGGCAAGCGCTTGAGGCCCCATTGTTCCAGATCGAAGTTGTAAATGAAGTTGTCTCCGAGGGTGCCGACACCGGATGCCAAGGCGAGGATCATGTTTTTGAACATAGGAATCATGACCTGTAAGTTGTCGGCGGCGGGGCTGCCCGAGTTGGGGGAACTGATGGACATGACTCCCTTGACCCACCCGCTGCGGCCACCGGTATACAGATTGCCGTTCTGACTGTTGGCCGGACTGCCATCGTCTAGCAGTTTGATCAGCAGGCGAGAGGTTGGACCGCCCATGCTGTGTCCAATCAAATTGATGGGTTTTTGGGCGCTCCATTCTGGATAGAAGCCCGGATAGCATTTGTTGGCCGCTGTGCGGGCATGTCCATGTTCGGCGCTGTGGGCTGCTCCGTAATCGACGCAGCCGCCTTTGATCTGGGCATACAACTCGGCGGCCCGGTCCCAGTTGCTGCTGATGGGGCCGACGGAAGCGGTAAAGACCTGATAGCCCTGTGCGCGTAAATCCTCCTGAATGTCTTTGACGCCGCCCCAGTAGTGCAGGCCCAGCAATTCATCCCGGCCAAATCCAGCCAGCCCGTGGACCAGCACGATAGGAATGCTCTTGTTGAGAGCCTGAGAATGGAGCCTGCCCCCATCAGGTTGGGTGGTCCTCAGGTCTGTGACGGGCGGCAAAATACCCGGCTTGGCAGGCTTGTTTTGCTGGCTATTTAACCAGGCCTGCCGCTGCTCCAGCGTGGTGGTGGTGGCCTGTGCCAGAGCGTCTGTCCTGTCCAGCCCGCCATATTGTCCGGTTTCCTGGACTGGAGGCTGACCGCAAGCAGAGAGCAGCAGGGCAGTGCTCAAAAAAGGGAAGAGAGCGAGCTTGACATGAAATTTTTTCATAGTGAACCCCTGAGTCAGGCAGACTCGGTTGCGCTCCTTCTCTCGAAGTAGCAAGTTAGTTTGTTGAACTAAGTAAAGTTTTTCACACTTTATGAGAAGAATGCTTGAACCGAGTACAATATTTTGAACATAAGCCTTTCAAACGCCAACCGCTTCGGCTCAATTCCAGTCAAGCTCACGCCGCCCGCTGCCATTTGCGCGAAAATGCGCCCATGCCTCTGCAGCTCCCATTTTCTTCTGAGATTCAGTCATGACCCTGCCTGCCCTACAGCCCCAGACGATGGCTGAACGCATCCTGTCGATGCGCGGCGGCAAAACCGTGTACGCCGGAGATCTGGCCGTCGTTGAGGTGGATCAGGTGATGGTCGTGGATTCTATCGCCCAGAGCTTTATCGAGCGCATGGAACGCGACCTGGCCGCCGTGCCCAAATACCCTGAGCGCGTCTCTATCGTCATTGACCATGTGGCCCCGGCTTCCACGGTCAGCGTGGCGCAGGCCCAGAAAGAAGCCCGCGAATACGCCGCCGCCACGGGCGTGCAGCTCTTTGATGTGGGGCGCGGCATCTGCCATCAGGTGCTGATGGAGGAAGGTTTGGCCCGCCCCGGCTGGATCGTGCTGGGGTCTGATAGCCACTCCACGACTTACGGCGCGGTGGCGGCTTTCGGCACGGGCATGGGCGCAACCGACATTGCGCTGGCCGCCGCGAGTGGAAAAACGTGGCTGCGTGTACCCGAAAGCGTCAAAGTCACCTTTACGGGCCAACTTCAACCCGGCGTGAGTGCCAAGGACGCCGCGCTGGAGATGATTCGCGTGCTGGGCGCAGATGGAGCCACCTACCAGAGTGTAGAAATGCACGCCGGAGACCGGTTTACACGCGGCGAACGCATGACGCTGGCAAACCTGTGTGTCGAGGCGGGCGCAAAAGCTGGTCTGGTCGTGCCGGGGGGCGAAATCCTCACCGATTACGGCTACGACATCCCCGAATGGGTCTACCCGCAACCCGGAGCCAACTACGTGCGTGAGGTGGTGCTGGATCTCGATGCCCTGCGCCCCCGCATGAGTGCCCCCAACGAGGTAGACAACGTACACGACGTGGCCGCCCTGAGTGCCGAACTGCGCGGAATGCATGTGGATCAGGTGTTTATCGGCACCTGCACCAATGGCCGCATCGAGGATCTGCGCGAGGCTGCCGCCGTCCTGAAGGGCCGCAGGGTCGCCCCCGGCACCCGCCTGCTGATCATTCCGGCCAGCAGTCAGGTCATGGAACAGGCGATGGAAGACGGCACACTGCTGACCCTGCAACGGGCGGGCGCGGCGCTGGGCACCCCCGGCTGTGGCCCCTGCATGGGCCGCCATCAGGGCGTGTTGGCTCCTGGTGAGGTCTGTGTGTCTACCAGCAACCGCAACTTTATCGGGCGCATGGGCGACAAGGATGCCAGGGTGTATCTGGCAAGTCCGGCGGTGGCCGCAGCTACAGCAGTCATGGGCCGAATCGCCTTGCCGGAAGATGTGTTGGCCGTGGCGGGCGTTTGAAGAATCAAACTGCCTTTATAGCTGACAGCAACTTCATTCCATGTCTTCAATTGCTGGCTGAAGTTGGCGAAGTTGAGCTAAGTACATCGTCGTTAATCTTTAGATTAACCGAGCGGAGCGAGTATCGAAGAAAGTACGTTGCACTGGGAATGGAGCGGTTCCAGTGCTGTTCTGGAAACGCGCAATGTTAAGTGCAGCGTACTTAGATGCTGGGGTTCAATCCGCCTTCGAGGGTGGCCTGATCGGCACAGAAGAAGACCATTGGTATGAACTGCCTGTGGGCAAACTCGTCGTGGCTGTCAAGCGGGACGAAATTGGCTCTGGCTTGATTTGGTTCCGTGTCCAAGCGCCTCACGGATTTACGCGGGCGGTTGATGTGGTTCTCCATACTTGCTGGAACTACCGCCTGAACAGATAAGGCCCGTTTTCATTCTTCAGAGCTTTGCTCAAACACAGTAAGGATACTTATGCCCAGAATCTGGAAATTTGGTGACAGCGTCAATACAGATGACATCTTGCCCGGTAAATTCGCTCCCTTTATGGCAGGCGAGGATGTCTTTCAAACCTTCGCCTTTCATTATATTCGGCCTGAATTTGCCGCAGAAGTTCGGCCCGGTGATCTCCTGATCGGGGGCAAAAACTGGGGCCTCGGCAGCAGCCGCGAATATGCCCCCGCCGCCCTGAAAAAGTTGCAGGTGGGCGGCATTATCGCCCCCAGTTTTGCCCGTATTCATTACCGCAACCTGTTGAATCTGGGCATCCCCGCCTTTGAAGCCGACCTGACGGGCAGCCTGAACGACGGCGACGAAGTGTCGCTGGACATTGCTACGGGTCGCCTGACACGCGGCTCAGACGTATTCCAGTTGCCGCCCGCCCCCGAATTCCTGCGCGAAGCCTTGGCAGAAGGGAGCATTTTGGCCTTTTTCAAGAAGCATGGACGCTTTCCGGGGGAACGCAATCCGGGGGAGTAAAGGTATGCAGATCACGGGATAGCTGACCCGAACGTTTTGGTATAGCCTCTCTGCCCGCGCATAGCTCATTTTTATGAGCCGAAAATTAAGACTTCATGATCTATGTGGTGCTGACTTGAGGTTCAGTCACGCCGGGTGGTTCCTTATAGTTTTACAGATGAATCCAGCTTCCTCCCAGCTTTCGGCATTCGATTCTCAGCCTGAGAGAAAGGGTCGCCCTGGAGTTTTTGGCCGTGCTCAGGGGCATCTCGCTGCACTTGGGGCCGCCCTGTTGTTGGGACTGGCAGGTCAGGCAGCAGCCGTTACTCTGGTGCCGAGCGCGGCCTACACAGTGACTGGGGCCTCAGTCAGAGACGCAGCGTGGTTTCCAGACGGTGCCCGTGCTGTGGTAGCTGCCGATAGCGCCGTCATGATCCTGGATACACAGGCCAAAGTGCAGCGGCAATGGCTGGCCTTCGACCGCCCTGTGACCGACGTGGCCGTGAGTCCGGATGGTCAATTTGTGGCGGCCCGCACCCGTGCAGAGGTGGTCATCTGGAGGGCTTCCGACGGACGCGAGATGCAGCGCAAGTCGTTGGAAGGGGGACAGGATCTGGGTTTTACAGCCACGGGCGAGGTGCTGATTCTGGGGAAAACACTGAAGGCACTGAATATTCAAACGGGTCGCCAGCGCCTGATTCTGGATGAGGAGCAGGCACCCGCAGAACTGCACGTCTCGGCCAACGGCACGCGGGCAGTCCTGATCTGGGAGGCGTCGGCGCAACTCGTGACCACTGCCGCGCCTTCCAAGCCCCTCGTGGAGCGTGAACTGGATGAATCCGAGAGCGTGAGGCAGGTGGAGTTCAGTCCGGACGGCAAAACGGCAGTGGTGCTGACCGATGTTTCTTTTGTGCTGACAGAAGGCGCGGAGCCGGTCGAACTGCCCGAAGACGTGGAGAAGTACGGGGTAATCACCCTCCCGGACAATGAAACCGTGCTCTATATGGACAGTGGAGTGGCGCAGAGCTACAGCCTGACCACTGGCGAGGCTGTGGGCGAAGAAATACCGGTAGATATTGAAGGTCAGGTCAGGGCGGGCGGCCAGAATCTGCTGGTCAGCTACGGTGAGTCGGAGAAAGTGCAGTTGCTGGACGCCAAGAGTTTTGCGGTCAGGGCCAGCCTGACGCCCTTTTCCAGCAACGTGACGATCGGCGGATTTCTGCCCACTGGACAGGTGTTGGCCGGGGTCAGTGAGGCCAGACAACTGAGCGCCGCCGGAGCCAGAGCCGTGCCCAATCTGCCCGGAGAGTTGCGCCTGCTGAAAATGGCAGGCGGCAATCTGTGGGGCAGTACCTCCAGCAGTGTGGGAATCATCAACAATGGGCGATACACCAAGTTGGCCGACCTGCCCAAAGACCGGGGCGGCAGGGCACTGGAACTGAATGCAGCAGGCACGTTTGCAGTTTCGACCAGTTATCCGGGCCTGTCGGTCATCAGCCTGGCAACTGGCAAGATCACCAAGGCGTTGAGTGCCGAGCAGTTGAAGATGGAAGACGTTCACGAGGCCATTCCGACGCCGGACGGCAAGGCTCTGATCCTGATTCCCCATACGGGTGACGTGGTGCGCTACGACCTCTCGACAGGCAGGCAAACGACGGCCTATACAGTCGCCAAAGGCGACGAACCCCTCAGGCTCGCCATGAGTGCAGGCGGCACATTGATCGTTACGCTCACCAATGACACCGAAGACCGGATTGCCCTGATCAAGCCCGGCAGTACCAAAGCCTTCAAAACGGTGCCTGTCCCCGGCTATATCGAGGCCGTTGCGCTGAGTCCAGATGGAAAAACGCTGGCCGTGAGCCTCTCCAGTGCCCCTCAGGGCGTGTTGCTGATCGACATCGCCACAGGCAACGTCGTGGCGCGGGGGCCGCGTCTATCGCTGGGGACGCCAGTGTTGGCCTGGTCGGCCAGTGGCAAACAACTGCTGATCGGTGCGGGCGTGTACGGGCGTGAGGGCAGCGTCAATGTCCTCGATCTGCGCTGAGTTTGCGCTGAGCAGGCGCAACAGAGTAACCACCGGGCCAGGCGTCAAGGCAGACGTGCCCCGGTCCTCTTTCCGGTGCGCTGTGGTTCCTGCTTTACACTGAGCCTTATCATGGCAACATTGGAAGTGGAATGCCCCGTATGCGAAGAAATTCTGGAACTTGACGATCAAGACCGCGCCCAGTTGGAGGTGGGCGACGTGATCGTGTGCGATTCGTGCAACGCAGAGATGGAAGTGACGCGCAACGGTGAAGGTGAAGATTTTGAACTGGAACTGTTGGGTGTGCTGACCACCTGCCCAAATTGCGGCGAGGAATTTGACGTGACAGAGGACATGCTGGCTGCCGCGCCCGTGGTGGAGGGTGTAGACGGTGAGGTGGTGAGCATCGTGGACTGCCCGCACTGCCGCGCCCGCATCGAACTGGCGTTCGAGAGCGACGAGCCGGAAGATACTTCAGCGGTCTAGAACGTCGTTCATTCAGCCACCTGATCCCGTACGGCACAGTGAAGGTGCCTTCTTAACAAGGCGTATTTTCTTCGGTCCTGCGCTCTGCTCCGCCGCTGTGACCAGTTCGCCGCTCTGCGAGGGGCTTTGCCCAGTTCATTCGGAGACGAACTGGATCTTCTCAAGTGGTCTAGGCAACATCGTTTGAAAAGCTTAGGCTGCGCTAACCTAGCATCCGTAAGGAGATAGACATGGCTACCATTCAATTTGAAAACCCGGAAACGGGCGCGATCATAGAACTGACCAACCCAGAACTGGGTGAACTCGTGATAGACGATGAAACGGGCGTGGAGTACGAAGTGGTCTCGGTCGATCCTCCCCGGCTGGAGCAGGCCCCGCAGGAAGCCGAGGACTGGGGCGAATGAACTGTGGGCGTCGGTGTGGCCCCTGAATTGGCCGCTACCGACGCCCTGTGTTGAAATGCAGGTCCCAAACGCTGTCCTTGGAAACGGTCACGCGCAGGTTGGAGGGAAGGTCCCCAGTGGGCATCCCTGGCCGAATGCAGCGTGGCCGCTTTGCTGTGCTGAGCATCCCAGTGTGATGCCAGATATTGCTGATGTTGGAGGATTCCCATGGCCGATCTCGCCATTATCTATGACCGTATTCGCCCCGACGAAAAAATGTTGTTTGAAGCGCTCGACGGCCTTGGCGTGGCCTATGACAAGGTCTATGCGCCCCAACTCACGGTCACGTTCGATGAGGCAGGCCGCGCCGCTGTGCCCTGGAAAGTGGCGCTGGAACGCTGCGTTTCTCAGTCTCGTGGACATGCCGTCACGCGGGCGCTGGAGGGCCTCGGCGTGCGCGTGGTCAACCCCAGCCACGTAATAGAACTGTGCGGCGACAAACTGGCGACCAATGCGCGATTGGCTGCGGCGGGCCTGCCCACACCGCGCACCGCTGTAGCTTTCGATGGAGAAGCTGCCCTGCAATTGATTGAGCGGATGGGCTACCCCGTGGTCATCAAGCCCACTGTCGGCTCCTGGGGCCGGATGGTCAGCCGGATCAACGACCGCGACGCCGCCGAAGCGATCATTGAGCACAAGGAAGTGCTGGGTGGGCCGCAGCATCAGGTCTTTTATATTCAGGAACTGATCCGCAAGCCCGAGCGCGATATCCGGGCTTTCGTGGTGGGCGGCCAGTGCATCGGCGCGATCTACCGCACCAGTGAACATTGGATCACCAATACGGCACGCGGCGCGAAAGCCAGCAACTGTCCCGTTACACCTGAAATAGAGGAACTGGCGCTTCAAGCTGCCGCCGCCGTACACGGCGAAATCGTGGCTATTGATCTCGTCGAAGACCCAGAGCGCGGCCTGCTGGTCATCGAGATCAACCACACGATGGAATTCAAGAATTCAGTGTCCACCACGGGCGTCAACATCCCGCGCCTGATGGGTGAATACGCGCTGGGTCTGATCGGCTGAAGCAGGTGGGAGTGGGTTAATCAGTGCCTTCGTCAGAATAACTGCACCAGAATCAAGGCTTCTGGCACAGTCATTTCCCCAGAGGCGGGGCCAGATTCACTTGTTCCAGTCGGTCTAAAGCAGAGCATTTTCCTGACAACACTTCAAGAAAGCTGAGCGTCGGTTTCCTCTTTCGGAGAGCCGGCGCTTTTGCTCTATACCCCCCCAATAGGCCATCTAGCTGACACTTGACGAAACGATACCGTCGGGTTCAAGATACCTTCTTATGAATAAGACAGTTGCAAGCTTGAAACTATGACAGATACCGAACCACTCGCTAACGCTCCCAACTCAGGTCATTCAGATCCGGACACCCTGGAGATATCGGCAGAAAACCGCGCCGCCGCCGTACAACTGGGTCAGGCCATGAAACGGTTGCACCGCCATATCAGCAGCCGGGTGATGACTGGAATGCAAGACGAGTTGCAGGAACGCGATCTGAGCTTTACGCAGATGGCCGCTCTACACCAACTCCGGGCGCTCAGTCCGCTCACAGTCACGCAGCTTTCGGAACGTGCCCGCCTGAGCGTGCCAGCAGCCAGCCACCTCGTCGAACGCCTGGTGCAGCGCGGGCTGGCCGGACGGCAGGAGAATCCTGAAAACCGCCGTGAAAAGCTGGTGGCCCTGACCGACGATGGCCGCGATGTGCTGACCCGTATGGACGCCGGATTTGTGGACGCTTACATCTCAGTTTTCGCCACCCTGTCTGCCGAGTCTATTCATACCGCTGACCGCGCCATTCGCACCTTGCTGGATCAGCTTGACCTGAACGATCCGGCCTTCTGTTCTGTCCATTCACCCCATTCATCCCCGGAGAACCCATGACCGCACCTGCACAACCCGGCGCACCCGAAGGCCGTATCGATTACGCCAAGACGCTGGATCTACCCACCAAACGCCTGATTCTGATCGGCGTCTTGCTGGGCCTGTTTCTGAGTGCCCTTGACCAGACCATCGTGTCTACGGCCATGCCCAAGATCGCGCAGCAGCTCAACGGCTTTAGCCTGTATTCCTGGGTCACGACCGCCTACCTGCTGACCAACACGGCGCTGGTGCCCATTTACGGCAAGCTGTCGGACCTGTACGGGCGCAAGCCCATTCTGATGCTGGGTATCGTGATCTTCCTGATCGGCAGCGCACTGTGCGGACTGGCAGGCGAGCCGTTCTTCGGCAACCTGTTCGGCGGCGGCATGATGCAGCTCGTGGTGTTCCGTGGCCTGCAGGGCGTGGGCGCGGCGGCTCTCGGCTCGGTGGCCTTTGCCATCATTGCCGACCTGTTTGAGCCGATTGACCGTCCCCGCTACCAGGGCTTGTTCGGAGCCGTCTTCGGCCTCAGCAGCGTCATCGGGCCACTGTTGGGCGGATTCCTCACCGATCAGGTCAGCTGGCGCTGGGTCTTTTACGTCAATCTGCCCATCGGCCTGATCGCTCTGGCCTTTATCTTCACCAAAATGCCGCGCCTTGCCAGCGGATTGCAGGCCAAAGTCGACTGGTTCGGCGCGTTCCTGATCCTGCTGTTTACTGTGCCGTTGCTGCTGGCCCTGACATGGGGCGCAGACGGCACCTACGCCGCGTCGGGCGGCTGGACCAGCCCCACGCTACTGGCTATGTTCGGCCTCAGCATCGCTTCCCTGATCGGCTTCCTGTTTGTGGAAAGCCGTCACCCCAGTCCCATCCTGCCGCTGACCCTGTTCCAGAATCCCACCTTTGCGTGGGGAGCCATCGCCCGATTCATGATCGGCGCAGGCTTCCTCGGAGCCATTCTGTTCCTGAGCCTTTATCTGGTGCAGGTGCAGGGTGTGAGTGCTACCAAAGCCGGAACTGCCACCATTCCCCTTACCGTGGGCCTGATTTTCGGCGCAGTGGGCAGCGGGCAGCTTGCCAGCCGCGTCGGGCGCTACAAATTCCTGATGCTGATCGGCTTGATGACCTCGGCGCTGGGCTTCTTCGTGCTGTCCACCCTGAACGCCGATTCCTCGTATGGCAGCGTTATTTTCCGCATGGTGCTGCTGGGCCTCGGTCTCGGCCCCGCCCTGCCTCTCTACACTACCGCCGTTCAGTTGGCCGTCAAGCCCTGGGAAATCGGCGTGGCGACCAGCGCCGGACAGTTCTTTCAGCAGATGGGCAGCACCATCGGCACGGCCATCTTCGGCGCAGTGCTGACCGCTGGCCTGACCGCCAATCTGTCCACGCAATTTGCGGTGCAGGCTCAGGCCAACACCGGGAATGTGGCCGCCCAACTGACCACCATTGGCAACGCCATCAAGAGCGGCACCGGGGGCACCGGCAACCGGAACGCCGTTCCGCAGACCACGGAGCAGATCAAGGCCAGCTTTGCCGCGCTGCGGACCAACGTCACCAAAGCCATCGAAACGGGCGACGCAGCCGCGATCAAGGCGATTCAGGCGAATGCCAGCCTGCCCGCCGAAGCCAAAGCGCAGTTTGCCAACGTCCCCGCAGGCGGCGTGCCCGCACAGGCCCGCCCCGCTGCCCTGGCCGGAGCCTTGAGCGGCATCGATGACGGCGAGAAGATCGCCCTTGCCAGCGCCCGCGTACAGAAGGTGGCTTTTGCAGACACCATTTCCACGATCTACCGCTACGCCATCGGGGTGGCGCTGGTGGCCTTCCTCGCCACACTGATGATGCCCAATCTCATGATTCCCCGGCGTCCCAAGGGCGAGAAAGCCGCGCCAGTACATGTGGAAGTCTGAGAGTTACAGCGTGGTTCGTGGAAGCTAGAACGTAGAACAAAGATAACCATCTGCAATTGACGCAGTGGGGGAGAGGCCAGCAAGACGGCCTTTTCCCCACTGCTTTCTACACCTCACCTAGAGCAACCCCCCGCTGCTGCCTTTGCGTCCAGCGTACACTTGTAGCATGACGCAACCCTCTGCCGAGCCTGCCGCCGCTTCCGAATCCGTGACCAACACTGCTCCTGTGGCCGATATCGGCGTGATCGGCCTCGCGGTGATGGGTGAAAACCTGATTCTGAATATGGCAAGTAAAGGTTTTACGGTGGCGGCCTTCAACCGCACGGTCAGCAAGGTCGCGGCCTTCACAGGTGGGCGGGCCAAAGGGCTGACCATCGTGGGCGCAGACTCGCTGGAGGGCTTCGTGGCGCTGCTCAAGCGGCCCCGCAAGGTCATGCTGATGGTGAAGGCGGGGGCGGCAGTCGATGAGTTCATCAGCCACGTCAAACCCCTGCTCGAACCCGGCGACATCATCATCGACGGCGGCAACAGCCACCCCGCCGACTCCACACGGCGCACCAAAGAACTGGCCGCCGAGGGGCTACTGTTTATCGGCACCGGTGTTTCGGGCGGCGAGGAAGGCGCTCTGACCGGCCCCAGCATCATGCCGGGCGGCAACCCTCTGGCCTGGGAAGCCGTCAAGCCCATTTTTCAGGGCATCGCGGCGCGGGTTGATGACGGCACGCCCTGTTGCGACTGGGTGGGCGAGGAAGGCGCGGGTCACTTCGTGAAGATGGTTCACAACGGCATCGAGTACGCCGACATGCAGATGATTGCCGAAAGCTACCACCTGCTGCGCGACGTGGCGGGCCTGAGCGCTCCCCAGATTGCCGACGTGTTTGCCGAGTGGAACCGGGGCGAGCTTAACTCCTACCTGATCGAGATCACCGCCGACATTCTGACCAAGACCGATGACAAGACCGGGCAGCCCCTTGTAGACGTGATTCTGGACGCCGCCGGGCAGAAAGGCACAGGCAAATGGACCAGCGTGGCCGCGCTGGACGCCGGAAGCCCCGCCGCCACCATCACCGAAGCCGTGTACGCCCGCGCCATGAGCGCCCTGAAAGAGGAGCGCATGGCCGCCAGCCACTTCCTGAAAGGCCCGGAAATCACGCCGCCCGCCGATCAGGCCGCCTTTGTCGAGGGCGTGCGCCAGGCGCTCTACGCTTCCAAAATCGCCGCCTATGCACAGGGCTTTCAGTTGCTGCGGCTGTCGGCTCAGGATGCGGGCTGGACGCTGGATTTCGGGGCCATTGCGCTGATGTGGCGCGGCGGTTGCATCATCCGTGCCCAGTTCCTGGACCGCATCAAGGAAGCCTACGACGCCCAGCGCGACCTGCCTAACCTGCTGCTGGCCCCCTACTTTCAGGACGCGGTGCAGGGCGTGCAGACCGCGTGGCGTCAGACGATTGCCACCGCCGCCGTCAACGGCATTCCCACGCCTGCTTTTGCCAGTGCGCTGGCCTACTACGACGGCTACCGCACCGCCCGCCTGCCCGCCAACATCCTTCAGGCCCAGCGCGACTACTTCGGGGCGCACACCTACGAGCGCACCGACGGCCCACGCGGAGAATTTCATCACACTAACTGGACCGGGCGCGGCGGGGAGACAGCGAGCAGCACGTACAACGTCTAAACACCGTCAGTGGTGAGTGGTGAGTAGGAAAAACACGGAGTGTGGATCGTGGATCGTGGAGAAGGCTAAACCACGTTCTGCGATCCACGTTCCTTTCACGCTCTAGACTTCCCCTATGACTCCCCAGCCTGTGAACCTTGCTGCCGCTTTTGCCAGTTTTGATGGAGTTTATGCTCCGCGTGTGGCCGCCGAACTCAATGGGCAGATGGTCAAACTCGCCAGGATTCAGGGCCGATTTGTGATGCATTCTCATCCTCACGAGGACGAATTGTTTCTGGTGCAGCGCGGCGAACTGCTGATGCACTTTGAAGATGGTCCCACCCGTACCATCCGCGAGGGGGAATTTATTGTTGTGCCGCGTGGCGTGCGGCATTGCCCCGACGCCCACGAAGAATGCTGGGTTTTGTTGTTCGAGCCTGCCAGCACCCTGAACACGGGCGACGTAGGCGGCGAACTCACTCGCGACGCCGTACCCTTGGCGATTTCTACGGATGAGGCCCAGCTTTGACCCGCGCTCTGTACTACGAAGACGGCACGCGCCTGACCTTTGAATCTGTCGTGCAGGAGGTCAGCGGCTCCGAAATCGCGCTGGAGGCTACCGCTTTTTATCCCGAGGGAGGCGGGCAAAATGGGGATGCGGGCCGCCTGAGCTGGGCAGAAGAGACGGCAACCGTGCTGGACACCCGCAAGGACAAGGCCACCGGGCTGATCTGGCACAGGTTGGAAGGCACGTTGCCCCCGGTGGGCACACAGGTTTCGGGCGAGGTCGATGCGGCGCGGCGCTGGCGGCAGATGCAGCGGCACAGCGGCGAGCATCTGCTGGCGCAGGCCTTCAAGCGGGTCAGTCCGGCCTTCAGTGTGGCAGCGGTGGGCATGCGCAACCCCGAATGCACGCTGGATCTGGAAGGCGACCCGGCAGAAATTCATGTGCAGGCCGCCGAAACCCTGCTGCGCGAAACTCTGGGCCGCACCGACCTGACGCTGGAAACCCCCACCGTTTCCGAAGACGATCTGCACCTCTACGCCCCGCGCCGAGAAACCAAGGTGCGGGGGCAGGTGCGGCTGGTCATTTTCCGGGATGAGGCGGGAGATGCCTTTGATGTGAGCGCGTGCGGCGGCCTGCATGTGCCGCGTGCCAGCCTCGCCGCGCCCGTGGTGATTCTGCGTACCGAACGCATTCGCGCTGGCCTGACACGGGTGGTCTTCATGGCCGGAGAAGAAGCGGGTGAATATCTGACCCGCGTGTACCGCGACGCCCGCGCTCTGGCTCAGGGCTTCAGCGTGCCCGTAGACCGTCTGCCCGAGCGGGTGGCCGCCCTGAATACCGAACGCGACGCGCTGAAAGCCGAAGCCGCCGCGTTGCGAGAAGCGTTGGCCGCAACATTGGTGGGGGCCGCGCCTGTAGAAATCGTGAACGGCTTACCTGTGCGCTGCGTCACGCTGGATGATCTGGCCTTGCTGCTGCCCACGCTCAATGCCGTGCCTGTGGGTGAAGTGCTTCTGGCCCTCGCTCCGGGTGGGCGCTGCGGAATGGCGACCCCCCGTGAGGAGGTGAATGCGGGGGTGGTTCTGGGAACAGTCCTGAGGGCCACAGGTGGCAAGGGCGGCGGCAAACCGGCCATCGCTCAGGGCACCACGCCCCAGCCAGACGGGTTTTTTGCGGCGGTCAAAGACGCTTTGTCGGTTCTGATCTTCCAGCCAGTTCCCGAATCTCAACCAGAGGCCCACCTGGAGTACGCGCACGCATTCGACAGCTCCGCTGCTCCAGCTTCAGGCCCAGACAAAACAGAGATTGTCAAAGCAGAGATTGTCAGCATGCTGAAGCCCACGCCTTCAAACGAGGCTTAGAAAGATCCCATAAAAGTGTGATCCACACGCCGCTTTTCCCACTGACCACTACCCACTCACCACTTACGGTTTTACAGCCACCGCCCGCAACCGGCGGTAATCGGCCACCCACTCGGCCCCGTTCCACAATTTCGGGCGGGCGTAGGCTTCCGCCTCGGCCAGCACTGCGGCCCGGTCTGCGGCACTCAGCGGGGCCAGCCATGCGCCGCCAAAGCCCTCCAGCCACGCACGGAATCCGTCCTCACCTTTCAGCACGCTGGGACGGGTAAACCAGTGGGTGCGCTCTACCCTCAGGCCCGCCGATTCCAGCAAGGTGGCGAGTTGCCCCGTGCTGGGAAAAATCCACGGGTGCGGCGCTTCTGGCAGGCCAAGCGTATGGGTGGCGTGATTCACAGCGTCGATTACCGTTTGTACGTTGCCCGCGCCGCCCATCTCCAGCACCAGCCGTCCACCGGGTTTCAGGGCGTCGGCCATCCGCGCAAATACGGTGTCCAGCGGCTTCATCCAGTGCAGTGCGGCATTGCTGAACACGGCGTCGAATTCGGCCTGATAGGCCAGTGCATGGGCGTCCACGACCTCAAAAGTCACGTCTTTATAGGCCGCATTCGCTCCGGCGATCATCTCTGGGCTGGCATCCAAGCCCACCACCTCCGCACCTGACTGGGCAATGCGGGCCGTCAGTTCGCCTGTGCCGCAGCCCAGATCCAGAATGCGCTCGCCTGCTTGTGGCTCCAGCCAGCTTCCGGCCAGGTCTGCACTGGATTCAAAGACGAAGGCATGACGGGCGCGGTAATGCTCGGCGTTCCAGGCGGCAGCGTCAATAGGTTGGGGTTCGTGGGTCATGGTGACTCCTGTCAGGCACAGTGGTTTGGTAACAACAAAAATCCCTCTCCAGCTCAGGAGAGGGGGCGAACATCGGCAGGGTGACCTTACCCGGCGGTGGCCCCACAGCAAAGAAGTTGGTCAGCAATGGTCATGGCGTCAGCCTAACATGTGAAGGCAGCAGCAGCAGACAACGCACCGTTTTGAATGTGTACGGCCCCGAATCTGCACGCCCCTCTGTACTGGGTGTACACCCGCCCTTATGTTTCCACCCATCCCGCGTCTATGCTCCACTGTCATGATCAATTTCCCGCACTGATCCGCGTGAAGTGCAACAGGTTTCCCGTTCAGCTCTTTCCTGCCATCTGGAGGTCTTATGAAACGTGTTTCTTCGTTGCTGGCGCTGTCTCTTGCCCTGACGTTGTCTTCTGCCCTGGCCGGAAGCCTGACCGTCATGCAAACCTCTACGCTCAACGATGCCGCTGCACAGGACGCCGCGTGGTTCAGGGACGGAAAACGGGTCGCCATTGCCGTAGAAAATACGGTGGTCATTGCCGATGCGACCGGCAAAACATTGACCACCCTGCGCGGCCCCACCGAGCCGGTGCAGCGCCTCAGCATCAGCCCGGACGGGACACTGGTGGCCGGGCGTTCGGACGGTGTGCTGTACGTGTGGCGCGTGTCGGGCGGGGCAGTGGTAAGACGCTGGCCGCCTGTGGGAGACACCAGAGCTTTCCCGGTGGTGCGCGGCGCTTTCCGGGCCGACAATTCCCTGTTGCTGCTGCAAAATGATCAGGATGCGCCCCTGCTGGTACTGAATCCGGCCACCGGAGCCACCACCCAACTGGCCGAAGTCGGCCCCGAAGACCTGATCACTTCCTCAGACGGCAAAACGGCTCTGGTCGTGGATTACGGCAACGCCTTCATGGTGGATACGGCCACCTTCCAGAAGAAAGGCCCAGCCGCGACCTACACCAAGATCGGCAATGCGGCGCTGAGTCCGGACGGGACACTGGGGGCCATTGCAGGCGACAGCGGCAAGGTGCAGATTCTGAGTGCGGCTGCCCCCGCCCGAACCCTGTCGACCAGCCTCAAGGTGCCGGGAATCGCCTTTCTGAACAGTGCCACGCTGCTGCTGATAGAAGGCGGCAATCTGGAGCAACTGGCAATCGGCACCGGCCAGAAGATCGGCAGCGTCCTGAAATCTCCACTGCTGGAAAATGCACTGACCGTGTCGGCGGGCGGCGTGGCTATCGGGCTGGCCGATGATTATCCCCCGAGTGTGTTTGGAATCGCCAGACCCTCAGGGAGCAGTTTTCTGCGCTTCCCGGCCAGCAAAGCGCAGGGCGTGGGACTGGACGGAGCGCAGCCCATTGCGGTGCAGTACGACGAAGCTTTTGTGCTGGGCAGCGGCACCCTGGTCAATGCCAACCGCGCTGTGGATTCTGGCCGCACCTCCGTTCCCGTATTGACCTCGGCAGCGGGCGTCACGGTGGCCCTGCTGGACAGCGAGGACGGCTTTGAAGTGGGTCTGGTGCAGGGCGGCAAAGTAGTGCCCGGCCCAGCGCTCACCGACTTCAAGGAAAATCTTAAATATTTTCAACTCAGTTCCAACGGCAAATACCTGCTGACCCATGACGGCTCCACGCTGGCCGTCACCGATCTGGCCCGCAATGCCACGGCCACCCACAGCGCCGATGATCTGGATTTTGGAGACGATCTGTTCGACCTGGCAGCAGTCAATGCGGACGGCAGTGAACTTGCCATCGTGACCGCTGATGGATATGCCCTGCGTGTCGATAGCCGAACCGATCGGATTACGACCACCGCGCAATTGCCCGAGGGCGTAGAGGCAGGACTGCTCGACATCGCCCCAGACGGCACGATTGCCCTTGCCGTGCGCCGCGACGATCAGGCGGAAGTGTGGCTCTTCAAGAAAAATGCCACCACGCCTTTCAAAGAACTTCAGTACTCCGGCTGGGTCGATGATCTGCTGTTCAGTCCAGACGGCAGATCGCTGGCCCTCAGTGTCAGTGGCGACTATTCGGGAGTGACCGTGCTTGACCCTGACAGCGGCGCAGAACTGGCCCGCAGCGTGCCCCTGAGCATGTACGCAGGGGGCCTCGCCTGGAACGCAGATGGGACACGAGTTCTGGTCGGGCGCGGCGTTAACGGCAAAGTCGGCAGCGTGACGCTCCTGAACTTCAAGCGCTGAATCGGACAGCTGTCAGAGAGGAATCAGGGCGCAGAGCTCTGCGCCCTGATTCCTCTCACAGAATTTTAAAAACCTTACCTTTGACCGCTCGCCACTTTTATGGCGACAAGGCTTTTTTACTCGCCACTTCCAGAACGTTTATTTTGCTGCCTGCTCAAGTGCCCGCAGATGTTCGATACGGTTTGCCGTTCCTGGATGACTTTGCAGCAGATCCTCTATTCGGTTGCCGCTCTGAACGCTGCTCTCGTCGGCTTTGGCGTCCTTGTTTTCTAGGCGGGCCAGGATGTCGCGCAGGGGTCTGGTGGTGCGGTATTTTTCCAGCATAAAGGCTCCGGCCACCTCATCTGCCTGCGTCTCTGCGGCCCGTGAATAGCCGCGTTGAAGCAGGGCGGCAGGTGCGGCGGCGGCAAAGGTTCCGGCGCTGACCAGATCGCCCGTGACCACTGTGGTCAGCAGCGTCAGCCCAAGTGCCTGATACACGCCCGCCAGCCCGTGCCTGTGCGTGACATGGCCGGATTCGTGCGCCAGTACGCCCAACAGTTCCCGGTCGCTGCGGGCCAGTGCCACCAGTTGATCGGTCATGACCACCGTGCCCCCCGGCAACGCAAATGCATTTGCCCCCAGTGAAAAGCCGCCAAAGCTGCCGTTGCCATCGTCTTCCGGTTCGCCGTCCCGCAGGAGCAGGCGGTAGGAGTACGCGCCGCCTGCCCAGCCCACCACCTGCCGGAACCCGCGCTGCAACTCGGCCTGCCGCGCTGCACTCAGTTTGGACGGCCCCAGATAGGGCGGTTTATCCAACAGGTCTACGGTTTCGCGGTCAAAGGTGGTCAGCACTCTACTCGGAGTGGCCGCCGCCGCGCCGCGTGCGATGGCAGGCAGCCCGAACGCGATGAAACCCCACACGAACGCTCCCATCAGGCCCAGTGCCGCGAACGTGAGGCCCCAGCTTCCCTCCAGTTGCCGCACACCGCCCAGCATGCGGTCGCTCAGTGGCCGGGTGCGGCGGGCGCGGCGTTCTATGGCCCGAATCGCCGCATCGTCTTCTGTTTCAAAGCGGGTGCGGTCAGGGAATTTCAGTACCCGGCGCACGCCCGGCAGCGGCGGATCGATGCTGACCCGCGCCAACGGCCAGCGGGCTTCGGTGCCGCCGGAAACGCCATCCGCACTGGTTTGCACGGTCACCTGATCGCCCTGTACGGTCAGCCGGGCGGCGCGGTCACGGCTGCTGCGGCCATCAAAATAGATGCCCTCCACTTCCACAGTGCTCAGGCTTTCGCCGCTCTTACCGTTCATCAGAAGCCCAACTGGATGTCGAGAAGTTCGGTGGCGGCCTCACCCAGGGCGTTCTCGTTCAGCGTCACGTCGGCGGCAAAATCATCAAGGCTGGCAATCGCCAGAACCTGGATGCCCTCCATGATGTATCGGGTGCGGCGCACGGCGGCCCAGGGCGTTGCCAGTCCAAGCGTGATCACCTGCACGGCGGCATTGCTGAGGCCGATCCAGGCCAGCATCCAGGGGCTGAAAGTGGCGCGGGTCCGTACCACCCCGCCGAGTTCGGTGCTGTTCAGCACCAGCTTGAGCGTTGCGCCCCGGATGTACTGCCATGCCAGTGAATAGGCCGCCAGAAAAGCCAGATACAGCACCGCGATTCCGGCCATAGCTCCCAGGAAGCCAGCGTCCCGGCTCCCCGAAAAAGGGTCATCGGAGGTGAGCAGCGCAAACCCCGTAATCACGGGCACGGCCAGCACGATCCCGGCCCCGATCACCATTCCCAGTGCCGTGAGGCCAATGATGTAAAAGTTGCCGATGTCTCCCCGAAAAGTGGCGCGGGCGCGACCATAGGCGGCGTTCTCGACCTGATAGCGCCGCTGCATGAACCACGCCCAGGGCAGCGCCAAACTGCTCGAGATGACCGCTGCGACGTTGGCGACCCCGTAGGCCACATACGCGCCCCCCGCCTGCCCGTGAAAGCGGAAATTCAGCCCCCGGTGCGTGGTGCTGGCCGCCAGAAAGCGCAGCGATTTCATGACCAGCCACGGATACAGGGCCACGAAACTGACCGCGATAATGCCCGCCACCCATTCCCAGCCCTGAAACTGAATATTGGTCGCCAGCGTGTAGACACCGAAAAACGCTGCCACGATCAGGTACCCGCGCAACAGGGCGACTGGGTTGGCGGTGTATTCAAAATTCTGGCCGTCGACCCAGGTGTGTCCGTAAAAATATTGCCGCGTCCTGACCCGCGCCCAGGGTAAGTACAGCCCCAACGTCACGATGCTCAGCGCCGTATTGACGATCCACAGCCGGAAAAATTCGCCTGCCGTACCTGTAAAGCGCATGGGGTAGGCACTGATGGTCGGCGTGGCCTGAAGGGCCGGAAGCTGGGAATCTGGCCCCGACTTGGTCAGTGTCAGGGGTAATGCATCCGCCTGACGTTCCGGCGGCATTGAGGAAAAAGAGGGGTCGGGCATACGGTCAGTCTAGAGGGTGAGGGCACCTGGGCCTGTCAGGTTTGCGGTGAGAGAAGGGCAAAAAAATGAGGATGCACCAGCTTTCGGCGCACCCCACAGAGGATTAATTTTTTGAAGTCTGACCCGTTCCAGCGTGCCGAATTACCAGCGGTTGCCCCCGCCCCGGCTGTCGCTCTGGCCGCCCATCGGTGCGGGCGCAGCCACCGTCACGACCACATTTTTGGCCTGCGGGCCTTTGCTGCCCTGCCCGGCCTCCACCTCAAACTCGACTTCATCGCCTTCGTTCAGTTTGCGAAACCCGCCGCTCTGAATGGCGCTGTAGTGGACGAACACGTCGGGATTGCCGGAATGCTCGATAAATCCGTACCCTTTCTCGACGTTGAACCATTTCACTCGACCCTGAGCCATAACTCTCCTTACATCTCTACGGATCTGCCTCCCAGCCACTGGCCCTCTGGGTCAGCGCCGACGAATGGGGCAAGGTTTGAGACAATGTGCAGTATCGCATAGAGCCTGCACCGACTGTCCAGAGAATGCGGGAAGTATGAAAGCAATTTGGGTCTTTCTGACAACGATTGGCAAAATGGAGATGTGCTGGCTCCTCTGATTAGGCAGGCAGGATTTGATCTGGATTGCCCCGGTTTCTCGTGCACTCTCTGGGTTGTCATCCTGTGAAGCTGGCGAACTGCATGACAGGTGACCCATAGACCTCTTCCGCTCTGGCTGCTCTACGCTGAACCGGGTCCATTCTGAGCAGCTCAATTCCAGTGAGACGCATTCCTGTCAGAGGCCGATCTTGCGAATGGGGCGGCGGCTCATGCGTATACTCCAACCATGACGGCGGCGCACGATAACTTTTCAACAGTCAATTCCGCCATCCTCGGTGCGGGCGGCGTGGTGTTCGATTCCCTGGGGCGCGTGCTGTTGGTACGCTACCTGGGAAGCGGCGCATGGGCTTTTCCCAAGGGTCACGTCGAGCCAGGCGAGACGCTGGAACAAACCGCCGTGCGCGAGGTTCAGGAGGAAACGGGCATCCGCGCCAGCGTCGTTGCGCCGCTCCGGGCAACCCATTACACCAACGACCGGGGCGAGGCCCGCCAGATCCACTGGTTCAGAATGCAGGTAGAGGCCGCAGTCACCACCCTGGAGGACATTTTCGCAGAGGGCGGATTTGTCGACCCTGTGCAGGCCCTCACCCAACTTTCCTATCCCGAAGATCAACAGCTTCTGCGTGCTGCACTTGCCCAGTTGGACGGAGCACAGGTAGACGAATAGCTGCGGACTCTGTCCAGTTCCTGAAGTCCGTATTGCCGTACTGTTTTTCTCCGCTCTGCTCTAACCGAATCCTAGGATCAACAGGATTCAACCAGAACCTATCCCAGCCGCAATTTTGGAGGCCGAATGCCGCTCTACGCTCTCGCCGAATCGTCACCCGATCTTCACCCCAGCGCCTTTGTTGCCCCCAGTGCCGACCTGATCGGGCGCGTCACTGTGGCAGAGGGAGCCAGCGTGTGGTTCGGTGCAGTGCTGCGCGGCGACCTCGAACCTATCGTTGTCGGCGCGGGCAGTAATGTTCAGGACGGAGCCGTACTGCACAGTGATCCCGGCTTTCCCTGTACGTTGGAAGCAGGCGTCACCGTGGGCCACAGGGCCATCGTGCATGGGGCGTGGTGCGGTGCGGGCAGTCTGGTGGGCATGGGTGCTGTGATGCTCAACGGCAGCCGACTGGGAGAAGGTGCGGTGCTGGGAGCCGGGGCGCTGCTGCCCGAAGGCCGCGAGGTGCCCGCCGGAATGCTGGCGGTGGGCGTTCCGGCGCGGGTGGTGGGGCCAGTGAACGCGCCCGCCAACGCCGACAGATACAGGCAGAATGCAGCGCGTTATCTGGCAGAGTTGCAGCCTGCCCAGACAGAGGCCGGAGCATGACCGGACGCGACGACGCCCGCAAACGCCCCGGTGCCGGGGGCCGAAGTGGGGAAAGCAGAAAAGACAGTGGGGACAATAGAAAGAACAACGGGGGAGAGACGCGTGAGAAGAACGGCCAGCAGCCAGAGCTGGAGCAGCCCGCAGAGTCGGTGCAGATTCAGCCTGCAAATGCCGCCTCGCCTGTGCCAACGACGCCTGTGCCAACCGCCAAACCGTCCCGCAAATCTGCCTCGCTGCCCGGTCCGGTAGCCCTGTCTCCAGCAACTCTGCCTCCAACTGCCCCGCTGCCTGAAGGGCCGCCCAGATCAGATACTTCTGACCTGCCAGAAGCCGACCTGCCAGAAGCTGGGAACGACGATGAGCCGGACGGCCTGACGCCCGAGCTTGTGCCGATGTTCCCCGGTGCAGGTCCCTTTCTGGCGCGGTTCCTGCCCTATTCGCCCCCCACCCACGCGGGCCTGAATCAGAATTTCTGCGATCTCCATGCCTTCCTGAAATATCTGCATGAGGCCGCGTGGTACGGCTACCTTCAGGCCAGCCTCGGCGACCAGACCGCCTATGTGCTGCTGTTCGAGGGCCGCACGGTGACGGCGGCGGCGGCCAGCGCCACGGGTGAGCAGGCGTTGGGCGAACTGCTGAACCTGTACGAGCAGGGCGCGTCCCTGAGTGCCCATCCGCTTCCGGCGGTGCTGGCGCATGTGCTCAGCGGCGTCGGCAACCGTGCCTGGAAGTTCAACCTGACCGAAGATTTCACGGGTCTGCACGCCCGCCCCACCGGAGCCATCTTCTATGCACGCGGCGAAATCGTAGCCACCCTGCCCGCCACCCTGCCCTACGAGGGCGCGTTTCCGGCCCCGCTGCGTCCCCAGACCCTGATTCTGCCTCGCAGCCTGGCGGGCTGGGCACACCATCAGTACACGCTGACCCTGCGTGGCAAAGACGCCATGAACGCCATTACGGGCGTGTATCAGCAGTTCCGCACCCAGCACGGCCTCGCCGGAATCGCCTTCTTGCGTGCGCTGGGCGAAAATCTGACCCCAGCCGAATATGCCACCAGAAGTGACGTCGCCCTGCACGACCTGGAACCGCTGGTGCAGGAATTTATCAAGACAGGCTGCGTGCGCGAAGGCTGAGGAAAGGGTGGCGGGTCGTGGTCGCAATCCAGGACACCGGAGTTAGGTACGTTGTACTTGGTGTTGCGCGTTTCCAGAACAGCGCCAGAATCCCAGTGCAACGTACTTCTTTCGGCAGTCGCTTCGCCCGATTCATCTTGAGATGAACGTTGATCTCTCTGGCAAACGGCGAGGGCAACGAGCGGAACGGCTGTCTGAGTTCATAAGCCCAAACATCTGCTGGAACGCTCTTCGCCCTCCGCTCAGCGCATCGTGCGGGGCAAATCCTGTGAGGCCAGAATCTTCTTCGGCTCGCGGAATTCGATGTTTTCCCACTCGCCTTCTTCGGTCACTTCCAGGGCAGGATTCAGGCGGCGAAAGTAGGCCACGAGGTTTTGCACCAGATCGTCGGGGGTGCTGGCGGCGCTGGTAATCCCCACCGAGGTCACGCCGCTCAGGTTCAGGCTCACCACGTCGGTATCAGTTTCCAGGCGGTAGGCGCGGCCACAGGTCTCTGCGGCCAGTTCGAGCAGGCGCATGCCGTTGCTGGAATGCGTGCTGGTCAGCACCAGAAAGGCATCGACGTGGGGCGCGATGTTCTTCACGGCATCCTGACGGTTTTTGGTGGCGTAACACAGGTCTTCGCTGGGCGGAATCACCAGCGCCGGAAAGCGGGCCTTCAAAATATCCACCGTGCGCCGGGTATCGTCCACACTGAGGGTGGTCTGGGTCAGGACCACGAGGCGTTCAGGGTCAGGAACCTCCACGGTGTGAGGGTCGTGCAGTCCCTCACCAGTTTTGCCCAGTACGCCCACCAGCACAGTGTGTTCAGGGGCTTCGCCGCGTGTGCCGATCACTTCCTGATGCCGGGCACTGTCCCCGATGAGCAAAATGGTGTAGCCCTCCCGTGCGTACTTTTTGGCCTCGGTGTGCACTTTGGTGACCAGGGGGCAGGTGGCGTCTATGGTTGCCAGACCCAGTTGCCGCGCCCGCTCGCGCACCAGCGGGCTGATGCCGTGGGCGCTGAAGACCACCGTTTCGCTTCCGGCAGGCAGAGCGTCTATGTTGTCCAGACTTTCCACGAAATGCACGCCGCCCTGTTTCTCCAGACGTTCTACAACCGTGTGGTTGTGCACGATGGAATGGTAGACGGTCACGGGTTTGGCTTCCTCACGGGCGGCCCGCTCCACTGCGCCGATGGCCATGACCACACCCGCGCAAAAGCCGCGCGGCTTGGCCAGATAGACCCGCTGAACTGTCACTGAGCTTGACCTCTCACGTACCCAGTGTAGCGGTGGCGGCAGCCCTTAAGGGTGGGATAAACGGGAAACGGGCAGGTCGGCGGGCGTCGCGGCGCTGCCCGGTGTCACATTCCGCAGCCACCATTCAGGCGGTACAGGGCGGCTGTGGTTGGCCCACACGTCTTCAAAGCTGCGCTCCTGCTGCTGCACTGCTGCCAGATCGGAGGTCGCCAGCGCCGCCTCGGCCAGCCCCAGGTTCCCCCACGCGCTGAAATGAAAGTTCATGCTGCCTGCCAACACCATCCGGCCATCCACTGTCAGGGCTTTGGTGTGCATGGCATAGGTCACGTAGCGGGCTTCAAACAGGTCTTCTCTGCCAAGTTGCCGCGCCATCAGGCGGATCAGCGCCGCGCCGCTGCGGTTGGGGTCCCTATCTATCCCGTAGTCCACCATCAACACCCTGACCCGCACCCCGCGTCCAATGGCGTCTACCACGGCCCGCAGGTATACGGGCAGGGTGTCGTAGGTGCAGTCGTCGGGCGTCAGGTAGCCGTACCAGCAGGGCAGCAGCGGGCTGAAGGTGGCCTGCATCAGGTCGACCTGGGTGGTGGCGGCACCAAGCAGGCTGATATGGGCGCGGTCTGCGAGGTCGAATCCGGGGCGGCGGAACAGCATGAAGGCCCGCGCTGTGCCGGTCAGGACGGCCTGACGGGCGGCAGCGGGATGGGACGGCGGGTCGGGGTCGCCCAATGTACACACGGTGGAAACCTGCTCTGGCGGCGCATCTGCGGGGCAACGCACCTGCTGTGAGTGCCGCCAGAGGTCGTCGAAGGCGGCCACGCCGTCCTGGGCCACTGGCCCGGTCATGCGGAGGCCCAGGTCGTGCAGATCGTGCAGAGCGCTGCTCCGGGCATTCTGGGGCAGATGCGTGTCGGTGAAATTGAATCCGGCCACCGTCAGATCCTGGCCGTCAATGATGTGCAGTTTGACGTGGCTGTGTGGAAAATAGCGGTAATTCAGCACGCTCAGGCTCCAGCCCGCTTCCTTGTCCAGAAAGGGGACGCCCAGCGTTCTGAGATCGCGCACGAGGGCCAGCGGCAGCGTGGCCCAGTCTGAACGCAGCAGGTCGGGGAAGTTGCCCAGCATCAGCCGCACTGTCATGCCCTGCGGATAGGCGGTAGGATCGGCCTGTACCCGCAGATACAGGTCGCGCACTGCCAGCGCAAGTGTCCAACCGGGGCGGCCCTCGCCCGCATGCCACTCCATGCTTGCCAGCAGGACCTCGGTTCTGGCCTCCCGAATCTGTGCTGCAATCTGGTCGAAGGCGTCTACCGGAGTGTCCGGGCTACGCGGCACCCGCTGATATTCCACGAAAGAGTTGCCGCAAGACAGGTCGGGGTGGCCCCCAGCCGTCGTCACGCGCCACACGGCCAGTTCCAGCGGATCGGTGGGCGGCGGGCAGGCCGCGTTGCTCAGATTCAAAGGAGACGCAGGCAGCGGCGCACCCAGAAACAGGGGAAGTTCGACAGCACGGGCCTGTCCCAGCAGTGCCAGGGCCACCAGCGCCAACAATCCAACTCTTGTGTATGTTGCTGACCAGCCCACTACAGAGGCATGCATGAATGCCTTACCCTACTGCGCTGCCCGTGAGGCGAAAGCTGTAAATCTGACGTCCTGTTCATACAGTCGCGGGTCGTCTGGACAGCCGGGGCAATTTGAGTCGGAGGAACCTGGCGCGTCCTATGCTGAGGCCGATGCAACGACTTTCAGATGGGCCAGCCCGCCGCAAAAGAGCGGTTCGGGCGCGGCGGGGTTGGACGTGGGTGGCCGTCATCCTGGGTGTGCTGCTGGTACTTTTCGCAGCCTCGGCTCTGCGCTCCGGCCTCGCCCGCGCCGCTTCCCCCAATCCTTTTATGGTGTCTCCGGCGTGGAATCTGGCCCATCAGGGCGGTGAGTTGCTGTGGCCCAGCAATACGCTGCTCGCTTTCCGGGAAGCGGCGGCGCTGGGCGTGCAGATGCTCGACACCGACATGCACGCCACCGCTGACGGCAAGCTCGTCCTGTCTCACGACGATACCGTTGACCGCCTGACCAACGGCACGGGACGCATTCGTGACCTGACGCTGGCCGAGTTGCGGCGGCTGGATGCGGGGGCACGCTTCAGCCGCGACGGGGGCAAAACCTTTCCTTACCGGGGCCAGGGGCTGACCATTCCCACGCTGGAGGAGGCGCTGGCGGCCCATCCGAATCTGCCCTGGACGATAGAGATCAAGCAGGACACCCCCAGCATCGCCGTGCCCTTCTGCGCTGCCCTGCGCCAGCGCCAGGTCACGTCCCGTGTGATCGTCGCCAGTTTCAGTGACCGGGCCATGCAGGATTTCCGCGCCGCCTGCCCCGAAGTGGCGACGAGCATGACCGAAAAGGAACTGCGCCCGCTGGTCATTCTGAGCAAGGTGGGACTGGGGCGCGTGGGTCTGGCGGGCCTCGCCTCTGCACCGGGCCGGGTGGCGCAGGTTCCGGTACGGGCGGGCGGTATAGAGGTGGTCACCGCCAGTTTTGTGGCCCAGATGCACGCACGCGGCGTGGCCGTACATGTCTGGACCATCAATGACGCCGCCGAAATGAGGCGGTTGCTGCGGCTGGGCATAGACGGCATCGACACCGACAGGCCCAACCTGCTCAGACGCGTGCTGGCGGAAGAAAAACGCTAGATCTACAGCCCACGTCCCACGTTTAATCCACCACTGTAAAACCCAATACCTCGGCCTGTTCTACGAAGAAATTGATGTTCTCGGTGAGGGTCTGTGCGCCCAGGCTCTTGCGGTGATGCTCTCCGGTGGCCGCGATAATCAGCGTTTCGGCCAGACAGGCAGGCACCGCGCCTTCTCCAAATTGCAGGTCTATGTTGCTGGTCATGGAGCCGGGGGGCCGTACCACACCACCAGGAATCACGCGTACGCCGGGAATGGCTTCGACGCTGATATCCACGTCGGCGGGCCGTCCCTCATCAAAAATCCAGGCCCCAGGTTTCACATGCTGAGGAAAAATCACCGGGTTGGGGTCGCTGGTGGCCGTGAACATCAGGTCCGCCTCGCGCAGGGTGTCGTAGCTGGTGGTCGTGACGATTTCGGTGTCCTTGTTGGCGCGGCGCAGAGTGTTGGCACTGCGTTCCAGCTTTTCCAGGTCGCGTCCCAGCATGATCACTTTGGCGACCTGCGGCGCGATGGTGCGGGCGATACCGAAGGCCACCACGCCGTTTGCGCCGACCACAGCGGCAGTGGCCGCCTTCAGGTCGCGTCCCGATCCTGCAAAGTGGGTCAGAATTCCGGGGATGGCCGCCTTGATGGTGCCGCTGGTATATGCGCCGCCATTGGTGATCGTGATCTGCGGCACGGCAGCCTGCACGTCCACGCCTTTGTTGCCCACCACACTCCAGAAGGCTCCCAGCCCGAAAACTTCGGCCCCCAGCTCGTGCGCCAGCCGCGCACCCTCGATGGCCCGGCGAGTGGCGAGTTCAGGAGCGTCCCGGAAACGGTCGGGCAGCAGGGGGCTGCTGAGCAGATAACAGCGAATCTCCTTGCCCTCTGCCGTGCGGATGCCGTGCAGTTCGCCTACTTTCATGGGCCGCAACTCGTCGGCAAACTGGCGCACCGTGGATTCACTGATAATGCCGCGCTCCAGGAGGGGCTTCATCCACGCAAAGCGGCGTGACTGCCAGAAATTCTCCAGGGTCATGGGGTGGATCATGAAGGCAGCCACCACCACGTCGGCGCGTTTTCCGGCCATCGGAACTTCCTCGCCCACACGCGGTTCAGTGCCGTCTATCATCCGGCCAAGGTTTTCCTTGAAGCGCCAGGTGGCGGCCACCAGCAACCCCAACGCGGCCAGTTTTGCCGAAACGCCCAGCGGCAGAAGGGCCACAGCCAGAGCAAAAACGCCCAGGCCCGCCACCGTGGCCGCGCCGATGTATCCCCAGAATCCAGCGACAGCGGCATAGATCAGCACTGGCAGGGCTGCCACCCACAGCGGTACGGCTCCGGTGGCCGACAGACCCGCCAGGATGCCCAGCAACACCAGATTCCCCCGGCCACGCGGCAGGGTGGGGCCGTAGAGGGCACGCGGCGGATTCAGGTGCCCCAGATAGGCGGCCAGTGCCGCCAGGATCATCACCTCGGGCAGGGCCAGGCTGGAGGCCATCAGCACGGCAAAAAAGCCCTTGCCAGCATCCAGCGCCGCGCTTGATACCGCCAGTCCTGGCCCCACGCGCCGCAACATATTTTCTATGCCCAGGTTATGGGCGTTGTTGATCCGCGAATCCACGCCAGAGCGCCTGAGCAGCCAGTCTCCCAGCGGCAAACTGCCCACCAGAAAAGCGACGACAAGCAGGAGTGCGGAAAGGAACAGCATAAGGGTCAATATACCCCGTCTGTGAATAGGGCTGGATTCTCCACGATCCCCCGGTCTCCTGCTTCCTGAAGAAGAGCGTGCACCAGCAGAGTGCCTGCGCTGACAGCGGGATTGGGCTGCAAAAGGACTGCGTGGGCAAAGTCCCTCTCTGCTTCCAGCTGTCCTCACCGCTCCGTCAGGTGGGCGGCTTAAACTGAGCGTCATATGAAACGCCCTCTGATGCTGCTGGGTCTGGCCGCCGTTCTCGCCTCCTGCACGCCTGCCCTGGTTGGCCCTCCCACGGGGCGCATCGTGAATAACACTACAGGTGAAGAAGGCACCATCAGTTTTGTGAGCGGTTCGCTGCAACCGCGCCTGGGTACATCCAGACTCGACAATAACGCGACCATTCAAATTGGAAACCGAACCTATGTGGGCCGCAGCGTGATCATAGATACGGCCAGCCCTGCGCCATCCCCGCTGGACTTCGGCCTGTCTTTCAATTTTGGCAATGCCTGGGACTTCAATGGCAACCGCGATCCGTACCTGGGCGTTGGCGGTAGTGCCCGCACTCCAGCCCCGCGCCTCGTTTCGCGCACTGGCAATCTGATCGCCCGTACCGACGGCAATGCATCCCGTACCCTGACCTGCACTCTGACTGTAGATGTGCAGGAACACGGTTACGGCGACTGCACCGACAGCGGCGGCGTGCGCTACGTCCTGCAATTCTGAACCCGGCCTCACATTTTGCAAAAGGAAAAGCGCCCAACCGTTGTTTGCCTCTGCGGAAGCACTCGCTTCCTGGCCGAATTCGACGCAGCAAGCCTGACCGAAACCTTGGCGGGTCGCATCGTTCTCAGCCTTGGCAGCCACCGCACTCCTGATGCCGAGGCTGTGGCCCATCTGACCGCAGCGGAGCAGACAGAACTATTTGACCGCCTTGCCGTTCTGCACCGTCACAAGATCGATCTGGCCGACGAAGTGTTGGTCATCAACGTGGGGGGTTATCTGGGCCAAAGCACCCGTGCAGAAATTGCCTATGCCCAGCAGCAGGACAAACGGGTACGCTATCTGCAAGAGCAATAGAAAGACGCGGGAGGCCGAAGCTTTCCGCGTCCTTCTATGGAGTCTTTTGTCGAACTATTTCTGAACTGATTTACGCCTGCTGGTACATCACGGCCCGCTTGACTTCCTCGATCAATTGCGTGATCGGGATGTCGCGGGGGCAGGCTTCGGTGCAGTTGTAGGCCGTACGGCAGCGCCAGACGCCCGTATTCTGGTTCATGATATTCAGGCGCTGCTGGGTGGCTTCGTCGCGGCTATCGAAGATAAAACGGTGCGCCTGCACGATGCTGGCGGGGCCGAGGTAAGAGCCGTTGACCCAGAAGATCGGGCAGGAGGTGGTGCAGCACGCGCACAGGATGCAGTTGCTGGAGTGGGCCATCCGCTCCGCGAGTTCCGGCGACTGGATCCGCTCGGCGGCGGGTTCCGGCGACTCGTTGATGAAATAAGGCATGATCGCCTTGTAGGAGTCGAAGAACGGCTCCATATCGACCAGCAGGTCTTTTTCGACCTTCAGGCCGCGAATGGGTTCCACGGTGATCGTGTCGCCGCTCTTTTTCACCACGTCGCGCAGCAGGGTTTTGCAGGCGAGGCGGTTGCGCCCGTTAATCAGCATGGCGTCGCTGCCGCAGATGCCGTGGGCACAGGAACGGCGGAAGGTCAGGCTGGGGTCTACGTACCATTTGACGTGGTTGATCACGTCCAACACGCGGTCTCCGGCACTGGCTTCCACTTCGTAGGTTTCCCAGTGGGCTTTCTTGTCTTTTTCGGGGTCAAACCGCAGCACCTTGACCTTGAGGGTCATCATTGCCGCAGCGGTGGCGGGAGTGCTGGGAGTGATTTGTGCTTGGGTCATGTCAGTCCTTTTGGGGAGGTGAGGTGTGGGATGTAGGTTGTGGACTTACCGTCTCTGGCTTCAAGTTTTGCCTACAACCTACTGCCCACGTCCCACACCCCTTTAGTACACTCGGGGCTTGGGTTCAAAGGCTCGCGTATACCCTTTCAGGCTCACGTCTTTGTAACCGATCAGCACGTTGTTGTCGTTGTTCAGGTCTTTGTAGGCCATCGTGTGCTTCAGCCAGTTGGCGTCGTCCCGTTCGCCGTAATCCTCGCGGTCATGTGCGCCGCGCGATTCGGTGCGGTTCAGAGCGCTGGCGGTCATGGCCTCGGCGCAGTCCAGCATAAAGCCGAGTTCCATGGCTTCCATCAGCTCGCTGTTGTACCGCTGGCTGGGATCGGACACGCTGACGTTCTTGTAGCGGGCCTTCAGTTCCTTCACGATGTCCACTTGCTTTTCCATGTCCGGGCCGTTTCTGAAGATGCCCACGTTGTTCATCATGGTTTCTTGCAGTTCCTTGCGGATCAGGGCGGCGTTGTCGGTGCCGCTGGCATTCTTCATGCGGTTCAGCATGTCCTTGCTCTCGGCTTCCGGGTTTTCGGGCATGGGCGCGTAATCCACCTGACGGGCGTACTGCGCGGCATAAATCCCGGCGCGGCGTCCGAACACGATCAGGTCTCCGAGGCTGTTGGTGCCGAGGCGGTTTGCCCCGTGCAAAGACACGCAGGCCTGTTCGCCCGCCGCATACAGACCCTCGATGCTGCCGCCGTGGCCGTCGCTGAGGCACAGGCCGTTGACGTCGGTGGGAATGCCGCCCATCGCGTAGTGGGCCGTGGGTTGAATCGGCACCAGATCCTTGATCGGGTCGAGGCCGAGGTAGGTGCGGGCCAAGTCCGTGATTTCGGCCAGCTTCTGCTCGATGGTTTCACGCGGCAGGTGGGTCAGGTCGAGGTTGATGGCGTCGCCGTCACGGCCCACGCCCCGGCCCTCGCGGATTTCGGTGATGATCGAACGGCTCACGATGTCGCGGGGGGCCAAGTCCTTGATGGTCGGCGCGTAGCGTTCCATAAAGCGTTCGCCCGTGCTGTTTCGCAGAATGCCGCCTTCACCGCGAATGCCTTCCGTGACCAGAATGCCCAGCTTCGAGAGGCCGGTGGGGTGGAACTGATAGAACTCCATGTCCTCTAGGGGCAGGCCCTTGCGGTAGTAGATGCTCATCAGGTCGCCCGTGAGGGTCAGTGCGTTGGACGTGATCTTGAAAATACGCCCGTATCCGCCCGCCGCCAGAATCACGGCTTTGGCATGGTAGGTGTGAATCTCGCCCGTAGACAGGTCGTAGGCCACCACACCCCGGCAACGCCCGTCTTCGATGATCAGGTCGGTGACGTGGAACTCGTTGTAGAAGGTGGTTCCGGCTTTTACATTCTGTTGGTACAGGGTCTGCAAAATCATGTGGCCGGTGCGGTCTTTGGCGTAACAACTGCGTTCTACGGCAGCTTTACCGAACTCGCGGGTATGGCCCCCGAACTTGCGCTGGGCAATCTTGCCTTCCTCGGTGCGCGAGAAGGGCAGGCCCATGTGTTCCAGCTCGTACACAGCTTCGATCACGTCTTTGGAGAAAATCTCGGCGGCGTCCTGATCGGTCAGGTAGTCGCCCCCCTTGATCGTGTCGAACATGTGCCATTCCCAGTGGTCTTCTTGCACGTTGCCTAGCGCCGCGCCGACCCCGCCCTGAGCCGCGCCCGTGTGCGAGCGGGTCGGGTACAGTTTGGAGATACAGGCCACGCTGACATTGCCCTTGGCGGCGTAGAGGGCAGCCATCAGCCCCGCGCCGCCTGCTCCCACCACCAGAACGTCATAACGATGATGCATAGTTGGTTTCCTTTATTCGGATGAGAAGAGTTGCAGCTTAAACAGGTCGTTCAGACCGCAGATCAGATAGCGAACAGGCCAATCGTGCCGAACGCGAAGATCAGGGCGATGACCGTATAGAAGATGCCCTTGACCCAGGCCCGGTTAGGACGTGAGCGCACGTAATCCTCAATCGAGTAGCGTGCGCCGTTGGCTCCGTGCATCAGTGCCAGGGCCAGGATCAACCAGTCATAGAATTTCCATGCCGGGTTGCTGAGCTTGCTGACCACTGCATCGAAGGTGGCGTCGGCCTCACTGACCTGAATAAAAGTCATGTAGATGTGGCCGAGGATCAGGAAGACCAGGATCAGGCCACTGATTCTCATGAAAATCCACCAATTCAGTTCGGCGTTGGAGTGCGACTGCTGCCGCGCATCGGTAAAGGTGCGAGCACGAATCATTAAAAGCCTCCGACCAGTCTGGGGTACAGGCGATATGCAGCGTACACGGCGCTCAGCACGCTGATGAGCATCACGGCGTACCACATCTGCCGCTGGTAGGCCACGCCCGCACCCGTAAAGTCCATAACAATGATCCGCAGACCATTGAAGGCGTGATAGACGACACCTGCCGTAATGAAGACCAGACCGATACGGAACGGCCACAGGTCATACGTGTGATGGATGGCCATATAAAAACGCTCGCCGAAAATGAATGATCCGATGCTAAATACGTGCAGCAACAGATAAGCCAGAATCGCCAGCCCGGACAGACGGTGGAGCAGGAACGCCCACTGCCCCTCTCTTCCTCGGTACATTCCTCAGTCCTCCTCAACAGTTCGCGCCTACCGCACCGCCCGGGGTTGATACTTGGCTAGTTCCGAGTCGGTGCGCTTTCGTGTGGGTGAGGGTTTCACGCCACCATGTCAGACTGCTCCAGAATACCACCCGAAAACGAAAAGACCCTGTCACCAATGCAGTGTTTTCTCGGCTGCCCCGCATGGATGGACGCGCCTGCGATGACAGAGCCAGTCCAGAGACGTGGTCGGATGGTGGCGAACCTCGTCGTCTTTTGCACCGGGTCCATTCTCCCGCGTATGGCTGAAAACACCGTGCTTCCTGATGCAAATGCAGCTGGGTTGGCCTGGGTGGGCCGCATCCAATTGGGCCATGAATAGAGTAAGGTAGCGGCGTATGACTCTCGGCGCTTCCCCCCCTCCAAACGATGGCGAATACGCCCGAAAACTCGCGCTGGCTATTCTCGGTACCCTGCAGTCCAAAGGGATTTTGACGGCTGCCGAAGTCGATTCCATCATGCTGGCCGCCCGGCGTGCCGCCCAGACCGCCGCCAGCCAGAACGCAGCTCGGGTGGCTCAGACCAGTACCCTGCCCCCGGTCAAGTTGACTGCGCCCCGTGCCACACAGGCTGCCGCCCCAGCAGCAGGCACTGCGGGTTGGGTCAGCGTGCCCGGAAGCCAGTCGGTGACACCCGCCACACCTATCGTGCAGGCCAAAATCATGGCGCAGGAAAACACCTTTACTCCCAGGGTGCGTCCTCCCCAGCCTGTACCGGAAGCAGAGGCCAAAACTGACAAACCGCCTGTCATCGACATGCAGTTGGACTGAGGACGGACCAAAGATGCTGGGTTATGGCGGTCAACAGTGGGCGTGTTGAGCAGATGCCGGGCTATTCACGCCGCCAGCAACAGCCTGAACCTTCGGGCGAGTTAAGCAAGTTGTCCTGCTGGACTGGACAGATGACCTGAACAACCTGAAGCTCAGGGCGGGGGAGACACCACAGTTTCCCGCGCCCTGATTCTTGGTTCAGGCCAGTTGGCGAGCGCCGCGCCCAGCAGGATGACACCCGCCGCGATCCAGACCGCTCCGGCCAGTCGTTCGTGCAGTACAGCGGCGCTGAGAAGCAGCGCAACAGCGGGCGCGAGGCTGTTCCAGACGGCTGTGCGGGCTGCGCCCAGGATGTTGGCTCCGTTGGCCCAGGCCAGATAGGCCAGGACATTGGCCCCCAGTGCACTGACCACGATGCCCAGCACGGTCAGCGGTGCGAGTCGGTTCAGGTCGTGCAGGTGTGGCACGGCCCACAGCAGATAGGGCAGGCAGCCCAGCATCAGACTGAAGGCCACGAACGGCAGCGCCCCCAATTTGGCCGTCAGCGGGCGGTTGAAGAGTGTGTAGCTGGCCCACGCGCCCGCTGCGGCCAGCACCCATCCCAGGCCGCCGAGCGTCACATGTGCCCCCGGTTGCAACGTCACGGCCAGCAGCCCCAGGAGTCCGGTGAAGGCCACTGCCACGCCCGCTGCCTGCCGCCCACTGACCCTGTGGCCCAGCAGCAGGCCCAGCGGCAGCACCAGCACAGGCACGATCCCCGTGACCAGGCCGCCCACGCCCGCCGGATTGGCCCGGATAGCGGTCAGAAAAAAGGCCTGAAACAAACTGTTGCCGACGAAACCCACCAGCGCCACGGCCAGCCAGGTACGGACATCCCAGCGGGGCCAGCCGTGCGCACGCACGCTCAGGGCCACCAGTACCCCGCCCGCGATCAGAAATCGCCCGACATTGATGGTTTCGGCACTGGCGCCGCCCAGCAGGGCCTTCAGCAGCACCACGTTTGCGCCCCACATCATGACCGTCAGCAGCACGCCCACCAGGGCACGCCGTTGAACTACTGCGGCAGGGGCCGTCATGGACAGAGGTCAGGCGCAGCGGCGGTCTGGAATCTGGCGTTGGAGTGTTGTGGAGTCACGGGCCAGAGCATATCCGGCCCGGTTAGAAGCTGTCCCGATACGCTGTCCGGCGGGCAGTGAGGAAAATGGACAGCCTTTGCCCGCGCCAGATCACCTGCTGCCAGTCCAGCAGAGTCAAAGCGGGTCAAAGGAGGCAGCGCTGAGAAAAAGAGCGCGATACAGCAAAAGCGGGCAGCCTCAGCCACCCGCTCTGCTCGGTCAGCAGTGTTTACAGCTCGACCGTATCGTTTTTGCCTACGTTCTGCTGCTTGCCAGTGATCGCGCCCTTCGCCATCTGAATAAAGCTGCGAATCTTGCCGTCGCTTTCCCAGTATTCCGCGCCGTGGGCATGGACTTTGATCAACTGGATGTTCGGGTCTTCCTTGCCGCCCTCGAAGTACGTCTTGTAAAAGTCATTCCAGAGTTCGTCCAGCTTGGCGCGGTCTTCGACCAGTTCTGCCGTACCCGTCAGGCTGACATAGCTGCCTTTTCCGGGGTTGGAGAAGCTCAGATTCACTTCCGGGCGGTGGCGCATGTCGTCGGTGGATTCGGCGTCCTTATTGCCCAGGAACCAGATATCGCCGTCAAATTCCTGCTCCTGCGTGGTCATAGGGCGCGAGTGCAGGCGGCCCTCCGAGGTCACGGTGGTCAGCATGGCAAACTTCACGTCCTTGATGATGGCTGCCACAGCCTTGATGCTCTGTTCAGGCGTCGTGTCGGTGGAGTTCTGATCGGAGTTCTGGTTGCTCATAAGGCCGAGCTTGGCACGGTTCTTGTGGCGTACTTTGGCGGCTGACGTACCGTCTCAATACCTTCTCAATGCTGTCTCAAGAAAATGGACAGGTTGCGTGAGCCGGGGCATTCAGCCTCCGTAATTCTCAGGCTTTGGCGGCCTTGGCGTGGGCTGTATCGGGCACATTGCGGACCAGCAACACACCCAGCATGAAGAAAGCGGCGGCGATACCGAAGACCAGCGTGTAGCCGAAGTTATCGCTCTGACGGTTTCCCCAGTCCAGCAACGCGCCCTGGGGTGCGCCTACAAACTGCGGCCCCACGAAGGCCACATGCCAGATTCCCATGTCGCGGGCATAAGATTTGGCGCTGGGCATGGCGTCACTTCCCAAGGCCCAATCCACGCTGGTAAATGCGCCGAAGCCCAGGCCGAATACCACGGCCAATGCCAGGGCAGTGCCGAATCCGGGTGCGATCAGCAACAGAATGGCGGCAATCGCCATCGTGGTTCCTGCAACGTAGATGACGGGTTTTCGGCCCACCCGGTCACTGATTCGCCCGCCCAGAAAGGCACTCAGGATAGAGGCGACGATGATGCAGGCGGCCAACAGTGAACTGGCCGTCACCCCGTCCTTCTGATTCAGAACATCTACGCTGTAGTACTGCAAGAAGGGCTGCACGCTGTACTGGCCCAGCGCAAACAGCACCCGCGTAATAAATACCCACAGAAACGGCTGATAGGCGAAGAGTTGTCGCCAGGACAGCGTGGGGCCAGCCGAGAGTTCGGGCGCGGGCGTATCTGTTTCGGGCACGCCGCGCATGGTGATCAGGGCCGGAACCAGCAGCACCACGGCAATGACAGCAAATGACACGAAAACGGGCAGATTCAGCGTGCCGACTGCAAAGGCCACCACCGCGCCCAGCAGTTGGCCCACCGCCTGAAGCATGCCCATGACGCCGCTGTAACGCCCACGCAGAGCGGGCGGCACAAGTTGGGGAATCAGTGCGCTGTACGGCGCCGTGGCGTAGTTGTTGCCAAACTGCACCAGCAGAAAGCCCAGCACATACACCAGAAATCCGCTCATGCCTGTCATCAGTGAGGCGGCGAGAGCCATCACACCCAGACCCACCAGATTCACCGTGAGGCCCAGCCGGATATAGGGCAACCGCTTGCCCGTGCGGTCGGAGTGTGCGCCCACCAGCGGCGGCAGCACCAGCGCCATAATCGCGCCCACCGCCGTCAGAATGCCCAGATACGTGCCCTTGTTGGTCTCGCCTACGAAGCCCACCACGTTGGCCGGAATAAGGATGATCAGCAGCAGGAGCCAGTGAAACGCCGTGCCAAACCAGAACGCCGAGAGCGTCCACGGCGACACAGTGGGCGCGGCAGGCGCGGGAAGTGAAGAGAGGGTCATGTGACGCGAGTATAGGACGGGTGAGGTCTGCTCCCTGTCTTGAGTGTGGGGAATTTTTCCCTTCCGGGCAACTGGCTGTTGCTTACCTAACGCCCGTTTGGTTACCCACTCAAATTCGCTATGCTGCCAGCCTATGAACAAAGTGTATCCGAGTGCGGAGGCAGCGCTGGCGGGGGTGGTGGCCGATGGTCAGACGGTGGCGGTGGGGGGCTTCGGGCTGTGCGGGATTCCCGAAGCCTTGATCGCCGCACTGCGCGACAGCGGGGTCCGCGACCTGACTGCCGTGAGTAACAACGCGGGCGTGGACGGTTTTGGGCTGGGCTTGCTGCTCGCCACCCGTCAGATTCGCAAGATGATCTCCAGTTACGTGGGCGAGAACAAGGAATTCGAGCGCCAATATCTGGCGGGCGAACTGGAACTGGAATTCACCCCGCAGGGCACCCTGGCCGAGCGGATGCGGGCCGGTGGTGCGGGCATTCCGGGCTTCTATACCAAAACCGGCGTCGGCACGTTGGTGGCCCAGGGCAAGGAACACAAAGACTTTGACGGGCAGACCTATCTGCTCGAACGCGGCATCGTGGCCGACGTGGCGCTCGTGAAGGCCTGGAAGGCCGATACGAGCGGCAACCTGGTGTTCCGCAAGACGGCACGCAACTTTAATCCGGTGGTGGCAAGCTGTGGGCGGGTGACGGTGGCCGAGGTGGAGGAAGTGGTGGCGGTGGGCGAGTTGGACCCCGATCAGATTCATACGCCGGGGATCTATGTGCAGCGGCTCCTGGTCAATGCGGCCCCAGAAAAACGTATCGAGCAGAGGACGGTGAGGCTCTGATGGCCTGGACGAGAGAGCAGATGGCGGCGCGGGCGGCGCAGGAAGTGCAGGACGGCTTTTACGTGAACCTGGGGATCGGCCTGCCGACCCTGGTCGCCAATCATCTTCCGGTGGGAATCGAGGTGATGTTGCAGTCCGAAAACGGACTGCTGGGCATCGGGCCGTTTCCCACCGAAGCTGAAGTGGATGCGGACCTGATCAACGCGGGCAAGCAGACGGTGACGGCCTTACCGGGGGCCAGCTTTTTTTCGAGTGCGGACAGTTTTGCCATGATCCGGGGGGGACACATCGATCTGGCGATTCTGGGGGCGATGCAGGTGAGTGCGTCGGGGGATCTGGCGAACTGGATGATTCCGGGCAAGATGGTCAAGGGCATGGGTGGGGCGATGGATCTGGTGGCGGGGGTGCGGCGGGTGGTGGTGCTGATG